>CAZOLW010000084.1:0-3177 GCA_964580775.1 uncultured Chitinophagaceae bacterium | reverse complement strand
CAGCCTTCCGTTTGTTTGAAGAAAACTTTGATGAACTGCAGGAATGTTATGATGAGTTTTTCCCTTTACTGTTTGCTTTTGTTCAAACGATGTTTAATGAATATAAGAATCATACACCAGGAAATGTTTGAACCGTTCCACGCAGGCACGCTCCAGCATTTCCCTGTCATCAGGATGTGCAATATCAATTAAGAGCTTGGCTCTTTGCCGCAGATTTTTTCCATACAAATGTGCCACGCCATATTCGGTAATTACATAATGAATATGTCCACGGGTGGTAACAACGCCGGCTCCCTGTTTTAAAAACGGAACGATCCTGTTCATTCCTTTTGCAGTTCGTGAGGTTAAAGCAATGATGGGTTTACCGCCTTCGCTCAACGCAGCACCACGCATAAAATCCATTTGTCCGCCAATACCGCTGTACTGGGTTGTACCAATACTGTCGGCACAAACCTGGCCGGTAATATCCACTTCAATGGCACTGTTGATGGCAATCACTTTCGGGTTACGGCGAATGACATGCGGATCGTTGACATAATCAATATCTAAAAAAACAAAAGCAGGATTATCATCTACATAATCATACAGTCTTCTTGTACCTACTGCAAACCCTGTTACGGTTTTATTGGGATGGATTCTTTTCTTGGTGTTGTTGATGACATCATTTTCCACCAGGTCAATAATTCCATCGCTGCACATTTCTGTATGTACGCCGAGGTTTTTGTGATTATGAAGTGATTTCAATACAGCATCGGGAATAGTTCCGATGCCCATTTGCAGGGTGCTTCCATCATCAATCATTTCAGCAATGTAACGGCCGATCTTTAATTCATCTTCACCCACTTTGCAGCCATAGTCCACTTCAGGTAAAGCTTCATTTCCATAAACAACAGAAGTAAAACGGTCGGTATGAATTAAACTGTCGCCATGTGTGCGTGGCACATTGGGATTGATGAGGGCAATGATATGTTTGGCGGTGTTCACAGCACTGCGGGCAATATCAACACTTACTCCAAGTGAACAGTAGCCATGTTTATCGGGAGGTGAAACCTGTACCAGTGCCACATCAATAGGCAGGTGGCCTTTTTTGAAGAGGTCAGGAATATCGCTTAGGAAAACGGGAATAAAATCGGCACGGCCTTCATTCACTGCCCTGCGCACACTTTCACTTACAAACATGCAGTTGATATGAAAGTTGTCAACGTATTCCGGTTTGTCAACCGTAATATCGCCCACAACAGTAATAAACACAAGTTCTACATTACGTAACCGGTGCGATTGTTTAGCCAGTTCACGCAGTAAATACAAAGGTGTCTGGGCGCTGCCTTGTACGAATACACGATCGCCACTTTGAATGACGGATAATGCTTCTTCGGCAGATTGGTAAGTAAGTTCCTGGTACATAGCTTTAAAATTAAGCAATATTAACATTTGTTAGTTATGATAACCATGCCCATAAGCAGGATAAGTGGTGATTTCCGGCAGCAATGTTTCAGTTAATTTTGCGTTTAGAAAATTAAACAAATCGACTAATGAAATTTCTCCTCTCTTCCCTGTTCTTTTTAGTAATTGGATTAACCGTTTCGGCACAAAATGGCAGCAAATTGCCTCCTCTTGATAAGTCGCCCATGGATATGGCTTATTACCCGGTAAATTATCCCATTCTCCGCATTCAACCCAATAAAATAACGGAACAGCTGATTGCAAGGGTGGTGTACAGCCGTCCTTCTAAAAGCGGACGTAAAGTGTTTGGTGAACTGGTGGAAGATGGAAAGGTATGGCGACTTGGTGCAAATGAAGCAACTGAGATTGAGTTTTTCCGTGATGTAAAAATTGGCGGCAAAACGGTGAAGAAGGGTCGTTATACGATGTATGCGCTGGAGAACCCTGCTAAATGGACACTGATCATTAATAAAGAAACCGATATCTGGGGAGCATTTAAATATGATGCTGCAAAAGATGTATTGCGTACAGAATGTGCGGTTACAAAAATGGCAGATATGGTTGAATCGTTTACCATGACCTTTGAAAAAGTAACTGAGAAAAGCATCAGCCTGGTGATGAACTGGGATGATGTGATGGTGAGGATGCCGATTTCGTGGTAAGAATGAAGTATGAGGTAAGAGGCAGGATGTAAGAAGTGACCTTAACTACAGTTTGTAAGATATGATTCAGAACTCCGCAATTAACTGCGGAGTTTTTTTATTGCTGCATTTTTGGTTATTGTGTTTTGAATTTTGAATATTTACAGCATGTGTGGTATTGCAGGAATTATATCAGTGAATCAACAGCTTGTTTCAACAGAACGGTTGAAAGCAATGACGGGTGCCATTGCTCATCGTGGACCTGATGGGGAAGGCTTCTGGATCAATGAAAACAAAACAGTTGGATTTGGTCACAGACGTTTGGCGATTATTGATTTAAGTGATGCGGGTAAACAACCAATGCACCTCACCCCCAACCCCTCTCCTGTTGGTGAGGGGAGAAAAAACCGCTACACAATTACCTACAACGGCGAAATCTACAATTACATTGAACTGAAAGAAGAACTGCTGAAGAAGGGATATCAGTTCCGCACACAATCCGATACAGAGGTAATTCTTGCCGCTTATGATTACTGGAAGGAAGAATGCCTGCAGCAGTTTGATGGTATGTTTGCCTTTGCCATCTGGGATGAACAGGAGCAAACCGTTTTTGCAGCAAGAGACCGTTTTGGTGAAAAGCCTTTCTATTATTTTTTTGATGGGAAACAGTTTGTCTTTGCCAGTGAAATGAAAGCCTTGTGGGCGGCAGGAATTAAGAAAGAGATCGATCATACAATGCTGCTGAATTATATTGGTTTGGGCTGGGTAAAAAATCCGGTTGATTTGTCACAGACATTTTATAAAAACATTATCTGCTTAGCACAGTCGCATTACCTGAAATTAAGTTTGAAAGATGGGAAGAATGAAATCACTCAATACTGGGATCTTGATAAAGAAACCGTTTCAACCATCAGCGAAGCAGAAGCCATTGAACAGTTTCAATCTTTATTCAGCACATCAATAAAAAGAAGATTAAGAAGTGATGTTGAAATTGGCACAAGTTTGAGTGGCGGATTAGACAGCTCATCTATTGCAGCAACGATCAGCCAACTTACAACTTACAACGTACAACTTAAAACTTTCACCGCTTCCT
>CAZOLW010000083.1:0-5049 GCA_964580775.1 uncultured Chitinophagaceae bacterium | reverse complement strand
ACAGAAAATCCTTCGTTTGAAGTAAACAGTGCCTTGCTCAGCCGTTGCCAGGTTTTTGTTTTAAAAGCACTGGAGGAAAAAGATCTGTTGCAGTTATTAAACAAGGCAATTGCAGAAGATAAAATCTTACAGAAAAAAAAGATTGAGCTGAAGCAAACCGAAGCAATGATCCGCTTAAGCGGAGGTGATGCAAGAAAGTTGTTGAACCTGCTTGAAATTGTGGCCTCCCCAAACCCCTCCGAAGGAGGGGCTTCTGACGACTCCGATTCTTTGATCATTACTGATGAATTAGTATTGCATACCGTTCAACAAAAAATGGCTTTGTATGATAAGAGTGGTGAACAGCATTATGATATTATTTCGGCATTTATCAAATCCATCCGTGGCAGCGATCCTAATGCTGCAGTCTATTGGCTGGCAAGAATGATTGATGGCGGTGAAGATGTGAAATTCATTGCCCGCAGGTTAGTAATACTTGCCAGTGAAGATATCGGTAACGCCAATCCCAATGCATTGCTGCTGGCAAATGCAACATTTGATGCGGTGAATAAGATTGGTTATCCCGAATCGAAAATCATTTTATCGCAGTGTGCAACTTATTTAGCATCATCAGCAAAAAGTAATGCTGCTGTGGAAGCTATTGGTAAAGCAGAAGAAGCGGTAAGGATGTTTGGTGATCTGCCTGTTCCTTTGCATATCCGCAATGCCCCGACTAAACTGATGAAAAATCTCGATTACGGGAAAGGTTATCAATATTCACATAGCTATGAAAACAATTTTTCATCGCAGGAGTATTTACCCGAAAAAATAAGCGGAACAACATTTTATGAACCGGGAAAAAATGCAAGAGAAGAAGAACTGAGGCGATTTTTAAAACAACTCTGGAAAGAAAAGTATCATTATTAAGATTTTTGAATCATGAAATTGAATTGGGTAATAAAAAAATTTGATGAATTGACTCCACATGAATTGTATACCATCATGTGGTTAAGGAATGAAGTATTTGTAGTTGAACAGAATTGTGTGTTTCAGGATGCTGATTATAAAGATCAGCAAAGCTGGCATTTAATGGGTTGGGCTGATGACAAACAACTCATGGCTTACAGCAGAATATTACCTCCGGGCTTAGCATTTATACAACCTTCTATAGGAAGGGTGGTAACAAATCCTGAAGCACGTAAAGAAGGAGCTGGAAGAGAGTTAATGAATACAGCTATAGCGTATTGCTGTAAATTATTTGGCGGGCAGGATATTAAAATCGGCGCACAGTTATACCTGCTGAAATTTTATTCTTCGCTGGGGTTTGAGCAAACCGGGAAGGTGTATTTAGAAGATGGAATTGAACATGTAAAAATGATTCGTTATTACAAAAACAAATAAGTATTTTTACGAGTGCCGTTTAGTAAAAGCACCTAAAAGCCCATGCCAGTAAGGGTTTACACTGAAAATGCTAAAGAAATAATTTTGAACTTCAGAATTAGTTGTTTAATATTGCCATGTTATATCCAGTATCAGAAAAACCAAATATCCAAAGCTATGAAAATTCGTACTCCTCAGTATATCCTGTACGCTTTTTTCCTGTTTACTTTATTCATTCCTTCAGCAAATGCCCAAGTGGGGCTGACTACTGCTAACTCAAGATTTGAGATTGGCATTAATGTTGGTCCAATGAACTTTCTTGGAGATCTTGGAGGAAATCGTGGTAAAGGAACCTATGGTCCTAAAGACAATAATTTTCCTGTAACAAATATGGTTGGTGGTATCTCCGCTTCTTATTATCCATCTGAATGGATTGGTTTTAGAGTTGCAGGTAATATCGGTCAGATGGAAGGTGACGACCGTTTGATCAAGCAGAAGCAACCTGCTGATACCTGGGAAGGTTCAAGGAAATACAGAAACCTCACTTTTCGTTCTCCATTGTATGAAGCATATGCAGCAATTGAATTATATCCAACTGCTTTTTTCAGTGTAAAAAACGGATGGGGCTTACCAAGATTCAGACCATATCTTATCGGTGGAATCGGAGTATTTAAATTTAATCCACAGGGATTATATACAAGTCCCGCCGGTACTGAAACATGGGTTAATCTGAAGCCATTAAGATTAGAAGGACAGGGAATGGTTGAAACAGGTAAACCTGAATACAGCCTTACTTCCTATTGTGTTCCTTTAGGTGTTGGATTTAAATATGATATTACTGAAAGACTGACATTAGGTGTTGAATTCATTCACCGTAAAACCGGAAGCGATTATATTGATGATGTAAGTACAAAATTTATTGATCCGGTTCTGTTTGATATTTATCTTTCACCAAGCCAGGCTGCTATTGCAAAATATATGGCTAATCCAAGTTCGTTTTATCCCTCAACTTCACCCGGATATACTCCGTATCAACCCGGAAAGAAAAGAGGAAACCCTAAACGGAATGACTCTTATTTTTCCAGTACGTTCCGTTTAACCTGGAAGATTGGTGATGTATATGCTGACTGGTTTAAAAATAAAAATTCAATGAAGTGCCCGCAGTACTTCTAAGCTAAGAAGAAGAATAAATAATCCCTACCCAAATCCCAAACATGAAAACTCAAATCCAAAAATTAAAAAATCCGCAGCTTACTATCTGGCTACTCCGTGTAGGCCTGGTAACGCTTTATGTTATCTTATTTATTTTCAAAAAGAAATTATACCTGTAACTCTTTAAGCAAAGTATGTAATTAATTTTAGTCCGTACCCTCTCTTAAGTTTTCCAATCCTGTGAAAATCTGAACCGAGAACCAGTGACTAATATTCTTTTCACCATGCTTTGCTTTGTTTCTCTTGGTCCGTACTCTATCCTGTTGCCCCCGATATTTCGGGGGCTTCTTTTTATATGTGCTGAAAAATGCGGTGGTTACATTTCCAGTTTTAAGAACTGTGCAGTATAACTTTTTTTACAGTTCAGTAATTCTTCAGGAGTTCCTTCAAATAAAATTTCTCCTCCACCATCACCTCCTTCAGGACCAAGATCGATGATATGATCTGCAACTTTTATTACATCCATATTGTGTTCAATCACTAAAACAGTATTTCCTCTGTCGGTTAATTTATTCAATACATCCAGCAGGTGCTGAATACCCTGAAAATGTAAACCTGTTGTAGGCTCATCAAGAATGTAAAACGTTTTACCGGTGTCTTTTTTTCCCAACTCTGTTGAAAGTTTTACACGCTGTGCTTCTCCACCGCTTAATGTAACTGCACTCTGGCCAAGAGTAATATAACCCAGCCCTACATCTTCCAATACTTTTATTTTCCGGTACAGGTATGGAACAGGCTGAAAAAATTCAACTGCTTCTTCAACAGTCATGTCAAGTATATCTGCAATGGATTTTCCTTTGTATCGTATCTCTAATGTTTCCCTGTTATAACGTTTGCCATTACATTTTTCACAATGCACATAAACATCGGGAAGAAAATTCATTTCAATAACCCGCATACCACCACCTTCACATACATCACAACGGCCGGTTTTTACATTGAATGAAAATCGTCCAGCATTGTATCCACGAATCTTTGCTTCAGGTATTGCCGCAAATAAAGTTCTGATCTCAGTAAAAAAACCGCAATAGGTGGCAGGGTTACTTCTTGGCGTACGGCCAATAGGCGATTGATCAATTTCAATTACTTTATCAATATGTTCCAATCCCTTGATAGATTTATAAGGCATTGGAATAGCTTTTGATTCGTAACAGTATTTATTGAGAATAGGATAGAGTGTTTCATTGATGAGTGTACTCTTGCCGCTGCCACTTACTCCTGTTACAACAATCAGTTTGCCGAGTGGAAGTTTAATACTTACGTTCTGCAGATTGTTACCTGTTGATCCTTTCAATTCAATAAACTTTCCATTACCCTTTCTTCTTTCAGATGGTATAGCAATCTTCTTTTCACCATTGAGATATTTGGCTGTATCGCTGCCTGATGCAAGAACTTGTTTTGGAGTTCCTGCCGAAACAATGGTGCCGCCATGCTTTCCGGCCTGGGGGCCAACATCTATTAAATGATCGGCAGCAAGCATAATGTCTTTATCATGTTCAACAACCAATACACTGTTGCCTACATCTCTTAAATTTTTCAGTGCATCAATCAAACGATGATTATCCCGCTGATGTAAACCAATACTCGGTTCATCTAAAATATAAGTGATGCCCTGCAGTTGCGATCCAATCTGTGTAGCCAGCCTGATACGCTGACTTTCACCACCACTCAATGATTTTGATGAACGGTTTAATGTGAGGTAAGTCAAACCAACATTCAGTAAAAATTGCAAACGTTCCCTGATTTCTTTTAATACATCTTTTCCAATTGCTGCCTGCCTGTTGCTGATACGGAGTTCAAGGCCATCAAACCAGGCAGCAAGATTGTCGAGGTTCAATTCACTTAACTCAGCAATATTTCTATCTTCAACTTTAAACCATAAACTTTCTTTTTTCAATCTTGCACCATTGCAACTGCCACAGGTTTGCAATGTCATAAATTGTGTTACCCAGTCACGCAAAGCTTCTGTACTGTTTGGTGAAACAAACCAACGTTTCAGCATGGGAATAATTCCCTCATAACTTCCTGTGTATTCCTGTGGCACCGTTTCATCACCCGGATCAACTTCAAGAGATGCATTAATATTTTTATCACCAAACAACAGCAGATCTAATTGCTCTTTCGTTAAATCTGTTACCGGTAAATCTAATTTGATCTTATACTTTTTTGCAAAAGCGATCACTTGCTGAAACACACTGGCCTCCCGTTCTTCACCTAACGGAGCAATGCCGCCTTCCTTAACTGTTTTTGTTTTATCAGGAAGTACAAGTTCCATATCAATGGTATACACATTCCCTAATCCTTTACAGGTTGGACATGCGCCATACGGTGAGTTAAATGAAAATGCATTGGGTGATGGTTCTTCATAACTGAGCCCTGTATCTTCACACATCAACTGTTTGGAATACGAAACAACAGTACCCTTTTCTGTTCCAATAAACATCAGGTCTTTTCCCAGCTTTAATGTTTGCTGTACAC
>CAZOLW010000082.1:0-7602 GCA_964580775.1 uncultured Chitinophagaceae bacterium | reverse complement strand
AATTGAACCGGAAAGAGTAATGGTATTTCTGTTGTCAATCAGGAAATCAAATCCCGCTCTCCCAAACCCAAACATGCCATTACTTGTGTTTCTGTTACGGGTAAAAAAAGTATTGTCGTATGTATCTAAAAGATTTGTACGATTTGTTTCACCAAACGAAATGGATTTACGCTGGTTCACTCCAATGTTGGCAAAGAAGTTTATTTTCCCCTGGCGTATATTAATATCACCACCTCCACTTATTTTTCCACGCATATCCACACCCACACGTACACCGCCACTGTAACCAACTCTGCGGTTCTTTTTTAATACAATATTGATGATGGCCGATTGTCCGCCGCTGGCATCAAATTTTGCTGATGGGTTTGTGATCAGTTCAACACTTGATATTGCATCAGCAGGAATCTGATCGAGTGTTAATGTAGTTGGTCTGCCGTCAACAAAAATTTGCGGGGCACTGTTACGGAGAGTGATGTTTCCATCAATATCAACTGTTACAGTTGGTACATTACGCATAATATCAACGCCTGTACCACCCTGTGAAACAATATTTTTTTCAACATTGAATATTTTACGATCAATACCAAGCTGTAACATTGGTTTATCGCCTGTTACAACCACTTCGCTCAATTCCTTGATATCTGTTTCTAATTTGATATTGCCGAGATCTTTATCAATACTGTTGAGCATTGAACTCATATCTCCGCCACTATTTGTGTTAAGCGTAAAGCCCACCTTTTGTTCAATGGTTTTATAACCGATAGCCGTTACTTTCAGTTTATATTGAACCATGATATTCAGATTCTCCAGGCTGAAGTCGCCATTGGCAACAGTCAGTTGTCCGTTAACAATCACATCTTTTCTTGTTTTAGTGGTGCTGTCAAACTTATTTTGAATCAACTGTACAGAAGCTGCATCAATCGGTTTACCTGTTTTTGAATCAAGAATTTTTCCATAGAGGCGGCCCATGTTCATTTGAGCACTGTTTCTTCCACCACCTGCCCCTCCCGGCATTTGTGCAGATAACTGTAAACTGAGAAAACAGATAATAAGGCTGAGAACAAATTTCATGTTGAATGATTTTTTTGCAAGGCGCAAATTTGCCTTTATTTTAAGATGTTTCATATTCATTTAGTATGAATGGTATCAATAACTCTAATAGACGGCAAATGTTCAACCGGGAGGTTTGGGTTTGTGATGAGTGGAAACTATTGGGTAAGAAGGGTGATGACAATCTGAAGAAGCCCGATAAGAAAGCCCAGTACCCCGCCAATAATTTCAACAAAACGGAACTCTTTGGCCATTACCTGATACAAAATGTCTTCTAATTTATCGCTGGAGAAAGCTTTTACTTTTTCGGTTACAATCTGCTCCAGATCCAACTGGTTTTTTAAAGTGGCGGCATAATCTGTCATCAGCTTAGGAAAAAGGATTTCCAGCTCTTCCAGGAAAACAGTTTTCAGTTTATCGATAGTTTTATCTCCTATAAACATGCTGATAACAGGCATGCTGTCAGCGAGTTTTACCCTGAGAAAATGATCAATATGTGTTTCTAATTGAGGAAGAACTTTTTTCAGATTTTCGGGGTTGATGATTTTTTGTTCGATATCAGAAAACGATAACAGTTCTTCACTTACCAGTTTACCTAATTTCTGTGCAAACTGTTCCTGTCTTTTTGGAAAAATACCCTGAACAGTATAACCTAATACTTTCACCGGATTTTTTGGATGAAACAGCATTTTAACGGCTACCCAGTTGGTGAACCATCCAATAAAAGCTGAAATGACAGGGATAAGCAATAACCAATAATTCATATTTATTTCGCAGATGAGGCGCAAAGAACGTTTATTTTTTGAATTGTACTGATGTTGATTTGCTTGTAAAACTGAATTCCATTATTTTTGCCGCCGGATACGGAGGCTGTAGCTCAGTTGGTTAGAGCATCAGATTGTGGTTCTGAGGGTCGAGGGTTCGAAACCCTTCAGCCTCCCTGGATGAAAAGTCCCGCTTTTAAGCGAGACTTTTTCTATTTTAGTTCATGCCTTTTTTTGTTTATATCATCTATTCAAAAGAACATGACAGATTTTATGTTGGTCAAACAGATGATTTTTCCAATCGCCTGCAACGACACAATAATGGGTATGAATCTGCAACAAAACTTTATCGTCCCTGGGAAGTAAGATGTGTAATTGAAAAAGCAAGTCGATCTGAGGCGATGATTTTGGAAAGAAAAATCAAAAACTTAAACAGATTTAAATTGATCGAGTTCATTTCTAAATACGGCAGCAAATAAATTGAATAGAGTATCAGATTGTGGTTCTGAGGGGTCGAGGGTCGAGACGCTTTGGTCTCGATGCCGATCAAAGCATCGGCATTCGAAACCCTTCAGCCTCCCTGGATGAAAAGTCCCGCTTTTAGGCGGGACTTTTTTATTTAATGTAACCTTTGTTTTATTTCCTGCAGTTTCAGTAATGCTTCAACAGGAGTGAGGCGGTTGATATCTAATCCTTCAAGAATGGTTCTTATTTCGTCAAATGTTTGCGAATGCACATCAAAAATATTGAGCTGTACTTTTTGGGTGGGCATATTCCGGAGATGATCTTTAATATCACCACTGCTTCGCTGATCTTCCAATTGCTTCAAAATTTCATTGGCACGCTGAATTAATGAAACGGGCATACCAGCCATTTTTGCCACATGAATACCAAAGCTGTGTATACTTCCTCCCGGTGCCAGCTTTCGTAAGAAAATAATTTTATTTCCTACTTCTTTATTGGTGATGTGATAATTTTTAATGCGTGGAAATTTTTCTTCCAGTTCATTTAACTCATGATAATGTGTGGCAAATAATGTTTTTGGCTGATGTGCTGACTGATGTAAAAATTCAGCAATGCTCCATGCAATGGAAATACCATCATAGGTCGATGTTCCTCTGCCAATTTCATCCAGCAAAATCAAACTTCGATTGGAAAGGTTGTTGATGATGCTGGCTGTTTCATTCATCTCCACCATGAATGTACTTTCACCTCCGCTTAAATTATCACTTGCGCCAACTCTTGTAAATATTTTATCGGTTAAAGGAATTTTTGCGGCCGATGCCGGTACAAAACTTCCCATATGCGCCATCAGTACAATTAAACCTGTCTGCCGAAGTAATGCACTTTTACCACTCATATTTGGTCCGGTAAGAATGATGATCTGCTGTTCTTCTTTATCTAATAAAAGATCATTGGCAATATAGGGTTCACCGGCGGGAAGGTTGCGTTCAATTACGGGATGGCGACTGTCTTTTAATTCAAGTTCAGGTGCATCATGCATCTGCGGACGGACATATTTGAACTGCAATGCATTTTCTGCAAAGCAACAAATGCAATCAAGTATTGCCATCACCTGTCCGTTTGTTTGAATTGGTCCGATGTATTCCTGCAGCTCAATTAATATTTTTTCAAACAGCTCAGTTTCTATTTTTAATATTTTTTCTTCGGCACCAATAATTTTCTCTTCATATTCTTTCAGCTCTGGTGTAATGTATCGTTCAGCATTGGCAAGGGTTTGCTTCCTTGTCCATTCAGCAGGTACTTTATGTTTGTGTGTATTGGTTACTTCTAAATAATAACCAAACACATTGTTGAAGGAGATTTTAAGCGATGGAATTCCTGTTGCTTCACTTTCACGTTGCTGTATTTCCAGTAAAAATTCTTTGCTGTGATGAGCAATGCGGCGCAGATCATCTAACTCTTTATTGATGCCATCTTTAATCACATCACCTTTGCTGACCATTACAGGAGGATTGTCAACAATTTCATTGATGATTTTATCAGCAATATAATGACAGGGGTTGATGGTGTCACTTAAGCGTTTCAGATAATTATTGGATGAGGAGCTGCACTGTTCTTTAATTTTTTCAGCAAATCCCAATCCCTTCGCCAGGTGTAAAATTTCTCTCGGATTGATTTTCTTCAATGGAAGTTTGGCAACCAACCGTTCCACATCACCGCATTGCTTGATCAATGATTGCAGTTGCTTTCTCAACTCCGTTTCAAGGATGATTGATTGCACAGCATCTAACCGTTCATTAATGCGTTCAATATCTTTTAAGGGTAACACCATCCACCTTCTCATCAGCCTTGCACCCATTGGTGAAACAGTATTATCAAGAACTTTTAGTAAGGAATTGCCTCCATCTGCATTACTTCCCAGTAATTCAAGATTGCGGATGGTAAAGCGATCCATCCATAAATAATCAGCTTCATCGAGCCGCTGAACAGAAGTGAGATGATTGAGGTTGGGGTGCTCTGTATCTCTTAAATAATGAAGGATTGCACCTGCAGCAATGGTTCCCAATGTTAATGATTCAACTCCAAATCCTTTGAGTGAATGGGTTTGAAAATGCTTCAGCAATAATTCTGTTGCATAAGCTTCAGTGAAAATCCATTCTTCTAAATGATAGGTGTAAAACTTTGTTCCGAAATTTTCTTTAAACTGTTTTTGTTTATTGCGTTGAAATACAACTTCAGCAGGTTTTAAACTTTGCAATAACTTATCGGCATATTCTTTATTTCCTTCTGCAACAAAAAACTCACCTGTGCTGATATCGGTGAATGCAAGTCCGTATTGATCATTCTGTTCATGCACAGCTGCCAGAAAATTATTTGAATTATGTTCGAGCAGTTTATCGTTGGTGGCAGTGCCCGGAGAAAGTAATTCTGTTACTCCACGTTTTACAATTCCTTTTGCCAGTTTAGGATCTTCCAGTTGATCGCAGATGGCAACACGATGCCCTGCCTTTACCAATTTATGTAAATAGGTATCCAATGCATGGTGCGGAAAACCTGCGAGTTCATTGCTATTGACAGAACCATTATTCCGTTTGGTAAGAGTAATGCCAAGAATTTGTGAGGTGAGGATGGCATCTTCACCAAATGTTTCATAAAAATCACCTACCCTGAATAATAAGATCGCATCAGGGTACTTTGCTTTTATAGCCTTGTGTTGCTGCATCAAGGGAGTATCTGATCCTGCTTTTGCCATGGCGACAAAAATAAGGAAGCCCTTTGTTCAACAACAGATAAATTCTTCAGAATTAAGAATTAAAGGAAAACAATTTCATATTCCAGCTCGGCGAATTTTTCAAACATGGCACTTACACCGCAATACTGTTCTTTTGACATCTTAACGGCCCGTCGAACCTTATCCTGGTCTTCTTCTTTTACGCTGATGCGGTAAGTGATTTTTACCCAGTTATACGTTTTTGGGGTTTCTTTGGTCAGATTGGCTTCTACGTCCATGCTGAAATTGCTGAAAGACACCCTCATTTTGTTGAGCATCGATACCACATCAATGCCTGTGCAACCCGCCAAAGACGAGAGCATCAGCTTTTTAGGGCGGGGCCCGAGGTCATTTCCTCCGTCATGTTCCGGGGTGTCAATAATAATAGTGTGATTATCTACCTGGCTGTGAAAGGTCATGTCACCGATAAAACGGGTGCTTACAATATGATCTGCCATGAAAAATGTTGAATTTTATGGCAAACCTATGCAATTAAGTGAGATTTTTGCACTGGTGAAAGAAGGGGCTCAGGAAAGTTGAAATAAAATACGATTATATTTCAGAATTTAAGCCGAATTCTCCTACCTTTGCCGTCCAAAAAATTTGTATCATGGCAAGAGTATGTCAGCTTACAGGAAAGGTGCCGATAGGTGGAAATAAGGTATCTCACTCGAATATTAAAACCAAACGCCGCTTTTTGCCTAACCTGCAAACCAAGCGTTTTTTCCTGGCTGAAGAAGATAAATGGGTTACGCTCAAAGTATCTACTGAAGCAATCCGTACAATTAATAAAAGAGGATTGTACAATGTGGTGAAGGAATTAAGAGCAAGAGGAGAACATATTTAATAAGAATATCTAAATCGAGCTACAATGGCAAAGAAAGGTAACCGTGTTCAGGTAATTTTGGAGTGTACAGAGCATAAGACTTCGGGCAAAGCTGGTACAAGCCGTTATATTACCACAAAGAATAAAAAGAACACACCTGAGCGTATGGAGTTGAAAAAGTTCAACCCGATTCTCAAGAAAGTAACTGTACACAAAGAGATTAAGTAATCCCTGTGTCGCATTCACGTAATGTTTAAATGATTTTGTAAAATGGCAAAAGCAGCAAAAACGGCGATTAAGACAAAAGATCAGAAAGCCGCAGCAGAAGCAAAGAACTGGAGTAAAGTAATTAAGGCTGTACGCAGTCCTAAATCAGGTGCTTACACTTTCAAAGAAGCAATTGTGCACAAAGAGAAAGTGAAAGATTTCCTCGCTCAAAAATAACTTATACCTGATCAGTATATTCAAAGCTGTTCCAAACGAAAATGTGGAACGGCTTTGTTGTTTTTATACATTACCGGTATCATTGTAATATTGTAAAGAAAAAAACGAAGCAATGGGATTTTTTGGAAAGCTGTTCGGAAAAAAAGAAAAAGAAAGTCTTGACCACGGTTTGGAAAAAACCAAAGAAGGCTTTTTAGGTAAGATAGCAAGGGCTGTTGCTGGAAAGAGTACGGTTGATGCAGATGTATTGGATAACCTGGAAGAAGCATTGGTTAGTGCTGATGTGGGGATTGAAACAACTGTTGAAATCATTGAACGGATTGAAGCAAGGGTTGCGAAGGATAAATTTATTAATACGAGTGAACTCAATTCAATACTTCAGCAGGAAATTGAAAATATCCTCGTTGATGCACCTGCTGATACAACTTATTCAAACTTTGATTTACCTGCAGGTAAAAGACCTTTTGTAATTATGATTGTTGGCGTAAACGGTGTTGGGAAAACAACAACTATCGGGAAGCTTGCACATCATTTTACACAGGCCGGTAAAAAAGTTATGCTTGGTGCAGCTGATACATTCCGTGCAGCGGCTGTTGATCAGTTAACGATCTGGAGTGAACGTGCCGGTGTGCCGATTGTAAAAAGGGAAATGGGAAGCGATCCTGCTTCTGTAGCATTTGATGCTGTAAGCAGTGCAGTTGCAAAAGACATTGATGTGCTGATCATTGATACCGCCGGTCGTCTTCATACCAAAACACATTTAATGGAAGAGTTGAGTAAAATCAAACGGGTGATTCAGAAAGTAATTCCTGAAGCGCCACATGATGTGTTACTGGTGCTTGATGGATCAACCGGCCAGAACGCCATTGAACAGGCAAAACAATTTACAGCGGTTACAGATGTAACAGGATTGGTGATTACAAAATTAGATGGGACAGCGAAGGGTGGAGTGGTACTTGCAATTGCACATCAGTTTAAGATTCCTGTAAAGTTCATTGGGGTAGGAGAGAAAGTGGAAGACCTTTTGGTATTTGACAAACATGAATTTGCTGACAGCTTATTCAGTCTGAAGAAAGACAATTGAGTTTAAACAACAGAAACTTTTTATAAAAATAAAACCCCCCAGTAAACTGGAGGGTTCTTTTTTGATTCTTTCGAACCTTATTTCTTCTTAGCAGCTTTTTTAGCAGCTTTCTTTTTTGGAGCAGCTTTTTTAGCGGCTTTTTTAGGAGCAGCTTTTTTAGCGGCTTTTTTAGGAGCAGCTTTTTTAGCGGCTTTTTTAG
>CAZOLW010000081.1:1247-7814 GCA_964580775.1 uncultured Chitinophagaceae bacterium | reverse complement strand
TTTTTTCACTAACGGGTATAACCCATCAACATTATACAACTGGTGAATTTTATCTTCATCTTTTGTATTCATTAATATGCTGAGCTGATTTCCTTTATCAAACCAGTTGGTTACTGATTTGTACGGATTATCCGTTGCTTCCTGTTTTCTTTTTTTCGGTTGTTCAGGATTGGGGAAGTATTGTACAAATTGTGAGCGGATGGCTTTATCAAGCAAATGAAAGGCAACCTGGTACGGGCCTTCCTGTTCACCTTCATATACCAGTTCAATTTTGGATGTGATGGATGGAATAATGCCAATGAGATCACTCATCCACGCCTGTGTTGTTTTCTCTTTATTCTGAATGGCTCTTAACTCTGCTGTACTCACAGCATTTTCCAAAGCTGAAATGGTAAGCCTTGCACTAACACCGCTTTTCTTATCAACATACTCACTGTTTCTTGCTTCAAAAGCAACCTGCTCAATCAACCGTTTCATCAAATCACTTACTTCAACTTTCTTTTCCTGTTCAGGATGAATGCTTGCTTCCTGATCAGTGATCGCTAAACCAACTTCGATTGTTTTTGGATAGTGAGTCAGTATCTGGCTTTCGATACGATCTTTCAACGGCGTTACAATTGATCCACGGTTGGTATAGTCTTCCGGGTTCGCAGTAAATACAAATAAAATATCCAATGGTAACCGAAGTTTAAAACCACGGATTTGCACATCACCCTCTTCTAAAATGTTGAATAACGAAACCTGGATGCGTGCCTGCAGATCAGGAATTTCATTGATGACAAAAATACCACGGTTGCTTCTGGGTATGATCCCGTAATGTATTACACGTTCATCAGCAAAACTTAACTTGAGATTAGCAGCTTTGATGGGATCAATATCACCAATAAGATCAGCTACACTTACATCAGGTGTTGCCAGCTTTTCACCATAACGCTGTGAACGGTGAATCCATTCAATCTTTGTTGCATCACCTTCCTTTTCTATCAGCTCTTTTGCATAATGTGATATGGGATGAAAAGGATCATCATTTACTTCGCTGCCTGCCACCACCGGTACATATTCATCCAGCAGATCGGTCATTAAACGGGCCATTCTTGTTTTCGCCTGTCCACGTAACCCAAGAAATAAAATATTATGCCGTGAAAGCAATGCCCTTTCAACATCGGGTATTACTGAATCTTCATAACCCAATATCCCTTCAAATACATTTTCATTCTGCTGAAGTTTTGCAATTAAGTTTTGCCTCACTTCTTCTTTGATGCTTTTTGGTTTATAACCGCTCTTCTTTAATTCGCCTAATGTCTTATTTGTATTCATTGCCGGTAAGTCGGGAAGACGGAAATCCCATTTTTATTCTATACTATATCTCCTGATTCCATCTTTTATCAGGGATACATTAAAATTAATCAGGAAGCCAACATGTAAATGAGTCATTTTTAGATGACTGATAATTTGTGCTTCCCAAAGTTTATTTACAGTTTCTACTGCTTTTAATTCGCAGATAATTGTATTGTCAACAAGAACATCTATTCTTAATCCTTCATCAAAATATAAACCATCATAATAAATGGGCAGCTCCACTTGTCTGCGATAAGGTATTTCTTTTTTGGCAAGTTCGTGACAAAGGCAGGCTTCATACACTTTTTCCAATAAACCCCCGCCCAATTCCTTATGTACTTTAAAAGCACAATCCACAATTTCTTTACAAAGCCATACTTCTTTTTCAGTCAGTGTATACATAGGCTGTGTTTTTCTTCCAACTTCCCGCCTTACAAATCTTCCCGGCAGATTTTAGTAAACTGTCTTCCTCTTTCCACTTTCAAAATCCTTAAAAATAAATGCCCCTAATTTATCCAATGAAGCAAAGAAAGCTTTACCATGATTGGTTTCTGTAAACTCCTGTACAAATTTTTGCAGGTAAGGATCGGTGGCAATCATAAATGTAGTGATCGGTATTTTCAGCTTCTTGCATTGCGCAGCAAGATTAATACAACGGTTTACCACTTTACGGTCTAAGCCGAAACTGTTTTTATAATACTTCTTCCCAATTTTCAAACAGGTGGGTTTACCATCTGTAATCATGAAGATTTGTTTGTTTGGGTTTTTCTGACGGCGAAGAATTTCCATTGCAAGCTCCAATCCTGCAACTGTATTTGTATGGTATGGGCCAACCTGTAAATAAGGAAGGTCTTTTACTTCAATGGTCCATGCATCATTGCCAAATACCACAATATCCAATGTGTCTTTCGGATATCTTGTCTGAATCAATTCACTCAACGCCATTGCTACTTTCTTGGCAGGTGTAATCCTGTCCTCACCATATAAAATCATGGAGTGAGAAATATCAATCATCAGCACTGTTGAAGTCTGCGTTTTGAAATCTGTTTCTCTTATCTCCAGGTCATCTTCACGCATCTGGAAACTGTCGATACCATGATTGATTTGTGCATTGCGGATGGAGTTTGTGAAATCAATCTGCTCCAGTGTATCACCAAACTGAAAAGGTCTTGTTTCAGGATTAATTTCATCTCCCATGCCCGGCTTAAAGGTTTGATGATTTCCCTGCTTTGTTTTTTTCAGCTTCCCGAAAATCTCTTCTAATGACTGCTTACGGATTGTCTGCTCAGTTTTAGAAGTAATTTTAAATTCACCCGTTACTTTGTTTTCATCGAGATATCCTTTTTCTTTTAACTCTTCAATAAAATCGCCAATACCATATTCGTCATTGGTAAGTTGAAATTTGCGATCCAGCTGGTTGAGCCAATCCATGGCTTCAGTAACATCACCGCTGGTATAAGTAAGCAATTGGGTAAACAGATCGAGCAGTTGCTCAAACTTGGTTTGCCCGTTTTGCGAGGGATCATATTTGGAAAAGAAATGGCCGATCATAATCAACTATCAATTTACTTTAATTTCTGCTAACAGCGTTTAGCATGCCGTTAATTGATGAACAACAAATACCGAACCCAAAAAGTTCTTGACAGTATTTCCGATGATTTCTTATTTTACCGTCAGAAAAATACATATCCATGCGAAAATTCACCCATTTTGTCATTGCCAGCCTTGTCAGTATTACTCTTTTCAGCTCCTGCAAAGGGCCTGAATTACTTCTGAAAAAAGAAGCCAGGATTGAAACGCTGAACCTGGAGCTCGACTTACGGATCATACAGGAATTTGAATACAAACAGGAAATTCTGAAAAAGATGACAAAGTTTGTGGAAGTGTATAACAGTGAAACACATCCATTCAAACTTTCAATGAACAGCGGCACACAAACCACCAGTTGCAACGTAAAATTGGTGATGGTGAAATTTGTTCATACAAAACAGAATCTATTAGGTACGGTTGTAACTGCAGCCGGCATTGGAACGGCCACTGCATTGATTGTTACCGGTTTTCCCGTTCCATTTGGATGGGTATATATTCCCAGTGCAAGAACAACCATGACGCCTACTCTCAGCACTGATATCACCAATGTAGAAAACTTTCAACGGGTGGGTATTTCTTCTGTTGGTATGTACCGCAAAATGAACAAACAGATTGAGAAACAAAGTACCAAGTTTGTAAAGTACATGGTGTCGGTTGTTCAAACAATTGAAGAGGAATACAAAGCAAATAATAAGCAATAAAAAAAGCCGGGAAGAAGGGAAAGGCGGGAATTAAGTATTAAACTTCTTCTCCCCATCTTTCCCCCTTACCGGCAATTTATTAAGGCGAAACGCAGATGCTTTATTTCTGTGTATCAGGTTTGTTCTTGATCGTTTGCGGAACTTCTTTGTTCGCAGGTATTGTATCCGATCCCGGTTTCACTCCCTGCACATATTCTTTTAATGCATTATCAATACCCTGCACCAATTGCTTGGCCATCTGGTATTCATACTCTGATGGAGTTCTTGTATCGCCATCTGAAACAGATTCGTAAAACGCCATTTGCTGCTCACAATCTTTCTTCACCTGTTCCATAATGCGCTTGCCCATTTCTATATCACCTGCCTGGAAAGCAGTCATGCCAAAATAGAAACTCTTTTCATTATGATCGTTTCCGTAACGGGAAGCCATACCATAAGGCATATTCTTCGATTTCATTAATTGATCACAACGCTGCAATACTTTCTTTGCATCATCTTTACGATTTGCTGCAATCAAATTCATTGCAAGAATGGTGTGAGCATTGCGAATGTTCAATAAATGTCTGCGGTTTTCTTCATCAAAATAAACACCGTCTTTATCGGCACTGCCATATTTGAATTTGTTCATCACCTTATCATACATCCAGTCCATATTTACAGTACCTCTTGCATTTGCAACAGGAACAAGACGATAGGTTAAACCATCCTGGCGCAGGTAATCATCAAATCCCATCTGCAAAGGCTGGGTGAAATAAATAGGGCGTTTCCATTTATTGGCTGCAATTACATTCATAATAGCAGCGTCATTTTTAAAGAGGTACCCTTTTGCAATCTGGAACCTTACTTCTTTCACCACACTGTCTTTTGCTGTAACTGTTCCATTCTGTCTTACCACATTCTCATCAACGGGAACAATAACACGGTTAACAGGGAAATAATTCAGGAGTTCACCGCTTTGCACACGGTACATTTTATTTTCTGCATCACTGCCAGCCTGATCTTTCATCATTGTGTACAGATCAACATAAGAAGTATCGGTTTGAGAAACGGGGATATGATACACAATATTCCGTTTATCACCTGCAATCTGTTCTTCATTCCAGATTACATCAATCGGATCGCTTTGATTTACTTTATAACGGAGCTGGTTGATGTACCAGTCAGTCCCTAATAAACTTGTATTGATCACACGAATATCAGGACGGATACCTTTTACTTCCTGCGCATACCACAATGGATAAGTATCATTATCACCAACCGTAAATAAAATGGCATTAGGTGCACAGCTTTCAAGATAATCAGCAGCCAGATCAGGAGCAAGTGTTTTCTTGCTGCGGTCATGATCATCCCATTCCTGGCTGGCCATTAACAATGGTACAGCAACGAAACATAAAGCAGCAGCAGCATATGAGCCGGCAGCTCCTTTAATGACTTTTTCAAACATTTCTTTTACAAGGAAATATCCAAGACCAATCCAGATGGCAAATGCATAGAAACTTCCTACATAGGCATAATCCCTTTCACGTGGTTGAGGACCGGCCTGATTAAGGTATAATACAATCGCAAGCCCGGTTGATAAAAACAACAGACCAACAATCAGCCCATCACGCTTGTGTTTACTGAGTTGCTGAATTAGTCCAAACAATCCGAGTAAGAAAGGAAGGAAGAATAAAGTATTGTTTGCCTTGTTATTTTTTAAACTGTCAGGCATCAGTTTCTGATTGCCCAAACGGGAATTGTCTAAAAATGAAATGCCACTGATCCAGTTACCATTTCTTCTTTCACCCACACCCTGCACATCATTTTGTTTACCGGCAAAATTCCACATGAAATAACGTCCGTACATAATACCAATCTGGTATTTAAAGAAGAATTTAAAGTTATCGGCCATATCAGGATCACGTTCGTAAGAAATTTTTCCTGTTTGTTTATCCTGCATTTTTCCAATGCCGAGGAACTGTGCATAGTAATCAGCATGTCCCTGGTCATTACTTGCATCCCATAAACGTGGAAACACCATTGTTTGCTCGGGAGGATAAACGGCTTTCCGTTTTGTACCTACCACTTCATACTTATCGCCTACACGCTGATACACTTCGCCCACATCTTCATAATTCGCTTCTGCTGTAAATACCTGGCCTTTTAATAATGGAATATCTCCATACTGTTCACGGCTAAGGTAACTTACCAATGAAGTAGGATTATTTACATCATTCATATCAACAGCAGGATTTGCATTGGAGCGGATCATGGTAGTAATATATGTTGAATATCCAATGAGCATAAACGCAAAACTCCACAAACCCAAACGCAGAAAGCGCCAGTGATTTGCCTGCGCCCATCTTAAACCAAACCAGATAAGTGCCGCTACTGCTGCAAAGAAGAAAATAAATCCGGAGAAGAAAGGCAGGCCAAAACTGTTTACAAATAAACGGTCGAACCAGCCTGCAGTAGCAATACTCCATTGAATAACTGCCACCTGTATTACACCTAATATTCCTACACCAACAAGTAAAGCAACAATTCCACCAGTCCATGTTGGTTTATACCTGCGGAAATAATAGACCATTACAATGGCGGGGATAGTTAAGAGGTTGAGTAAGTGAACACCAATACTTAATCCCATGAGGAAGAAAATCAGCACAATCCAACGCTCAGCATGTGTACGCTTCATATCATCTTCACCGGCTTTTGAATCTTCATGCTCCCATTTCAGGATGGCCCAGAATACAATGGCGGTAAAGAAAGAAGACAATGCATATACTTCCCCTTCCACTGCACTATACCAGAATGAATCACTGAAGGTATATGCCAGGGCGCCTACAACACCTGCGCCCATAACTGACCAGATCTGGTATGCACTTGGGATTTCTGTTATTTTGAGGTTCACAATTCTGCGCGCAAAATGCGTAATTGTCCAGAACAGGAACAGGATGGT
>CAZOLW010000081.1:0-1237 GCA_964580775.1 uncultured Chitinophagaceae bacterium | reverse complement strand
AAGCCCCAATTACACCGGCAGCCATAATGCTGAACAACTGGTTTCCCTGGAGTTCTTCATTTTCCTTCTGCACAAGTCTTCTTCCAAAATGGGTAATGGTCCAGAACAGAAACATAATGGTAAAACCACTTGCCAAAGCTGACATCAGGTTTACACCAACTGCCGCATCATTAGGTGTAAAGAGTGTAAACAATCTTCCCATTAAAATAAATAAGGGGGCACCCGGCGGATGCGGAACACCTAATTTATAGGCAGTGGAAACAAATTCACCACAATCCCATAAACTGCCGGAAGGCTCCATGGTTAAGATATAAATGGCACATGCAAAGAGGCCTGTGATCCAGCCTGTAATGTTGTTGAGCTTTTGGAAATTCATAAAAAGCGTTGGTTTAAGAACCCGGTTTAATGCGGGCAGGCAAAAATAAGGAGATGAGGGTATAAACGGGAATTTGATCTGTGTTTTAACAGGATAATTTCAAGGAAGTCATTATTCAAAGTAAACTCGTACAGTTTGATAGAACAAACGGCTCTGTGTATACTGGCTCATATTCTTTTCAGAGAAGCCCTGTAAACCAAAAAGCCCGGCAGCGTTTCCTTTGTTAATAGCAATTTCAAGATACCCGGCTGAGTTGAAAAGAGCCAGTTTCTCCCCTTCATTTACATCAGCATAGGTTTCACTGAAACGGTCAATCACTTCATCCCGTTTAAATACAATTTTAAAACGTCGGCCTTTGCGTTGCGCTTCAAACTCATCCTGCGTAATATTCACAATTACATTTTCGAAATGATCGATGGAAATGATCTGACCTTCCATCTACTGGTTGGTAGTCATGGGCCGTAACGGATTTCTTACCTGGATAGAAATTGAATCATCACCAATCTCTTTTAATTTCTTTCCGGCAATTACCTGCTGAATGGCCCTTGCAAAAACTTCTGTACATGCCAGTGTATGTCGGGCTGAAGATTTATCGAGCTGCAATGCCACTACTTCCTGCGGCGGTTCTTCCAGTATCATGGTGATAAGTCCATTATCAGCTATACAGAAATACTGATCATTGTGGTGGACCATCAGCAAATGATCGGGCTTGTATTGAAACATGTTCACCAATACAAGATGAAAGGTGCCGGCTGGAAATTGCCTGGTAGCATTTCTCACCACATACGCAGCCTGCGGATCATTGAACGGAGAAAGATGATGTGAAATATCAATGAGTTGAAAAGAAGAATCCTGACATAA
>CAZOLW010000080.1:0-8601 GCA_964580775.1 uncultured Chitinophagaceae bacterium | reverse complement strand
TGCGAAACAGCACCTTGGCTACCTTGGTTAGCTTGTTGTTGCTGTTGCTTGGTACTGATGTTGTGGGTAATGATGAAGCGAAAGCTCACTCATTATAATCACCCAAAATGGCTTTTATTGAGCGGCTGGATAGTTGTAGCCGTGATGATGTGGATGAGTATTGTTACTTTTATAAAAGAATTACCAAAACTGTTTTAATAAAATGCCCGTTCCTGATCCATATAGTATGTATTTCGTTGCTGTATCTTGTCCTGCTGCAATTAATGACAAAGTTCAAAAGCATAAGCTTTGGATGAGAGATCATTTCGGCTGTACCGTTGCTTTAAAGTCAGCAGCACATATCACACTGGTTACTCCTTTCTGGCTGAAGAATGAATCGGAACAATTACTTACAGATACATTACAATCTTTTCAAACAGATAAACTGCCGGTTGAAATTCAGCTGCAGAATTTTTCGCATTTCAGTGACAGGGTCATCTTCGTTACTGTGGATGAGAATCAGCAGTTAGGTATTCTACGTAAAGAAACAGAAGACCATTTTATTCAATCTTTCCGTAATATCATCAAACCCGACGAACGCCCTTTTCATCCGCATGTAACCATCGCCAACCGGGATATAATACCCGGCAATTTCATGAAAGCATCGGAGCACTTTTCAAAAGAAAAACTTGAAGAAAGTTTTCGTACAGATACTGTTTCGCTTTTGAAACTTACAGCAGAAAAATGGACTGTGATTGCTGAAAAGCAATGCTGAGCAACCGGTTATACAATTTCCGTATCAGGCACAGTTCCTTTCATTCAAATTCAATAACTTCCCGCTATAAATCAACAGCTATGAGAAAATTGCTTTTCACGCTTATCTCTTTTTTTCTCCTTTCATCTTTAGTTGCACAAACAACAAACCCGCAGGACTCTGCATGGAACCGTGATAACTACTCAAAGAAGGAAATTTATAATACCAAGAGAGATGGTGTTAAACTGTTCACATCGGTTTATACTCCGAAAGATAACAGTGAAGCACATCCCATTTTAATGAACCGTACGCCTTATTCCTGTGCTCCGTATGGAGAAAATAATTTCCGTACATTCTGGAATAATCACTGGCGGTATTATATGCGCAGAAATTACATCATCGTATTTCAGGATGTACGTGGCCGTTGGATGAGTGAAGGTGAGTTTGTAGATGTACGTCCTTTCAACCCAACAAAAAAAGGAACAGAAACAGATGAAGCAAGTGATACATACGATGCAATTGACTGGCTGACAAAAAATCTTCCCAGCAACAATAAGAAGGTGGGCATTTTCGGTATCTCTTATCCAGGCTTCTATTCCACAATGGCAGCGATGAGTAATCATCCGTCACTGGTTGCCGTTAGTCCGCAGGCTCCGGTAACAGATTGGTTTATGGGTGATGATTTTCATCACAATGGTGCATTCTTTCAAATGGATGGATTTTCTTTTTATTCTTCTTTCGGAAAACCAAGACCCAAGCCTACAACTGCGGGCTCACCAGGTTTTCAGTTTCCAACAAAAGATGCTTATAAATTTTATTTAGAAGCCGGCACTACAAAAAACCTTGCAACATTAATTGGCGATAGTATTGCTTTCTGGCATGACATGTACAAACACCCCACTTATGATGACTGGTGGAAAGCAAGAAATCCAAGAAACTTTGTCAACAATATTCCTAATCATACTGCTACATTGGTAGTGGGTGGTTTGTTTGATGCAGAAGATTGTTTTGGTGCATGGAGAACGTATGAAGCCATTGAAAAGAAAGCAAAAAACAATAACCGCATTGTGATGGGCCCCTGGTCTCATGGACAATGGTCCGGCACAGATGGCTCAAGTATGGGTAACGCAAAGTTTGGCAGCAATACATCGGCTTACTATCAGAATGAAATTGAAATACCTTTCTTCATGCATCATTTGGAAGGAAAAGCAAACATTGACGATTTAGCTGAAGCAACCATCTTCTTTACCGGTGAAAACAAATGGAGAAACTTCACACAATGGCCTGCAGCTAATGTTCAAAATACAGCAATCTATTTGCAGGAAAATGGAAAACTGAACTGGATCAAATCTGCAACCGCAAAAAGTTTCAGTGAATATGTGAGCGATCCATCCAAACCTGTTCCTTATACAGAAGATGTGCACTTCAGCCGTACTGTTGCTTATATGACCGATGACCAGCGTTTTGCCAACAGAAGAACTGATGTACTTTCTTTTCAGACAGATGTGCTAACTGATAATGTTACACTTGCAGGAACAGTAATAGCTGATCTGCTTGCCAGCATTTCAACAACAGATGCTGATTTTGTTGTAAAGCTGATTGATGTTTTTCCAAGTGACTTTACATATCCCGGCGACAGAGCGGGAATGGGCAGACAAGCTGGAGGAAATTATCCAATGGGTGATTACCAAATGCTTGTACGTGGTGAAGTTATGCGTGGAAAATTCAGGAATAGTTTTGAAACGCCTTCCCCATTCACTCCAAACAAAATTGAGAAAGTAAAATTTGAATTGCCTGATGTGGCACATACATTTCAGAAAGGTCATCGCATCATGATCCAGATTCAAAGCAGCTGGTTTCCGCTGGTTGACCGCAACCCGCAGAAATTTGTGAATATTTATGAGGCGGCTGAAAGCGATTACCAAAAGGCAACAATTAAAATCTGGCACGATGCAAAGAATGCATCGAATATTATTTTACCTGTTTTAAAATAATTCAACAACATAAACCATACACATGAAACTATCATTACTGTCATTCTTATTCTTCTTTGTTGTTTCGCTAAATGCACAGGAAGTGAACATTATTCCAAAACCAAAAATGCTTGAACTGAAAAAAGGCAGTTTCACCATTACACCTGCAACAGTGATTGTGCTGGGTGATGATGGAGAAAACGCAACAGCTTCCTTTTTTAATCAGCATCTGCAATCATTTTATGGGTTCAAGTTAAAGACAGTCAAATCTTCAGCAAAGAATTTCATCCGTTTCTCTACAAAGAAATTCATTGCACCCGGAACAGAAGGAAAATATGATCTAACTGTTAATTCAAAAGGAGTTACTGTTTCAGGTGATACTTATTCCGGTACATTTAACGGAATGCAATCGCTGATACAATTACTTTCAGTTGATGAAAAATCAATCAGCAGTAAGCAATTTAAAATCCCTGCATTATCAATCCAGGATGAGCCACGTTTCCAATACCGTGGCATGCACCTGGATGTAAGCCGCCATTTCTTCCCTGCTTCGTATGTAAAGCGATACATTGATTTTCTTGCTTATCATAAAATGAATACGTTTCACTGGCATTTAACTGACGACCAGGGCTGGCGCATAGAAATCAATAAATACCCGTTGCTCACTTCTGTTGGAAGTAAACGAAACGGAACAATTATTGGCCGCTATCCCGGTAAAGGAAGCAATAATCAGCCATTAGAAGGGTTTTATACACAGGAAGAAATTAAAGATGTTGTACAATATGCTAAAGAACGTTTCATTGAAGTAATTCCTGAAATTGAAATGCCCGGCCATGGCAGTGCTGCCATTGCAGCTTATCCATGGTTGAGTTGTTTTCCCAACAGACCAACCAATATTCCCTCTTTCATGGTTTCATTAAAGAGTGTGGAAGAACAACAGAAAGGCCGTGTGAAATTAGTACAGGAAACATGGGGTGTATTTGATGATGTGTTCTGCGCAGGAAAAGATTCAACCTTCAAATTTTTAGAAAATGTGTTAGATGAAGTGATTGAGTTATTCCCATCGAAGTATGTTCATATCGGAGGAGATGAATGTCCGAAAACACATTGGAAACAATGTCCATCCTGCCAGAAAAGGATGAAGGACCTGAAGTTGAAAGATGAACATGAACTCCAGAGTTATTTTGTACAGCGAATGGAAAAATATCTCAACAGCAAAGGAAAAACATTGATTGGCTGGGATGAAATCCTTGAAGGTGGTTTAGCTCCCAATGCACAAGTAATGAGCTGGCGTGGTGAAGCAGGTGGTATTGCTGCAGCGAAGCAAAGCCATTATGTTTTGATGACACCTGGTAGTCATGTTTATTTTGATCACAGACAGACCTACAATGAAGATTCTGTTACTATTGGAGGATATACACCCATTCAGAAAGTGTACAGCTACGAACCGGTACCAAAAGAATTAACAGCAGATGAAGCAAAATTTGTAAGAGGTGCACAGGCAAATCTGTGGACGGAATATATTCCCAACACGAAGAAAATTGAATACATGCTACTGCCAAGAATTTCTGCCTTGAGTGAAGTTTTATGGAGCAGTAAGGAAAATAAAAACTGGACTGATTTTGAAAAAAGGTTACTGGTTCAGTTTAAACGATATGATCTGTTGCATGTGAATTACAGCAAAGCTTATTTTGATCCAAAGTCTACAGAGGAACCAAAGAAATAAATAGCATTAAGTAATTTGAATTAAAATAAAACCTCATCGCTCTGATGGGGTTTTATTTTAATACTTCTTCCAACTTCTTTTCCAAAGCCTCCCCTTTTAAATTGCGGGCAATGATAACACCATTTGGATCAAGTAAAAAGTTGAAAGGAATAGCATTAATTCCGTATTCAAGAGCAGCTGTATTTTCCCATCCTTTCATGTCTCCTGCCTGCACCCATGTATAACTATCATCTTTAATTGCTTTCAGCCATTTTTCTTTATTCTCGTCAAGTGTTACACCAAAGATTTCGAAATTTTTATCCTTAAACTTTGTATATGCCTTTATCATGCCCGGGCCTTCTGCCCGACAGGGGATGCACCAACTCGCCCAAAAATCAACCAGTACATATTTCCCTTTGAAAGATGACAGCGTGATATTACTCCCATATATATCAGGCTGTACAAAGTCAACAGCTTTTGCACCAATCATAGACTTCTTAGCTGTTTCAATAATTTCTTTTAGTTTCTTCCCATTTGGGCTCTGAATTAATGTATCAGTAAGTAATGCGAACATTGGCAATGCTTTTACAAGATTTATATCATATCCCAACGATTTTTTCACCATAAATAACGAAACTGGTGAGGAAGGATGCTCTTTTACAAACCTCATTTCTTCAAAATAAGAGAGCTCATCATAACCTTTTAGCATCTGACTCAAAATTTGCGATGACTCACTGTTTTTAGTATAATGGCTTTTTGCTTCATATATTTTAACTAGTAATTGTGTAAGAGGCCTGCTTTGTACATGGTAAGATTGAAAATCGTTTACCACTGAGTTGCCTTTTACTTCAGCATTTGTTAATGTCGTTTGACTTGTTACGGTAATCGTTCCTTCATCAAGAAAAAGTCCAAGTGAATTTTGTATTAGTTCAGCAGTGGTAACTTCATTTTCTATAAGCGAATCCTGATTACTTAAAATCAGCGTTGCCCTTATAGGTCCTTCAATTGTTCCGCTAATAAAGAATCTCCCATTAGTAACTTTTACTACCTTGTTGCGCTCACCGCTATTCCATCGTAATGATACATTATATTTCCCTTTGGTTACAGGCAATGCTCCTTCAATCGTAAATTTCTTCTCCTGTGCTGATGAAAGTAAACTTGCTAACATCAAAACTACATACAAAGATTGCTTCATGATTAATTGGTTTTTAATATCTCTTCTAACTTCTTCTCCAGCGCCTCCCCTCTCAAATTTCTCGCAACGATTACACCGTTTGGATCAAGTAACAGATTAAACGGGATACCCTGGATTCCATATTCACGGGCAGCTGCATTTTCCCAGCCTTTGATATCTCCCACCTGTGTCCAGGTATAATGATCATCATTAATTGCTTTCAGCCACTTCTCTTTATTCTGATCAAGCGATACGCCAAGTATTTCAAAGTTTTTACTCTTGTATTTTTCATAAGCCTTTACCAGATTCGGGCTCTCTTTGCGGCAGGGTGCACACCAACTGGCCCAGAAATCAACCAGCACATACTTTCCTTTAAATGAAGAGAGTGAAATATTATTTCCGCTGGCATCCGGCTGTGTAAAATCAATAGCCTGTTTACCTACCATTGTTTTCCTTCCCAATTCAATCAGGTCTTTAAGTTCTTTCCCCTTTTCACTGTTTTGAAGTGCAGGTGTAAGTAATACAAACATAGGATCACCTTTCGCAGCATCAGGATTTGATCCAATGGCCTGCTGAATTAAATACAATGAAACAGTTGAGGAAGGGTTCATCTTTACAAACTGCAGCTGCTCTTTATAATACAGATCTGCTATGCCTGTATATAATTCAAATACATCTTTCGCAAGTTCTTCTTTCTTTGCTTTGAAGTAGGTGTCATACACTTCACCAAACTTACTTTCCAAACGGCTGAGCGGTTGTATCTGGTGCTGATAGTTGTTATAATCATTTATAATTGCAGACCCTTTTACAACAGCATCCCATAACAATGTTTTTGTTGTAACTGTAATTATGCCGCTGTCAACAAAAAGTAAAAGAGTATTCTGTTCGTATTCAAGCCGGCTGAATTCTTTACCGGGCTTTGGATCAGCTTCCTGTAAACTGAGTGTGGCAATACCGGGGTTGCTCAGTGTCCCGTTGATTGTGAACTTTCCATTGACAACTTTTACTTCTTCACCATTAGCGCCATTATCCCAGCTCAAAAGTGCATTGTATTTTTTTACTGTTGCAGGAACAGAACCTTTCAATACAAACTTCTTTTCCTGTGCCGAAAGGGGAAATCCCATCAACAGCAGCAAAGCAAAGAGGCAATATTTCATTCTTAATTTGTTTTCAGAAGTTCTTCCAGCTTGGCATGGAGTTCTTCGCCACGCAAATTCTTCGCAACGATGGTTCCATCAGGACCAATCAGAAAGTTTTGCGGTATAGCAGATATCTTATACAATTTTGCCGCTTCGTTATTCCAGAATTTCAGATCACTTACCTGTGTCCATAACAATCCATCTTTTTTGATGGCCTGTATCCAGGGCTCTTTGGCTCTGTCTAATGAAACACCTAACACAGTAAAATTCTTATTGTTGAATTTATGGTATGCTGCCACCACATTTGGATTTTCCATACGGCAGGGACCGCACCAGCTTGCCCAGAAATCAACCAGTACATATTTACCACGGAATGATTTCAATGAAACATTATTACCTGATGTATCGGCCTGTATAAAATCAATTGCCTGCGAACCTACTGATCCTATCTTATTCTCCTGCACAATACTGTTTACCATGCGACCGTAATAACTTCTCTGAGATTGTTCAGTGAGTTTTGCAAAACGTTGATCTAAAATATCGGGTTGCTGAAAGAAATTATACAGAATATACAACAGCAAAGGAGTTACTGCTGATTGATTATTGGCTGCAATAAATTCATCTGCTTTCAGATTTAATTCTTCAATCACAATCCTTGCTACAGCATATAACGAATCCTGTTTTGGCTGCATTGCGGGATTAGAGAGTTGTTTTCCCAATGCATCTAATCTTGAAAAGTATGGATCGAATGTGCGCTTAAATTCTGCGAACTCATTATTTGATTTAGAGCCTTTCACCGTAGCATAAGGCAATGAATCAATTCTACCGTTTACAGTAATATCAGAAGCATCGAGGAAGATGCCGAGATTCTGTTCGCTGCCTTCCACTGACAGCACATGCATGGCTGTTTCAGTTAAGTTTCCCTTCAGTTCAAACATTCCGTTTTTGATCACTGATTCAGCCAGTGTTTCACTTTGCTGATTATCAAAACGAAGGATCACCTTTGCATTTTCTTTAGCGCCTTTAATGGTTCCTTTAATAGAAAATATTTGCTGCGCCTGAATGGTTACAGCCGAGCTTACAAGCAATAAAACCACGAACAGATTTTTCATATTTTATTTTGAATGTCTTTGTTTGAGTACGTAAATCACATCCTGCAAAGAAACATTTTTCGCTCTTAATAAAACGATAAAGTGAAACAGCAGATCGGCCGCTTCACCCAGGAATAATTCTTCATTATTATCCTTTGCTTCAATGATCACTTCTGTTGCTTCCTCTCCCACTTTCTGGGCTATCTTATTAATTCCTTTATCGAACAGGCTCTTTACATAACTTTTACCGTCAGTGCTTTTGCGGCGCAGCTCAATGATCTCTTCTAAATACGATAAAAAGTCGTCACTGTGATTTTTCTCACTCCAGCAGGTATCAGCACCGGTATGACAAACAGGTCCGGCAGGCTCAGCTTTAATCAATACCGTATCCTGGTCACAATCCAGTAACACTTGCTTCACGGTTAAAAAATTTCCACTCTCTTCACCCTTGGTCCACAAGCGTTGTTTACTTCTGCTGTAAAAAGTAACCTTGCCGGTTTCTTCTGTTTTTACATACGATTCTTCATCCATAAAACCCAGCATGAGCACTTTGCCTGTCTTATAATCCTGGATGATGGCTGGCACCAATCCGTCCTGATACTTTTTAAAATCCGGTTTCACGTTGTTTATTTTTATTGAGTCATCACCTGTTCTTTATTCATCTGCATTGGCGTCGTCCCGCTTTGGCGGGATACAAAATTAATGATATTCAGCCCCTATCTCCATCTCTTTCCCCAAAGGAGAAAGAGCGGTACTTCATTACCCCCCCAAACTTCTGTTCTTCCC
>CAZOLW010000079.1:0-8894 GCA_964580775.1 uncultured Chitinophagaceae bacterium | reverse complement strand
TAGGCAATTATTTATTTCAACCATAAGCAATAAGAAATCAGGGCTGGGCCTTGGTTTGAATTCTTTAATAACCTCTTTGCCAAATGACTGTGGGGTTATTACATTTTAAAACGTCTTTAGTTTCAGACTTTAAGAATATACTATGCTGTAAAATAAAACACCCCGTCATCTCCCTTAGGGTTTTTTATTTATATGAATCAGTTATTAGCTGATAGTATGTCTTGCTCTTGCCAGCGTTTTATCTTTTTCAGGCTGACCTAATGGTTTGTTTTTTGCAAAATCCATCAGGATTGGTGCTGCCACGAATACTGATGAGTAAGTACCTGTGATAACACCGATTAACATTGCAAAGGCAAAGCCTCTTGTTACCTCACCACCAAAGATGAAGAGGATGAGCAACGTTAAGAACACAGTGAGTGATGTCATGATGGTACGAGCCAGTGTATCATTGATGGCTTTGTTAAGGATTACACCCTTATCCTGACCAAACATTTTTGCACTGTATTCACGCACACGGTCAAATACAACCACGGTATCATTCATAGAGAAACCAATTACCGTTAAGATCGCCGCAATAAAGTGCTGATCGATTTCAAGCGGGAAAGGAACGATGTTTCTCAGGAAAGAGAACACAATCAATGTTACCAGTACGTCATGCATCAAGGCTACAATTGTACCTACTGAATATCTCCAGTCACGGAAACGTACAAAGATGTACAAAGTAATTGCCAGCAAGCCGAGTATGGTTGCCCATAATGCACCTTTCTTCAAGTCATCAGAAATGGTAGGCTGTACTGTTTGTGAACTCTGTTTAAATTTTTTATCGAACTGCTGATAGGTAGTTCCTGCAGGCAGGAAGGTTTTCAGTCCTTCAAATATTTTACTTTCTACAATAGAATCAACCTGCTGACCGGGTTGCTCAATCATATAATCAGTAGTGATATTTAACTGCTTGTTGTTACCAACTGTTTTAATGATCGGGAACCTGTTTAATACTTTATTCAGCTCGTTTGCAACTTCTTCATTCTTCATTTCACGATCGAACTTGATTGTATAGCTGCGTCCTCCTCTGAATTCAACACCATAATCAAAACCATTGAAGATTGATCCAACACCCAGCAGTAAAACAACCACCGAAATACCATAAGCAACCTTGCGGTACTCAATGAATTTGTAAGCAGCATGTTTAAAGATGTTGCGTGAAATACGGGTAAAATATTCAAAGTGACGGTTCTTCTTCATCCAGAAATCAGTAATGAGCCTGGAAACAAGAATACCACAGAATAAACTGAGGAGGATACCAATGATCTGTGTGGTTGCAAAACCCTTTACCGGACCTAACCCGAAATACAACAGGATGATGGCGGTTAATAAGGTTGTTACGTGTGCATCCAGTACGGGAGCAAGGGCATGCTTGTAACCATCGTTTACTGCTAACTGGTAGCTCTTGCCTTTGGTTAACTCTTCTTTAATACGTTCAAAGATGATTACGTTCGTATCTACTGCCATACCAATGGTAAGTACCAAACCGGCAATACCTGCAGCAGTTAATGTTGCACCCCATGCGCTGAGTACACCAACAGTAAATAATAAGTTTAAGATCAGGGCAATATTTGCAACCCATCCGCCTGTGTTATAATACACAAGCATCAGAACAAAAATCACAATAAATGAAATGAGGAACGACAGTGAACCACCTTTGATTGCTTCAGCACCAAGTGTTGGACCAACAACCTGTTCCTGTACAATTTTAGCAGGAGCGGGGAGTTTACCAGTACGTAAGATGCTTGCCAAATCCTGTGCTTCCTGTGTAGTAAATGATCCGCTGATCTGTGAGTTACCACCCGAAATAGCACCGTTATTTACACCGGGTGCAGAGTACACATAATTATCAAGAGCAATGGCAATAGCATATTTACCACTGAACGCTTCACCGGTCATTTTTTCCCAGATATCAGCGCCTTTTTTGCTCATGGCCATGTTTACCAGCACTTCATTGTTCCGCTGATTGAAATCCTGGTTGGCATCAGTAATGAATTCTCCGGTTAACTTCGGAAGATCAGAACCGGGAACAGTTTTAATGACAAATATTTCCAATAAGCTTTCACCCCGTTTGTTTTTTCCTACAGGTTTGGCACCGTAGAGAAAACGCATGGTAGATGGAATAGAAGCTTTTACAATATCCAGTTTTGTATATTTTGAAAATAAAGCTGTATCAGAAATGCGGATCAAACCAATAGTAGCGCTGCTGTAACCTACAGCTTTGCCATCTACCTGCTGAGCCATCAATGATGTAACAGGTTGTTCGTTTACACCTGCTGTTTTGTTGGTTGTATCAGCTTTTGTTGTATCTGTTCCACCACTTAAATACGCTTTTACTTTCTGATCGATCTGCTGCAGACTTTGCTGCACCAACTGATCTTCATTACGGTAGGTTTCCCAGAATTCAAGGTTGGCAGTTGCCTGTAAGAACTTACGTACACGTTCAGGATCATCCACACCTGCAAGCTCTACAGTAATAATTCCTTTATTCTGATCGAAGCTGATATTGGGTTGAGCAACACCAAACTGATCGATCCTTGCTGTTAAGCGGTCGTAGGTTCTTTTAATGGCATCTCTTGATTCTACACGTATCGCTTCAATCACTGCTCCATTACCTGCATCAATTTTGATGGTCTTATTTTTTCCACCTGCAAAGAGTGCTGCTAAATTTCCACCACCGGAAACTTCACTATAAGCCTGCTGGAAAAGCGTAACAAAATCAGCATCGCTGTTTGCTTTCTTTTTATTGGCACTTTCCAATGCTTTATTAAGAGTAGAATCTTTTGGATTGTTACTCATGGAGCGGATTAATCCATCTAAACCAACTTCCAGTGTAACGTTCATACCACCCTGCAGATCCAAACCAAGGTTCAGTTCCTGCTCAATTGCTTTTTGGTACGTTAACTTAGGATACAGTACAGCAATGTTCAGCAGTTCTTTTTCTTTTAAACTGTCAACATAGCGACGGTAAGTTGAATTAAAAGCAGAGTCTCTCGTTTCTTTTGAAGCGCTTCCGAAATTGCTTTTCACATATTTCTCAGCTCTGGCTTTTTGCTTGCTTTCAAAATTGTTGACAATCCACGTAAAACTTAATTGCCATACAGAAATGAAGATCAGCATGATTGCAAAAAACCTAACCAAACCTTTCAGTGCCATAATAGAATATTAATTGGGGTTCTTTTTTAAGGACGGCAAAGATAGGGGATTGTTTTGAAAGCGAACAGCTGTCAACATCCTGTTTTCCATCACTTAATGCTTTCTGTGGTTGGTCTTTAAGTCTTATTTTTGAGCATGTTCAAAACGGTACAGCTTTTTTGTTTTGGCCTGATCCTGATCGCCTTTCTTCAAGCCTGTAAAACAACTAAACCAGTGGTTTCAACCGAAAATCTGCTCGAAAACCTGATGGCAGCAAACCCGGCTGCTTTTGGGGAAGTGCTGAAAAACAGGAATTCCATGCGTGTGCAGATCGTTTATACACGAATCGACAGGGACAAAAAGAACCGGCCCCATTTCACCGATTACTACTTTAATGTAAAGAATGATCTCTATTTCTACCCGGCTTCCATGGTAAAAATGCCGGTTGCCTTTCTTGCGCTGGAGAAACTAAATCAGCTGGGCATTCCCAGAAATGCAACCATGATCACTGAAAAAGGATCTGCCGGACAAACAGTTGTTTATAACGATCCCACAACTCCTGATGGCCGACCAACCCCTGAACATTATATCAAAAAGATATTTCTTGTAAGTGATAACGATGCCAATAACCGGCTGTACGAGTTCCTGGGACAGCAGTACCTGCAGGATCATTTGAGTAAGAAAGGATTCAAAGATGCCCAGATCATCCGTCGTCTTGCCATTACCATGTCTGAAGATCAGCACCGTACCACTAATCCCCTCAGCTTTCGTGACAGCAGCGGGAAGATCATTTATGAACAGCCGCAGTTCATCAGTACTTATAACTACCTGGTTCGAGATCAAAAACTGGGGAAAGGATATATCAATGATCAAAATGCATTGGTAAATGAACCATTTGATTTCAGCCGGAAAAACAGGATTTACCTGAATGATCTCCATCAACAGTTGCGCAGTGTACTGTTTCCTGAATCAGTTCCTGAAAAACAGCGGTTCAATTTTACAGCAGATGATTACAGATTTCTGTATCAGTATATGAGTCAGCTTCCATCAGAAACGAAGTTTCCGGAATATGATACTACTGAGTTTTATGATGCCTATTGTAAATTCCTGCTGTTCGGAACGCAAAAGCATAAGCCTTTACCAAAACAGATCCGCATCTTTAATAAAGTCGGCTGGTCGTATGGGTTCTTAACCGATGTTGCTTATATCGTGGATTTTGAAAAGAATGTTGAGTTTATGCTCAGTGCCACCATTTACTGCAATGCCGATGGAATCCTGAATGACGATAAGTATGATTATGATTCTGTTGGTTTGCCTTTTCTTGAACAGTTGGGACAAACAATTTATAACTACGAATTGAAACGGGAACGACCGCATCAACCCGATCTATCAAAATTTAAAGTGCAGTACGACAAATGAGAGTGAATACGTTTATGTGGCAGTTGATTTTTATTCTTTCTGTTGCTGTTTACAGCTGTAACAAAAAAGACATTGTAAAGGGAACAACTACCCAGCTGAAGCTGATCAATGCTTCGCCCAATTCCGGCAGTATTGAATTGCTGCAGAACCTGAAGCCTGTCGGACAATTAACCTATTTAACAGGAATGAATCCAACTGTAACCAATTTGACTGTTGACAGTGGTTTTAATAACTACCGTTTAAAAAAAGGAGCAGATGAAATTGCAAGCTGGCTGTTTGCCAATGAAGGATTGAACCTTTCTTTTTTTGTGTGCGATTCAATGATTCCATCAAAAGCAAAATACTTTTTTCTTACAGATGACCTGGATACAACGGGTCTCGGCAGTAAATCAAAGATCAGGCTGGTGCATATGAGCCCGGATATTTCTACCGTTGATTTGGTTACCACCCACCCGGTAAACCCTGGTCAGGATTCAGGGATTGTCAACAGCATGAATTATTTCGGGGACTTTGATCAGGCGGAAATACTTACAGCCAGCGGATTTCAGAATTTTTATGCTGACTCAGTTGTTACCATCAAAATCAGGAAGAAATCAAACAGCAGTATTCTAAAGCAATACCAGTTCAACTTTAAAAAGGGTACCATTTATTCACTGCTTTTAAAAGGATATGCGGCAAGGGCAGGGAAGGATTCGTTATCCTTATCAATCATTCAGCACAACTAACAAATAATAGTCTTGCATGTACTAACTTGCGCAGCGGTAAAACAAAATTTGTAAATCCTTCAGATTTTAAAGCACGCAAACAATTTAATTAAAATGAAACTTTCTTCCCTGTTAGACCGGTTCAGTGAACCTGAAACATTAAAAATGGCGAAGCTCGGCCGTGAATTAAGAGCAAAAGGTGTGGATGTAATTGATCTCAGTTTAGGTGAACCCGATTTTGATACACCCATGCACATTAAAGGATCAGCTAAAAAAGCAGTGGATGACAACTACAGTCATTATACTCCTGTGGCTGGCTATCTTGATTTGAGAGAAGCAGTTTGTGTAAAGTTGAAACGTGATAATAACCTTGATTATAAACCAGAAAATATTGTTGTATCAACAGGAGCCAAGCAAAGCTTAGCGAATATTATTCTTGCAACCGTTGACCAGGGCGATGAAGTAATTATTCCTGCTCCATTCTGGGTAACTTATTCTGAACTGGTAAGAATTGCAGGAGGTGTTCCGGTGATTCTTCCAACCACGATGGAAAATAAATACAAGATCACCGGTGCTGAACTGGAGAAAGCCATCACTCCCAAAACAACAGTATTCATGTTTTCTTCACCCTGTAACCCATCAGGATCAGTTTACAGCAAAGAAGAATTAAAAGATCTGGCGGCAGTGTTTGCAAAGCACAAACACATCTTTATCATCTCCGATGAAATTTATGAGTATATCAATTTTGTTGGTAAACACGAAAGCATTGCACAGTTTGATGAAATCAAAGAACAGGTAATTATTGTGAACGGTTTAAGTAAGGGTTATGCTATGACCGGTTACCGTTTGGGATATATTGCTGCCAATGTTAATGTTGCCAAAGGTTGTGAAAAATTACAGGGACAGTTTACCAGCGGTACCAATGCTGTTACACAAAGAGCAGCGATTGATGCACTCACAGGTGACCAGGCTCCAACTCTTGCCATGACTAAAGAGTTTGAACGCAGAAAGAAAAGAGTGATGCAATTGGTAAGCGAAGTCCCAGGATGGAAATTAGCTGAGCCTGATGGAGCTTTCTATGTTTTTCCAAGAGTTGATTACTACTTCGGCAAAGCAAACGGCGATGAAAAAATTGAAAATGCAGATGATCTCTGTATGTATTTATTAAACACTGCACATGTGTCAACTGTTACCGGCCGTGCATTTGGTTCACCTGAATGTATCCGGTTATCATTTGCCAACAGTTTAGAAAAAATTGAAGAAGCATACAAACGTATTAAAGATGCTTTAGCAAAATTGAAGTAACGATTTACAGAATAATTGCAAACCCGGTATGATAACATACCGGGTTTTTAATGTCATTTGTTTTTGAAAACAGCGTATCAGAACCCTTCGCTCTTTTTCAATCCTGCGGCTGCTCTTAAAAGTTTAAATATATCCCTGTTGGTTTTTCAGCAACCTGTTAAACGGGTTCAACAAAAACAATGTTGATAAAAAAACAGGAACTGAAGGGATTTCGAAAATTTACGATTGCATTCTGCAAAAAAGTTTTCTAACTTGTAGCTGATGGTTAGTAAGACTGGTTAGTAAGAGAACAAGAACAGGCAGTCCGTTTTATTGAATGGCATTTCAACCTTCCGCTCAGTTAAGAACACATTTCACACCATTGGTTGCCGAGGATATCATTTCACCCATCTTCCTGCCTGCCAGAATTTCCCGGTAACAAACTTTAACTGAGTAACATCTTCAGCTACGGATCTGTTTGTTAAAGCATTTCATAATTGATTTAATCATAAACACTACACCTGTTGTTTTGCAGAGTGAACGGTAATTTTATTCGTTTACTGAGCAACACAGGTTACCGGCAGTGCTGTACACTTTCAATATGATACTGTAGTTTTCTTATGCTTCCTGTTTTAGTAACAGTTCATTTTTCATTTTTAAATATTGATATTATGAAACCTAAGACCTTATCTGAAAGAAATGGTAACGGACACCATTCCGAAATGGGAACAATGACAGAGAATCCTCCAATGGGGGCTGAAAATTTAATTAAATCTGCATTTACACCTGAGGGTGCAAATACAGAACTGGAAGAAGTTGAAGGATTTAAATTATTGAATCAACAGGAAGCAGACAGAGAAGTTACCAATGAAGCTGCTGTTGAAGCTGCTGAAGAATCAGATACATTTGAAGAATCAGGTGTTGAGATTCCGACTTTGGAGAGTCAGCCAAAAGATGCATTTTTTGCCAGTTACACTGAGTTGATGCCAAGGAATGAAAACCTCAGTGAAGTAATTATTGGAACAGACGACAGGGTGAGAATCAATACAACTACTGTTTTTCCCTGGCGGGCAATTTGTGCCCTTCGTATTACAGCAAAAGACGGAACAAGATGGATCGGAACAGGCTGGCTTGTTTCACCACGTACTGTAATTACAGCAGGGCATTGTGTTTATATGCATGATCATGGCGGATGGGCCAGGAATATTGAAGTAATTCCAGGTATGAACGACGCATCAAGACCATACGGTTCAGGCAGCACAAATAATTTAAGAAGTGTACAGGGCTGGACACAAAGCAAAAACAGGGACTTTGATTACGGCGCTATCATCTTACCTGCCAACAGCAGGCTAGGTGACAGAACAGGTTATTTTGGATATGCGGTACGCAATGATGCATTTTTATTATCATCAACCTTAAACCTTAGCGGATATCCCGGCGATAAAGGTGGTAACCAGCAATGGTATATGGCAAGAAGACCAAGATCAGTATCATCAAGAGTTATTTATTATGATATTGATACAATGGGTGGACAAAGCGGTGCTCCTGTCTGGATCAAGATCGGAACAACCCGTTACTGTGTAGGCATCCATACCAATGGAGCATCAAGCGGTAACTCAGCTACACGTATTGCCTTACCAGTATTCAACAATATCATGGCATGGAAAGCACTTGGTATGTAAAGCGGGTTCTTTTTTCACAAACTGCAACGGGAATTCTTTTCCCGTTGCTTCTTGTTGCAGGGATCTTTGTCAACGTTCACTGTAAATCTAAATCAAGGGTCATGAATACAACAACAACAACTTATTCTGTAAAAGGAATTTTACGTACAGCCGGTCACCAGCCTGTAGAAAATGCAATTGTGATGATTACAGAAGGTGACTATGACTTTCCTGATATTGCTTCTGTTTCAAATGAGAAAGGGGAGTTCTATTTATCAAACATTCATCTGCCGGGGAATTATACATTGCAGATAAACAGTGATGATACAAGTTTTAAAAAGAAATTTTTTATAACAGCAAAGGATACGGTGTTGCAGGTAACAATGTGACAGTAAAAAAGCCGGCTATATACCGGCTTTCGTTTCTATTTCTTCTTCGCTGCTTTCTTCTTCGGAGCAGCTTTCTTTTTTGTTGCCGTCTTCTTTGCTGCAGATTTTTTTGCAGCTCCTTTCTTTGCAAATGCATTGGGCACCTGTACTTCAATCATCTTCTTAATTTCTTCCACCGGCATCATGGCCACTTCTTCCGTTGTGAATTTTGTACCATCTGCTTTCTTATCAATCTTCAGCATTTTTTTACCAAAGCGGAT
>CAZOLW010000078.1:0-10290 GCA_964580775.1 uncultured Chitinophagaceae bacterium | reverse complement strand
AAGGAGTTGGAATTGTTTTTCAACCTTCTACTTTAGTGCTGAATGATAAAATATGGACAATTGAAGATAAGAGCGACCTTTTTATCGGAAAAAAATCCATTCATTCGGATGGAATGAAACTGACATCGGGCACCGAAGAAATTCTTGCCTACACTCAACCTTCTGCAACCGGCAATACCGATGATTTCATTGTAGAACTGAAACATGTGCGTATAGATGAAATCATTCCTTACTTTCTAAAAGATCCACGGCTTGAAGGAGTGATAACAGGAAGAGTTGATATCATGAACCCCTCAGGAAAGATGCAGGTTGACGGAGATCTGAAAGTGGAAGAATTCAGGTTTAATAATGACTCCATAGGTGTTGTAACGATCAAAGGAAATTATAACAGTGGAACAGGCGATATTAATACAGAAATTGTATCTGATAATCCGTTGAATGATTTTCTGAGTACAGGAAAGATTAATATAAAGGATCCAAAAAATCCTGTAATAGACCAGGTAGCTGAAGTAAAAACTGTACAGCTTAGTTTACTGGAAAAATATCTTTCGATCATTACCTCTGATATGAAGGGATCAGGAAGTGGGGAAATCAGAATTAAAGGAAATGCAACAAAGCCCGACCTGATAGGTAAAGTTAAATTGAGCAATGCTTCTTTTGTTCTCGACTATACCAAATGCCGATACTCCATGAAGGAAGGAACGGAAATTAATTTCCGTGAAGGAATGATAGATTTCGGAACTATTATACTTACAGATACACTTACAAGGACGGCAACTTTCTCCGGAAAACTATATCACCAGTTTTTTAAAGACATGTCATTTGATATGGACTTTAAAGCAAATGATACACGTAAAGGTTTCCTGGTACTGAATACAACTAAAAAAGACAACAGTTTGTTTTATGGTTATGTAGTTGCCAATGCCAGTGGAAGTGTTTCAGGCCCTTCCGACAATATCGTATTAAAATTACGTGGTGAGCCGACAGACAGTTCAAGAGTCTTTCTTCCTACCTCCGATTCAAGAGTTACAGGGACTGCTGACTTTATTGTATTTCGTAAGTATGGTACTGAAATGCAGGTAGAGTCAAAAGTAAAAGAATCATCAAGCCTGCTGGTTGATCTTGATATTATTGCTAATCCTCTTGCCAAGATTGATCTCATATTAGATGAAGTTACCAACGACGTTATACAGGGACAGGGAAATGGTTTCCTGAATATTCGTGTGGGTACGTATGAAAGAACGACCATGAACGGAAGGTTTGATATCACCAAAGGAAAGTATACGTTCAACTGGCAGAGACTGATTAATAAACCATTTGAAATTGACCGGGGAAGTGTTGAATGGAATGGCGACCCCTTTGATGCTAAAATAAATATTGACGCAAAATATACTTCAGATAATATTACTTTACCTGCTGATCTTGCAATTGGATGTTCAAATGAACGGAGCAAAATCATTGTTGTCAGCAATCTGTCCAATACGTTAAAAAATCCCATCATCAATTTCCGTTTTGAATTACCACAGGATCATCCCTGCAGAAACAATCCGATAACCATCAGTGGTTTTCAACGCCTGTATAGTAACCCCAATGAATTGAATAACCAGGTATTCTCTTTATTATTATTCAATCAGTTTCTTTCAACCAATCCCAATACATCTACAGTTGGCAGCAACCTTGGCAACAGTGTTATTACTTCAGCTGCCGGCACCATTTCAGAGTTTATTGCGCAGCAGGTATCATCCGGTTTAGGTATTGCATTGAAAAACATTCCCGGTATTAATAAGCTGGAATTAGATCCTTATGTAACATTTACTCCCGGTCTTATTTCAGGAACACAGGCACAAACAAGCGGGTTTTATGGAACGGGAAGTTTTGGTGTAACACGCCGTTTATTAAATGGCCGTTTATTGTTAAGAGCCGGAGGTTCTGTATTGGTGAATTCAGGACAGGCTACAACCATTCAAAGTAATAATCAGCTAACTCCTGATATTACCATCGAGTGGTTAATTACTCCCGACGGGAAGCTTCGTTTAATTGGTTTTCACCGGAGTGTATATGATGTGCAATGGCGTAGTGCCAACAGAACAGGGATCAGCTTCTCGTATGTAAGAGATTTTGACTAATGCCGTTTCAAAATGTTATGACCCATTTTATCTCTTTTCGTTTCAAGATATTTCTGATTGAATGGATTTGGCGCAATTTGAATAGGAATAGCTTCTACAATTTCTAAACCATACCCCAGCAACCCTGCCCGTTTCTTTGGATTATTACTAATGAGTTTCAGTTTTGAAACGTTCAGTGTGCGTAATATCTGGGCGCCAACTCCATAATCCCTTGCATCCATTGGCAAACCAAGATGAAGATTGGCTTCTACTGTATCCATTCCCTGCTCCTGCAGTTTATAAGCTTTTAATTTATTAAGCAAACCAATACCTCTACCCTCCTGGTTCATATATAACACTACTCCTTTACCTTCCTTTTCAACCATTTGCATGGCGCCATGTAACTGATCACCGCAATCGCATCTGAACGAGCCAAGAATATCACCCGTAAAACAGGAAGAATGTACACGAACAAGAACCGGTTCATCTTTTTCCCATTCCCCTTTAATTAATGCAAGATGCTCCTGGCCAGTTTCTTTTTCTTTAAAAGCAATTAATTTAAAATGCCCATAGGCTGTCGGCATATCCACCCGAACGATTTCTTCAATAAGGGAATCGATTTTGAGACGGTATTCTATCAGGTCTTTGATTGATATGATCTTTACTCCAAATTTTTCGGCAATTATTTCCAATTGAGGAAGACGGGCCATCGTACCATCTTCATTCATTATTTCAACCAATACTCCAGCTGGCTCCAAACCAGCCAATCTTGCAAGGTCAATCGTTGCTTCAGTATGTCCGGTTCGTCTTAACACGCCACCTTTTTTTGCTCTTAAGGGGAATATATGTCCAGGTCTTGCAAGATCTTCAGGTTTTGTTTCCGGATTGATAAGGGCCAGGATAGTTTTTGCCCTATCCTGAGCTGAAATACCTGTAGAAGTTCCCTGACCAATTAAATCTACAGAAATTGTAAAAGCAGTTTCGTGTAAAGAAGTATTGGATGAAACCATCGGCTCCAGGTTTAATTCCACACATCGGTCATTACTCAGGGCAACGCAGATCAGTCCACGGCCATATTTACTCATGAAATTGATCGCCTCGGGAGTAGCGTGACGTGCAGCAATGATAAAATCTCCTTCATTTTCCCGGTCTTCATCATCGACAACAATCAACATTTTCCCCTCCCTGATGTCATCTATGGCACTTTCTATTGTATTAAGCATTCATTTTTTTTAATTGGCAAAGTTAATTGAATTCGAGCCTTTTTCAGCAAAAACAACCCTTCGGTTATATATCTTTCAGAGCATTGCAGCAAACTGGGAAAAGTTCCAGTCTAAGAGTTTACGAATTGTTAATATTTCTTTGTTCAATGAATACAAGTTTGTCGTTTATTTGCACCTGTAAAACTAAAAAGTATGCTAAAAATTAGAAAACTACTGCTTTCAACAGTTCTTTTAGTTGTATCATTCATTGCTACAGCTCAGGTAACAACCAGTAGCGTAAACGGATTTATTAAGAACGACAAGGGTGAAACTCTTGCCGGAAGTACAATCCAGTTTACGCATACGCCCACCGGAACTATTTTCAGAACAATCTCAGACAAATCAGGACGATTTAACATTGTAAATATGATCCCGGGAGGTCCATACTCTGTTGAAATTACCAATGTAGGTTTTTCTCCCTTTACAGATAATAGTTTGACATTGTCTTTGGGTGACAATGTGAGGTATGATGTAACGCTTAATAATCAGGCAACAACTTTAACTGAAGTATTAGTTGTTGGTACCGGCAGTAAAAAGAAAACCGGTGCTTCATTAAATATCAGCAAGCAGCAATTAGCTACAATGCCAACATTAAGAGGTGGCCTGCAGGATTTCACGAGGCTTATTCCACAGGCAAATGGCAACTCATTTGGTGGTATAAGTAATCGTTTTAATAATATTACTATTGACGGTGCTGTAAATAATGATGTATTTGGTTTGTCAGGTTCAGGAACACCTGGTGGTCAGGCATCTACTACGCCAATTTCAGTTGATGCAATTCAGGAAATACAGGTAGTTCTTGCACCCTATGATGTTTCATATGGCAACTTTACAGGAGGCGGTATTAATGCTGTAACCCGTTCCGGAACAAACAGCTTTGAAGGCTCTGCCTATTATTTTGTACGCAATCAGAGTACAGTGGGTAAAGATCCTGTTACACGTATAAAGACAGCTGATTTTACTGACAAACAATATGGTATCCGCTTTGGTGGTCCAATCATTAAAAACAAACTTTTCTATTTTGTTAATGGTGAACTTAACAGAAGGTCTGCACCAACTCTTTATAATGCAGGTGAAACAGGCTCACTTCTTACAACAGCCGAAGCACAGCAATTATCAGATACACTGTTGAAAAGATATAATTACAATGCGGGCTCTTACGGCGGAATAGATGCACAAACAGAAAGTAATAAAATCTTCGCCAGGATTGATTGGAATATTAACAGTAAACATCGGTTAACTGTACGTCACAATTACATTAAAGCTTTTGACGATAATATTTCAAGATCAACCAGTCTTTTCCGTTATGGAAACAATGCGTACAGGTTTAACAATAAACAAAATATTACTGTTGCCGAATTAAGAAGCCGTTTTGGTGGCGGGTTGTCTAATAATCTCATTATTGGCCGCCATGAGATCAGAGATTTCAGAACTACCTACGGTACACTATTCCCTTCTGTAGAAATTTCAAAAGGATCCGGTACAATTCAACTCGGTTCAGACAGAAGTTCAACAGCCAATGAATTAGACCAGGACATTTTTGAAATTACGAATAACTTCAAAATTTCAACTGGAAAACACAGTATCACCATTGGTACACATAATGAATTTTTTAAATTCAGAAACCTGTTTATTAACAACTTAAATGGCCGTTGGCGCTTTGCAAGTTTAGCTGATTTTTATGGTAACTTCCCAAGACAGCTTGATGTTACCTATTCTGCAAACAAAACTACAAATCCAAGACCAGCCGCAAAATTCGATGCAGCTCAGTATGGCTTATATATTCAGGATGATATTCAGTTGTCTTCAAATTTTACTTTGAATGTAGGTTTGAGAGCAGATATGCCTGTGATAGGCGCTACCCCTGGCTACAACAAGGCTGTAGATTCTACATTTAAAGGTTTGTACAATACACAAAACATTCCCAACAAACAGATTTTATGGGCCCCCAGAGTTGGATTTAACTATGATGTTGAAGGAAATAAAAACACGGTTGTAAGGGGTGGAATTGGTGTATTCTCAGGAAGAGTACCGTTTGTATGGATTTCAAATCAGTTTGGGAATACAGGATTATTGTTAAAAACAATCAGCCAGACAGATAACACTCCTTCTACTTCTCCTTATGACGTAAACAGTGGTAATGGATTTAATGCGAATGTGGATCAGCAGAGTAATTTAGGGACCGGCGGAACTACTTATGAAGTAAATGTAATTGACAAAAAATTCAAGCTACCCCAGGTTTTGAGAACGAATTTGGCTGTTGATAAAAAACTTCCAGGTAACGTAAACTTAACTATTGAAGCCATTTTATCAAAAACGATTAATAACGTTTTATATAAGGATGTAAACTTAACAGCTCCTGTTGGAATTGTTGACCAGGCTTATAATAATGGCTTTGATAAAAGGATTGCTTTTGCATCTTCAACAAATGCAAGAAGACAAAATCCTTTAATTACAAATGCAATTTTAATTACGAATACCAATAAAGGCTATTCCCTCAATGTTGGTTTCACACTGAATAAAACAACCAAACATTTATTCGCCCAGGTTGCTTACAACTATAACATTGCTGCAGATATGAATAGTGGTGCAAGCTCTACAGCTTTATCAAACTGGGAGTTTGTTCAGGTTGTTGGAGATCCTAACAATCCACAACTGGCAACATCAAATTATCAGTTAAAACACAGGTACACTGCTATCCTTGCATATAATGTAGATTATGGAAAGAATTTCAGAACAACCGTTTCCTTCTTCTATAATGGAAACTCAGGCCAACCGTTTACTTACCTGGTAAATGGCGATCTTAACAGTGATGGCCGTTTTGGAAATGATCTTATTTATGTTCCTGCAAATTCATCTGAGATTAAATTTGCAGACAGACTGAATTCTGCAAATAACGCCGTAGTTGCAACTGCTGCTCAACAGGCTGCAGCCTTTGAAGCATTTATTAATGGCAGCAAATATTTAAGCAGCAGAAAAGGTAAGTATGCCGAAAGAAACGGTGAGCATACTCCTTGGGAACATGTTATTGATGCAAAAATTGCTCAGGACTTTGTTGTAAAAACAGGAAACAGCAAACATAACCTGCAGTTAACTTTCGACATCTTTAACCTCACAAATCTGTTAAACAAGAGTTGGGGACGCCAATATTTTGTAAGTAACCAGGCTTACAACGTATTGACTTCTGTTAACAGAACAAGTGGTGCATTCATTGGAAAAGGATTCAATTTCACTCCTGGCAAACCCTGGACTACTGCTTTCGGTTCCAGATGGCAGGGACAACTTGGAATTCGTTATACATTTAATTAATAACAAGCTTTGCTAAATAAAAAAAGGATGTTTCAAATGAAACATCCTTTTTTGTTGCTTATTATTTTATTATTTCCCCCATCCCCATTTCAAAAAGTCAGGGAATGCTTTTGCCCATGTTGACACATCATGTGTTCCATCTTCCAGTTCAAGATACTTAACAGCATGGTTATCGTATCCCCTCTTCTTCAGCTCTGCAATTAAATCCAATGCGTCATCAATTGAATCAATAATACCATTATTGTTTCTGTCTTTCTTTTCATCCAGTAACCCTGTCTGTATAAAAAACTTCAACCACGGTGCAGCCTCACCTTTTTTTACCTGGTTGTGCATGATGCGGTCGGCCTCATCGGTATAGCCATCTTCATATGCTTTTTGCCGCCACCATAAGGAACCTGAAAAAATCCCCGTTGCAGTGAATTCTTCCGGATGGTTCCACACAATATCCATTGCCATCAAACCACCTAAAGAAAATCCTGCAAAAGCTTTTTCTTTAAAATGCGGTACATGATATTTTGTTTTGATAAAAGGAAGTAATTCTTCAAAAATAAAACTCGTATACTCTCCTGCTTTTGCACCTCGTCCCAAATAATCGGCCTGGCTTGCTATCCCATACTCCATTTTCCGGTCGGGTCCGCAATGAATTCCAACACAGAGTATTGGTTCAATATCCTCGTAGTAATACAGATCACTCAATATTGCATCAAAAGGCATCTTAGGAAGATCCTGTCCATCATTGATCAGCAGTAAACTCATTTTCTCAGGATGCTTCACATGTGTGGGCAGATAGAAATCAATTTTTACATCCCGTTCCAGATAGGCAGAGCTCAGTTCCGTTTCTTCAACAAGGATACTCTGCGGTTTTTCCTTATGCATACATTCAAAAATAGGGAATATGAATTAAAATATTTTTCAAACCCTTTATAAATGTTACAAAATTGTGTACTATATTGAAGGGATAAAAGAGAATACTCTATTTCATCACACTTCATTTATTAACTGACCAAAACAAACTACTATGAAGAAGATTGGTATACTGCACGGCAAAGAACGCTCTTTTCCGACCGCATTTGTTGAAAGAGTGAACAGTAAAAAAATTGAGGGTATTATTGCTGAACCTGTTCGCATCGATAAAGTAGTACAGGGTGTAAACAATGGGTATGCTGTCATTATCGATCGTATTTCGCAGGATGTTCCGCATTACCGTGCCTATTTAAAAAATGAAGCTCTTACAGGAACTGCAGTCATCAACAATCCCTTCTGGTGGAGTGCCGATGATAAATTTTTCAACAACTGCCTGGCTACTAAAATTGATGTGCCTGTTCCTAAAACAGTCATCCTTCCTTCAAAAGACAGACCCGATGATACTGGCGATGAATCATTCAGCAACCTTGCCTACCCCATGGATTGGGAAGGAATGTTTAATTATATTGGTTTCCCCGCATACATGAAACCTTATGCCGGTGGTGGATGGAAGAATGTTTACCAACTGAACGATGCACAGGATTTCTTTGAAAAGCATGCTGAAACAGGTCAGCTTGTAATGCTGTTGCAGGAAGAAATTGTATTTGAAGAATACTACCGTTGCTATTGTATTGGCCGCAAGCATGTTCGCATTATGAGTTATGAGCCACGCAATCCACATCATCTCCGTTATGTAGCCGATTTTCAGCCATCAGCAGAAAAATTGAAAATGATGACTGATATTGTTTTACGTATCAACAATTATCTCGGCTATGATTTTAATACGGTTGAATTAGCCCTGCGTGATGGAATTCCGTATGCAATTGATTTTTGCAATCCTGCCCCCGATGCAGATCTTCCCAGTGTTGGCCAGGAGAATTTTGATTGGGTGGTTGAAGCTGCAGCAAATTATGCCATTGAACGTGCATTAGAGCAGAAAGACGGAGCAGATAATTTAACCTGGGGTGAATATATAAAACGTGGAGCCAATAAAACTCCTCTTTATTAAAACAAGCTAAATTGAATTCACTGACATGAGCGCAATCAATTACAACCAATTTACACTGGGCGTTGAAGAAGAATACATGGTGTTTGATCCTGAAACAAGGGAGCTTAAAAGCCATGAACAAAAAATTGTAATCGAAGGTCAGAAAGTGATCAGGGATAAAGTAAAAGCTGAAATGCACCAGGCTGTTGTGGAAGTTGGCACTGATATTTGCAAGGATATTGATGAAGCATTTGCGGATGTTTCTTTACTGCGGAAAACCATCAGTGGTATTGCCGGTGATCTGGGACTTGCTGTTGGTGCAAGCGGAACACATCCATTCAGCCATTGGCGGGATCAGTTAATTACTGATCATGTGCGATACAACCAGATTGTGAATGAACTGCAGGAAGCTGCAAGAAGTAATCTCATTTTTGGTTTACACGTGCATGTAGGTATGGAGAACAGGAAGATGGCTATTCACTTAGCCAATTCTGCCCGCTATTTTTTACCGCATGTGTTTGCACTCAGCGCCAATTCTCCTTTCTGGGTTGGAAGAATGACAGGTTATAAATCCTTCCGCACAAAAGTGTTTGATAAATTTCCACGTACAGGCATTCCTGAATATTTCGACAGTATTGAAGCGTATGATAATTATGTTTCATTGCTTATTAAAACCAATTGCATTGATAATGCAAAAAAAATATGGTGGGATCTGCGGGTCCATCCTTTCTTTAATACGATTGAATTCCGTATTTGTGATGTGCCGATGACTGTAATGGAAACAACTGCAATTACAGCTTTGTTCCAGGCCATTGTTGCCAAGCTTTATAAACTGCGTAACAAGAATCTAAATTTCATTCAATACCAGCGTGCACTAATTAATGAAAATAAATGGCGTGCCAGCCGTTATGGTATTGATGGCTACCTGATTGATTTTGGTAAAGAAGAAGAAACCAATACAAGGGCACTTATTTATGAGTTATTGGATTTTGTTGATGATGTAGTTGATGATTTAGGTTGCAGACATGCATTAAACTATATTCCTAAAATGATGGAACAGGGAACAGGCGCCGACAGACAATTAAAAGTATATGAAGAAACGAAGAGTATGGAAAGTGTGGTTGATTATATTGGCGGACAGTTTCTGGCAGGAGTTTAATTTTTTAATACATTTTGAAAAAGCAACTGTTTATTCGGTTGCTTTTTTATTTACTTAATACCATTTACTTCCTGTTAACCCAGATGATAATTATACAAATTAATCCAATCAGTATTATTGAAGTAAGAACATTTATTTCGTCAGACGATGCTGTTAAATAATCTTTATATGGCCTTCTGCAGCCTCCTTTAAGCCATCTTATCACTGCCCCTGGGAAAATTAGAAGTATATTTATTATTCCTTCAATAAAGAATTCCATCATTTATCATTTTTCAAAGTAAGCAACTGTTCCCCCTACCCACTCCTTGTCCTTATTGTAACGAACCCCAATCATTTTCCCTTTACTCATTCTTGCAAGATTTGTAGCCAGATGTGGCCTTGCATCGCCTTCCAGCCACACATACATCATTCGTATTTCAACCTTGGCAGGAATATCAGGTGTTTCAATAACATCAGCATATTTTACTTTGCGCTGAAGAATAAAATTCTGCGGATCAGTAATTG
>CAZOLW010000077.1:0-10721 GCA_964580775.1 uncultured Chitinophagaceae bacterium | reverse complement strand
TTTGTACTGGTGCATCTTCCATTCCTTTTGGGAAGCTTGCCGACACTTTTCCTTATGGACTCACTTTCCCTTAAATCATTCCAGCCAGTGCTGTACCACCTTCCCTACCACCATACCATGCTTCAATACTTCCTTTTTTATTTCTGATCCATTGCGTCATATCAATAGCTCCTCCACCGATCAAAACAACAATTGTATTCGGGTTTGCTTTTATGACTGCTTTGATTAATTCATCCTGACCGAAAGGCATTTTCATATCGGGCTTGTCAACACCTTCAGCATCATAGGCATTATCATCCCATTTGCTGTAATCATACCCATGTGTCCATCCACACACAACAATAGCAACATCCGATTTTTTGGCAGCTTCAACAGCTTCTGCAATCATGGCAGCTGTGGGTGTTGATTTGCGTTCAATTTTATATCCTTCTGCATAATGAATCGTAACACCCGGTGCCATCGTTTTTATTCCGGCAAGTGGCGTTATTTCATATAAAGCTTTTACCTGGGAGCTTCCACCTCCCAATGAATTCTTTCTGTTTGCATTTGCCCCAATTACTGCAATTGATTTTACAGTTGATTTATTCAGCGGCAAAATATTCCCTTCGTTCTTCAGTAATACAATTGATTCTTCTGCTACTTTTTTTGCAACGGCAATATGTGCAGCAGATGCGTATTCACCAGGTGAAGTTTTGCTGAATACACTTGATTTAAACATTACGCTCAAAATTCTTCTTACTTTATCATCAATAACTGATTCAGGAATTTTACCCGACTTAACAAGAAACAGTGCAGAATCAGCCAAAAAGAACTGATCGTAAACGGTCTTTGGTAATGGCAAATTACCAACTGCAGTTTGAGAAACACTTTTGTTGTTTAATACTAGATCAGTCCCCATTTCAAGATCAGTACCGTACAACAATGCTTCAGTTGTGCTGTGTACTGCACCCCAATCACTCATCATTACTCCTTTAAAACCCCAATCCTGTTTCAGTATTTTATTGAGGTATGCATTGTGTGTACAAAACTGTCCACGAAATTTATTATAGGCGCCCATAATCGTGTTTACATTGGCTTCTGTTACTGCCGCTTTAAATCCCGGTAAATAAATTTCCTGTAATGCCCTTTCACTCATTTGCACATCAACTGTTCCCCTGTCAACTTCTTCATTGTTCGCCAGCCAATGTTTTACACAGGCCGATGTACCCTGGCTTTGTACACCTTTAATATAACCTACCGTGAATCTTGAAACTAAAAAAGGATCTTCACTCTGGTATTCAAAATTTCTGCCGTTTAATGGTGACCGCATGATGTTGATACCCGGGCCAAGGATTACATCTTTGCCGCGGTACTTTGCTTCACTACCCAACACTTTACCATAATCATAACCTAACGAAAGATTCCAGGTAGAAGCCAATGCAATGCCAACCGGCAAGTAGGTACCGGAATCATTTACATTTTTTACTTCACTCCAGCCACGTCCATGTTCTGTCCTTACACCATGCGGGCCATCAGATGTTACCAGCTCAGGAATACCCAGCCTTGGAACACCTGCCGAGGTAAAAGAAGAATTACCGTGAATCATTCCTATTTTTTCCTCTAAAGTCATTTGACTGATCAATGCATTAATCTTTTTATTTAATGCTGCTTCAGTAATTACTGCTTGTGCATTTGCACCGGGTACTTTGCTAATAAAAATTATCACGATTATGATAATTGTTTTTAAACTTCTGCCTGTCATCGTCATATTTTTTTTCTTGATTTGGATACTATTAACTACGTATACTTTTTAGAAACCGCAACGTCTTACTTACCTGCTTCAACCATTCTTTGGCAATTAATTCGTGCCCCGAATAAGTTGGATGAATACCATCCCACATCCAGTATTCAGCGGCTGCACGGTTAACCGCATCGTTGAATATTTTTTGAAGCGGTACAAAAATGGTTTTGAACTCATTTGATAATCGACTCACTGTCTGCTGTCTTTTCTGCAGGTCGTCATGAAACAGGTCCCAGTTTTCTTTTACTTTACCCACCGGAAGAATGAATGGTTCGCAAAGAACAAACATACAATCAGGCAACTGCTCGTGTGTCTGTGTGAGTAATGAACGATATACGTCTTCATATTGTTCAACAGTAACAATATTCTGCTGCCGTACTACAGAATCTGTATCATTTATTCCAATAAGAATACTGAGTACATCCGGTTTTAAATCGAGTGTATCTGTTTGCCATCGTTTGGCCAAATCTGTTATTTTATTTCCACTGATACCCCTGTTATAAAACTGATTTTCTTTTTCCGGGAAAGCTGCACCTACCCTGCTTGCAATACTGAATGCATAACCATGACCCATGATATGATTGGGATCTTTACTTCGGCCACGGTTCCCATCGGTGATTGAATCGCCCTGGAATAAAAAATTCAAATGATCGGTTTTACGCTTCTGTTCAGCACTGGTTGCAGCAAAAGATTCCATTCCTGTTAAGCCTGTTGCAGCTATACAAGCCATTGCAGTTTTTGTAATAAAATTTCTGCGGGAATTATCTTGTGCAGACATCTTTATTTATTGCTTTGAAAAATTAAACAACAATGTTCCCGTTACAGGTGCAGGAGCAATTGCATTCAACTGACTTTGTGGTCCCATAACTTTTGCATCCTGAAACTTGGTACCGATAGCACTGATACCGGTAAAGAATCCAATTGTATTTCCCGGAAATGCAGGAAGCGTATTCATGTTTTTAATCCCTGCCTGTTTTGCAGGCTGCAGCATTTGGAAAAAAACCTGTTCATCTTTTGCATACACTGTAAAATCACTTTCTTTATTCTGAACTGTAACCCAATACAATTCCGAATGCCATCCTTTAAATTCAGGATAATTGTAAGACTCCCCGGTAATGGTATTACTATATTTCTTCTCCCACACATTCAGTTGATTTCCTTTCAACCGGTTCTTCCACACATGATAAGGGCCACGGCCCAGCCATTTCATTCCGGTAATTTTTTCTTCGGGATACTGAAACGTAATGCCCAGGTACTCCGTTTCTTTTTGAATGCTGTACTGATAATCCAATTGTGGCAGTTTCCCTTTTGCAAAGGTCCACTTTACTTTAAACTGATCACCTGGTTTATATACAGGTTCAACAATATATTCATCACCCTGCTGATAGGTTTTAAATTCAGCTAATGATAAACTTACACCTGCCAATGATGGGCCATTACTGATAGAAATTTCTTTATTTCCATTCAGCACCTGCAGCAGAAAACCGGTTTGTTTATTAAACCTGTATACAATTCCATCACATGCAATAGAAAAAATTGTTTCATTATCCTCTGTAGTAATTATTCCTGATGACAGAACAGCATTTAACTTCTGTGCAATTTGTTTTGGAGAATGGATTGCCCAGCTCCAGGTGAAAATCTCCCTCCCCTTTGTATCTTTTGCAGTGAGGTATAATGCATCAGCATTATTATAATTCTTATCGAGTTTAAGATGAAGGATTCCTTTTTCACCGGGCAGTAAAGAAATTGCTGCAGTTCCTTTTGAGTGAATAGTTGCTGACCCTTGTGCAGAAGCAGGGAATTGTATTAACTGCCATTGAAAACTGCATTGATTTAAATTGGTAAAATTGTATAAATTTTCAACAGGTAATCTGCCATCAAAATTGGCAGGCAACTTATCAAGTGCAATTTGTACCGGGCTCCAGATTTCTTTGATTGTATAATAACTGCCTTCTTTTTCACGATGCGGTCCAACAATACCATCAGGTGCCTGGTTACCTGCCACATCCATTTCGTCATTTTTATCTTTACGCATTATGCCTTCATCATGCAGTGCCCATAAAAAACCACCGGCAAAATAAGGATGCCGTTTCATTTCATTCCAGAAATCATCTAAGGCTGCACCATGTCCACCGTCAAATAAACCATGCATAAATTCAGTTGGGAAAAAAACATCTTTCGGATTCAATACTTCATTCTGCACATACTTGTAATCAGGATAATGTTTTGTGTTGGTTTCATTAAACCTTTCCCAAGGATGAATAACCAATCTTTTTTGCGGATCGTACAAAGCATAATCATTATCCAATCCCCTGTTCCACCCACCTTCATTTCCATTATCCCAAATAACAATGCTGGGATGATTTACATCCCGAACTACTAACTCTTTTACTAATTTTCTTCCAACCAATGTATCATAAGCTGCCTGCCATCCGGTTAATTCATCCAGCACATACAAGCCAAGTGAATCGCATAAATCTAAAAACTCTTTATCAGGTGGATAATGACTCATGCGTACAGCATTCATATTCATATCCTTCATCAACGCAATATCCATCAGGTGAATACTGCGGCTTAATGTTCTTCCGGTTTCAGGCCATTCACTGTGCCTGTTCACTCCTTTAAAAATTACTTTCACTCCATTTACATAAAATCCATCCTTCGGTTTTAACTCAGCTGTTCTGAAACCGAAGCGTTGATGTATTGTATGAATGATCTTTCCATTTTGTTTGATGGAAATAACGACCCTGTATAAGTTGGGTTGTTCAGCATTCCATGTTTTGATATTGCTGAAATGATTTTGCAGAACAGTTTCAATATTGGCACTAAGCGCAAAGGGTTTGCCAACTGCTTTTCCATTTAACTCTTGTACCTGCGCTTCAATTGTTTGCTGTTGTTTGATATTATTGGCAAAAACATTTACAGAAAAATCACCATTGGCTTTTGCATGAATGGCCACCTGTTCAATATGTGTTACCGGTAATATTTCTAAATACACCGGACGGAAAATTCCACCAAATAACCAGAAGTCTGCTTTACGTTCGGCACGGTTAACAGATTCATTAGAAGATTTCTTACTCACTGTTACTTCCAGCAAATTTTCGCCGGCAGGCTTCAGAAGTTTTGTTATATCATATTTAAATTCATAAAAACCACCCTGGTGAACTGCACCTGCTGACTTGCCATTTATTTTTACTTCTGTATCTGTCATGGATGCTTCAAATACAATCACTACTTTTTTATTTTTCCATGAAGCAACTGTATTGAACCTGTATTTATAAAATCCCTGTTCATCGGGATTATTAGAATCCTGAAAATAATTATAAGTACCAAAGCCCTGCTGTTCCCAGTTAGATGGAACCTGGATCTTTGTCCATTTGCCACTGTTCATCCCTTTGCTGCACATAAAATCCCAGGCAACGGTATGGTCTTTATCAGTTCCGGATAAATACTGGATAACTGTTTGCTGGGCATGTAAAAAAATGAAGCTAAAAATGAATAAGAGAAGCAAGCCTGTTTTTTTCATACTACTTTAGGTTTGAAATTATTTTCTGACATATCCAACCTCCTGTTGCAAAGCTTCAATGGCATTCAGCAAATACACAACAGGTGCATTCCAGTTAATGGCAATTTCATTGGAAGCATAGGAACAATCATGATCTGTATAAGCTGTTTCGGGTTCTGTAAATTTATACGTACACTTATCCTGCCTAGCCGGATTGGGGCCACCTGCAACCAAACCGGGTACCGGTTCAGCAATACCATCGGCTGTTGACTGACGATGATGTGGAAACATAGTTGGTTTTGTTCCAATGCCGGTAACAAAGCAATAGCCGGTTGCATTTCTGCCGAGTAAATAATCTGCATTGGTCAGGGCATAATCAACATACCTTTTTTCTTTAGTTAAAAGAAACGCTTTGATCAAAAGCATACCTTGATTAGCTGCATTGGAGTTACTGCCCCAGTTAAAATCCCTTACCGATTGCCCCATCACTGTATGAAATGCATTCAAATTTGTTTTCTCAATATAACTATCTGCAATGCTGATGATCCTGTTCTTCATTAGAGTAAGTGTTGCAGAATAGGTGGCAGGAAGCTGATCTTTGAAATGCAGGAAAGAATAGTAAGCCATCATTCCCACACTTCCCCAATTAGGTAAATTGACGCTATCTTTTAAATGAGTTTCCACTACTTTATAAAAACGATCTTCTCTTGTAGTTAAAAATAATTCTGCAGCGGCCCATAGCCATTCATCGTTAAAATTTTTATCGCCATAACCACCCGTAGTAATAGCCGGCGTAAAACTTTTGTTGATGCTGTTCTGATTGTATTCCAATGCAGGATTTAATAATGCCCATTCCCATGACTTTTTTGCTGCAGTAATACAACTGTCTGCCAGTCCGGGAAATTGTTTTTGAAAGTCTTTCAGGATACGGCCTGCCTGTGCAGTTACTGCTGCAAAATCAAGAGTAGCAGCAGTTCCTTTCTGTACAACAAATCTTTTTGATTTTGTAACACCGGGCATCACCATTCCATCGAAACTTGCATTTGTACATTTATTATATACGCCTCCACCATTCGGATCCTGCATAGTCAGCATCCAGCGAAGATTATAAATGGCTTCATTTAAAATATCAGGAACAGCATCTCCGCTTTCAGGAATATTGGTTTTGAGCAGTTGAAAATATTCCGGAAAATCTTCATAAGCTGAGAAGATTGTACCCATTGTAATACCGGAATTTACAATGTACTTGTTATAATCACCTGCATCGTACCATCCACCGGGAGTGGAGATGGTTGTGCCTTCAGGTCTTTCCTTACCTGCAGCTGATGGATGAATGGATACCACATCATCGGGATGAAATCCTGTACGTTGCCACTTACCCGCATACTTTTCTTCCAGCGGCATAGAAGCTCTTTGATAATAAAATCCTTTCAGCACAGCACTAGCTGCAGTACGATTTACATTATTCTTTATTTCAAACGGGTAAGAATAATTTGCTCCGTTTACGACCCTGTATTTTCCGGGTCTGGTAAAAGAAGAAAAATCTGCGATCCTTGTTTTGGTAGAGGAATAAGCCGATTGCCTTTCTGCACTCAATACACCTGTGAAGAAAGTGTCTTTCAGGTTTTCGGATGTGAGATAGAATTCGTTGGAAGAAAAATGATTTGTTACCACTGCTGATTTTGGTGCGTTGGGATAAAAACCCTCCTGATTCAGTTTAATATTATCCGACAGCATTTGAGAACCCACCTCTTTACAGGAAACAAATTGCAGTGTTAAAAAAATCAGTACTATTTGACCTTTCATCATCCTCATCTGATTCGTACCATTCTTTAAAAACATGTCAGTCTATTTTTTAAGCTGTAACGCTATCCGGGTTTTTATCAACATTTATTTTGCCTGTATAACGATAGTTGAAGATACCAAACCCCCGGCAGTTGCAGTAATACTAATTCTACCTTTTGTTGTATTAGATTGTACCACAGCAAGACATAAGCCATTAAACGCCTTATGCTGACTGGATTGAAAACTTTCCATACTTGTCTGCAAACCGTTGTCAGTTGCAATCACCCTCCCTTCACCTTTCGTTGTAAAGCTGATTAAATTACCTGCATCCGGAACAATGTTGCCATCTGCATCAACTACTTTGGCTGTAATAAACGAAAGGTCGCTGCCATCTGCCTGAATGATACTCCTGTCTGCAGTTAAAATAATTTTAGCAGGCTTACCGGCTGTTTTAATTTCCCTGGTTAAAACAATTTTACCATTTTTTCTTGATACTGCTTTCAGTGTACCGGCTTCATACTTCACTCTCCACATTACATGCAGGTCATCATTCAGTTTTTTCTTTACACCTAATGACTTCCCGTTTAAAAACAGTTCTGCTTCATCTGCATTACTGTAGTAAGTCCATACATCAACCGTGTTACCTTCTTTCCAATTCCAGTGTGGCAACAGATGAAGAACCGTTTTATCTGTCCATTCGCTTTGATACATGTAATACACATCTTTTGGAAAACCTGCCAGATCAATAATACCAAAATAAGAACTTCTTGCAGGGAAAGGATACGGTGTTGGTTCACCCACATAATCAAACCCTGTCCAGATAAAATGCCCGGAGACATTTTTCCATTTCTTAAATACTTTCATGGTTTCTTCATGAGTTGAACCCCAGGGCGCAGATACATTATCGTAAGCATTCACGGTTAAATCATCATTACAATTTTCACAGGGCTTGTCCCAACTAACCGGCCAGCGGCGAATACTATCAGAAGGAATATTATCATAATGACCTCTTGTTTCCAATGCAGAAACAGATTCTGTAACAATAAAAGGCTTATTACCCCATCGTTTACCAACACTGTCCTTATGCCATTTTGTTTGATTGTAGTTATAGCCGATTAAATCAGTAACATTTGCCTGTAATAATTTATTCCAGGGATTGATTTCATTGTTGGCTGTTACAGTTGGTCTTGTTGTATCTAAATTTTTAACAATGGCATGCAGCTCTGTTATAATTGTTTTTCCGCTTTCATCATCATTGCCGCCCCATTGCTCTCCTATTTCATTACCAATACTCCAGATAAATACAGAGGGATGATTCCTGTCTCTCCGTACCTGATCTTCGAGGTCTTTTCTGTGCCATTGATCCCAATATAAACTGTAGTCGAATGTTGTTTTGGATTTCTTCCACATATCAAAGGCTTCATCCATTACAATAAATCCCATTTTATCACATAGCTCAAGTAACTCCGGTGCCGGTGGATTATGTGAGGTACGGATGCCGTTGCAACCCATGGCTTTCAGGATTTCCAGTTGGCGTTGTATTGCCCGGTAATTGACTGCAGTACCAAGGCAACCCAAATCATGATGATTACATACACCTTTTATTCTTACCGGTTTACCGTTTAATGAAAATCCATTTGTAACATCAAACGAAAAGGTACGGATTCCGAATACAGTTTCATATTCATCAATGATTTTCCCTTTACTGCTGATCAGTGTTTTCGCTTTATATAAATACGGGTTTGTATCACTCCATAAAACCGGACGATCAACATGTAACTGCTGTTCAGTTTCAGTAATTTTTTCGATAGAAATATTCGCATCGATTTTTTTGGCTACTTCTTTGCCAGCGGCATTGTAAATAACAGTTGTTGCAGTAATGCTTTGTTTGCTTCCTTTTAAATTACGGATGGTTGTTTTAATATTTACGGTTGCTGATTGATCAGTAACTTTTGGAGTGGTAACAAATGTTCCCCAGTTATCAACAATCACATCCCCTGTACTGATAAGCCAAACATTGCGGTAAATACCGGAGCCTGAATACCAGCGGCTGTTGGGTTGTTTTGAATTATCAACTTTGACAGCGATCACATTTTTTTCAGCTCCAAATTTCAGGAAAGGGGTAATATCGTATTCAAAAGAAATATAACCATTGGGTCGCAGACCAAGGTAATGTCCATTCACCCATACTTCGCTGTTGCAGTATACCCCATCAAAATGAAGAAAGAAATGTTTACTGCTTCCTGCAATAGGCAGAGTAAATGTTTTGCGGTACCATCCTGTACCACCTCTCAAAGCGCCACCACCATTACCTGTCGGACTGCCGGCATCGAAAGGAAGTTCAATACTCCAGTCATGCGGCAGATTCAGATTTCGCCATGCTTTATCATTGAATGAATTGTCTGTTGCGGCAGGTTCATCGCCCAAAAAGAATTTCCAGTTATTATTGAACTTATCAGTTGTTCTGATTTGAGCACTGACACAGGTGCAGATGCCGACAGCTATTATTATCAATAAAAGGTCAATAAACTTTTTCATTTTCATTTGTTTAACTACTGAAACTAACATGAATGATGGGTCATGTATCGCATAATCTGTTTTATGAATTACAGCAAAGGGGCAAATGATGCCCCTTTGTTTTAAATCGCTTTTGCAGAAAAGAACCATCTGTGTAAGTAAAACTATTGCACACCCTGTATCAATGCATCTAAGGCCTGTTGATCCAATACTGTATTGTTCTGCCTGCTCAAAAGGCCACCTGTATCCCAAAAAAATGGAAGAATGCCATTTGCTTTTGCCTGCTTTGTAACATACTTCAGGTAATATGCCCTTGAAGCAAGGTGCAGCGTCAGTGCATTGCCGGTAAGGTCAGTGCGTCGCATGGGCCCGTATTCACCCATCACTACAGGTATTCCTTTATCTGTAAACTTTGTCTTCATCATACCCATGTATCTGTCTACATCGTTTTCTTCGCCCCAGTTAGCATTGTGTAAAAGATCGGTTGCAGAGTGATACCCCTGTCCCCAATAGTAGAACATGTTACCCCATGATTCATCTTTTGTCATCCCGCAAAAATTCCACGGTGTGTAGTAATGAATCTCAACCATCATACGATTGGCTGCAGGATCCACAGGAAGTGTATTCATCAACGTGTTTGTCTTTTCAATATCTGTACTCGGTCCCTGAACGATCAGCACACGGTAACTGTTATGCCCTCCCGTTGATCGTACGGTATTAATAAATGTTTGATGATAGGAAAGCAGCACACTCATTTGTGTTGCATCGGATGCGTTGGGTTCGTTGGCGCCTGCAAAAAGCAAGTGTTCATCAAAATCCCGCATCGCAATAGCAATCTGCAGCCAGTACGCTTTCTGTTTGGCATTCACAGCATCCTGTTTGGCCGTTGTAACGTTGTTTTCCAGCCATCCACCATCCCAATGAATATTGAGTATAACATACATCCCATCATCCGCACAATACTGCACTACTTCTTTAACACGATTCAACCACTCCGTTTTTATAACATTAGATGCGTTTGCGTATTGATCAAAGGAGCAAGGTATTCGTATGGCATTAAATCCACTTTGTTTAGCGAGATCGATAAAAGCCTTTGTAACTTTTGGATCGCCCCATCCGGTTTCACTTCAAATA
>CAZOLW010000076.1:6522-11076 GCA_964580775.1 uncultured Chitinophagaceae bacterium | reverse complement strand
TATTTCACAACAACGGCAAAGAGAAAGTTTATATATCTTCGGCTGACTGGATGGTGCGTAATCTCGACCACCGAATTGAAGCTGCAATTGAAATAACCAATGCAGAAATCAAACAGGAGTTAAAAGATTATGTTGACATTCAGCTAAAGGATAATGTAAAAGCAAGGATACTGGATAACGACCTGGACAATGTGTATGTACGGAAGAAAGGAAAAACAGTGCGTTCACAGGTTGAAATTTATAATTTCCTGCATCAAAAAATACTGAAGCAAATTGAAACTGGCAGCAATTGATATTGGAAGTAACGCAGCAAGATTATTAATTACCGAAGTAGTTGAAAACGGGAAAGCCCAGCCTCAATTTAATAAGCTCAACCTTGTACGTGTACCTCTCCGTTTAGGATTTGATGTGTTTGAAAGCGGCGATATTCCCAAAGCCAAGATCAACAAAGTGATAGAAACCATTAAGGCTTACAAACATTTAGTAAGCATTTATGATGTGCAGTACCTCAAGGCCTGTGCTACTTCTGCTATGCGAGATGCAAAGAATGCGCAGGATATTATACGCAAGGTGAAAATGGAAACAGGCATTGAAATAAAAGTAATCAGTGGTGATGAAGAAGCTTCGTTTATTTATGAAAATCATATTGCTGAAAACTTAGATAAAGCCCACACCTATTTATATATTGATGTGGGTGGTGGCAGTACAGAACTTACTTTTTTTAATGCAGGTAAATTAGTCTTTAAAGAATCATTCAATATCGGTACGATCCGTTTGCTGAAAGGATTGGTGGAAGATAAGCATTGGGATGAGCTGAAGGATTTTCTGAAGCTGAATACAAAAGGGCTGAACGATATTATTGCAATAGGTTCGGGTGGAAACATCAACAAAGTATTTTCTTTATCAAAACGGAAAGACGGGAAACCGCTTTCACTTGACTTACTGCGTGACTATCATAAAGAGTTCAGCAGTTTTTCATTAGAGGATCGTATGAAAAACTATAAACTCCGTGAAGACCGTGCTGACGTAATTGTTCCTGCACTTCAGATTTATATCAACGTTATGCGTTGGACCGACACAGAAGAAATTTTTGTTCCCAAGATAGGTTTGGCCGATGGATTGGTACATATGCTTTATGATGAAGTGAAAGCTAAAAAGCTGGATGCTTCAACCGTGGTTCTATAACTTAGCAATTCAAAAATTCCAAAATTTACGCATGTCAACAAATAAGGAAGTAAAACGGGTCACCACCAATACTCTGCAGAAAATGAAATCATCGGGTGAAAAAATCTCCATGATCACTGCTTATGATTTTTCTTTTGCAGGAATATTTGATGCGGCCGGTATTGATGTGATTCTTGTAGGTGACAGTGCCAGCAATGTAATGGCCGGCCATGAAACAACTTTGCCGATTACACTGGAGCAGATGATCTATCATGCACAATCGGTGATCCGTGCTATTAAACATTGCCTCGTTGTTGTTGATCTTCCTTTTGGTACTTATCAATCGAACTCAGATATTGCTTTGGCTTCTGCCATCCGTATCATGAAAGAAACAGGTGCACATGCAATCAAGCTTGAAGGTGGTGAAGAAGCAATTGAATCTATTAAACGTATTGTTGCTGCAGGAATTCCTGTAATGGGGCATCTTGGTTTAACTCCTCAATCCATTTATAAATTCGGAACTTATACCGTTCGTGCAAAAGAAGAAGAAGAAGCTAACAAATTAAGAAAGGATGCAAAGTTGCTGGAAGATGCAGGTTGTTTTGCAACTGTGCTGGAAAAAATTCCTGCTGCATTGGCAAAAGAAGTTTCTGAAAGTTTACTTATCCCTACTATTGGAATTGGTGCAGGCGGTTTCTGCGATGGACAGGTATTGGTAATGCATGATATGCTGGGCATTAACACAGAATTTAAACCAAGATTTCTGCGGCAGTACCTGAATATGCATGAACAGATAACTGGTGCTGTGCAGCGGTATATAAAAGATGTAAAGAGTAATGATTTTCCGAATGAGGGAGAATCGTATTGAAGGGGTTTAGTTTTTCATTGAATTTCATGCTCTGCGAAGTAGACTTTGAAGATCAATTTTATTTGTTAAATAGATATTATTTATGAAATTTATAATTCACTCCGATTTGAAAAACACGATTTGACCCTTTTTTTTCAGTGTACCGGTTGCCAACGGCATCAACGCTGTATAGGGTGTTGAACCCATAATTATATCTTATTTCTATTCCGGCATTTTTTGTAAATCTGTGTTGCAAGCCTATGCAGGCACTTATATCAAACCTTGGTGGATATTGCTTAAGAACATTAATATTATTTTCATTACCAATAATTAATCGGGCAGCTAATAAATAGCCGAATTCAGGACCTAACAAAACTGATGTTTTTGTATCGAAATTGTATCTCACTAAAACAGGGGCATTCAAGTAATTTAATCTCAGTGAGCTATAAAATGACCCAAATTGGTTGTTAGATTTATAACCTTTGGAAGAATAAAATAGCTCTGGCTGAACAAATAATTTTTTCTTAAAAGGTATTATAGCCGTTATCCCGCCATACCATCCTAGTCTGTTTTCAGGAAATTCAATCAGATTCTTAGTTGTGGCTATATTAGCACCGGCCTTAACACCAATATCAATTTGACCAAAAGACATGCCTGTAAAAAATAAAGAAAAAAAATGAAGAAAAGTTTTCTCATAACCGAATTTTACGAAATACAAAAGAGGAACTAAATCGAAGACTAATGTGCCTAAGCAGACTTTTGTTTTGAATTCGCATATCCGTTTAATTTTAGTTTTTTGTCGCTCTATGCTTTTAGGATAAGTGCGACTGAGCTGGTTACAGAAGCTAATTTATACTTTTACAAGCATCTTTCAAAAATAGAAATTACTTCATTTTCTCTTTCCTATTTAAATATCGTATCCGCATTCAGCACTGCCCATAACTTCAACCCATCATATTTTTCTTCCAGCGTTTTTAAGAATGGTTTTACTTCCATCAGCACTTTGCGTTCTTCCAGCACTTCCACATCAGCAAAGAAAACACGGCTGAGATAAATACGTTCACGTTTCAGCATATAATCATTCCGCATCCTTGCACGTTGTTTTGAATCCTTAACCGGTGATTCGCAGAATACAACCATCAAACTTCTTTCTTTATTGGTATTGGTGAGCCGCAATACCTGGCAAACCAGTAATTTTTCTTTCGGTAAAGAATAAGTCGCTATGGAGTCTGCAGTAACTGTGTTAACGTATCCTGCAGAGAACACCTGCGGATAAGCATTGTTTGTGATGACCCATAAATAAGTCAGGAGTAGCAGTTTAATCACAGATATTGTTTTAAATCAAAAACTATAGCGGGGTGCTGAACAACTCTATGTAAGTAATAGACAAACGAAAGTTTGTGAATGAAACTATGACGATTAATAGACATCTTTTTGCTCCATTTCGCTGCCTTGAACCCTATCTTTGCGGCCAACAAAACCGACCATCGAATGAAAAAGTATTTTTTCATAGTAATAGCTGCAATTGCTGCCGTAAATTCAACTGCACAGCAAAAAGAAATCGAGTTAGATCCCATTACTGTTACAGCTTCACTCATACCGCAGAGCTCATCAAAAACAGGAAGAAATATTATCATCATTAAAGGAGAACAGATCAATAAGTTGCCGGTTAATTCTATTGATGAGCTGATACGTTATTTACCCGGCGTGGAAGTACAGAGCCGTGGACCAATGGGCACACAAAGCAATATCACCATCCGTGGCGGAACCTTTCAACAGGTATTAATTATTTTGGATGGTGTTCGTTTAAATGATCCGTTAACAGGGCATTTCAATTCTTATATCCCCATCTCCCCAGCTGAGATAGATCGTATTGAAATTTTGAAAGGTGCATCATCTGCAGTTTACGGAACAGAAGCAGTGGGTGGTGTAGTGAATATCATCAGTAAAACATTTGCTGCACAAAAAGGAAAACAGCAGCAGCGGTTAAACGGACAGGTAACTGCAGGTGATTATGGTTTAAGGAATGCACTGGCTGGTTTCAGCTGGCAAAAAAATAAAACTGCTTTGTCAGGCGGTGTTTTGCAGAACGTTGCTGACGGACAACCATTGCGGGGAACAAATGGTTTCTTTAATCTTACCACCATTTCTGTTTCTGCCAAACAATACATATCAGAAAACAGCAGCATTGCTTATCGTGGTGCGTATGATGACAGAAATTTCAATGCACAGAATTTCTATACCAACTTTTTAACTGATTCTGCAACAGAACGTGTCATCACCAGGTGGCATCAATTGAATTTTACGTATCAAAAGAACAAACATAAATTCAGTATTGATGCGGGAGCAAAAGATGCATCAGATAAATACCAGTTTCGCAAAGCATCTGCAGCAAACACCAACCGTTCAAAAATTTACCAGGCACTGGCAATACATAATTATACCATCAATCAGCAGTCAACCATTACATCTGGTGTTCAGTTAATTGAACGCAGTGTAAAATCGAACAACCGGGGCAACCACAGCATTACTTCAACAGGTGT
>CAZOLW010000076.1:0-6422 GCA_964580775.1 uncultured Chitinophagaceae bacterium | reverse complement strand
CAGTACAGGTATAAATTCATCAGCATTGCGTTGAATGGATTGTATAAACAGCGTACCCCTCAAACAGGAAATGCAGCCTTCGTGGCGGTGAGTAAAGATTATTTCCTGATGAATGCAAGACTGGAAGGAATTTTTCTTGAGAATAAGCTGGGTGTATTTGTACAGGCCGATAATGTATTCAACCGCAGATACAGCGATATACTGGGAACAGTAATGCCCAACCGCTGGGTAATGGGTGGAATAAAAGTCACTTTATAATCAACGCTTTTTCAGGATATTTGCAACCTCAATAAAACGATTGTATGCAGGATATCTTAAAGCAGTTAGGAATTAAAGACAGTAACCCTGGTGTTTCAACCGGTGTAAACTGGATGAAATCAGGAGGCGAAACAATTGTGTCCTCCTCTCCCGTTGATGCAAAAAATATAGCCTCGGTTGCCGGAGCAGATAAAGAGTCGTATGAATCGGTGATCAAAAAAGCGGAAGAAGCTTTTAAAGAATGGCGTACATGGCCTGCTCCAAAGCGTGGAGAAATCGTACGGCAAATTGCTGAAGCATTACGTGCAAAAAAAGAACCGTTGGGTAAATTAGTTTCCTATGAAATGGGAAAGAGTTTACAGGAAGGTTATGGCGAAGTGCAGGAAATGATTGATATCTGTGATTTTGCTGTTGGTCTCAGCCGCCAGTTGCATGGATTAACAATGCACAGTGAACGTCCCCTGCATCGCATGTATGAGCAATGGCACCCACTTGGAATTGTAGGAATCATATCTGCTTTTAATTTCCCTGTTGCTGTTTGGAGCTGGAACACGATGCTTGCATGGATTTGTGGAGATGTGTGTATCTGGAAACCATCAGAAAAAGTTCCGTTGTGCGGCATTGCCTGTCAGAATATTGTTGCTGAAGTATTTGCAAAAAACAATGTTCCCGAAGGTGTAAGCTGTTTAATACAGGGTGGCAGAGAAGTTGGCGAATGGATGAGCAATGATACAAGAGTTCCTTTGATCTCTGCAACAGGAAGTACAAGAATGGGCAAAGCGGTTGGTGCTGCTGTTGGTCAGCGTTTGGGAAGAAGTTTATTAGAACTTGGTGGAAACAATGCCATCATTATCAGTGAACATGCTGATTTAAATATTGCCATTCGTGGCGCAGTGTTTGGTGCTGTCGGTACAGCCGGACAACGCTGTACAACTACAAGACGATTGATCATTCAAGAAAGTATTTATGATACAGTTAAAGAAAAATTAGTTGCTGCATATAAGCAATTAAGTATTGGCGATCCGTTGAATGAAAGCAATCATGTTGGGCCGTTGATTGATAAAGATGCTGTGGCTGCTTACTCAAAATCTATTGAACAATGCAAAGCAGAAGGTGGAAAATTTGCAGTGGAAGGCGCTGTATTATCGGGCATTGGTTATGAAAGCGGCTGTTATGTAAAACCATGTATTGCTGAAGCAGAACCTCATTATAAGATTGTACAGCATGAAACCTTTGCTCCCATTTTATATTTACTGAAGTATAAAACCATTGATGAAGCCATTGCAATTCAGAACGGAGTGCCACAGGGATTATCATCTTCCATCATGACGTTGAATCTTCGTGAAGCGGAACAATTCTTATCAACTGGCGGCAGTGATTGCGGCATTGCCAATGTAAACATCGGAACCAGCGGTGCTGAAATTGGAGGGGCTTTTGGTGGTGAAAAAGAAACAGGCGGTGGCCGTGAAAGCGGAAGCGATGCCTGGAGAAATTATATGCGAAGGCAAACAAATACCATCAATTATTCCAATAATCTGCCACTGGCACAGGGAATTAAGTTTGATATTTAATAAAAACACTCAAAATTCTCATAATTGTGGTTAGACGGTATGTTTAATTTTGAGGATTATTGCAATTTTACTGTATAGAACAAAATAATAACGAATGTATCCTCAACGAATCCTGATTGGTCTAGTAATCTTTATCCTGTCCGTAACCAGCACCATCGCCCAAACATCCGCAAAAGATGAACTCAAAGGCTGGCATCTGAAAGATAAAAACTCAGATGGTTATTATGGCATCAGCCTGGAACAGGCATTTGGTTTTTTAAAAGACCGCAAAAGCACAACAATCATCGTTGCCGTAATCGACAATGGTATTGATACGCTGCACGAAGACCTCAAATCAGTACTCTGGCGTAATCCAAAAGAAATTCCGGGTAATGGTATTGATGATGATAAGAACGGTTATACAGATGATATTTATGGCTGGAATTTCCTGGGAGGAAAAGATGGACGTAATGTAAAAGATGGTTCAGCTGAAGCAGCCCGTATGTACCATGCATTAAAAAGCAAGTATGCAGGAACGGTTGATGAAAGTAAATTATCTCCCAAAGAAAAAGAAGAATACCGCATCTTTAAAAAACTGAAAGATGAAATAGAAACCGGTGCAACAGATGCACAGCAGCAAATTTTATTTCTGCGTGGATTGTACAGAAAATCCGGCCAGGCCGACAGTTTGATACAGGTTCGTTTCAAAAAAGAATATACCGGCAATGATTTGGTAACGTTTAAACCGGCTAATTCAAAAGAGTCCGATGCCAAATCAACCATGCTTGCTCTCTTCAGGGGGTTTGATGCAATGGAAGTAATGAACACCAGCATCATGGAAGATTTTACCACTTACTATAAAATGCAGGAAAAGAAAGCAGAAGCACCGAACAGTGTCCCAATAGATTTTCGTGGTGAAATTGTAAAAGATAATTACAACGATTTTAATGACCGCTATTATGGAAATCCTGATGTAATGGCAGGTACGCCCTTACATGGCACGCATGTTAGCGGAATTATTGCAGCTGCAAGAAATAATGGAATTGGTGTGGATGGTGTTGCCAATGATGTACGCATTATGTCGCTGCGGGCTGTTCCTGATGGTGATGAATATGATAAAGATGTTGCACTGGCCATCCGTTATGCAGTTGACAATGGAGCAAGAATCATCAACATGAGTTTTGGTAAAGGGTATTCACCTGAAAAAAGATGGGTGGATGATGCTGTGCGTTATGCCATGAGCAAAGGAGTATTACTTGTGCATGCGGCTGGGAATGATCATGAAAATGTAGACAGCACAGAAAATTATCCCAATGCAGTTTTTGCAGATACAAAAACAAAAGCAACGAATTATATAACCGTTGGTGCAAGCGGCGATCCAAAAGCCGGTGGATTGATTGCAACTTTTAGTAACTATGGCAAAAAAGAAGTGGATGTATTTGCACCGGGTGTTGAAATTTATTCTACTGTTCCTGCCGGCAGTGCCTACCGTTTTGAAGATGGAACAAGTATGGCAAGTCCAGTTGTGGCCGGCTTGGCAGCACTCATTCTCTCCTACTTTCCTGATCTTACTCCTGAACAGGTGAAGTATTGTATTGAAAAAGGTGCACAGAATCCGAATGTTGAAGTAAAGAAACCGGGTACAGAAGAGAAAGAAAACTTCGGCGATTTCAGCCGCACTGGTGGTATCATCAATGCATACGAATCTGTAAAGATTGCTGCTACACTGAAAGGGGAACGGAAAGTAAAGGTTGCACCAAAACCATTACCGAAACCAAAAGTTAAGAAAGCGAAAAAAGGATAAAACGTATTTTTGAAGTCCTGCTGAAAAGCAGGACTTCTTCATTTATACTATAAATTTATTGTATGTCAAGACCAGCCACCGGCGACTATGCTTCATTTTATCACAACTATGTAATGCAGGTGCAGGAAGATGATCTGCAAACTGCTTTTCAAAACAACTCATCTGTTGTGGATTCATTTTTGAATTCCATTCCTTCTTCAAAAGCAGACTATGCTTATGCAGAAGGTAAATGGACAGTAAAACAATTACTGCAGCACATGATTGATGCAGAGCGGATTTTTGCTCACCGTGCATTATGGTTTGCAAGAAAGAGCCCTGCTCCTCTCAGCGGCTTTGATGAAAATGCTTATGCAGAAATTGCAGATGTAAGCAAACGAAGCTTGCAATCACTGATTGATGAAATGAAAGCCGTAAGAAAAAGTACAGAGTTTCTTTTCAGCAGCTTCTCTGAAGAAGAGCTGAATACAGTTGGCACAGCCAATAACAATCCCATTACAGTAAAAGCGATTGGCTTTGTTACACTGGGTCATTTCCTCCATCATAAACGGATACTCGAAGAACGATACTTTTAAAAGGTCAGGCCACGCAGAGCGTGGCCTGATATAAAAATTACTGCAAACCGATAAGCCGGATTTTGTCGTGAGCTATCATTTATCTGTCCCGCAATTTACATTGCGGGATCAATCTGCCTACCCTTCCCGCTATCATCTGTTGATGAAGATAAACGAGCCGTTTACAATGCACATCAATTGAAGTAATTCAACTGATGTGCAAAGCGGGATATACATGGCATTTCAGCACGTAAGGTTTACCCCGCTGATACATTACTGTACCAACCCGTAGGCTCTTACCCTACGTTTTCACCTTTTCCGCACAAGTGCGGTAGTTATTTTCTGTGGCACTTTCTGTTGGTGCTTTTAACACCACCCGGCTCTTCACCGGTACGTTGCTCTATGCTGTCCGGACTTTCCTTGGCGCTTTTGGCGACACGATAGCTTAGCTTGCAGCAACGGCAAAAATACAAAGAAGAAAAGAGTATTGTGTTACAAACTTTAGTACTGCTATAAGGCAGCATTGGCGTCGCATGCAGACGTTTCAGTCTGCATCCCGACATTTATCGTCGGTGACTCTTGTACAATATCAAATAATTGAACTGATAAATTCAATTCCATTTTTCTCAGCAAGGTCCCCATCAGTTATTTTGCTAACTTTCATCTTTGCCTATTGGGAGACGTTGCCTGGGAAAGAAATTTCCTGCCCCGTTTTCTGCAATACTTTTGTTAGCGGTAGTTTTTGTCCACCTGTTGAAAAATGTCTGCAAAATATTTTTCAACTTCAATAGATGTAAAAGGCAGCTTGTCTGTTTTAAACTTATCGCCCATTAGTTTAATCAATTCCTTTGCCTTGTCATAATTTGCTTGTGTTACTAAATGATATACGTTGTTGAAGTAAGCCCAACGAAAACCATTTAAAACAATAGCTGCGTCTCTCGATTTAGTTATATCTTCTTTTTGAACTTTGTCAATATTATAATTGTAAAGGTTTTTTGAAACCGTAACAACGTCTGTACTATAATCAAAAATCTTTGTCGTTACCCGATTTACCAATCCTTCGTCAACTAGATAAGGCGTAAGAAACAGATTATATGATGAATCAGAATTATTGTTAAAATAAATTGGTCTGCTATAAAAATTTTGTTGAAAAATGTCCAATAAGATTCTGTCACCTTTAAGAATGTAATTGTCCAAATAAGTTGGTCGTAACTCCCAACTAAATTTTTGTGTAGTGTCAATTGAATTTATAACTGTAATTTGTTGGGATTGCCATTCTTTATATTCTATGGTGTCAATAACGGCATCTGAAAAACTAATTTTTAAATTTCTTTCAGATTTTAAATATTTTGAATACCATATTGTATTTATCAAGTTAGCATCAACTACAGTAATGTCAGTTCGATAATTTTCAATAGTCTGTAAGTACCAAATTGGAATTGTAATATTGTCTCCGTAAGTAACAAGAATTGCGTTTTTGTCGCAACTTTTTAAGAGCTGTCGGTTAAATTCTAAAATGGGTTCTATAAATCCACCCCTTTTTTTGCCTTCTGAAAAAGCCCACTTTGCTGAATCAGCAAGTCTTCGATTTAAGTATGCTTCAGCCAAACTTCCCCAAATGGAAGTAAGTTTTGCATATGGGTCTAAAATGAAAAGTTCTCCTTTGTAAACTGGTTCTAATCTATTGACTTCTTCAAATTGTTCGCTGGCTTTAACGGTCATTTCTTTTTTAAGTTGAAACATTCCCTTTCCATCATCTGCGTTAAGTCTGTCAATTGTGTAGCCTAAGAAATACCTATACTCTGCATTTTTAGGATTTAGCTTAACCTGATTAGTCAAAATCCTAAATGCTTTGGAATAGTCTGCTGTGTCTTTTTTTGCTTGCAGCTTAAATTCATATTTTCCACTGTCAACTATTACAGTCTCAACAGTTGTTGTCGCCTGTGAAAAACAAAGGGTCGAAAAAAGAAGTGATATTATTGAAATGAAGGTTCTCATAAAATTACCGCTAACACGTAAATTTATGTTATTATACGCTATATGGTAAAATTAATCACTTGTGAAAATCAATGCTTTAGTATTATACATTTTCAATTGTTATAGCGTTCCGTCGCCCCGGGGTCTGGCTTGTCAAATCTCATTTCCCGATAAGCCGCCCCTGCCGACCCCGGGATTTCACCAGTCACATTGCTTCTTCAATCCTGAGCAATTTACTGTATCCACTTTTATCATCTTCTTAAAATGCCGCACTTGAATGTT
>CAZOLW010000075.1:0-11338 GCA_964580775.1 uncultured Chitinophagaceae bacterium | reverse complement strand
AAACTATAAACTACAAACTATTTTTATGCAGACAACATCACATTTATTAATGATAAAGCCGGTGGCCTTCGATTTCAATGCTGAAACGGCGGTGAACAATGCATTTCAGCAACAGGGGAGCAATGAGCAGGCGCAGGAAAAAGCAGAGGCAGAGTTTGATGGATTTGTACAGAAACTCACAACTGCCGGAATTGATGTAACAGTTGTACAGGATACACCTATACCTCATACACCCGACAGCATATTCCCCAACAACTGGATCAGTTTTCATCACGATGGAAGTATTGTACTTTATCCAATGTATGCAGTGAACCGCAGAGCAGAACGGAAACAGAACGTGTTTGATACTATTCAGAAAAAATTCTCCATCAAGCATACCATTGACTTTACAGAAAGGGAACATCAGAAACGTTTTTTAGAGGGAACAGGAAGTATGGTATTAGACAGGGATAACCGGATTGCATACGCCAGCATTTCACCAAGAACAGAAAAAACATTGTTTGAAGAATGGTGTGTGCAGTTAGGATACAAACCCTGCTCCTTTCACAGTGTAGATGAAAATGATGGAGAAATTTATCACACCAATGTAATGATGTGCGTGGCCGATCAGTATGTTGTGATTTGTTTAGACAGCATCCGTAATACGGCTGAAAGAAATATGGTTACTTATACAATTGCAAAAAGCGGCAAAACCATTATTGATATTTCGTACAGCCAGATGAATCATTTTGCAGGAAATATGCTGCAGGTGAAAAATAATAAAGGTGAAAAAATAGTGGTGATGAGCAGCCAGGCATATAAATCACTGACCAAAGAACAGGTAAACGAAATTGAATCGTATAACCGCATCATTCATTCTGATCTCACAACTATTGAAACCAATGGTGGTGGAAGTGCAAGATGTATGATGGCTGAAATATTTCTGCCTGCGAAAAATTAAATGAATCCCTTCATGCTACTCAACAGGGCTTTTGTTTAGCAGCTTTATTATTACTCTTTCCTTCTCAGCAATTTCTTTCAACTGAACCTGCCAGCAACGGTTAAACTGGGCTTTTATATTTGCTTCGGTACGCAGAAAGAATTGCTCATCACTCAGCCATGTTTTTAAATCTTCAGCATCATGCCAGTTCCCGATTGCTTCCTGTAACTGATCCAGGTAAGCAAGTTGTTTTACAGGAAGGAGTTTTATTCTTTCTTTTTCACTCAGCCAGTTTTGTGCATACAGTAATTGCTTGATGATTTTTCGCAGCTCATGCCACCCGGACATATTAACTGACTTCAGCTGAAAAAAGATTGTCTGCTTTAAATGTTCCGCATAATTAAATACAGATGCTTCATCGGCTTCTTTACAAAATCTGCTCAGTTCTTTTCTGATGCCTTCCAATATTTTCCTGTTCTTTTCTGTTTCATCCACGAAAACCTGTTCATAAAATGTAACATCGGTTTCAAGTAAAGATTCCTTTAAAAGAATGCGATACCTGTTTCGTTTCAACCATTGAATCTGTAACTGAGCTTCCCGGATAAATCCCGCAGATTGAAAAACATGACGCAACTGTTTTTTCAATTGCTTTATTTTCTTTTCATGCAACTTCAGGTATTCAAAATAACGGATAACTGATCTTGTTTTTTTGAGACTTACCCTGAACTGATGTAATGCTTCCCCGTCATTACTTTTTAAATATTCATTCAGCAGATGAACAGCAGCATCTGTTTGTTTAAGTGCAAATTCTTTGAGAAGGTTCATAGAAGTATACCGGTTATAAAAAGAATAGCAACAGCAATAAAAAATTTACTGACATAATGAAGATGCATTCAAAGAAAATCTAACCTAATTCAAGAACCCTTTTCACTCCTTCCTCCAGTTTTACCGGAACATATCCTAATTCTTTTACTGCTTTTGTAATGATGAATCCCGTCTTCAGCGGGCGGAGGGCAGGTTCTTTAAATGTTTCAGCCGTTACTTTTTCTATCAATGAAGAATCGATGCTCAATGTATTTGCAACCAAAACAGCGAGTTGATAAGGTGTACACATCTCTCTTCCGGAAATATGATAAACTCCTTTGGCATGCTTCATCAGCACAAGGATAATTCCTTTCGCCAGGTCTTCAACATAGGTTGGTGTGCGTAACTGATCATCCACTACTTTTATGTTTTCCCCTGCAGTTAATTTTTCCTTCACCCACTGAATAAAATTGGGTCGGCCACCGGGAACTTTACCACCATACAGCAACACAGTTCTTACAATGGCCCAATGCAGACCGCTCATTTCAACCATCTCTTCGGCAAGTAATTTACTTTCACCATAATCATTGATGGGATTGGGTGTAGCACTTTCATCATAAGGTCCCTCCTTACCGTCAAATACAAAATCAGTGCTCAGATAAATAAAATACGACTTTGCTTTTTGTGCAGCTTTCAGAAGTGTTCTTGTTGCACCCACATTTGTTTTCCAGCAATTGGTTTTATCGGCTTCACATTCATTGGGCTGTGTTAATGCAGCTGCATGAATAATAATGTGCGGGGAAATTTTTTCAACCAGTGCCTGCGACCGTTTAAAATCAGTAATATCAAGCTGGTGATAAGTAACACCATTGCCCAGTCCGTAAGCCAGTCTGCTGGGTCCTTTGCCACTTGCATGAATAGTAAACTTTCCTTCATTCACCAACTGGCGGATAAGGTGCTGACCTAATAATCCGTTAGCGCCTGTAACAAAAACTTTCATCTGTTCATGGTTTGATGTTGTTCTTCAGATGCCTGTCCGGCTGATAAGAATCCAGGCAGGTAGTTTGACGGTTATGGTTGGAGCCTGTTTCGCATATTGAATATAAACCATTCAGCGCAAGCAACCACGAAAAACTATCCACCAAAAAAAATTCCCGCCAAACAATAAGCCTGGCGGGGAAATATCATACAATCAAATTGCTTATTTCATTTCCATTCCCATATTGTACATCACAAAGCTCCAGACATCAGCAGCTTCTTCAATCTGTTTGCTGGTAGGCTTTCCTGCACCATGCCCGGCTTTTGTTTCAATACGGATCAATACAGGATTATCGCCCTTATGTGCTTCCTGTAATCTTGCCGCAAATTTAAATGAGTGTGCGGGTACCACCCTGTCGTCATGATCTGCTGTTGTAACCAGTGTTGCCGGATAGGCAGTACCATCTTTGAAATTATGCAGCGGTGAATACTTGATGAGAAATTTAAAATGTTCCGGATTATCGCTACGGCCATATTCTACCGCCCATGCCCAACCGATAGTGAACAAATGATAACGGAGCATGTCCATTACACCTACTGCCGGCAATGCAACTTTAAACAAATCAGGTCGCTGAGTCATACATGCGCCAACCAGCAAGCCACCATTTGATCCGCCACGAATGGCAATCTTTCCTTTGTTGGTATAGTTATTAGCAATTAAATATTCTGCTGCAGCAATAAAATCATCAAATACATTCTGTTTATTTTCAAGCATCCCTGCTTTATGCCATGCTTCGCCATATTCATTACCACCACGAAGATTTACAACAGCATAAATGCCGCCCTGTTCCATCCAGAATGCATTGCTGATACTGAAACCGGGAGTAGATGGAATATTGAAACCACCATAGCCATACAGCAATACGGGATTGGTTCCATCGAGCTTCATCCCTTTTTTATACGTCAAAAACATCGGCACTTTTGTGCCATCCTTGCTGGTAAAGAATTCCTGTTTGGTTTCGTACTCTTCATTCTTAAACTTCGTTTCTGTTTTGCGGAACATGGTTGATGTTCCAGTTGCAATATTGTAACGGTAAATGGTTGCGGGAGAATTATAAGAAGTGTAGGTATAGAAAAATTCTTTGTCTTCTTTCTTACCACCAAACCCACCTGCTGTTCCAATACCGGGCAGTTTTATTTCACGAACAAGCTTTCCGGCCATCGTGTATTGGTACACTTTTGTAGAAGCATCTTTGAGATAGGAACAGAATAAATAACCACCGCCTGTGTTTACACTTTGCAACACTTCCTTCTGTTCAGGAATTATCACCTGCTGTGCCGTTGCAGTTGGGTTTTTCGGATCGACCAAAATCACTTTGTAATTGGGAGCACCATCATTTGTGAGCAACAGTAATTTATCACCCACATTTTCAATTACAGAAGGTTCTGTTTTAAAACCGGGAACCAGTAAGGAGAATACTTTCTGGTTATTCTTCAAATCTTTCACCCAAACTTCATTACCGCTTGTTCCTTCGCTTGTGCTGAGTATTAAGAAACGGTTATCTTCTGTTAATCCTGCACCCACATTGCGTAAGGGATGAGCCTTATCTTCAAACACCAGTACATCTTCACTTTGCGGCGTTCCCATTTTGTGATAATACACTGCATGAAACTGGTTCTGTTTGCTGAGCTTGCTTTTTTCATCGGGTTCAGGATAGCGGCTGTAATAGAAACCTTCATCACCCTTCCAGCTTGCACCGCTGAATTTCACCCACTGAATTTTATCGTTGAGCAGTTTTTTGGTGGCCACGTCCATTACATAAATTTCCTGCCAGTCGCTGCCGCTTTGGGCAACTAAATAAGCCAGGTATTTACTGCTTTTTGAAAAAACAGTGCCGCCTAAAGCTGCTGTACCATCTGCTGATAATTTATTGGGATCAATAAACACTTCTGCTTCTCCTGTCAATCCTTTCTGGCGATATAGGATACTTTGGTTCTGCAACCCATCATTCTTGCTGAAATAGTACCAGCTTCCTTCTTTGGATGGGGAACCGATGCGGGGATAATTCCACATTTCACTTAATCTTGCCTTCACTTTATCACGGAATGGGATTTTATTCAGGTAATCAAATGTCACCATATTCTCAGCCGCTACCCATGCCTTCGTTTCTTCACTGTTATCATCCTCCAGCCAACGGTAAGGATCAGCCAGGTTTGTACCATGATAATTCTCTGATATAGTCCCTTTTTTTGTAACAGGGTAAACGATTTGCGCAGTAAGCTGTACCGAAAAACAGCCCGTGATTAAACAAAAAGCAATTGACTTCATACAGAATTAATTTTGATAACAAGTTAGTGCAAACGAATGAATCAGGATGACGAACAATTGTTATCATGGCATTTCCTTACTTTTGGCCCTTAAACGAACCCGAACTGGTTTGTTTTCAACGATTCAGCTTGCTATGTGAAAAGTAAAAAACTTTTCTAATTGATTTACAATGAGTAAAAAAGTTACAAAGATTGGCGTTCTCACTTCGGGCGGAGATGCTCCCGGTATGAATGCAGCCATCAGAGCGGTAGTTCGTACAGGTTTATATCATAACATGGAAGTATTCGGAATCATGCGTGGATACCAGGGCATGATTGATGATGATATTGTCCCTATGCACAGCCGCAGTGTGGCCAACATTATTCAGCGTGGCGGTACCATTCTGAAAACGGCAAGAAGTAAAGATTTCTACGAGCCGGAAGGAAGGAAAAAAGCCTACAGCAATTTAAAGAAACACGGAATTGACGGGTTGGTCATTATCGGGGGCGATGGCAGCTTCCGTGGTGCTCAGAAATTTTCCAACGAATACGATATTCCCTGTATAGGCTTACCCGGAACAATTGATAAAGATATTGCCGGTTCTGATTTTACCATCGGGTTTGATACTGCGGTAAATACAGCTGTTGAAGCCATTGATAAAATCCGTGATACAGCCGATGCACATGACCGTTTATTCATTATTGAAGTAATGGGGCGTGATGCCGGGTATATTGCCTTACACAGTGGTATTGCAACAGGTGCTGAGCACATTTTAATTCCTGAAACAAAAACAGATATTGAATTGGTGGTTGATTCACTGGAAGAAAAAGAACGCCGTCATAAACTGGTGAACATGATTGTGGTGGCTGAAGGTGATGAAACAGGTGGTGGCAATGAAGTGGCAGCCATCATCAGGGACAGAATGCCGCACCTCGATACCCGTGTTTGTATTCTTGGTCATATTCAGCGTGGCGGTTCGCCTTCCTGTATTGACCGTGTAATTGCCAGCAGGCTTGGTTATGCTGCTGTAGATGCATTGATTGAAGGCAGACACAACACAATGATTGGCATCATGAATAACAAACTTCACTTCACTCCTCTTGATAAAGCTGTAAAGGCAAAACAAAGGGTAAGCGATGAGTGGATGAAGATTGTCAAGATCCTTGCCAGTTAACAGGAACTGTTCCGGGGGAAGAGGTAAACTTTTTAGAAGTATATAATCAATCATCCAATAAAAAAACTGCTCTTGTCATGTCTAAAAATATTTCAAAGTATCTTCATGCAGATATGGACAAAGCAGCAGGTATAAAACATATGAGTCATCGTACAAAAATAGTTGCAACAGTAGGCCCGGCCTGCGATACTTACGATAAGTTACTGGAACTGGTGAGAGCCGGTGTAAACGTGTTCCGTTTGAACTTTTCACACGGAGGTCATGAAGACAAGGCAAAAATCATTGAACTGATACGCACCATCAACAATACAGAACCTTACAATATTGCCATCCTTGGTGATCTACAGGGACCGAAGCTGAGAGTGGGTGAAATGGAAAATGGCGGAATTGATGTTGTCGAAGGTGATATTCTTACGTTCACCAATGAAAAATTAGTTGGAACAAAAGACAAAATTTATGTTTCCTATCCCAACCTGCACAAGGATGTAAAAGTGGGTAATATCATTTTGATTGATGATGGTAAGCTTGAAGTAAGAGTATCGGGCATTACCCGTGAAAATGATGTAAAAGTTGAAGTAACATTAGGTGGCAGACTTTCATCTAAAAAAGGAATCAATCTCCCCGACACAAAAATTTCTTTACCTGCCTTAACTGATAAAGACCTTGTTGATCTTGATTTCATCATTGATCAGCAACTCGATTGGGTGGCGCTTTCATTTGTAAGAAATGTAAAAGATATTATCATCCTGCGTAACAAACTGGATGAGCGCAAAAGCAAGAGCAAGATCATTGCTAAAATTGAAAAGCCCGAAGCAGTTGCCAATATCCGTGATATCATTATTGAAAGTGATGGCATCATGGTTGCCCGTGGCGATCTGGGTGTTGAGCTTCCCATTGAACAGGTGCCATTGATTCAGAAAGACATCATCAAAAAATGTATCCATCGTGCCAAGCCGGTGATTGTGGCTACCCAGATGATGGAAAGTATGATCGACCGTGTTAAACCAAACAGAAGTGAAATCACCGACGTTGCCAATGCGGTATTGGAAGGTGCTGATGCGGTAATGCTGAGTGGTGAAACCGCAACCGGTAATCATCCTGCCCTGGTTGTTGAAACTATGTGCAAGATTATTGAAGAAGTGGAAAAAAGCAGCTACTACCGTTACGATCGTGAAGAAGATTTAAAACCACAGCCGCATTCACCATCATTCCTGAGTGATGCGATTTGTTATAATGCCTGCGAAATTGCTAAGGATGTAAATGCACATGCGTTGATTGGTATGACGCAAAGCGGATACACCGGATTTATGCTCAGCAGTTTCAGACCGAAGGCACCACTGTTTATTTTTACAAAAGAAAAAGCATTAGTAAACCAGTTGACATTAAGCTGGGGCGTTCGTGCATTCTACTACTCTGAAGAAATCAGTGTGGATGATATTATCAATGACCAGATTGCAGTACTGAAAGAACGTGGATTTCTGAGTACAGGAGATATTGTGGTTAATACAGGCAGCACGCCGGTTCACCTGCATCTGCCAACCAACCTGATTAAGATTACAATTGTAGAATAAATACAATTCAACATTTATTTCATAAGCCCCGTTAACCGGGGCTTATTTGTTTTAATCATTTTGTACTTTCATGTGGAATGCAGGAAATTCAATTTATACCTTTCAGTGAATGTGCAGTGTTGTTATTTTTTGGCAATACGATCGATAATGCCATTCATGAAAAACTGATGCAGGTAAAAAAGATAACAGAAGACAATCCATTCATTGGTTTTATAGAAACAGTACCTGCTTATAATTCGCTGACTGTTTTTTACAACCCTGCTGAAGTAAACAAAACAGCCGGAACAATTTCTGCTTCTGTTATTCATCAGCTTAAAAAAATTATTGAAACTGCAGAACAATCTCCTGTACAAAAGATCCCAGCGCCAACTATTACCATTCCTGTTTGCTACGATGAAGAATATGGAATCGATTTGAATGAACTTTCAACACAGTTACATCTTTCAGCCAAAGAAATAATTGAACTGCATACAAAACAACTGTACAAAGTTTTCATGATTGGTTTTACTCCCGGCTTTCCTTACATGGGAATTTTAGATGAACAATTATTTACAAAACGAAAAGCACAGCCAAGAATCAATGTTGCCCCGGGTTCAGTTGCCATTGCAGGAAATCAAACAGGGATTTATCCGCTTTCAACACCAGGAGGATGGAATATTATTGGAAGAACTCCTTTGAAATTATTCAACCAGCAAAAAGAAAATCCATTCCTGTTAAAAGCAGGTGATACCACTCAATTTACATCCATCACAAAAAAAGAATTTACAACCCTGTCGGCGGTTGAAAACCCCGGCAGCGGTTTTAAGCATTAAATTTATTCAACCACCAACGGGGCAGAAAGCCGCCGTCGGGGTTTCAAAACATGACTGGACAAGTTATTCATATTGAACAATGCGGTTTCTTAACCACGCTGCAGGATGCAGGGAGGCAGGGCTTTCTGCAATATGGTGTAAGCAAAGGCGGAGCTATGGATCTCCGTTCAGCTTTTTATGCCAATTGTTTACTTGGCAATGATGAACATGAAACCGTATTGGAAATCACACAATCACCACATCGCTTTCATTTTTTGCAGGATACCGTTGTTGTATTTACCGGTGGTGGGCTGCAACCACAATTAAAAGATCAAACCATTCCATTGTGTCAGCCCGTCTTTATTCCTGCTGATGCAATCATTGAATTCAAACAGCAGATACCCGGTTTCCGTTTGTACATGGCTGTAGCCTGTGGTTTTAAAGCTGATGAATTTCTACACAGCCATTCAACCAATCTCCTGGTAAAAGCAGGGGGACATCATGGAAGAGCATTAAAGAAAGAAGATTTACTTCAGATTAAAACTCCGTTAACTGCAGTACAAAAAAGTCTGTTTGCAGTTTTAAAATCAGGGGCAAAGATTGAATTGACTATTCAACCACCTGCATTCACAACAAACACTATCAGAGCAATACAGGGTGCTGAATGGAATTATTTGAATGACCAATCAAAAGAAACAATTGCAAGTGCAAAATTTCAAGTAAGTCCGCAAAGTAACCGCATGGGTTATCGTTTAAAAGGAACAGCTTTAGAAACAGTTCAATCCTGTGAAATCATTTCATCTGCTGTTACACAGGGAACTGTTCAGTTAACATCTTCAGGTGAAATGATTGTGCTGATGGCCGATGCACAAACAGTTGGTGGCTATCCACGAATTGCACATGTATGCAATGTTGATTTACCTGTACTTGCACAAAAAAAACCGGGCGATGAAATTCAGTTTCAGTTCATCAGTTTACAGGAAGCAGAAGAATTATATTTGAAAGATATAAGGACAAGAATAGAAGTGAAAGAATTGGTTAACCGTATTGCAAAGAGTTAATGTGGAACGCTGAGGTTAATACGCCCCGTCTGACGCCCTCGTCTGACGGAATAAAAAAAAATGATTATACAAATCCGTCAGACGAGGGCGTCAGACGGACACACAAAACTTTATATGCAGGTTGATCTCAATTGTGATTTAGGCGAAGGCATGCAAACAGATGAGCAGATCATCCCGTTCATTACATCAGCCAATATTGCCTGTGGCTTTCATGCAGGGGATATTAACACGATGAAACGAACCATTGAGCTTTGCCTGCAGCATAATGTTGCCGTTGGCGCACATCCTTCCTGGCCCGATAAAGAAAACTTCGGAAGAAAGGAAATGCAACTCTCGTCAACTGAATTATATAATAAAGTTATTGAGCAACTCGCTGTCATTTCCACTGTTGCAAAAGAACAGGGTACAAAACTGCATCATGTAAAACCCCATGGTGCTTTATACAATCAATCAGCCAAAGACTCATTGATTGCATCAACCATCGCAAAAGCAGTAAAAGATTTTGATCCTTCGCTCATCTTATTTGGATTAAGCGGAAGCCATTCTATCACTGAAGCAAAAAAACAGGGATTAAAAACTGCCAGTGAAGTTTTTGCCGACCGCAGTTACCAGGATGACGGAAGTTTAACTTCACGCTCCCAACCCAATGCCTTGATTGAAGATGAAAGCAAAGCTGTTGATCAGGCTTTACAAATGATTACTCAACAAACTGTAAGGACAATAACAGGCAAAACAATTCCAATCATTGCAGATACAATCTGCCTGCATGGAGATGGAAGCAATGCTGTAACTTTTGCAAAAAGTATTTCAACCGCATTAAAACAGGCAGGCATTGACATCAAAAAAACTTAACTGGAAATTAGTAAGCGGCAAGGGTGCAGGCGCTGCCTTCCTGATGGCGACATCTGCCATTGGACCGGGCTTCCTTACCCAGACAACTGTGTTTACCCAGCAGCTGATGGCGAGCATGGGTTTTGTGATTCTTGTTTCGGTGATTATTGATATCATTGCTCAGCTCAACATCTGGCAGATACTCACAGCGAACAATAAGCGTGGTTCTGAACTGGCCAATGAAGTAATCCCAGGAAGTGGGCATCTATTGACAATCTTAATCTGTTTTGGCGGTTTAGCATTCAACATCGGCAATATTTCCGGTGCAGGTTTGGGGTTGAATATTTTGTTCCCTGTAAGTGTTGAAACAGGAAGCATTATCAGTGCAGTTATTGCGATCATTATTTTCCTGTCAAAAGATATTGGCAAAGCAATGGATCTGTTTGTAAAACTGCTGGGTATTGTCATGCTTGGGCTGATGCTGTATGTTGTATTCTTTGCCCAGCCTCCTGTTGTTGAAGTAATACACCGCACATTTCTTCCATCCACCATTAATCTTACCTCCATTGTTACATTGGTTGGAGGAACAGTTGGAGGCTATATCACTTTTGCAGGTGCACACCGTTTACTGGAAGATAAAACCATTGCACACAATATGAAAGAAGTAAAGAGAAGTGCAGTAAGCGGAATTATTTTAACAGCCTGTATGCGTGTGTTACTGTTTCTTGCTGTGCTTGGTGTGCTGACAAAAGGTTTCCAATTAGACGCTTCAAATCCTGCAGCCTCTGTTTTTCAATCTGCTTTGGGAACGGTTGGCTATAAATTATTTGGTATTGTGTTATGGAGTGCTGCCATTACATCTGTTGTCGGTTCTGCATTTACGTCTATTACATTTTTAAAA
>CAZOLW010000074.1:0-11827 GCA_964580775.1 uncultured Chitinophagaceae bacterium | reverse complement strand
GCATTTTTGAGGCGATGTATCCGGCAAGTTGGCAACGGGTACCTGGTTACTGCTTTCTGATTTAATCCTTTGATTAATTTTTTAGTCACTATTGAATGAAAAGTTTAACCTGCGGTAAAAAGTAGCAAGGGACAGTCCACCTTCGTCATAGTAACCTAAATTGGCAAAATACTTTCCCTTGTCGTTACCTCCAGTCATTCCAATATTATAGTCCTGTGTTACAGCTGTCTGGTTTAGCCCATAATCACCATAATTAAAATCTTTGTAAATCAGGTCAGCATAAGTTCCGTTAGGGTCGTAGTTGCCGGCAGCATTTGTTTTAATTACGTCTTTCATTTGCTTCCAACCTGGCTGGCTCAATAATTCCTGGTTAACGGCATCTAACCGCATTACACTCCAAATAGCCCTTGAATCATAATTACCATCAAGAATATTTCCCGATGCATCTTTATAAACATTGCCCGTACCTCTTGGGCCAGCGCCGGCAACATTGGTAACAGCCAATGTGCCATTCTTTATTGCCTGCTCTGCACCCAGGCGTGCCCACTTAATATAATCACCTCCATCTACAAAATTATAAGGCACGTTGAGATAGTTATATCCTCTTTTGACTTTTAGAGTTATAGAAGAAGAACCTGCTTTGCCTCTTTTTGATGTTACTAAAATAACCCCATTACTTGCTCTTGCACCGTAAATTGCTGTGGCAGATGCATCTTTCAATACTTCAATACTTTCAATCTCTTCCGGATTTATATCACTGAGAGAACCACGAATCTGGCCATCCATAATTACCAGCGGGCTTCCTCCTCCATCAAAATTGGTTCCTCCCCTGAGAATAATTGTTGGTAAAGAACCTGGCCGTCCTGTTCCTGTGGCAACTCTTAAGCCGGGAATAGTTCCCGCCAATGCCTGTGCCGGGTTTGAACGAACACCTGTTTCAAGAAATTTTCTGTCAAGTTTTGAAACAGATGAAGTAAGTTTTGAGCGCCTTACTGTGCCATATCCTACCACCACTACTTCTCCCATATTTGATGCAGAAGGCAGTAAGCTAATAGTAAGCACAGCGTCTTCTGAAACCGTGACTTCTTTTGATGTAAATCCAACAGCAGTTATTACCAGTACATCTCCTGTTGCAGCATCAATAGTGAATAGCCCGGAACTATTGGTTTGTGTACCAACATTTTTCCCTTTCACGATAATAGAAACACCTGATAGTGGTGAGTTATCCTCCTGGGATACCACACTACCAGTAATTTTTTTTGATTGTGCAATTAATGTTGCAGAAATCATGAAGCAAGTAATCAACAGCCCCAATTTTAAATAAGCAGATCGCATACGGCAGTTTTTAATTTATTGTATTATGTATGACATAATAAAGTTAAATAGTTTTTCTCCATCCCCCCAAAAAAAAATCAACATTTTTTTTAACTTGCTCATTACCAATGATTAATTTATGTGTTTTAGAAATATTTTTATAAATTTGCGTATTAAGTAGTACATAATATGCATACCAAACTTCTGAATGGTCACTTAAAAACAATTGAAACAAGCAGCCTTGTTGATAAGGTTGAAGCCAATCTTGTGGGACTTTTGCAGCAGCAAAAATTGAAAGTTGGAGATAGTATTCCAAAGGAAATAGAACTGGCTGAGGCATTGGGTGTAAGCCGTACTGTAATCAGGGAAGCTTTATTGCGTTTGAGGATGATGGGTTTGATTGAATCGAAAAAGAAAAGAGGTTCAGTAATTACCAGTCCGGATCTTTTTGGCAATATGAGTAAAAGCATGAATCCACATATTCTTGACCCAGAAACACTGAAAGAAGTATTTGAAATACGTCTCGTACTTGAAATTGGGATGGCAGATTTCTTATTCAACCGCATTACAAAAGAAGACATTAAGGTTTTAAGAAAAATCGTAGAGAGTGAACCACCTGTAACACAGTTTCACCTTTTTCATGTTGAACATGAAATCGCCTTTCATGGCAAGCTGTATGAAATAACTGGAAACGAAACGCTCAAGAAATTTCAGAAAATGCTGCTGCCTGTTTTTGATTATGTGCATCACAGCGTACTTTTAAAAAAACAACCACCGCTTAGAACATTCACTTCACATAAAGAGTTAGTAGACATTCTGGAAAAGGGAACACCGGAAGAATTCAGGAACGGTATGCGCCATCACCTGGAAAACCACTTCGCCAGATTATTTGATTAAATATCATCTGCAAAATCTGAGTTATATAATCAATAAAAAATCATAATCAAGAAATCCATTTTTTTAACGGAATGCATTTTAAGATTGCTGTGGCAATGAAATAGAAACCATGTCTGCCTTATTAAATAAAATCTGGAATATATTTTCTGAAAAGAAAAGGGATGCAAAAATAGGATCTAAAACAAAAAAGCTCCGAATTACTTCGAAGCCTTTTGCGGACCGGACGGGACTCGAACCCGCGACCTCCGCCGTGACAGGGCGGCATTCTAACCAACTGAACTACCGATCCAACTACCCAACTCCTGTATTTTGAATCAGCAAGCTGATTCTCATCCATTTTTGGGACGGCAAAGATAGGGGTTTGCAGGTTTTGGAAAAAAAGTTTTTCTCATTTTCCATTCAAATTCTTTTCATTTTACATCGCCACACAAAGCTTGGTTATATTTGCGGCACTTAATCAAATCTGAATGCTCAAAATAGCAGTGTTTGGCGCAGGCCACCTCGGAAAATTTCACCTCAATAACTGGAAAGAAATAGAAGGCATTGAACTGGTTGGCTTTTACGACCCCAGCGACCGTATTGCAAAAACAGTTGCAGAAAAATATCAGCTCAAGCGTTTTATCAACCCCGAAGAATTAATGGCACTCTGCGATGTAGCTGATATTGTTGCTCCCACTCCCAACCACTTTCATCTCTGCCAGATGGCTGTACGTCTCGGTAAACATGTATTTGTGGAGAAGCCAATGTGCAATACAATGGAGGAAGCCAATGAACTGGTAAAGCTGGTTCGGGAAGCCAATGTAAAATTACAGGTGGGTCATGTGGAGCGTTTTAATCCTGCCTTCCTTGCAGTAAAAGACCTCGAACTCAATCCCATGTTTATTGAAGTGCATCGTTTATCACAATTCAATCCACGGGGAACAGAAGTAAGTGTGATACTCGATTTAATGATCCATGATATTGACATCATTTTAAGTTTGGTAAAGAGCGATGTAAAAAATGTATATGCCAACGGTGTAGCGGTAATGACTGATACACCAGATATTGCCAACGTCCGCATTGAATTTGATAATGGTTGCGTCGCCAATCTTACCAGCAGCCGCATCAGCATGAAAAAAATGCGTAAGATCAGGCTCTTCCAGAGGGATGCTTATATTGGTATTGATTTCCTGGAAAAGAAAGCTGAGATCATCAGAATGAAAACAAACGACGACAAAGAAGAATTTTCCTTTGATATTGACACCAGGGATGGAAAAAAAACCATCGCTATTTCAAACCCTCCGGTTATTGAAGTAAACGCCATTAAAATGGAGCTGGAACAATTCAGGGATGCCATACTGAATAATAAACCTGTACCTGTAAGTGAAGTGGATGGATTGCGTGCAATGGATGTTGCCCACCAGATACTCCAGAAAATACAACGTACTGCATTAGCTTAACTGAATGACCTCATCGCCCCGTATACATATTGGCTGGTATGTAATTGCCGATTGGCTGGCTGCAACATTTGCATGGGGCTTATTTTATCTGCTGCGCAGAATTTTGCTGGGCGAAGCTGAATCACTTTTTAACCAGCCTTTCGATGCAACTTTTTTTTACGGAATTATTTTCATCCCTCTTTGCTGGCTTACACTTTATCACCTCTTTGGAAGTTATAAAAATCTCTACAGCAAATCAAGATTACAGGAGCTTACACTTACACTCTTCAGCTGCATCTTGGGCACACTCATTATTTTCTTTGCCATCCTGCTCGATGACGGGATCATTGACTATACCTTTTATTATAAAGAAAGCTTATTGCTGTTTGGATTACAGTTTGGCTTTACCTGGCTGTTCCGATGGCTTGTTTTAAACAGAATCAAACGGCAGTTACTGAAAGGAATTGTTCAGATCAATACACTCATCATTGGTGCCAATAAAAATGCAATCAAACTGTACAAGGATATCAAAGGATCAAGCGAAACACTGGGCTTTTGTTTTACCGGTTTCCTATACCCCGATGGAACATCCACAAATGGCTTAAGCAAATACCTTACCCCACTGGGTTCTTTAAAAGATCTTGCACGGGTAATCCATGAGCATAAAATTGAACAGGTAATCATTGCTACAGAAGAAAAGGAGCGTCAGTCAATGGAACAATCGCTGAGTTTATTGAGTGAGCACAACATCAGTATAAAACTTTTACCCAACACCATTGATATTCTTTCAGGCTCTGTAAGAACAAGCAATGTATTAGGTGCTGTGCTAATTGATCTGCATACAGACATGATGAGTGAATGGCAGCAGAATATTAAACGGCTCATTGATATTGTTGTCTCTTTAGTTTCACTCATCATCTTATCTCCCTTGCTGCTGATTGTAGCCATCAGGGTAAAACTTTCATCAGAAGGTTCCGTTTTTTACTCACAGGAACGTGTAGGATTGAAAGGGAAGAAATTCTTTATCCATAAGTTCAGATCAATGCTCAGTGATGCAGAGAAAGATGGCCCTGCACTTTCATCTGAAACCGATCAGCGTATTACTCCCTGGGGTAAAACAATGCGTAAATGGAGACTTGATGAATTGCCGCAATTCTGGAATATATTAAAAGGTGAAATGAGTCTGGTTGGACCAAGACCCGAACGCAGATTTTATATTGATCAGATAGTAGTGAAAGCACCTTACTATCGTTTTCTGCTGAAAGTAAAACCCGGTCTTACATCATGGGGAATGGTGAAGTTTGGATATGCAGAAACGGTGGATGAAATGGTGGAACGCAGCAAATACGATCTGCTGTATATTGAAAATATTTCACTGGCACTTGATATTAAGATCATCATCCATACCATCCGCTTGATTTTTTTAGGGAAAGGAAGATGATCTTACGTTCTGTACGCAACCTGGAAATTAAACTTCAAACATATGAAACCGTTTGCACTCTTAGCTGCATTGTTGATCTGCTTTTCAATTTCAGCTCAGCAAACCTACTGGCAACAGGAAGTTCATTACAAAATTGATGTATCATTAAACACAACGGAGAAATCTCTTTCAGCATTTGAAGAGATGGAATACATCAATCATTCACCTGATACACTGACTTACATCTGGTTCCACCTCTGGCCCAATGCATATAAGAACGATAAAACTGCTTTATACAATCAGTATAAAGAAGGTGACAAACAGGGGTTGAGTAAATTTAAAAAAGCCGTGAAGGGTTATATTGATGCTCTTGCTTTTAAAGTAAACAATGAAGCAATCACTGTTGAAGAACACCCTGAAAATATTGATATTGTAAAACTCATTCTGTCCAAACCATTATTACCCGGCGCTAAAATAACTATCAGTACACCTTTTCATGTAAAGTTCCCTACTTACTTTTCAAGAAGCGGTTTTATTGATGATGCCTTTGCTGTTTGTCAATGGTATCCCAAACCTGCAGTGTACGACAGAAAAGGCTGGCACCCCATTCCTTATTTAAACATGGGTGAGTATTACAGTGAATTCGGAACATTTACAGTGAACATTACAGTTCCATCAAATTATATTGTTGGGGCAACCGGCAGTTTACAAAATGAAGAGGAACTGAAAAAATATAAAGAAAGCGGTACGTTGAATAAAAACCGTACAGAAAATTTCATCTCTTATCAACCCAACACTGCAGCTGGAACAAAAACACTGCAGTACAAAGCAGAAAATGTACATGACTTTGCCTGGTTTACTGATAATGATTTTCTAATTCAGTATGATACTTTACAATTAGCATCAGGAAAAGTGATTGATGCCTTTACCTTCTTTTCAAAAAAAGACAATACAGGTTGGAGTAAGAGTGTAGACTATGTAGAAGATGCCGTAAGAAACTATTCAAAATGGATTGGCGAGTATCCCTACCCTGTTGTGAATGCAGTGGAAGGTCCGGGTAATGTATCAAGCGGTGGCATGGAGTATCCAATGATTACCTTAATCACAAGTCCTGATGCAGATCCTGAAACACTCGATGCAGTGATTACACATGAAGTGGGTCATAACTGGTTTTATGGAATTCTCGGCAGCAATGAACGGGAACATGCATGGATGGATGAAGGGCTCAATACATTTTTCCAGTTTCGTTATGAAGCAGAAAAATACAGGAGCAATTCTATTTTCGGCAAATCCCTTCCCGCCGATCTGAAACAAAAAGGACCGACAGATTTCCAGGGAATCATCTACAATGCACTCAATGAAATTCCAATGGAAGAAGCTATTGAAACGGCTTCAGAAAAATTTAAAAACAAAGATGAATACGGAATGGTCATTTATCTCAAAACTGCTATCTGGGCCTATGTGCTTGAACAGAGTTTGGGCAGGGATGTATTTGACCGGGGCATACATGCATACTACAATGAATGGAAATTCCGTCATCCTTACCCTGAAGACTTTGAGAATATTCTCGAATTAACAACCGGCAAAGAGCTGGATGATTTTTTTGCTTTGCTAAAACGAAAGGGGAAATTATAGGTGCAACCGAAAGAACACATTATTTTTGATAAAACCCACTGAGTGAAATATTTCATAGCTCTCCTGTTTTTATTTGTATCATCCGTTACGCTTGCACAGCAGCCGTACTGGCAGCAACAGGTCAATTTTAAAATTGATGTTACACTCAATGATGCGGAGCACACTCTCGATGGTTTTGAAAAAATCGAGTACATCAACCGTTCTCCTGATACATTAACTTTTATCTGGTTTCATGTATGGCCGAATGCTTTCCGTACCGATAAAACAGCTTTCAGTGATCAGTTACTTGAAAACGGTCGTACCGATTTCTATTTCTCGAACAAAGAAGACAGGGGTTATATTAATCGTTTAGACTTTCGTGTAAACTCTGTTCTTGCAAAAACAGAAGATCATCCGCAGCACATTGATATCATTAAAGTACTACTGCCTCAGCCATTAGCACCGGGAGCTTCCATTGAAATTACCACACCCTTTCATGTGCAGTTGCCGAAGAATTTTTCAAGAGGCGGTCATGTCGGTCAGTCTTATCAAATAACACAATGGTATCCCAAGCCAGCAGTATATGATCAGAAGGGATGGCATCCCATGCCTTATCTCGACCATGGAGAATTTTACAGTGAGTTTGGCAACTATGAAGTGAAAGTAACTGTTCCGAAAACTTACGTGGTTCTCAGCAGTGGTGATTTACAGAATGAAGAAGAAAAAAACTGGCTGAAGGAAAGAGCAATCAATTACAAACCAGCAGCAGCTCAAAAAAAACTGCCAAACACAAAAACAAAAAAACCGCTTAAACCTTCGTCTATACCAAAGCCAAAAGAAGAAACTAAAACACTTCTTTACAGGCAAAACAATATTCACGACTTTGCCTGGTTTGCCGACAAAAAATATCTTGTTGGCTACGATACCATTCAACTAAGCGCCACACATATTGCTGATGTGTACAGTGCTTATTCTTCAGCAGGAAAAGAAGTGTGGAAGAAAAGTACACAGATGATTAAAGATGCTGTTCGTTTCAGATCCAAAGCTATTGGCGAATATCCTTACAACACAGTTGCGGCGGTTGAAGCAAAGATGGGGTTTGATGGAGGCATGGAATATCCCTGTATTACTGCTATCACTCCGATGAAAACAGAAAAAGATCTGGAAAGTGTTATTCAGCATGAAGTGGGTCATAACTGGTTCCAGGGTATGCTGGCGAATAATGAACAGCAGTACCCATGGTTTGATGAAGGTATTAATTCCTATTACGATAATCGCTTTGAGAAAGAAGAAAGCAGGTATCGTACAGCAGCAAAAAAGAAGACATTATTTGATTTGAATTTTGATGACAACTTCTTCCTGCACAGTTTTGAACGCTGGAGAAAAGACCAGCCACTCAGTACAACAAGCGACAGTTTAACAGAAGCTAACTATGGCCTGATTGCATACGCCAAAGGCGCAAATTTTATGCAATTACTGGAAGAACAGCTTGGACGCAGTGCAATAGATGCGGCTATGCAAAACTACTTTCAGCAATGGAAACTGAAACATCCTTATCCGCTTGATTTAAAAACATCGCTGGAACAATCAACAGGAAGAAATCTTGATTCAACTTTTTCTTTACTTGATCAAAAAGGCCCGTTAAAACAGGAAGGAAAGAAAAAACTGAAACTTGTTCCAATTGTTGGCGTGAATACTTCAACTGCAAATGTTGTATTACTCTCTCCCATTATTGGTAATAATCTGTACGACGGGTTAATGATTGGCGGTGCAATACATAATTTCACTTTACCCTCCACCCCTTTTCAATTCATTGTTGCACCGATGTATGCCACAAAAAGTAAACAGTTGAATGGCGTTGCAAGGTTTGGTTATACATTCTACCCTAAGAAAACATTTCAACGAATTACAGTTGCTTTGAATGGACTGAAGTTTAACACCGGCGACTTTATTGATACTGCCAATAACAAATATGTTACCGGCTTCAGAAAAATATCTCCCTCATTGAAATTTGTGCTGGCAGAAAAGAACCCAAGAAGCACAAGAGAACGTTTTATTCAATGGAAAACATTTTTCCTGAATGAAGATGAGTTACGTTTCAGAAGCGATACTTTTCCCAATGGCAACCGCTTTACAGAGGTGAAAACGATTCAAACAAACCGGTACATTAATCAGTTACGTTATGTTGTGCAAAATACAAGAGCCTTATATCCCTACAAAGCTGAATTGCTGGCAGAACAGGGCAAAGAATTTATACGCCTTGCAGTAACAGGAAATTATTACTTCAACTATAATTCAAAACTGGGTGCAGATATCCGCATTTTTGCGGGCAAGTTTATTTACCTCGGTTCAAAAACCATCAGCAAACAATTCAATACCGATCCTTATCATTTAAACATGTCTGGTCCAAAAGGCTATGAAGATTATACATACAGTAATTACTTTATTGGCCGGAATGAATTTGAAGGTTTTGCCAGTCAGCAGATTATGATGAGAGATGGCGGCTTTAAAGTTCGTACAGATTTACTGGCAGCCAAGATTGGCAAAACAGATGACTGGTTAATGGCAATGAATTTTGTTACTGATATTCCTGACCAGATTAACATCCTGAAAATTTTTCCTGTAAAGATCCCATTGAAAGTGTATGTTGATATTGGCACTTATGCCGATGCATGGAAAGCAAATGCAAATACCGGAAGGGTTTTATATGATGCAGGCTTGCAAATGTCATTCCTGAAAAATACAATCACTGTTTATGTTCCGCTGTTATACAGTAAAGTGTACAGGGATTATTTTGAATCAACCATTACTGAAAAACGCTTTCTGAAAAACATTGCATTCAGTATCGATATACAAAATCTTAGTCTGAAAAAATTTGACAGGCGCATGCCTTTTTGATGCAGCAAATCAACTACATACCACAGTCTGAAATAGATAAAACAAAATGGGATAACTGTATTGATCATTCAGTAAACGGGCTTATTTACAGTTACTCCTGGTACCTGGATACAATGGCCGATCAATGGGATGCATTGGTGTTAAATGACTATGAAGCTGTGATGCCACTCACCTGGAATAAGAAATATGGTATTCACTATTTGTTTCAGCCTTTCTTTTGTGCAAGCCTTGGTGTATTTGCAAAAAAGGAAATAGACAAAGAAATGGTTGAATCATTTCTAAAAGCAATTCCTGCTAAGTTTAAATATTTTGATATTTATCTTAATCAGCAGAATCTTTTCAGTGTAGCTGATTACCCCTTAACGGAACGGATCAACTATGTACTTCCGTTAGGTAAAGATTACGAAACCATCAGCAACACTTACCGCTCCAATTTGAAGCGTAATATTAAAAAAGCAGAAACCGGCGGATTAGTTGTTAAAGAAGGAATTGAACTGAACGAAATCATTTTGCTGGCCAAAGAAACCATGCAACGGATTTCATCCATTACGGATGAGCAGATCAGCAGATTCAGGAAAGTTGTTGATGAAGCAGAAAAAAAACAAACGATTGAAACGCTTGGTATCTATTCAAAAGCAGGTCAGTTACTTGCTTCTGCAGTATTTCTTTACTCACATCAACGTTGGTATTATATCCTTGTTGGAAATCATCCCAATGGAAAAACATTGGGAGCTTCGCATTACCTGATTGACCGGTTTATAAGAAAACATGCTGCAACCCATACCCTGCTTGATTTTGAAGGAAGTGATATCCGTAACCTTGCATTCTTCTACAGCAGTTATGGTGCAACAGAAGAGCGATATCCTGCTTTACGCATGAACAGGTTACCTAAATTATTAAGATGGATGAAAGAGTAATTATTTCTCCAGTATTTTTTCGGCAATTACCAGGTCAATGGGGTTGGTGATTTTGATATTCGTTTCTTCACCCTGCACCAGGGTAACTTTCAATCCAAATGCTTCCACTACAGTAGCTTCATCGGTAAACCGCTCTTTATAATCGATGGCAAAGGCAGGTAATAAAATTTTACTGTGAAAGGTTTGCGGTGTTTGAACAAGCCGAAGTTTGGTTCTGTCAACAGGATCATTACCATCATCTGTAATCATCCGTGCACTATCCCGGCATTCAACAGCAGGTATTGCACTTCCTGTTTCAAGTGCAGTTGTATAACAACGCTGAATCAATTCTTCACTCACTAAACAACGAACACCATCATGCACAAAGATGATTGATTCTTCACTGATCAATTTCAAACCATTCTGCACAGAATGAAACCTTGTTTCACCACCAACTGTTAACTGAATCTGTTGTTCATCAAAAAAACCATCTACAATTTCTTTTCCGAGTTCCAGGTGTTCTTCAGGCAGTACAATGATAACATGAATACCCGGAACGGCTTTCAGAAAAGCATTAATTGTATAATAGAGAACAGGTTTGTTCTTCAGTAATAAAAACTGTTTGGGAAGTGCTGAACCCATTCGTTTACCGGCACCACCGGCCACAATTACAGCATATGTTTTCATCGTTCAAAGATAGTGAGAGTTAATTATCTGTAGATGGCAATTTGTTTTTCACCATTACTGTTTTGCATTGCACGGTACATGCCATCGCTGTTAAACACAAGGGCTGTATTTCCTTTTGCATCCACACCAATCATTCCGCCTTCCCCATTTATTTTTACTAATTTATCAAGCGTTACAAAATCCATTGCTTCCTGCAAACTCATTCCTTTATATTCCATTAAACAGCTTACATCGTAAGCAGCAACTGCTTTTAAAAACAGTTCACCATGTCCTGTACTGGAAATAGCACAGGTTTTATTATTTGCATAAGTACCTGCGCCAATGATGGGACTGTCACCTATGCGGTTATAATTTTTATTCGTCATACCACCTGTGCTGGTTGAAGCGGCAATATTTCCAAAACGGTCGCAGGCAGCTGCACCAACTGTTCCAAATTTCTTTTCAACCTGAATATTATGATCCAGTGCAACTTTATCTTCATTTTTCACCAGCTGCCATTGATCATACCTGAATTGTGAAAAGAAATAAGTTTCGTCTTCCATTTTCAATCCCTGTTGTTTTGCAAATTGCAAAGCACCTTCTCCGCTTAATAAAACGTGTTCACTTTTCTGCATGACAGCTAATGCAAGTTCAACAGGATTTCTTACCGAGCTTACTCCTGCAACTGTACCTGCATCTAATGT
>CAZOLW010000073.1:6355-12668 GCA_964580775.1 uncultured Chitinophagaceae bacterium | reverse complement strand
ACAACATTCCCGCTTACAAGCGGGACGCTATAGCCAACTGAGCTAACCCCCCATTATGATTTCAATTTATCTTTCTCAGAACCGACAACATTCCCGCTTACAAGCGGGACGCTATAGCCAACTGAGCTAACCCCCCATTATGATTTCAATTTATCTTTCTCAGAACCGACAACATTCCCGCTTACAAGCGGGACGCTATAGCCAACTGAGCTAACCCCCCATTATGATTTCAATTTATCTTTCTCAGAACCGACAACATTCCCGCTTACAAGCGGGACGCTATAGCCAACTGAGCTAACCCCCCATTATGATTTCAATTTATCTTTCTCAGAACCGACAACATTCCCGCTTACAAGCGGGATGCTATAGCCAACTGAGTGCTGACCTTAAAGGATGGCAAAGATAATCGTACAGCTGAATGCAGCAAAAACATTTTCAATGTAAAAAGGCCGCTGTTGAGGCGGCCTTTTGTATTCTCTTATTGTTTTACTTCTTTTTCAATCTCATTCACCTTTTCCTTTATTTTTTCACCTACCTTCTTCACATCTTTCTTAATCGGTTCAATCACTTTTTTCTGGATCGTATCACTCAACCTGTCTCCTTTGCTCTGCAGCGTATCCACAATTTCATTTGCTTTTTCCTGTGCTTTATCTACAGCACTGGTTGTATCGGCAGCTTCTGCAGCTTCAGAAGATTCCACTTTTTGGTTATCCGTTTTATTTTCTGCTTCATTATTACAGGCAATAAAGAAAGAAGCTACCAACAGAATAATGAATACTTTTTTCATTTGTGTTATTTTATTGAAAAGCGAAATTAGTCATCAGCTGAAATAAATCAGGATGCAATTGTTATTTTTTTCTGAAAAATAACCGCATGGGTGTTCCGGTAAAATCAAATGCTTTACGCAGCTGATTCTCTAAGTAATTCTTATACGGCTGTTTTACATCGTCTGGATGATTACAGAAAAATGCAAACGATGGAACCGGCGTTGGTAACTGTGTTACATATTTAATACTCACTGGTACACCTCTTACAACCGGTGGATGGAAAGCCTGTAAAGATTTCTGTACCGCTTCATTTAATTCAGAGGTTGCAATTTTCCGTTGCCTGTTATCTACTACCTGTAATGCTGCTTCAATGGCCTGCATGATTCTTGTTTTTTCTGTTGCAGAAATAAACAGGATCGGAATATCATTAAATGGAAGAAGACGGTTCTTTAATTCTTTTTCGTAGTCACGGGCAGTGTTGGTTTCTTTTACAATCAAGTCCCACTTGTTCACCAGCATCACAATCCCCTTCCCTTTCTTTACTGCTAAAGAATAAATATTTAAATCCTGCTGGGAAATTCCTTTCTCTGCATCAATAATCAGCAAACAAACATCTGCTTCATCGAGTGCACGGATAGCACGGATCACAGAATAAAATTCAAGATCTTCATTCACTTTTGTTTTGCGGCGTATGCCGGCTGTATCAATAAGAATAAAATCCTTACCAAACAGTTTATACTTTGTATGAATCGTATCTCTTGTTGTACCCGCAATATCACTTACAATGGTTCTCTCTTCACCTAATAAAGAATTCAGCAAAGATGATTTACCAACATTGGGCTGACCAATAATGGCAATCTTGGGAATCGTTGATTCAATTTCATCTTCCTGGTCGGCAGGAATCAATTCAGCAATTCCATCTAATAATTCACCTGTACCACTACCCGACATACTGCTGATAAAAAATATCTTGTCGAAACCGAGCGTATAAAATTCACTTGCTTCGAGCAGACGTTCATGATTATCTACTTTGTTAATCGCCAGGAAAACCGGTTTAGTGGAACGTCGCAACACATCGGTCATTGCTTCATCAAGGTCAGTAACTCCTGTTGCAGCATCACACATAAATACAACTGCATTGGCTTCATCCAAAGCTATTTTCACCTGTTTACGGATCTCTGTTTCAAAGATGTCTTTGCTGTCGGGAACAAACCCACCTGTATCAATGATATTAAACGATTTTCCATTCCAATCGGCCACACCATACTGGCGGTCACGGGTAACCCCGCTTTCATCATCCACAATAGCTTTACGCTCCTGCAATAATCGATTGAAGAATGTACTTTTTCCCACATTGGGTCTGCCCACAATTGCAACGGTAAAACCTGCCATAATAAAATTATAAAGTTGGCGAAGGTACTGAATTAAACAGTAAGAAGACCGGTCTATCTGGTCCCGGACGCCATAATGACCTCTTAAAAGTAGCCGTATTCCTTTAAAAACATGTCACTATCACGCCACTTGGGTCTTACTTTCACAAAGAGTTCAAGGAACACTTTTGAATCCACAAACTTCTCAATTTCAACCCTGGCAAGACTGCCGAGTTTCTTGATCATTTCACCCTTTGTGCCCAGCAAAATACCTTTCTGGCTTTCACGCTGCACAATGATTTCGGCTGAAATCTTAATTAGTGAAGTTTTCTGTTCAAAAGCAGTAACTACGACTGTTGTATGATAAGGGATCTCATCGCTGAAGAGATCAAATATTTTTTCACGTACCAGTTCGGCTACAAAAAAACGGGTGCTCAGATCCGTTAGCTGGTCTTCTTCAAAGAATGGCTCACCTTCAGGAAGCAGATCAAGAATTGGTTTGATAAATGCTTTGATATTGATGCCCGATAAAGCAGTGATGGTGATGACCTGTTTGCAGTAAGGTCTTGCTTCAAAAAAAGCTTTGGCTTCTGCCAGCTTAGCTGTATCAACCAGGTCAATCTTATTCAATACAACAACAGTGGGAACTTTTAACTTCAGTGAAGCAAACAGTTCATCATTTTCCTGCCAGTTGTCTTTGATATCGAGTAACAAAAGTGCCACATCAGCATCTTCCAGTGCACTCTTTACACTGCCCATCATTTTTTCCTGCAGTTTGTACTTGGGATCAATGATACCCGGCGTATCAGAAAAAATGATCTGATATTCCTTAGTAGTAAGAATTCCTTTAATACGATGCCTGGTTGTTTGCACCTTCGGTGAAACAATGGCTAATTTTTCTCCCAACAGGGCATTCAGCAAAGTGCTTTTGCCTGCATTGGGTTTACCAAAAATGTTTACAAATCCAACTTTCATAAAAGAAGCTGCTTGCTGTAAGCTGCAAGCTACACGCTATTAACTTAAAAAGAAAATCCCGCCTGTGGCAGGACTTTGTTGCGAAGAAAAAGATCGAACTACTATCCACTATCTGGCGGATATGAGCCCACAATTCATTCACACAAATAATAACAAAGAACTTGAATAAATAAGAAAGGCCCTAAAAGGGCCTTAACTGTTGCGAAGGGGAGGATCGAACTCCCGACCTTCGGGTTATGAGCCCGACGAGCTACCGCTGCTCTACTTCGCGGAATGGACGGCAAAAGTAAGGGTAAATAGCTTTGCACCCAAAACAAAGAGGCAGAACTTTTATTCTGCCTCTTTCCTCATCATCAATTATGAAATATCCATAAAAATTTTCGAGCTAATTTATACCAACAGCGATGATAATTTTTGTGGATATCCTATGTGGCCAAAAAGCCAATAAAAATGAACACATGAAACTTATTTTGAATTTCTTTTCTTTAAGCTGGAAGCACCGCTTGTTTTAAAATTACTGATCATCGCTGATCCTTTGTATTCTATATCACTTGCCCCGCTTGCATTTGCACGCAGATCTTTATTAACGGTAATCCTGATATCAGATGCACCGGATGCTTCTGCCTTACAGTTTTCAGTTACCAGATCGAATCCTTTAAAATCACTGGCACCACTTACTTCAATATCGAGATTGGTTACTCTTCCTTTAATATTTGCATCTGATGCACCGCTCTGATCCATTACGAGATCAGTATAATTCAATTCACCTTTTAAACTGGAAGCACCGCTTAATTCTACTTTCAGTTTACTGCCTTTCAGCACACCATCCACTTTTACATCGCAGGCACCGGAAGCTTCAATAAAATCAAGATTCTTTACTGAAACATAAGCTTTCAGTTTCCTGTTTTCGTTGCTCCAGTTCCAAACTTTATTATCATTATCGTAGGAAATGCGCAGTACTCCATTCACCACTTCTGTTTTAATGCGGCTGCGGAATTTTTCTTCGCTTGCACTTACCACAACACCGTCACTGCTTCCCTGCTGAATGATGACATCAAATGCATTCGACACTTTAATGCCGTGGAAACTGCCCACCGTTCTTGCCTGTGCATTTTTATCGTTGATCACCGTTACATCCTGTGCAGATACAATTGTGAATGCAGCAGCCAGTAAAACAAATGATAAGATTATTTTTTTCATGTGTATATGTTTTGATGTTAAGATTAATCGTCTTTACGGCGGATGATGGAACCAACATTGGTTCCCACTTCACTGATTTTGGCTGTGCCTTTATAATAAATACTTCCGCCGGTAGATGAAAATAATTTCATTTCATCATTCACTGTTACTTCTATTTTAGCTCCTGTAGTTGAACGGATATCTGCTTTCCCTGCTGATAGTGTATAAGCTTCCACTCTCCCGCCACTGTTAGCATGCACATTAAATGTTCCAACCGAACCCGACACAGAAACCTTTGCACCGCTTTCTGATTCTACAATCAGTTTACCTGCTTCAACTTTTCCTTTAAAATCTGAACCTGATTGAAGATAAAGACTGAGCACTTCTTCCTTAATCACACCTTCCACATGAACTGAACTTCCTGCATGTGCTGTGAGTTTATCAAGGGTTTTGAAAGAGATATATACTTTGAGTTTTTTACCGCTGCTTGTCCAGTCGCTGAACGATTCACGGTCATAATAAATTTTCAACTGACCATCTTCCACTTCTGTTTTCAGACGGGAACGGTATTCATCACGGGAGGCACTTACCACTACTTTTTCTTCGTTTGACTGGGTAAGATACAGATCAATTCCGTCGGTTACTTTAATGGAACGGAATGGCTTTACGGTCCTGGTTTCTGCGTTGGGATCTTCAATTTTGGTTTCCTGGGCAGTTGCCAGCAGGAAAAAAGGCATAGCAATAAGGGTGAACATCAATTTCTGCATAATATTCGTTTTGTATGATACGACCGGCCAAAGCAGAATGTTACAGATATCCCAAAACAATTTATCTTTGGCCCGTCAAAAAGCGGTGAATGCCGGTTTTGACACAGATTCCCCGGGGTGCTAAACTCCTGCCAATAGCAGGAGAGCTGAGATCAAACCCGTAGAACCTGATCAGGGTAATGCCTGCGCAGGGAAGGAGGTTCTATATTTCCCCTCTTTTCGTTTCGCAGCATTTCCGACTCAATTTTTAACTGTAAAAAGTGTAAATGATGATGAAAAAATTGATGCTGGGAATGTTGGTGATTGTATCACAACAAATTTCAGTGGCTCAGTACAAACTGAGCGGAAAAGTCAACGACGGAGCAACAAATTCTCCGCTTGAAAATGCAACTGTAGAAATTAATCAAACTGCAGTTACTCAAACCAACAGTGCCGGAGTATTCAATACCGGACTTGCAAAAAAAGGAACCTACCGGATCCGCATCAGCAGTGTCGGGTACAAAACATGGGAACAGGTAATTGTCGTATCCGACAAAGAAACATCCCTCAGTTTTTTGCTGGAACAGCACAGGCTGTTTTTAAAACCCATTGAAGTAACCGCCATCCGTGCAGGCGACCGTATGCCTTTCAGCAAAACCAATCTCAACAAAAAAGAAATTGAGAAAGTAAATCTCGGGCAGGATCTTCCTTTTATTGTCAATCAAACTCCTTCGGTGGTCGTGAACTCTGATGCAGGCAATGGCATCGGTTACACCGGAATCCGCATCCGTGGTACTGATGCAACAAGGATCAACATGACATTGAATGGCATTCCTTACAATGATCCTGAAAGCCAGGGATTGTTTTTTGTAAACCTTCCAGATTTTTCTTCTTCTGTAAGTTCGATCCAGATACAGAGAGGTGTTGGTACATCTTCCAATGGTGCAGGTGCATTTGGTGCCACATTAAATCTCAGTACAAATGAATTTAATGAAAAGCCTTATGCAGAACTGAACAACGGTTTCGGCAGTTTCAACACATGGCGCCAAACCATTAAAGCAGGAAGCGGTTTGATGGGAAATCATTTTACGGTTGATGCAAGATTATCATTTATCAACAGTGATGGGTTTATCGACAGAGGCGCATCAAAGCTCAGTTCATTGTATTTCTCCACTGCTTATATCAACAACAAAACATCCATCCGTTTTAATGCCATCACCGGAAAAGAAAAAACCTACCAGTCATGGAACGGTATTCCTGAATATAAATTACATCG
>CAZOLW010000073.1:0-6255 GCA_964580775.1 uncultured Chitinophagaceae bacterium | reverse complement strand
GAAAAGAAAAAACCTACCAGTCATGGAACGGTATTCCTGAATATAAATTACATCGCAACGATACAAAGCTGATGGAGCATTACTGGAACAACAGTTATCCAACAACAGCCGATTCACTCAATCTGTTCAGCAACAGCAATAACAGAACCTATAATGTGTTCACTTATAAAAATCAAACAGATAATTACCAGCAGGATCATTACCAGTTATTCTTTAATCATGAGTTGAACAAACTATGGAATTTCAATGCTGCCTTTTTCTTAACAAGGGGCCGTGGCTATTATGAAGAATACAAATACAAGGAAGATCTCGGCGATTATGGATTAAGCAGTGCAGGAGATGCAGACATCATCCGTCAGCTTTGGCTCAACAACTGGTTTTACGGAACCACCTTTTCTGCCCAATACAAAAAAGAGAAGGATCAGTTAACCGTTGGCGGAGCATATACCCGTTACAAAGGTTTGCACTATGGAAAAATTATCTGGAGTGAAGTATCAGTTCCCAAAGATTATAAATGGTATGATCTCAATGCTTTTAAAAATGACTTCAATATTTATACAAAATACCAGCGTCGTATTGCCACAAGATGGGAAGCATTTGCAGATCTGCAATTCCGTTCAGTAACACATGCCATCAATGGTTTCCGCAAAACACCAACGCTGAAACTCGATAATCAATTCAATTTCTTTAATCCGAAAGTTGGTTTGTCTTATGCAGATAGTAAAGGATGGCTTGGTTATGCATCCTTCAGTGTTGGAAACAAAGAACCTAACCGGGAAGATTTTGAAGCAGGAGTAAATCAGCAACCCAAACATGAAACCATGTACGACTTGGAACTGAATATTGAACACCGTGCAGACATCTATACATGGAGTGCAACAGGTTATTACATGAATTATAAAAACCAACTGGTGTTAACAGGCCGCATCAATGATGTGGGTGCATATACAAGAACCAATGTACCCAAGAGTTACCGTGCAGGTGTTGAACTGCAGGCAACCGTAAAACCAATTGCATGGTTCAATGCAGCAGCCAACTTAACATTGAGCAGCAACCGCATCATCAACTTTACCGAGTTTGTAGATGATTATGATAATGGTGGGCAAAAAGAAAACAACTTTTCTTCTGCCCCCCTCTCCTTTTCACCTTCCACTGTTGCAGGAATTACCTTCAACTTTATTCCGGTGAAGAATGGAGAAATCAGTTTGCTCAATAAATATGTATCACGACAATACATGGATAATACAGGCAATGAAGCAAGAAGCATTGATCCCTTCTTTGTTGCTGATCTGCGGTTGAGTTATGGCATCCGGTTGAAAAAGATCAAGGAGATCAACCTTGTATTTCAACTCAACAATGTGTTCAATAAATTATACGAAGCCAACGGATATACCTTCAGCTATATCTATGGCGCACAAACCATCACCGAGAATTTTTATTATCCGATGGCAGGAACAAACTTCCTCGCCGGGATTAATATAAAACTCTGACAAAAGAAAGAGGTGATCGAATAAATCCGATCACCTCTTTTAATATTTTCTTCTCTGTGTTTCTCCTTTACTCCTCTCCTCTGTGTTAAACATCTTCAAGCCTCACCAAAATAATAACTCTGTGTTACTCCTCATCTCTGTTTCTCTGTGTTGAAAACTACCCTCCGAACTTCTCTCTCCACGCCAGCATTCCACCTGTTACATTCACCACATTTTCAAAACCTAATGTTTCTGCAAACATACAGGCCTGTCCGCTGCGGTTACCACTGCGGCAGTAGAAAATCACTTCCTGGTCTTTTAAATTTTCAATTACTTCCACATCCATATTGCGGATATTTCCCAATGGATGAAGAATGCCCCCGATATTAAATTCTTCATGTTCATTTGGTTCACGAACATCTACAATATTCAATTGTTCGCCGGCATCGATTCTTGCCTTTAATTCTTCAACAGTTATTGTTCGCATGATTGATCGTTTTAGTATTCATTTTCTGTTTTCGGCATTACTGCCTTGGGTCTTTGCGTAGTATCCATCTTCGATTTATCCATACTGATGTACAGATCCATCAGCTGTCCGCCACGAATGCGGATCGGTCTTCCTTCATCATCTCTTCTTGCCGGACTTTGCCTGATCACAAATGCACCTGAGCTGTCTCCCACCGGACCATCCACAATCACAGCACCCAGCAACAGCTCATTACTTTCTAAAAATACTTTCGCTTCTGCAAAGGTCATCCCCAGTAAATCAGGCACCAGCATTTCATGTTGTTTGATGCCCCCACCCAATACAAAACTGATGCGGCTTCCCATCGGGATCCTTGTGCCTGCTGCAATAATATTTCCATTATACAATTGTTCCAGTACAGAACCAACTGCAAAATCAGGACGGGAAGTAGTATCGCCGAATTTCAACCCCAATGTATTTAACTGTAATAAAACGCTGCGGTAGGTTTGACCAACAAAGTTTGGAATCCCCACCAGCGGTGCCTCGGCACGGTTCACCGTTAAATAAACAGTGCGGTTCACCTTCACCATTTCATTGGGAGCAGGCGATTGTTTTACAACAGAAAGTTTCGGTAAGCTGTCGAAATACACACTATCCTGTACCTGCACCTGGAAGCCCTGCGACTCCAGTAGTTTCTTTGCCTCTTCAATATTTTTTCCTTTGATTTCGGGTACTTGGATATAATCCCCATGCTGTGTAATCTTATCCAGCAACAGGAAGAAGATAAAGAAAATAGCCAAACCCAATGCGATAGCAATGAGCAGGTTTAACCAGAAAGAACGATTTGTAATTGATTGAAACACGGAAATTGAATTTGGTTGCCGAATATCGGTAATAAAATTAAAAGCATAAACTGCTGATCTCAAACTGAATTTCAATAACCCCAAACTTTAGTTTGGGGAACAACGAAAAAAGCGACCGGCTTTAGCCATGACTAAAAACGCAAGGCTTAAGACCGGAGTTATGAACCTCAGTATAATGATCTGTTGAAAAGAACTCGTTACTTTTAAGAACTGTGTTTTGCCAATGCCTCTTCCACCAGTGCTGAATAAAACTCTTCCAGTTCCCAGCCCATGGCCCTCACCTGCTGCGGAACAATACTTGCATCCGTTTGACCCGGAATAGTATTGATCTCTAACATAAACGGCTCATTCTTTTCTTCATTGTAAATGAAGTCGATCCGCACCACCCCACCGCAGTTAAATACAGCATAAGCTTTCTTTGCAGCGGCGCTTACTTTTTGATAAATTTCATCGCTTGCCTCGGCCGGAGTGATTTCTGTACTCTTGCCATGATACTTTGCCACAAAATCAAAAAATTCCATATCAGGATCGGCTTTTACTTCTGTCATTGGCATCGCAATAATTTCACCCTTGCTTTTAAACACACCAATGGTAAACTCCCGTCCGGTAATCATTTCTTCCACCAGCACCTGGTCATCTTCAACAAATGCTTTATCAATAGCCGATGCAAGATCTTCCTGTTTGCTCACCTTGCTCATACCAATACTGCTGCCACCGTTATTCGGTTTCACAAACACAGGAAATTTTAAATGAATACTGTTTATATCAATCGGCTGATGTTCGAACAGGTGTACACTTTTTGCCACATTGATGCCTGCAAAAGAAGCCACCGCAACAGTATACCGTTTATTAAACGTAATAGCAGAAGTCGCCGCACTGCAGGAAGTGTAAGGAAGACCCAGTACATCAAAATAACCTTGCAGTTTTCCATCCTCACCCGGCGTACCGTGCATACCAATGAATACACAGTCGAAATGAATTTTCTCACCATCCACCTTTACGGTGAAATCATTTTTATCAACGATCTGTTTATGATCATGAGCATCCGTATACGTCCAGCCCTCTTTGGAAATATCAATTAAGAATACATTGTATCTCTGTTTGTCTAAATGACTGTAAATGGTTTTGGCGCTTTTGTATGAGATCACTGCCTCACCGCTGTACCCGCCCGTAACAAGAGCGATATTCTTTTGCATGTTCATGTAGTTGACTGTTTATTTTGCCGGGAAGACGGTAAGGCTAAAAGAAATACAAAGTTGAAAACCATTCCTCCACTTTCTCATTCCTCATTCCTCATTTTTCATTCCTCATTTTTCATTCCTCATTTCTAATTCTTCATTTCTCATTTCCCCACCTTCTTTCCAATAATCTTGCCATCCTTCTGCCTTCCTCCCTCTTTGCCTCTGTCTCTGCCTCGTTGCCTTTCCCTTCCCTCTTTGCCTCTGTATTCCCTCTTTGCCTTTGCCTCTGCCTCGTTGCCTTTCCCTTCCCTCTTTGCCTCTGTCTCTGCCTCGTTGCCTTTGCCTTCCCTCTTTGCCTTTGCCTCGTTGCCTCTTTGCCTATTTGCCTTCCCCCACTCCCTGATTCCCCGTATCCAGCACAAACTTCCACTTCCCATCCTTCTGTTTTCTCCAAATCGACAAGTAGGTTCCCTGCATCGTTGTATCCTTTGTCTTCACCGTGTAAACACCATAGGTATAACCAAGATCATGTGCCACCGACATATCAGCACCCTTCGGCACCCATGTCATCGTAAACGAAGTATCTTCCTGCGCTTTCAGAAACTGAATCACATCCCCTTCCACAATCGGTAAATAACCCGGGCGGAGTAACACTGCATCATCTGCCACATAATAAAGGAACGCATTCTTCATCCCCTCCTTTGCACTCGCTTCCGAAAAAGCAATATCCGTATCCACCATTTCCTGCATGGCCATTTCAGTATCCGGGTCCTTTTTCTCAACCAACAGATCAACAGGTTTCTCCTCAAAAAAACCGCAACCCGTAAACAGTAATGCAGCTGTCAACAAAAAAAGTAAATTTTTCCGCATGTATGCAAGATAATGATTCAGGGTTTATTTCAGAGAGAGTAAGTCCGTACATTATGAGCAATTTCACAGCTCCCGAATGACAGACCTGTATAAAAAAAGCAAGGTGAAGGTTTTCAAGCCTTCACCTTTTTCTTAACGGGAAATATCACCCGCCGTATTCTGGAATCATCCTTACGGGAACTCATCCATCGTGAAAAAAAATGTTTCTTTACAATATCTGCTGTTAAGTTACTCAAAGCAGATTGTTTCTTCAACAATTGATTCAAATACTTATGCACCTTTTTCCCTTCTCCTTTAGGATTTGAAATACAGACCAAAGCGTCTGTAGAAGCTGTCACGCCTTTGCGTGACGGATGAGGCGAGAGGGACCGAGGGTGAGGCCTATCCGTGCAACACAGCCTTTCTTGCCATCAGCACTTCCACTGTTTCCACATACGCTTCATCAGGTACGCAGCAATCAACCGGACAAACACTGGCGCACTGTGGTTCTTCATGAAAACCCTGGCACTCGGTGCATTTGTTGGGAGTAATATAATAAACATCCATTGCAAGAGGCGCATTCTTCGCATCTGCATCTACAGTTGTTCCGTCAATCAATGTAAAACTTCCTTTTACGGCAGTTCCATCGGCAACGGCCCACTCAACCCCGCCTTCATAAATTGCATTGTTGGGACACTCTGGTTCGCAGGCCCCGCAGTTGATACATTCTTCTGTAATTTTAATAGCCATGATCTTTGAATTTTTAGGATTTTATCTTTAAAAGTCAGTAAGTCAATCGTCGAAATTGTCTGTTGCGGGCATCTTTAACTTTATCCGTTCAATCTGCACAGCCCGTATCAGATTCAGTTACTTTTGCAGCTCAAATGTAAAATAAACAGTTGAATGAACTTACAAGAAAGAGTAGAAATTTTACAACAACTTCAACAATATATTTCAAGTACTGACGAAGGTTGGCAAAATATTCAGGAAAAATCCTTACAGCACAACAACTGGTTTACCCATCAGTACACGCAACTCGCTGCAAAAACCATTGCCACTGAGTTTTTAGATCAGCAAAAAATAAAACAGTGGACTGACCACTATCATCTCGATGATAACATCATTCCCAAAACAGTTGGCATCATCATGGCCGGCAATATTCCTTTAGTTGGCTTTCATGATTTTTTATGTGTGTTCATCAGCGGGCATAAACAACTCATTAAACTAAGCAGTAAAGATCAATTCCTGCTTAAACATCTCGTTGATAAAATGACGGAGTGGAACCCTGATATGAAGAACCATGTAAGCTTTGCAGCTATGCTCAAAGATTGCGATGCTTATATTGCCACCGGCAGTAATAACAGTGCCCGTTATTTCGATTATTATTTTGGCCGCTACCCTTCTGTCATCCGTAAAAACAGAACCTC
>CAZOLW010000072.1:0-13749 GCA_964580775.1 uncultured Chitinophagaceae bacterium | reverse complement strand
CCACCATTTTTGATAAGGTTTCTTTTGATGAACTTCAGGTTTCAGAAGAGGAAACTAATGCGGCTGTTGTAACCATCAGAAAGGAACTGAAAGAGGCGATTGCGGTTGCAAAAAAGAATATTGAAACCTTTCAGCGGCAACAGGTAAGTCCGGTTGAGAAAATTGAAACCATGCCCGGCGTAGCATGCTGGCGCAAAACCGTAGCCATTGAAAAAGTAGGATTATATATTCCGGGCGGAACAGCTCCTTTATTTTCCACCATCTTAATGCTGAGCATTCCTGCAAAAATTGCCGGGTGCAAAGAAGTGATCTTATGTACACCTCCCGGCAAAGATGGAAAGATCAACGCCGCTATTTTATATACAGCAAAGCTTGTCGGCATTGCCAATATATATAAAACAGGTGGTGCACAGGCAATCGCAGCAATGGCTTATGGTACAGAAACTATTCCGCAGGTATTTAAAATATTTGGCCCCGGCAATCAGTATGTAACCTGTGCCAAACAATTAGTACAGAAGGATGGAGTTGCCATTGATATGCCTGCAGGCCCAAGTGAAGTTTGTGTGATGGCAGATGATACAGCGAATCCGGTTTTTGTTGCAGCTGATCTTTTATCACAGGCAGAGCATGGAGCTGATTCACAGGTATTGCTGGTGAGCACTTCAGAAGTAGTGATCAATGCAGTGCTTGCTGAAACTGATAAACAACTGGAAGAACTTCCCAGGAAAGAACTGGCAGCAAAAGCACTGGAAAACAGCAAAGCCATTTTACTGAAAGATGTCAACGAAATGATTGAGCTGGTGAATCAGTATGCAGCCGAACATTTAATCATCAGTTGCAAGGATGAAGATGTTATTGCTGAAAAAATTATCAATGCAGGTTCTGTTTTTCTCGGTAACTATTCACCTGAAAGTGTAGGCGATTATGCCAGCGGCACCAATCATACACTGCCAACAAACGGTTATGCAAAAGCATACAGTGGTGTTAGCGTTGACAGTTTTGTAAAAAAGATCACTTATCAAAAATTGACGCAGGAAGGACTAAATAATATTGGAAAAGCTGTGGAGATGATGGCAGAAGCAGAAGGATTGCAGGCGCATGCGGAAGCGGTAAGAAAAAGAATACAGAATATAGGAGAGAGAAGAGAGAAGTAAAACACCGCACCCTGACTGTTTCAATGATTTAAATTTTACTAATGGCAACAAAGAAATTCCAGGAATTGATCGTGTGGCAAAAAGCTCATCAGTTTGTCTTGCTTGTTTACAAATACACTGAATCATTTCCAAAATCTGAGGTATATGGATTGAGTTCTCAATTTAGAAGAGCTGCTGTCTCCATTGCTGCAAACATTGCCGAAGGAGACAAGAAAAAAGGAAAAGCTGATAAAGCACGCTTCTTTAATATTGCTCAGGGTTCGCTCGAAGAATATCAGTATTATTTAATTCTATCTTCTGATCTTGGATTTGGTGATGCATCAAAAAAACAATCCTTGTTGGATGAAGTTTCACACGGATGCTTGAAGCGTATATGACTAAAATTCTATCTTCTAACTCCTAAATTCTATCTCCTCCTATATGTCTTTCGATTTAAACACACTACTGCGCCCAAACATCAAATCCCTCACACCCTACTCTTCTGCAAGGGATGAGTTTCACGGTGAGGCAAAGATTTTTCTCGATGCAAATGAAAACAGTATCGGTTCACCGCTGGTGAAATGGTACAACCGTTATCCCGATCCTTATCAACATAAGATCAAAGAAAAATTATCTGCCATCAAAGGCGTTTCAGCCAAACAGATTTTTATTGGTAATGGCAGTGATGAATGTATTGATCTGCTCTACCGTGCATTCTGCAACCCGGGAAAAGACAATGTAATTATTTGTCCGCCTACTTACGGTATGTATGAAGTAAGCGCCAACATCAACGATATTGAATTACGCAGGGCACCATTGCTGAATGATTTTCAATTGGATTTGGTGCATATGGAAACTCTGGTGGATGCAAACACCAAACTCATCTGGATCTGTTCACCCAACAATCCAACCGGCAACAGCATTAACCGTGATGATATAGAAATGGTGCTGAATAATTTTGACGGACTGGTGATTGTAGATGAAGCTTATATCAACTTTGCCCGTCAGCGTTCCTGCATTTCTTTGTTAAGTGAATATCCCAATCTTGTAGTAATGCAGACACTGAGCAAAGCATGGGGCCTGGCCGGTTTGCGTTTGGGAATGTCGTTCGCAAGTGAGGAAATCATCAGCATCTATAATAAAATCAAACCTCCTTACAATATCAGTGAAGCAGTGCAGGAATTAGTGATCAAAGCACTTGATAATGTAGAAGAGGTAAATGCCATGATCCAGGAACTGGTGAAAGAAAGAGGCAGGCTCGAAGAAGGATTATCAAAACTGAATGTGGTGGAACACATCTATCCTTCTGATGCAAATTTTTTATTAGTGAAAGTGGTTGATGCCAGAGCGATCTATGAATACTTACTCGCAAACCAGATTGTTGTTCGTGACCGCAGTAAAGTGGTCTTATGTGAAGGATGTTTACGTATAACTGTAGGAACGGCAAGAGAGAATGATGAAATGCTGAACGCTTTGCAGAGTTTTATTGTTTAATGCTAACTTTAAATGCAGAAACAAAACCATTATGAACAAAATTATTTCATCGATCATTTTCATTTTCGTTGTGACGCTTACGGCTTGTGCGAATGACTCAACGAAAAACAGGCAAACCGCAAATAACGGTGGATTGAAATTACCAGCCGGCTTTTCAGCAACCGTTGTAGCCGACAAAATTGGCAATGCACGTCATCTTGTTGTAAACAGTAACGGCGATGTATATGTAAAACTGGAACGGTTGAAAGATGGGAAAGGCATTCTCCGTTTACGGGATACCAATGGCGATGGTGTTGCAGATGAAACTGTTGCCTTCGGCAATTTTGCAGGTACCGGTATTGCCATCAATCAAGGTTATCTCTATGCATCATCTGATGAAGCAGTTTACCGTTTCAAATTCAACAGTAAAAATGAGGTGGAAAATCCTGATCAACCGGAAGTAATTGTAACGGGTTTGGTGAATAAACGTCAGCACTCATCCAAATCATTGGCCTTTGATAACAGTGGAAACATGTACGTAACGATTGGAGCACCATCGAATGCCTGCCAGGAAAAAGACCGTACTGCAGGATCTCCCGGACAAACACCCTGCCCTATTTTGGAAACTGCTGGTGGTGTATGGCAATTCAACCCAAACAAACTCAATCAAACATATGCAGATGGTGTTCGTTATATAACAGGATTAAGAAATGTTGTTGGCTTAGACTGGAACTCATCCATGAATGAATTGTATATAACTCAGCATGGCCGTGACCAGCTGAATCAGTTACATCCCACACAATATTCAGTTGAGCAGAGTGCAGAATTACCTGCTGAAGAATTTTTCATCGCAAAAAAAGGAATGGATTTTGGCTGGCCTTTTTGTTATTATGATCCCATTCAGAAAAAGAAAGTGCTTGGCCCTGAATATGGCGGTGATGGAAAAACAGAAGGTTTGTGCGGAACAAAAGAAAAACCATTGTATGCGTTTCCTGCACACTGGGCACCCAATGCATTGCTGTTTTATACAGACAAAAAATTCCCTGCAAAATACCAGGGAGGCGCCTTCATTGCTTTTCATGGCAGCTGGAACAGGGCACCGTTAAAACAGGGCGGTTACAATATTGTTTTCCTTCCCATGAAAGATGGAAAACCAAGCGGCGATTATGAAATTTTTGCTGATGATTTTGCAGGTGGTGAAGAATTCTTAACTCCGGCTAAAGCTCAGCACCGTCCCTGCGGATTGGCAATGGGCACAGATGGTTCAATGTACATTTCAGACGATCAGGGAGGCACTATCTGGAAAATAATTTATACAGGAGAAAAATAATAGTTGATGAAGAAATTTTCTATTGCAGCAGTTCTGGTGATTGGAATCATTGCCGCATCATTCGGTTCTGATCAAAATGATTTTAAAGCATCCTATCAACGGGGGAAAATCGTTTATGAACAAACATGTGCAGCCTGTCATCAACCGGGTGGTGATGGGGTACCACGCATGAACCCTCCGTTAATTAAAACAAAGATGGTTTTGGGAGCAAAAGAAAAACTGGTACAGATTATTGTAAATGGCTTCAATGAAGAAGTGGAAATTAATGGTGAGTTTTACAGCAACCCCATGCCTGCACAACCGCAATTAACGAATCAGGAAATAGCAGATGTCTTAACGTTTGTAAGAAACAGTTTCGGTAATAAAGCGGCTGCAGTAACAGTGGCTGAAGTAATCAATATCAGGAAAAAAATTAAGTAAGATGAAGAGAGTATTATTTATTGATCGTGACGGTACATTAATCAACGAAGCACCTCCCACCTATCAGCTGGATTCATTTGATAAACTCAGCTTTTATCCTGATGTATTTTTTTACCTGCGGAAGATTGCTGCTGAAATGGATTACGAGTTAGTAATGCCTACCAACCAGGACGGACTGGGTACAGCTGGTTTTCCTGAAGATACCTTCTGGCCACTTCACAATTTTGTACTGAAGAGTTTTGAGAGTGAGGCTGTGCACTTTTCAGAAATTTTGATTGACCGAACCTTCCCTCATGAAAATGCTCCTACCAGAAAGCCCGGCATTGGCATGTTCACCAAATATCTCAACAATCCTGCATACGATCTTGCCAATTCGTTTGTAATTGGCGACCGCATCACTGATATTCAGCTGGCAAAAAATCTTGGCTGCAAAGGAATCTGGATCAATAATGATGCAAGTCTTGGTGCTGCAGAAATTAAAGACCAGGTGGCTGATCTCCGTCAATCAACCATTGTACTTGAAACAATCAACTGGAAAGAGATTTATGAATTTCTCAAGCTGGGTTTACGTACGGTTGTACATGAACGTAATACCAATGAAACAACGATCCGTGTGGAACTGAACTTAGATGGAAGCGGCAAAGCGAACATCAACACAGGGCTTGGATTCTTTGATCATATGCTCGATCAGATTGCCCGTCATGGAAAAATGGACCTCAACATCACTACCAACGGTGATCTGCATATTGATGAACACCACAGCATTGAAGATACCGGCATTGCCTTAGGTGAAGCTTTTGGAAAAGCACTTGCTGATAAACGTGGACTGGAACGTTATGGCTTTGCCTTACCCATGGATGAAGCAGAAGCCAAAGTGCTGATTGATTTCGGCGGCCGTAACTGGATCGTCTGGAATGCAAGCTTCAAGCGTGAAAAAATTGGTGAGATGCCGACAGAAATGTTCTTCCACTTTTTCAAATCATTCAGCGATGCAGCTAAATGTAATCTGAATATTGAATGCCACGGCGATAATGAACACCATAAAATTGAAGCCATCTTTAAGGCCTTTGCCAAAGCCATTCGTATGGCTGTAAAGAGAGATCCGTTGAGCAATTATCTTCCTTCAACCAAAGGGGTGCTGTAAACCGGTTTATCCATACAACTGATAAAAGATGGCTATTCGTGTGATTTTTGTCATAGACGAGTAAAATTTCTATAATTAGTTTTAATTAAAATTTAGTTATGGAAGCCATCTTAGTTCCTGTTGATTTTTCATCAACATCAATGAACGCTGCAGCTTATGCCATGAATTATGCCAGGCAGGTAGGTGGCAAGCTCATTCTTGTTCATGTGTTTGAATGTCCGCTTGTGTACCCCATTTACCAGGGAGCAGAAATATCTCCCCAGGGTTTGCGTGATATCAATATAAAGGAACTGCATTTATTAGCGGCTCAGTTAACAGAGAAAGAACCACTGGTTAAAGTGGAGTGCATGCTGTTTGATGGTAAACTGATTGACGTGATCAAACAACTGGAGGATGCCATGCAGATTTCGATGGTGATTATGGGTATTACAGGTGTGGGGAAAATAGCAGAGAAACTGGTTGGCAGTAATACATTAGATGTAAGCAAACATATCTCAACTCCCGTTCTCATCATTCCTGATAAAGTATCTTTTGTACGGATAACTGATATTGGTTTAACAACCGATTTCCGTGATGTGGTGGAAACCATACCGGAGAAAATGGTGAAGAAAATCATTGATACCACCGGAGCCAAATTACATGTGCTGAATGTTGATTATGCATATCAATGGACAGAAGATGTATTGTTTGAAAGCGGCCTGGTGGAAAATATGTTTGAGCACTATCATCCCAAGTATCATTTTATCGACAGGGATAATTTAGTGGATGGATTAAATGAATACGCCGAAAAGTACAGTATTGAATTACTGATCGTTATTCCGCAAAAACATAATATTATCGAAAAGCTGTTTGCAGGAAGCCATACCAAAGAACTGATTTTTCATGGCGAAGTACCTGTGCTGGTAATGCATAATACAGTGAAGCAGCCTGCAGTGGCATAGTTTTACATACAGATATTTTTTTCTTGCGCAGGTCTCCCGACCTGTGCATAGCCGTTACTTAGTTTATTGAATGATTCTGCTGAATTAGTTCCAACTTTTTTTGTGAGATAAGTAACTGTTTGGCTTTGGGCCAAAAGTGCGAAATAAATGAGCCTGATTTATGTTGCACATTTATAAATCAAAATAATTACCACCAACACAAGCAAAACCCTGTTGATAATTATATCATATCGCCGCTTTGGTAATTTATGTTCAGGATACTCAATTATCCACTTCCCTTCATTTGCGCTTTTCAACAGAACTTCGGGTGTAACAGGGATATGTTTTACTCTTTCATAAGGCGGCCGAATGAAAACTCCCCCAATATTGTTTCCTTCTTCATCTGTATGAAAATACCAGAGATAAGAATTCATGTCAACATTGAACTGCTTGGCATATTCATTAATCAGTTCATGAAAATCATCACCCGAACACCCAAGATCATGCATTATATCACTTTGTAATGCCACTTCTTCTTCAGAACAACCGGTTTTGTTAACGATTACCCTGAAGATATCTTCTTGCGAATATGTTGTTGTATTTATCAATAAATTAGTATTGAGTTTATTTCTCAATAATGTTTCATATCAGGTCAGGAAATCTGTGCAAGAAAGACTTCCTCAAAAGGGAAGTCCATCACCTTCTTCAGTTACTTGTTTAATTACAGGAAATCTTGTCTTATAATATGAATTAAGAAAAAGCCCAACTGTTGCGACTGTATTAACAATAAAGTAAGTGTAAATCGTATCTGTAATTAAGTAATCGTCATTTGTCTTGCCATGAAAGTCAGTCTTTTCACTTCTTAGTTTTTCTATTGCTTGGTTAATAGTCAAAAGTGAGGTCCCAATAGTCTTTATTTCTTTCGGGTGTTCTTCATTTGTCAGATTGAACTCCTTCAAAATTATTGACGTCAATTTATAAAGGGTTTCTCCTCCATGAACCTTGTTATTAATTCTATCGTCTTTAAGTATTTCTTTGATTATACTTTCAAGTGCTGAGTTCGCAAGCCCAACTGCCACACTTGGGTCAGTCTCAATTTGTTTATAAGCTTTAGTAAACGTATCGTAAGCTGTTTTATATTCTGCTTTAAGTTCGTTTCTAAATGTCGGAATTGAGGGAATGAAATCTGGCGTATCAACTCCTAAATCAATTGCAACTTTCAAAAGTGTTGTTCCATTCATTGAATGAAGGGTTGCAAGTAGGTCTAATTTTTTATTTTCTCTTTCTACGATTGTAAAATTCTCCCAAAAGTTATCATTAAATCCATTTGAGTCATAATTGCTCTCGTACCATTTGTTTATGTAATGTCTGACTTGTTCATAAGAACCAAATTCCGACCAAATGGCATCATTAACTGTTTTCACAAGTTTCATTTGATATTTCGGAGAAATCAAGTCGTCCATTTAATCGTTTCTTTTATAGTTTTTACCATCAGTGTCATTTAGTGACCACTAACTCAAAAATATGCGAAAATCCCTACTCAAACCTCAACGCCTTCACAGGGCTTATCTTTTTCACCAGCAAAGATGGAATCAATAAAATCAGAAAGCTGACAACAAACGTTATGATATTGATCAGCAGCACCTGCCACCAGATAACCCTGATTGGCGCAGAAGAAACATAATAAGCCGCTTCATCTAATTTAATAAAGTGTGTTGTTTGCTGCAGCCAGCAAATACCAAGACCAAGCAATGTACCAAGCAGCATCCCTGCAAGGGCGATGATCAATGCCTGGTTCCAGAAAATGATTTGTATTGTTGAATCAGCTGCACCGGTTGCTTTCAGCAGGCCAATCATTTTTGACCGTTCCAGTACAAGTATAATTAAGCAGGAAATTAAATTGATGACGGCCACAATACACATGATGATTAAGATCACCTGCTTGTTGGTGCTTTGCAGTTCAAGCCAGTCGAAGATGTTGGGATAAATTTCACGCAGCGGTGTACTGAACCATTGCACAGGAATCTGATCGAGCAGTTCATTATTGGTGCGGTAATCTTTTCTGTAATCAAACAACGTGAGTTCATACCCTCCTATCTGCGTGGCCGTCCATCCGTTCAGTTTGCGGATAAGATTAATATCAACAATGGCAAATGTTTTATCGTATTCTTCAATGCCTGTTTTATAAATTCCGCAGATAGTAACAGGCCGCACTCTTGGAGTGGTGCTGTTGTTATCAATAAAATAAATCAGGATCCTGTCGCCCACTGTTGCATTGATCTGCTTGGATGTATAGGCAGAGATGAGGATTTGATTATTGGTTAAGCTGTCATCAAATTGCAGCCATTTTCCTTTGGTGATGAAAGGCTCAAGCCTTTCCCTGGAAAAATTCTTCTCCACTCCTTTCAACAAAACTCCTTCAATTGTCTCGGTAGTTTTCAGCATGGCTGACTTGGTAGCAAATGCATCCACCAGCTTCACCGATTTGTTTGCACGCAATATGTTGTAAACTGTATCGTTTTTCTCAACAGGAAGTTCTTCAGCCAATCCTGATATGGAAGATTGCTGTTGCTGTACACGGAGATGTCCCCAGAAGCTGAATACCTTACTGCTTACGGTGTATTGAAATCCTTCCACAAAAGCAAAGGCAAGGATCATCACAGCCACACTGATAGCAGTTGCAGCAGCCGATAATCGGATGATGAACCGGGAAAAAGATTGGTTCTTTTGAAAAACCAGGCGGCGGGCTATGAAGGAAGCTACGTTCAAACCAGTTAACTTTGAATGGTTGTAAAACTAATGGATTCTGAAAACATGCAGCAGTTAAAAAATTACGTTTTGCTTTTTCTTCTTCTCGTATCCTCTGTCAACTTGTTTGCACAGGAACCCGATAAGATTTACCGTAGCAATATCCATTCAGTAAAACTGACGGTGCAGGGCGATCAGTTAGCCTATCCCGTTATGCGGCTCAATAGCGGCGATCAGCTGGAACTGCATTTTGATGATATGGATGCGGATGTAAAATATTATTCTTACACATTTGTACTCTGCAATACCGACTGGACTCCTGCCATGCTGAGCCAGTTTGATTACATGAAAGGCTTTTCCAATGTACGCATCGGCACCTACCGGAACTCTTCCATTGCATTAACACGGTACACACATTATACAAGTAACCTGCCCGACCGTAATACAACTCCAACACGCAGCGGTAACTATATGCTGAAGGTTTTTGTAAACGGTGATACATCGCAACTTGCTTTTACCAAACGTTTTCTGGTGATCGATAACAAAGTAAGTGCAGGAGCAACAGTGCTGCAGCCTTTCAACTCCATGTATTTTAAAACGCACCAGAAATTACAGTTCACGGTAAATGTGCAGAACATCAAACCCACCAATATTTTTCAGCAGATCAAAATTGTGATCCTGCAGAATAACCGCTGGGATAACTGTACAAGAAATATTCAGCCAACATTTATCCGTCAGAATATTTTAGAATACAATACCGAAGCAGATGGTTTATTTGCTGCACAGAAAGAATGGCGATGGGTGAACCTCACCAGCTTTCGGTTACAGACTGAACGTATTGAAAAAGCAGATTACACAAACAAAGGCCAGACGCTTTTTGTAAAACCGGAAGGCGAACGCAATTCTCTTCATTACATGTATTACCGTGATGCCAATGGAATGTATGAGCAAAGAAATATTGAGCAGAATAACCCATACTGGCAGGGCGATTATGCAAGTGTCTGGTTCAGGTATGTAACTCCCGGCAGACAGGCATTGCCTGATAAAGACATTTATCTGTTTGGTGAACTCACTAATTATGAAATCAGCGATGCAAACCGCATGACCTTTAATGATGAAACAGGCATGTATGAAAACAAGCAACTGCTGAAGCAGGGCATGTACGATTATATCTATATCAGCAGGGATAAAAAAACAAAGCAGTTGAGCACTGACATGACAGAAGGCAATTGGTGGGAAACAGAAAATAATTACACTATTCTTGTTTACTACCGTGAGTTAGGCGGAAGGACAGATGAGCTGATTGGTATTACACAGGTGAATTCAATAGCGAACAGGCCAAATTTTAATAACAGAAACTGATTACAGGGTTTCTTCGATGCAGTATGAATAAGTAAATATTTCAATTGATTTATTGTTTTTTTTTATGATATATTATCATAATTTTGTTTCAAACCAAAAAAACATGCTACAAAATAAACTCACCAAAATTCTGTTTATTGCAGTAATGCTAACCACTGTATTAACTGCCTGTAAGAAAAAAGATTCTGTTGCTCCGCAAAATGAAATTTCCGATGCTACTGAACTGGAAACCTATTTAAGCTGGTCACTTACTGATAACAGCTCCGCCACCACTTCTGTTGATCTTGATCTGTACCTGTTTAAAGGAAATATTACACAGGAAAGTCAATTGGCAACCGCTGAACTGGTGGCTACAAGCGATAACACTGACAATTTTGAAACAGTAAAACTGGCAAGTTCTTTGGCAGATGGTCAATATACTCTTGTAATAGATTATTATGAGATTTTAAAAGCCGGGAAATATTCATTGCGTTTCAAAGGCACCAGCTCAGGCAAGATTTATAACATAGCTGATGTTTCTTTTATTTTGGCAGATGACAGTGCAATTAAACTTCCGGTATCGATTACAAAAGCAGGTCAGAAGTTTACGATTACAAAAAGATAATTTATTCATTATTCATTTTAAATGCCGGTCTTAATGACCGGCATTTTTCTTTATAAATGTTCCTTTTTTCTGGAGAAAACCTTCATAACATTCCCTTATCTTTGCGGCGGCAGGTCTTGCACGACCAGCTCCTGCTGAACTCCCCCAGGGTGGGAACGCAGCAAGGGTAAGCGGTTGTAGCGGTGCGATGTAAGTAACCTGCCATTTTTTTTCCTTTTTTTGAAGATGCTCCTAAACAAACTGATCATGCAACAATCTTCAAAAAACAATTAAACTCCTGTAATGAAATTTTTTATCGACACGGCCAACCTGGCCCAAATTAAAGAAGCAAACGAATTTGGAATCTTAGATGGTGTTACCACCAACCCTTCCCTGATGGCTAAAGAAGGCATCAAAGGACATGAAGCAGTGATGCAGCATTACAAAACCATTTGTGAAATGGTTGATGGCGACATCAGTGCCGAAGTAATCAGTACCGATTTTGCCGGTATTGTGGAAGAAGGTAAAAAGCTGGCAGCAATTCATCCGAATATCGTGGTAAAAGTTCCCATGATCAGGGATGGTATCAAAGCATTAAAATGGTTCAGCGATAACAGCATCAAAACCAACTGTACTTTAGTATTCAGTGCCGGTCAGGCAATCCTTGCTGCAAAAGCTGGTGCAACCTACGTATCTCCTTTCATTGGCCGTATTGACGACAGTGGTTGGGATGGTATGGAACTGATTGGACAGATCAGCAATATTTATTCTTTACAGGGTTATGAAACACAGATCCTCGCAGCTTCCATCCGCTCAGCATTGCATATTGTGCAGGCGGCTGAAATGGGTGCTGATGTTTGTACCTGTCCATTGGAACCAATCCTTGGCTTATTAAAACATCCGTTAACTGATATTGGACTGGCGAAGTTTTTAGAAGATGCCAAGAAGTTTCAGTAATAATTTATAACTGAAATAAAAAAGCTGTTGAATAGTATTCAACAGCTTTTTTATTTCAGTTGATGGGCAGCTGAATATTGAAGATATTTTCAATTGTTGAATGATGCTGTCACCATGAATATAAAAGTGTGGCTCTGATCAAAAGGGGCTCTAAAATAAAAATCTCTTTCTTCTCCTTTCCTCTTTTAAACTCTTAGCTCTGCCTTTTAATTCTTAGCTCCTCACATCCACCAAAAAACTTCCCAAATCAACCACCTCACCCTCTCCCATCTTAAACTGTTCCAGGTCTTCGAGACTTAACTCTTCCAGCACTTTGGTTGTATAAACGGGTTTATGATCTTTCAGTATAATAAAATAAAAATCAGGGCGGGTTTCTTTAAAAGCAGAATCATTTACAAATGAATCATGCGCAAAAGCAATGCGGATATGGCCTTCAGCATCAAGCCGGCTTTCACCGAGATAATCATCATCAGCAATATCACGGTCGTATAAACGAACGGTATAATCATCACCGGTCAGTCCTTTATCCTCTCCTTTTTCAATAAAGCGGGCAATCACTACCAGGTCAGGTTCTTTGTTCAGGGTAAAATCACTCATGGTCTTCAGTTTGGTGTTTAGAATTATTTCAAGTTAAAGTAATTTCTGAATCAGAGCAAAACAAAAGGTACAAAGCTGTTATACTTTGTACCTTAATTATGATAAATGCTTTGAATCTTGCTGACAGAATACCTGTTCTTGAAATGGAAGAACCTGAAGTCTGGTTATTTTCTGAAGCACCGTCCCTTCGCCTTTAGGAGAAGGGAATGAGGGATGCGGCTTTATTCATCCAGTTTCAACACCGCTAAAAATGCTTCCTGCGGTATTTCCACATTACCAATTTGTCTCATACGTTTCTTACCTTCTTTCTGCTTTTCCAGCAGTTTACGTTTACGGCTGATATCACCACCATAACATTTAGCAGTAACATCTTTACGCATCGCACTAATGGTTTCACGGGCTACAACCTTGGCTCCAATGGCTGCCTGTATTGCAATCTGGAACTGTTGACGGGGAACCAACTCCTTTAACTTCTCACATAATTTTCTTCCAAATTCATTGCCACGGCTGCGGTGAATCAAAGCACTCAAAGCATCCACCTTATCTCCATTCAGTAAGATGTCCATCTTCACAATATCTGCATCACGATAACCAATTGGATGATAGTCAAACGACGCATAACCACGGGTTTGTGATTTCAGCTTATCATAAAAATCAAATACGATTTCCGTTAAAGGCATTTCAAACATCAGCTCCACACGAGTTGGTGTGAGGTAATGCTGGTTGATGAGAATACCACGTTTGCCCAAACAGAGCGTCATGATATTCCCGATATAATCCGGCTTGGTAATGATCTGTGCTTTAATGAAAGGTTCTTCAATCCTGTCCATGGCCGTAGGTTCGGGCATTTGGGTTGGATTGTTCACCTGTATCTTTTCACCTCTTGTAGTATAGGCAACAAAACTTACGTTGGGTACAGTGGTGATCACTGTCTGGTTGTATTCCCTTTCCAGACGCTCCTGGATAATTTCCATGTGCAGCAGTCCAAGGAAGCCGCAACGGAAACCAAAACCAAGGGCTTGAGATGTTTCCAGTTCAAAAGTCAGTGATGCATCGTTCAACTGCAGTTTATCCATGCAGTC
>CAZOLW010000071.1:0-14581 GCA_964580775.1 uncultured Chitinophagaceae bacterium | reverse complement strand
TCTGTGGCCTTTTACCCCATACATTCCATGATCCTTGCAGAGCTGTGAAAATTCTTTCTCTAATTTTTCTTCGTTCATGGTAAACACCACATTCATCTTGCTTCTGTCTTCTTTGGCAACAGGTAAGTTGATAAATGGAACTGCTTCCAGCGTTGAATAAAGCAGGTTTGCTTTCTGATCATTGATTTTTTCAATAGCAGCAACCCCACCCTGCCCTTTTAACCAGCGAAGTGTCAGCATCGCCACATAAACGGCAAATACGGGAGGAGTATTGAGCATACTTTCTTCTTTGATATGATTGCGGTAATCAAGAACCGTTGGAATAATGCGTTGAACTTTACCGGTAATATTTTTATTGATCACAACAAGATTTACACCCGCCGCACCCATGTTCTTTTGTGCACCAGCATAAATCAAATCGAATTTGTTGAAGTCGAGAGTGCGGCTTAAAATATCGCTGCTCATATCTGCAACAATGGGCACACCACAATCATAAGGCAGTTGGTGCCATTGTGTACCAGCGATGGTTTCGTTGGTAGTAATATGCAGATAGGCTGCTGTTGGTGGAACAGCAATATTCTTCGGCATGGTTGTGTAATTGGTATCTTTTGATGATCCAACAATTTCCACATGACCAAACAGCTTGGCTTCTTTAATGGCTTTTCCTGCCCAGGTTCCTGTTTCAGTATAAGCGGCTACATCCTGTTCATTCAAAAGATTCATGGGCACCTGCATAAACTGTGTGGTGGCACCGCCATGTAAGAACAATACTTCATGATCAGCATCTAACTGCATCAGTTCCTTTACCAGGCTTCTTGCTTCATTCATCACGCCTTCAAATAAAGGCGTACGGTGACCAATCTCCAAAATGGATAAGCCACTGTTATTAAAGTTGAGAATAGCCTCACTTGCCTGCTGAAATACTTCCTTTGGTAAAATGGATGGACCTGCGTTGAAATTGTGCATCATGCGGCAAATTTAAAACATTCAGGAAGAACATGTGTTAGGAGTTCTCTGCCCCGTCTGACGGCACGTCGGCCGGGGATTTGCAATTGTGCATTACGCAACTCAACAATATAAAATAAGCATACAGCATCTGATGAAAATCACTTAGTTGGAAAATTTGAAGTTAAGAGGAGTTGTGTATATTTAAGTGTTAGCGGTAAACATATAGACCTCCATACAATGAGAGACATTTTAGACAAAAAACTTGACAAAATATCTGAAATTTGGAATAGCTACATTTGGGAATATAAATTTTGTAACTCAAAAATAAAATTCACGCCTGATGTTAAGTCAAACTACTTCGGCGATATATTAAGTTATTTCTCTGACACATTTAATCTTATATACAATCATAAGAAGGCGGACGCCTTTTCTGATAACATAGAGACTTCCATAAGTTTTTTGCAAGCTATTTACATTCAGCAAGATTTCATTGAAGAGCTATTACACATATTTAAATGCGATATTGATAAGGGAGATTTAAAAAGAGATACTAACTATTCTATAAACAGAGAGCTTAGAAACGAATTGGTTGGGCATCCTATTAGGAAGAGTGATATAAATGGTACAAGGCAATTGTTATCTTCCACAATATTCAGCAAATCAACTAATCCAGATCAAATTTCGTATTTACGATACCATTTGGACAATAACTATAGATTTGAAGAAGTAACGCACAACAAAGAGGATATTTTAAAAAGACACAGTGCTTTCGTTGAATTTCACTTTGACATTATTATCGAGAAATTAAAAGGCATATTATTATTATTCAAAAGCAAAATTGAAGAAATTGAGAAAGTAGTTGCTAATGGGGCCTTTGAAAACATTGTGAAAATTGTATCCGATAGCTTTGAATATATTTTTAAAACAGACTACCTATACAAACCAGAAATTTTATTACAGGTTCATAAATTGAAAAATTCGAATCTGCGTTATAGCAATGCAATTGAAATGTTCCGAAGAGATTTGAACCAATTTCTACTTGACAAAAAGCAGGACATTATTGACATAGTAAATGACACCGACAGACATAGTTCAAATCAAGTCAACGAAGAAATCATACTTCCTGAAATAATATTTATCGACAACAACGATAATATAGACATAAGTAAAATCCCAGTTTCATATCACTATGAATTAGGAAAATTAATAGACAGAAGCGATATTACGAAGTTTAGGTTTTTTAGCTCTTTATTAAAAAGCAAGTGTGAGGACAAAGAACTTGTTTTGGCAGAAATCGAAAATATGGAAATGAACTTAGACAATGCTTTAGAATATTATTGCTCATTTCATTTGGTGGACAAAGAATTAAATGGCGTGGGAAATGCCCGCCGCTAACATGAACTGTATAAAAAACCAACCTCACTCATGCTCCCTCCCCACAACCTTTCCTTTCTTCCAGTTACTGTTCAGCTCATCAAACTCTTTTAATTCTTCAGCTGTAAATTCTTTATTGGTCAGTGTTTTTAAATCGGGTTGCCCTGCATTGATCCAAGCCGTGTACCAGAAAGAAGCCACCGCATAAATACTCTGCCGCATTCTCCGTTCCACCATACCCAGCAGCTTGTTATTATAAGCAACCGTAAAAGAAGTGGAATACAACCTTGTGGTAATACCATTGCGGTTTTCAAATGCATATTTCTGATCGCTGGGAAATTTTTCGGTGAGTTCTTTTTCATAACGTAAAACCGTATCAGCTGCTGCAGCACTTTCCATCACTCTTGCCCAGATGAATTGTCCGGGGTTTTTGATGTATTCAGCTTTACCGATCCAGAAATCAAATTCTTTATCAGCCAGTAGTTCAGGTACACGACTTTCCCAAAAACCATGAATGCCGTTTTGATTTGTGTATTGTCCGTTATGATTATGACTTGCATGCAATGGCACATGTGCATCAGCTATATAATGCCCGATCTCCGCACTCAGTTTTAAAATCTTTGCCTGGTTCTTTTCTTTGAATGCTTTTGTTAAACGCTGCAGCATGGTTTGCACCCACCACGGAACAATACCATAAGCATTGATGGAATCAACACCAAACTTTGCAACAGCACTGTCGTAATTGTGCGGTAATTCTTTGTATGGATAGGTTCCGTACTGATCAATGTCAATATAATGTCTTGGCCCTTCTTCCGGAATGGCATAGCGGCGTTTATCAGGATCAACTGCATGTTCACTTAAAAAATCAATATTGGTTTTATACAGCAACAACATTTCAGGCGGTAATAAAAACACAGCGAGGTAATTGATTTTACGGTGACCGTAAAATCCCCAGCAAAAACATTGCTGATAAAACATGAGTAATAAAAAAGTAAGGAACAGCTTTTTTGTCTGTTGCATATTGTTAGCTGACTGATATCCTGTAATGATCAACGCTTATCTGCTGCGGCTTCTGCTTCAATTTCTTCTTCAAGTTTTGTTACACCACCACTGATGGCAAACTTCATGGCTTCCGATCCGGTTACATGTCCTTCCAGTGATTTAATTCTGTTAGAAGGGATTAAATACACATTGCCTGAAATAGAATAACTCATGGGAACATACACCGCTACATAATCTTTCAATCCAAAGTCATCCATATCATCCCTTGTTAAAAAAGCAACACGCCACACATCGTTATCATCCACATTTGCCAGTACAGGTTTGTTGAATTTCTTTTTTTCACCGGCAAAGGCTTCAAAAAAATCTTTTACGGTGGTATACACAAACTTAATCCCCGGTACTTTCTCCAGCCAGTGATCGAACAAATTAAATATTCTGCTCTGAATAAAAAAGGTACTCAGGTATCCAACAATACTGATGGCGCCGATAATGATCACAAAACCTAAACCGAAATTCCGCACTTTCACTTTTCCCTGGTCATCAATGATGGTAAAGATGGGCAACAGCTCATCAATACTCGTTACAACCCAGTAAAGCGCATAGCCTGTTACCACAACGGGTGCTAACACCAGTAAGCCTTGTAAAAAATACTGAAATAACTGTCTGTAATTGAATCTTTTGAACATGTTGATTGTATTTACTTTTCAAAAGTACATCATTAAAAAAGCAGGAGGGCAGGTTATTTTTTTGTTACGAATGGAAAAAAAACATGATGGAAACTTTGGCAACGAAATAAGTTTCCATAGTTTTGCACCCTCCCGATAGTTATCAGGATTGTGAATATGGAACCAAAAGAAAGAATACAGAAAAAGGCCCACGAAATGTTTTTGCGTTATGGCATTCGCTCCGTTTCCATGGACGATATTGCCACGCAACTCGGCATCAGTAAAAAAACCATTTACCAGTTCTTTTCAGAAAAAGACGAGCTGGTTGTGGCCGCCATGGACGACGAAGTTACAAGAACAAGGCATGATTGTGAACTCTGCAAGAAAAATGCAAAAGACGCCATTGATGAAATCTTTTTAACGATGGAGCAGGTATTTGACCAGTTTTCACAACTGAACCCGATGGTACTCTATGATGCTGAAAAATTTCATCCCCGTGCATTTGAAACATTCAGGAAAATGAAGGAAGAGTACCTGCTCCAGGTAATTGCACACAATATTAAACGTGGAATAAAAGAAGAATTATACAGGGAAGATATTAATGTGGACATGATGAGCCGCTACAGGGTTGAAACCATGATGGTTCCCTTTGCGATGGCAGCTTCATCACCCGCAAAATTCAGCCTGATTGATGTAACAAGGGAAACGATGGAACATTTTCTGTTCGGGCTTTCCACACTCAAAGGATATAAACTGATTATGAAATACAAAGAGGAACTGCAAAAAAAGAAACATCATGAAACGAGATTAAAAAAGTAATCACCTTTTCAAATCTGAAACTATAACTGACATAAAAATTAAAACTAAGATCACAGATGAACATACACGTAAAAAGTAAATGGTTGTTGCTTGCTGTAATGGCGGTAAGCATCAGCAGTGTGCAGGCGCAGAAAGAATACAGGATGTCTGTAAGCGATGCCGTTGCACTCTCATTGAAAAACACAGTAGAAATTAAAAACCTTCGCATCGATTCACTGAAGCAAAAAGCGCAGAACATGGAAGTAACCGGGGCTGCGTTACCACAGGTAACAGGATCGGCACAGGTGGCACATTATCTTACACTTCCTAAAATTCTGTTTCCCAGCAATGGTGAAACAAGTATTTATGATGTATTAAACAGGGAAGGTGTAAAAGATGGCAGTGGTAATCCTATTCCGCAGAAACAAAACTTTACAGTACAGGAGTTCTCCTTTGTACAACCATGGAGCGTAACTGCAGGTGTAAGTTTAAATCAGTTGTTATTTCAACCGGAAGTATTTGTAGGATTGATGGCACGCAGTACACTTCTTGAATTTGCCGGCAACAATATTAAGGTTGCTGAAGACAAAACAAGAGAGCAGGTACACAAAGCGTATTACCAGGTGTTGATTGCTCAGCAACAACTGGATGTTTTGCAGAAAACCATTCAGCGTCTGCAAAAATTATTAAACGATCAGGGGCAGTTGTACAAAAACGGTTTTATTGAAAGACTGGACATTGATAAAACAACTGTTTCGCTCAACAATATCAAATCAACCGAAACACAGTTGAAAAATATTATTGACCTGGGGTTTGCTGCATTAAAATTTGCAACCGGTCTTAACCAGTCCGATACAATTGTACTCACCGATCAGCTGAATGAAACACTGATTAAACAGGATGTACTGGATGATGGTACGGTGAATTATAACAACAGAAACGAAATGACTTTGCTCAAATCTGCAAAGAAGCTGGGAGAACTGGATGTGAAAAGATATAAACTCGGTTATATTCCAACGCTTGCTTTCTTTTACCAGTTTCAGCAGCAGGGACAGTTAAACAAAAACTATTCGGCCTTTACCGGCAGCAACTGGTTCTGGTTTAACTCCAACCTGGTTGGTTTGAATTTAAGCATTCCGATTTTTGACGGCTTTCAGCGCAAGTACAAAATTAAACAGGCACAATACACAGTAGAAAAAACCAACAACAGTATTGAGCAGTTTAAACAGGCTGTTGACCTGGAGCATACTGTTTCAAAAAATAATCTGAAGAATACCATCCTGAACATGGATGCACAGAAAGAAAACCTGGAACTGGCAGAAAGAGTGTACAACACCACCAAGAAAAAATATGAGCAGGGTCTCGGCAGTACGTTTGAAGTATTACAGGCCGATACAGAATGGCAACGTGCACAGGGCAATTACTTTGATGCCTTATACAATGCTGTAGTAGCAAAAATCAATTATTACAAAGCCACCGGAACACTGAAATAATTAACCAAACACTAAACGAATAAATAAAAAATATGAAACGACTATTTCAATACAGCATCATTGTTCTTACAGCAGTTATCATTGCTTCATGCGGTGATGGCAGAAAACAAAAGCTCGGTTCACTGGGCGAAAAGAAAGCCAAACTGGAAGAACTGAAAAAACAGCAGATAGCTGCAGCAACAGAAATTCAGACACTGGAAGAAGAAATTGAAAAACTTGATACTGCTGCAGGCAAACAGGAAAAATCAAAACTGATTTCTGTTACACCGGTTGGTACAGAAGACTTCTCTCATTACATTGATCTGCAGGGCAAGATTGATGCAGATGACATCTCTTACATTGCTCCTCCCAACGGACAGGGCGGTATTGTAACTGCTTTGTATGTGAAAGAAGGCGACTATGTAAAAAAAGGTCAGCTGTTATTAAAAATGGATGACAAAGTTTTACGTCAGCAAATACAGATTACACAAACACAATTAGTGCTTGCAAAAGATGTGTACCAGCGTACAAAAAATTTGTGGGATCAGAATATCGGTTCTGAACTTCAGTTGCTGCAGGCGAAGAATAATGTAGAAACGCTTGAGAAATCAATTGCAACCGCCAATGAGCAGATTAGATTATACACGGTGTATTCACCTGTTAGCGGTATTGCTGATGATGTAAATGTACGTGTAGGTGAAGCATTTGTTGGAGCAACACAACTTGGTCCGCAGATCAGGATTGTAAATACCAGCACCTTGAAGGCAGTGATAGAAGTTCCCGAAAACTATATGAACCGTGTTCGTGTAGGAAGCCCTGTGATCATTACGCTTCCTGATCTGAATAAAACATTCAACTCAACGGTAAAGCTTTCTTCACAAACCATTAATGCAAGTACAAGAACATTTACGATTGAAGCAGCCATTCCAGGTGGTGGTGTTCGCCCGAATTCAATTGCAGCAGTGCGTATTAAAGATTACAGTGCCCCAAATGCAATTGTAATCCCGGTGAATATTGTGCAGACAGATGACAAAGGAAAATATGTTTACGTAGTAGAGAAAGATGGTAAAGGAAGAAGCATCGCAGTAAAAAAACCTGTTGTTGTTGGTGAATCGTATGGTGATAAGATTGAAATCAAAGGCGGTCTACAAAGCGGTATGCAGTTAATTACAGAAGGTTACCAGACTGTATATGACAAGCAGGTGGTGTCGATTGTTTAATAAGGCAAGCCCCCTCCCGACCTCCCCCTGAAAGGGGAGGCCATCAAAGCACAGGGCCAGCTTTTATAATCAGTGTAACGATTTGTGACGATTGAAAAATAAAAGTTGAAATGCTTACTTAAAGAAGTTGAAATTTAAAAATAGTCGGGCCTCCCTCTCTACCGGAGAGGGAATGAGGGAGAGGCCTGAATGATGACTACATAATAAAATACTATGCAATCAAATTTTTTAGAAGGGCTCAGTAAAAAATTTAAAGAATTTAAACCTACCAGCTGGAGTGTTGATAACCGTACAGCGATCTATATCGTTACGATCATCATTACTGCTTACGGTTTATTTAAATTCAATACGCTGCCTAAAGAACAGTTTCCCGATATTGTAGTACCTACCATATCGATCGCAACTATTTATGTTGGTAATTCACCAACAGATATTGAAAACCTTGTAACAAGACCCATTGAAAAGCAGATAAAAAGTATCAGTGGTGCAAGGGTTATAAAAGTGCAGTCAACTTCACAACAGGATTTTTCACTCATCGTTGTGGAATTTGATACGGATGTAAAAGTTGATCTCGCCAAGCAGAAAGTAAAAGATGCGGTTGATAAATCAAAAACAGATTTACCGCAGGACTTAACTGCTCAACCCGATGTGCAGGAATTTGCATTCAGTGAAATGCCCATCATGTATGTAAACATCAGTGGTGATTTTGATGGTATTAAACTGAAACAATACGCAGATCAACTACAGGATCGTTTTGAAGAACTGAAAGAAATTACAAGAGCTGATATTGTGGGTGCACCTGAACGTGAAATACAGGTGAATGTTGATCCTTACCGTATGGCCAGCTCACGGATTACTTTCAGCGATATTGAAAATGCCATTGCAAGAGAAAACAATGATATCAGCGGCGGGCAGATTGAAATAGGAACCATGAGAAGAACCGTCCGTGTTCGTGGACAGTTCAATACCGCTTTTGACCTCAACAGTATTGTTGTAAAAGGCGTAAGCGGCGCACCCGTTTACCTGAAAGATATTGCAACGATTATTGATACAGTTAAAGAGAAAGAAAGTTATGCCAAGCTCGATGGTAAAAATGTAATTACACTCAACATTGTAAAACGCAGTGGTGAAAATCTCATCAATGCAGCTGATAAGATCAAGGCAACGGTTGAAGAAATGAAGAAGAATGATATTCTTCCAAAAGATCTGATCGTAACCATCACCGGCGATCAGAGTAAAGCAACCAAAACATCTTTCAATGAACTGGTGAATACAATCGTAATTGGATTTGTGCTGGTGTTACTCATCCTCATGTTCTTTATGGGTGTAACTAATGCCTTCTTTGTGGCATTGAGTGTACCGTTGAGTGTGTTCGTTGCCTTCCTGTTTTTACCTGTTGCCGATTATATTATTGGTTCAGGTGTAACGCTCAACTTCATTGTACTGTTTGCCTTACTGTTTGGTTTGGGTATTATTGTGGATGATGCCATTGTAGTAATAGAAAATACACATCGTATTTATCATAATGGAAAAGTACCGATCATAAGAAGTGCAAAAGAAGCTGCAGGTGAAGTGTTCATTCCTGTATTAGCAGGTACAGCAACTACACTTGCTCCGTTCTTCCCGCTGCTGTTCTGGAAAGGGATCATTGGTAAGTTCATGATCTATTTACCGGTGATGCTGATTCTTACACTGGCCGCTTCATTGATTGTTGCCTTCATCTTTAACCCGGTGTTTGCAGTAAGCTTTATGAAGCCCGAAGGAAAAGATCATGATGAAAAGAAAAGTGATCTCTTCCGTAAATGGTATTGGTGGGCATTCTGGATCATTGGTATCATCAATCATATCATTGGTAATCATGGTACAGGAAACTTCCTGTTCTTCATGGCAATCATGGGTGTCATCAACCGCTACTTCCTGAGAGATGCGATTTATTATTTCCAGGAAAAAGTATTGCCAAAACTCATGAACAGTTATGAAAGACTGCTGCGTTGGGTATTACAGGGTACACGTCCTGCCTGGCTGCTGGTATCCTTATTCATCCTGTTCCCGGTTTCAGTTCTTTTACTGATGCTGCGTGGCAATTCATCCACATTTTTCCCGAGTGGTGATCCGAATATTATTTATGTGTACATGAAACTGCCCGCCGGTACAGATGTGAAGTATACCGATTCAATTACCACTTTGCTTGAAAAGAAAGTATATAAAATATTAGAGAAAGAAAAACCGGGTGAACCTGGTTCCATTGTAGAAAGTATCATTACAAACGTTGCGGTAAGCGCCAACAACCCGAGAGATAATAACAGAAGTACACAGGCCAATCTCGGACGTATACAGGTATCGTTTGTGGAGTATGAAAAACGTCATGGCAAATCAACCGGCGTGTATATTGATGAAATGCGGAAATCCATTAAAGGAATTCCGGGTGCGGCTATTAGTGTAGAACAGGAAGACGGCGGGCCTCCCACTGATCCTCCCGTAAACATTGAAGTGGTAGGTGATAACTTCGGCAATATTGCAAAAGTGGCAACAGAACTGTACAATTATCTTGATACAAACAGGGTAGCAGGTATTGATAACCTGCAATTAGATGTGGATCTAAACAATCCTGAAATCACTGTAAGTGTTGACCGTGAACGTGCACTCATTGAAGGTGTAAGTACTGCCCAGGTTGGTATGGAAATCCGTACAGCATTGTTTGGTAAAGAAGTAAGTAAACTGAAAGATGATGAGGATGAATATAAAATTCAGTTACGTTACAGTGATCTGCAGCGGAACAATATCACCGACCTGATGAATATGAAAATCACTTTCCGTGATTTCAATACAGGACAGATTAAGCAGGTGCCGATCAATGCGATTGCAAAATTTGATTATACCAGTACAAGCGGTGGTGTAAAACGTAAGAACCTGCGCCGTACTATTCAGCTTCAATCAAACATTGCTGACCCTACACAGGCAGCACCAATCAATGCAGCATTGAAACTGAAAATAAACGACTTCAAAAACAAGGTGAAGATCCCTGAAGATGTAACTATCCGTCAAACAGGACAAAGTGAACAGGAAGCAGAAACAAATACGTTCCTTGGTACTGCGCTGATCATTGCCATTGGTTTGATCTTCTTAATCCTTGTATTGCAGTTCAACAGTTTGAGTAAACCGTTCATTGTAATTACTGAAATCTTTTTCAGCATTATTGGTGTGTTACTTGGCTATGCTATTACAGGTAAGGTTATTGCAACCATCATGCTCGGTGTAGGTATCATCGGTTTGGCGGGTATTGTAATTAAGAATGGTATCCTGCTCATTGAATTTACTGATGAGTTACGTGGAAGGGGTTATAAAACAAGAGAAGCAGCTATACAGGCAGGAAAGATCCGTATCATTCCTGTAATGTTAACAGCTATTGCAACCATGCTTGGTCTGTTACCGCTGGCCATTGGTTTTAATATCGATTTCATTTCCATGTTCCAGCATCTCAATCCAAAGATTTTCTTAGGTGGTGACAGTGTTGTGTTCTGGGGGCCTTTAAGCTGGACAATCATTTACGGTTTGATCTTCGCTTTCTTCTTAACACTGATGATGGTACCAAGTATGTACATTATTGCAGAACGTTTAAGAAGACCGATGGAACAGTTCTATGGCACGAAATATATTGCGTTGCTTGGTTTCCTCGGACCGCTCTTCTTCATCTTTGTAGGCTTCATGTATCTCGGCAGAAGAATACAGGGCAAGAAAGTATGGATGGGTCAACCGGCTAAGAAAAAAGCCTGATAAGTAAAGACGACGATAAACAATTTGACAAAGTTGATTATGACGAAAGCCCTCTCCAGAAACGGAGGGGGTTTTTCTTTTAACTCTATTGGCAATCTTAACTGATTGTGATCAGTTAAGGCAACGTTTTTCTTACATAACTTGTCAATTCAAAAAGGCTTTTATGAAAACCACTCTACTTACTACCGTTATTGTACTACTCCTTTTTTTGATATCAGGCAGTAACTGCAAAAAAGAGAATACTGATACATATTTAACATGTGCTTGTGCTGCAAATGATATAAAGTATAGTTTGCAAAATCTTAGTGGAACATTGGCTTTTTTTCAAACAAAGAACAGGTGGGTGATCACCTATAAACCATTGCCCGGAAACTATTGTAATTATTTCCCTTGTAATATTCAGCAAGACTCGTTACAGGCAATTTTAAAAAATGCGCCGAAAACACAGATTTTTTATGTGACATTTTCAGGCAAAGTTAAAGCCCCTTGTCAGGGTGAGGATTTTGGAGTAATAAGTGGCGTAACAACTCTTGATTACATAATTATTGATTCACTAAAAAGAAACTAACATCCGATGCGATTCCAAATAAAACTTATTCTCTTTCTTTTGATACTGCCTCTCTTTTCTTCAAAATGCAAAAAGGAAAGAGCAAAAAATCCTGGTGAGATTGTCTATCTGAGAGAAGCATCTCTTTCGGAAATAAAAAATGAAATAACTGGTAACTGGAAAATTCATTACAGTTATGGTGGCTTTACAGGAAATATTAAATCACCAATGCCGAACTCTTTCTTCCGGGTATTACCAAATGACAGTGTATACCTCACCTTTTATAATAGCCTCTATGCTGCAGATAAAGCAATTTTTACCAGAACACAAACAACTTTTGGATATAGCGCCTGGATCATTCAATTTAAAACATTTGGAGGGCTAAGTGAATCATGGGTCATTGATTATACAAAAGGAGATTCTTTAGTACTTGTCGGTAATTATCCTGATCCTGATGCGTATATAATGAGCAAAAGTCAATAAAATAAATTCATGATTTAGGGTTGCTATTTCATAGTATCATGTCACTTAAATATATGGGTATACCACAATTCAACAATGCATATGAAACAAATATATTTTATTGCAGCACTATTAATCATATCTATATCTTTTATTGCAGCAAGTTGCAAAAAGAACAGACATCTTGTAATAGAAAAAGACATCTCGACACTCAGCTTACCAGAGCTAAAAAGTACATTGAGTGGTAATTGGCGCTTAATTTACACCTGGCAGTTTTACAATGGCAAAAAAGATTACTCAAATACCTACATTAATTTCTATAATTTTTCAGATTCAATTAAGTGGATTGAAAATAATGTAGAAATCGTCAAGACCATTGCAACCTATTCTAAAACACGCAACTACTTTAGTGAGGACTCTACATACCTTATTTATTTTTCAATTCCTTCACAAAATGCGTTTCACAATTGGTCAGCAGAAAAAATTAAAAATGACACGTTGGTTATAATGGAGCAAACTTCTAACCCTACTTCATACTATTTACTAAAATAGAAGTATTTGTTTTTAGTTGATTTCTGCAATCTGGGCTTAATTATTTGTCACAAGTGATCCTCAATGCGGAACAGCTGCGCCAGTTTTTCTTTCCGTTTAACAAAATATTCATCTGATATTCCACGCAGAAAATTAATTTCACATAAAAATTACAATCATGGCACAGGCACACGAAATTGATTACCGCATTGTTGGCGAAGAAATGCAGTATGTAGAAATTGAACTCGACCCCAATGAAACAGCCATTGCAGAAGCAGGAAGCTTTATGCTGATGGATGATGGCGTACAGATGGAAACTATTTTTGGCGATGGCAGCGCCAACCAGGGCTCAGGTGTACTGGGTAAATTATTTTCTGCCGGCAAACGTTTACTTACCGGTGAAAGTTTATTTATGACGGCTTACACGAATGTTGGTCAGGGAAAAAAGAGAGTAAGTTTTGCATCACCTTATCCCGGAAAAATTATTCCGCTTGATCTGATGCGTTTGGGCGGACCGGTTGTTTGTCAGAAAGATGCTTTTCTCTGCGCTGCAAAAGGCGTAAGCGTTGGCATTGCCTTGCAACGTAAACTCGGCACAGGTTTGTTTGGCGGAGAAGGTTTTATTATGCAAAAATTAGAAGGTGACGGGCTTGCCTTTGTACATGCAGGCGGTCATGTATTTGAGCGTGAACTGCAGCCCGGTGAATTATTAAAGATCGATACCGGTTGTGTGGTTGCCTATACACACCAGGTTAGTTTTGATATCCAGTTTGTAGGCGGTATCAAAAATACCATTTTTGGTGGTGAGGGGTTATTCTTTGCTACACTCCGTGGACCTGGTAAAGTATGGATTCAAACATTACCTATTTCAAGATTGGCCAGCCGTATACTTTCTTACAGCAGAGGTCCACGTAAAGAAGAAGGAAGTTTACTGGGAGGATTGGGTAATTTGCTGGATGGTGATGGACGTTGATGATGATTCACATAATGAGAGAATATTAAAGCCGGAAAAAAAATTCCGGCTTTTTATTTGGACTTCTGAAAAGCTTTATCGTATATTTGCGATATGTAATCAGAAAGACGACTCAACCCGTCTTTTTCTTTCAGCATAATCATCGTATAAAAACGATAAACAAAATGGCAGTACACAAAAAAGAAGAGTTCAGTGCAAAAGAGCAAAACCTGGCAGCCTTTGCCAAAGCAGTCAGTCACCCGGCAAGGATTGCGATACTGAGTGTTTTATCCAAACGGAACCAATGTATCTGTGGTGAAATTGTTGAAGTACTGCCTTTAGCACAGAGCACCGTAAGTCAGCACCTGAAAGAATTAAAAAATGCCGGACTGATTGATGGTGAAACAGACGGACCAAGAAGCTGCTATTGCATCAACTGGAAAGCCTTTGAGAAATTTAATGCCGATTTTAATTCGCTGTTTGAAAAACTGAAAGAAGCGAATGCAAAATGCTGTTAAATCAATAACTCCTATTTATTATATAAAAGAAAACATATGTCAAACGAAACTGAATTAAAAGAACTGGTAAAACAGAAGTACAGCGAAATTGCTTTACAGGATAAAGAAACCAATCAATCCAGCTGCTGCGGAGCTGGTGGATGCAGCACTGAAGTGTATAATATCATGAGTGATGATTATACAAATCTTGAAGGATATAATCCGGATGCTGATCTTGGTCTTGGCTGCGGATTACCTACAGAGTTTGCGCAGATCAAACCCGGCGATACAGTGATTGATCTTGGCAGTGGTGCAGGCAACGATGCCTTTATTGCCAGG
>CAZOLW010000070.1:0-14843 GCA_964580775.1 uncultured Chitinophagaceae bacterium | reverse complement strand
TGAGACACGAACCGGAAGTTGTTGTATATAAATTGGTTCGTGAGACACGAACCAAGGCGGAGGGTTAACCCGATAGCTATCGGGTCTGACGGGCATCAGTTCTAAACTTCGGCTTTAGTTATAAATTAGCCCTGCCTTGATAATATCTAATAACAATTAAAATTCCCTGATATGAAAAAGCAATTTTTTTTACATGGAGTAAATATTTTTTTACTTGTTACAGTAATATCCTGCTCTTATGGTCAGTATACGTCGTGGGAGTATGATAAAAAAGTTCATAACATTGATTTTACTAAAATACGATATGGAATAAATAAGAATGATACTTCTGTAATAGTCGGATTCTTAAAAAACAAAACAGTTATTCAGGGATATCCCTGTGCTGCAGATTGGGTTCAATTTAACCAAGACTGGAAATTGACATTGTTTAAGTTAGATGAGAAAACAGTCATTAACAATTTTGAATTTCCGAAAAACTCGTGGATACGGCAAAATAATGACAGGTTGGTTTGTGCGTTTCCAAAAGACACAGTGATCCAGGAATATGTATGCAGAGGGAGTGGCGGTTCCAAAGGAATACAAACGTCCATTTATCCCAATGGTAAGTTAGAATCTTTCTTCACGAAAGACAATATTAAGATTGGTGAAATCAAATGCAAAGGAGGCGTTTTTAATAATATCATCTTATATGATAATGGGCTGTTAAAAGAATGCACATTGTCAGAAGATCAAATAATAAAAGGGATTTCATATAAAAAAGGGACAAGGATAACTATTGATTTAAACGGAAATATTATAAGACAAAAATAACTACCGCCAGCATGGTATCCTATGTATATAGGAATTTGCAGCTCATGTTGGCGTCCCCGGGTAACTATATACCTGTTAGACCATGAGAGCCTATTTTTTAACAAAGTGTAAATTAAAATGGCGTAAATTTAGTGCAACTAACCGCTAAATTCTATGTTATTACTTTTAGGAGACCTAATGAAGGAAAGCACACGATACACGTTTAAATATAACTCTGATAGTGATAGTATTGATTTAAATACATTACTAACATCACAAATACATTTCAGCACTATTTTTCCGTCGGCCCGGGGTCTGGCTTCCGACCCCGGGAGTTAGAACTTATCACCTAAACGGGTTGATGATAAAAAAACTGCTGCAGTTGTTGAAATCCCCAGGTCGGCATTGACAGCATTTATAGTTTAAAATTTATTTAGCCAGACCCCAGGGCGAATGAAGATTGGATTGTGCTGACGACAATCTGAAAAGTAGAATTGCATGCTGTTGATTTTCATGATGTATTTATTTTGAGTGTTGCATCTTACAGCATCAATTGGTATGTTAGCGGTCAGGCTATGACATCCCTCAACTTTGACGAAATACATATATTTAAATGACCAATAGAAATTTTACAGCTTTCCCAATTTTGACAACTGAAAGGTTAACTCTCAGACAATTATCAATTGATGACCGGCAAAACATTTTTGCATTGCGTTCAGACAAAGAGATAAACAAATATCTTGACAGACAGGTAAGCAGGACAATTGAAGACGCTATCAACTTTATCAACAAGGTTAATGATAACATTAAAAAAAATAACTCCATTTATTGGGTAATAACCCTGACAAAGACAGAAACATTTGTTGGGACAATTTGTTTATTTGATTTTTCAAACGAAAAAAGCAGTTGCGAAATTGGGTATGAACTTATGACAAAATTCCAGGGACAAGGAATAATGCAGGAAGCGGCAGAAAAAGTTATTGACTATGCTTTTCAAACATTGCAGTTTCGCAAAATAATAGCATTTACTCATAACGACAATCAGAATTCAACTAAACTATTGACGAAATTTAACTTTATAAAATCCATAGAAGCAGACAAAGAAAACCCTGATTTCTCCGTCGGCCCGGGGTCTGGCCTCCGACCCTGGGAGTTAGAACTTATCACCTAAACAGTTTTATGATAAAAAAACTGCTGCAGTTGTTGAAATCCCGGGGTCGGCATTGGCAGCATTTATGGTTTAAAATTTTTGTAGCCAGACCCCAGGGCGACTGAAAATGTCATTGACGTAACAACGTACAAAAAATTGAATAATAAAAGATTGATTTTCAATTCTTCTTTTTTGAGGGGGTAGTGTATATTTAAGTGTTGATCGTCATTTTTCAAAAAGACACATCAGTGATAATATGAAAAGATTTTTCAGACAGATTTTCATCTTACTTTTTATTTCATGGCATTTGTGTGCTTATGCCCAGCAGCAAAATTATTCTGTTGATGAAGGCTATGCAATCCATGACAGTATCAATAACAGCCGCTGGGATATTGGTGGACGTCTGTCGCACTACAGTTTCAGGTTTATGTCAGAATTTTTTCCAGTAGCCATTATTACTAAACCAACTACTGCTTTCAGATTTATTGAAAAACCAATGGATGGAATTGAAACTATTAAATTAAAGATAGGGAACGACAGTCTTCGCTTCGCCGATTATTTGCAAACTAAGCATATCAACAGTTTTATTGTCGTTCATAAAGGTACTATTGTTTTTGAAAGATACTTCAGTATGCAGCCAGAAGAACAGCACACACTGCAATCCTGCACAAAAGTCATCACTTCAACACTCATCACTCAATTGATAAATGAAAAGAAAATCGACATAGAACTGCCGGTAGAAACTTATTTGCCAGAATTAAAGCAAACCGATTGGGGTGGCATTGCGGTAAAACATATCCTGAATATGCGTTCAGGCATGATAGGGTCCGAAATTTCAGACAACATGGGAGGGTTTACAAATCCGAAGCATTCTTATTATTCATTTGATGAAGCATTAGGTGTGGTGCCAAAAGTGGACACCGTAGTTTCGTCAGTATTTGACTATGTAGGTACCATGAAAAGTAAGCTGCCCGCAGGACAGGAAGCGGAGTATAATTCTATGTGTACTTTCATACTGGGCTGGATTGCCGAAAAGATTACGGGAAAAAAATATTCAGACCTGGTTTCCCAGAGAATATGGAAACCTATGGGTGCGTCTTCCGACGCTTATGTATGTATTTCCGACAAGGGTATACCAATGCCACACCACGGTATTTCGGCTACGCTTCGTGACCTTGCCCGTTTTGGTATGCTATATACATATTCTGAGATAAGAGCAAGAAAAGAAAGTATTATAAGCTTTAATCAACTCAAAGAGATTTTTAATACACCAGCAACAGATTTTGGATTTGAAAAATTTCAATGGGGCTACCAATGGGACATGGCAAGAGATGGCATTATGATGAAAGGCGGCTTCGGCGGACAGGCTATTTATGTTGACCCCGAACGGGATTTAGTTATAGCATATTTCAATCATATAGATAAAAACTGGCAACGAGATAATATGATTTCCGCCAAAGCATTGAACGAAATAAGAAGTATAATTGACAGACAATAATAAAACGAACGCCCAACATTGCATTGGCAATTTAGCGGGGCGACGAACATATCTCAGTCGGCCCGGGGTCTGGCTTCCGACCCCCGGGAGTTAGAACTTATTTAGAACTTATCACCTAAACAGGTTGATGATAAAAAAAACTGCTGCAGTTGTTGAAATCCAGGGGTCGGCATTGGCAGCATTTATGGTTTAAAATTTTTATAGCCAGACCACCAGGGCGACTGATGGAACGACACATTACTTTATCTTATTAGCCCTTGTAGTTAAATAAAAACAATACAGTATGACAAAGTATCTTTTCCTGATCGCATTTTCAATTTCGACAATTTCGATCTATGCACAAGACAACGCCAGGGCTGAAGCTGAAATAAGAACCTTAGAACAAACTGGGGCAAAAGCAATTCTGAATGGAGACACAAATACTCTCAAACAAATTTGGGCACCAGAGCTTTTGGTTAATACTCCAAGAAATGAAATTACCGGAACCCGTGATTCCATTTTGCTAATCCAAAAAGCCGGTATGATTGACTACAGCAGGTATGAAAAAGTGATTGAACGAATGCAATTTCAAGAAAACATTGTCATCACAATGGGTTATGAAACTCTTGTTTCAAAAAACGATACACCCGCTGCAAAAGCAGGACAAGTTTACAAACGACGGTTTACAAATATTTGGATGAAGAAAAATGGAAAGTGGCAACTAATAGCAAGGCATGCTTCAATTATTTGTCAATAATTAAAAATTCCGTCGGCCCGGGGTCGGCATTGGCAGCATTTATGGTTTAAAATTTTTGTAGCCAGACCCCCAGGGCGACTGAGACATTTTTATGAAACATCACTATCCCATAATAATAAGATGAAAAATATTATTTTTTATTTGTCAGTATTATACTGCTTATTTTTTCGATCATTGCATTCTCTGACAATTTGATAACTGATGTAGGTCAAAAAAGTAACAGCGACCCAAAGTTTATTATTCATGGATTATTTTGTTTTGTATAGTTCATTATTCTTGTTATACAAACCAACTTTATTAAACAGGGAAATTATAAAGCTCACATGACACTTGGAATTGCCGGGCTAACAGCAGCTTTCGGAGTTTTCATAACTACCTTGTACATATTTATTGTTATTTACAAGGGGTGGGACAACATGTCACCTCATGTAAAGGCAAATAGATTTTTTATGTTGAGTTTTGCCATAATGGTAACGATAGCATATTTCAAACGAAAAAACCCTGCTTACCATAAAAGGTTACTATTCACAGCAACCTTTTATATGCTGGGGCCAATTTTAGACAGGGCTATGGGACGTTCTTTTCCGGATTCAATGATAACAACTGATCTGGGCTGGGACCTCACTTTTTTTGCTATCTGGACTTCTTTTTTTATTTCACTTTTCATTTATGACTGGGCAATACTGAAAAAAATTCACACAGTTACCTACTTTGGCTTTTTAGTGTTTTGTATTATATGGACACTTTCTTTTCTTTTGTAAACATTGTTAATAGCACGAACCTTTTTGCGCATCCGTCGGCCCGGGGTCTGGCTTCCGACCCCCAGGGCGACTGACGATAGCTATCTAATCAATCGGGGCAGGTTTAACCGTTACAGTTGATCCGCTGTTGCGGAACATTTGCGGCAGTAAAACTCGTCTGAGAACTAATTATCTAAGGGCATTTTTTACAGAGCAGGTACTTCATTTCCTGTTGTGTCAATATAAAATGTTCTCGATTTCAGCGTAACTTCAGCTTTGCCTTTGTAGAAATAGAAATGTTCTTTATAAATTGGTTCTATGATTACTTTGCCTTTTTCATCAAAAGCACCCCATTTATCTTTTTGTTTAAACACAAAGATTTTTTCAAGTGTCAACTGATTAATTGCCTGGTACTTAATCGGGATGATTTCTATTCCTGTTTTGTCAATTACACCATACTTCTTGTTTTGTTTAACAACCGCAAAGCCATCTTTAAATGCGGTTACTTCGTCATATAAAAAAGGAATTGCAGTATCATCATTTACATCAATAAACCCCCATTTGCCATTTAATTTTACCGCAGCAACACCTTCACTAAAGCCCAAATAGCAATCTTCATATTTAAGAGGGATTACCAATTTGTTGGCTTTATTCATAAAACCGGTTTTGCTATCAGGCCCCATTGTTTGAACAAATGCTAAACCATTCCTGAAAATGCTGGCATATTGCCAAATAATCGGAATGATTATTTTTCCTGTAGTATCAATAACACCATACCGGCCACGTTGTTTTACTGTAGCATAACCTGAATCGATCGAGGGATAAAAAGTGGGCCATTTTGCCGGCCATTCATTTTTCCTAATATTCTCAATGGTTCTTAACCAACTTTCTTTGCTTGGCGGCAAAACTCCATTCCGGATATATTGAGCATTGGATTCATCAATCATTTTGGCATAATATGCATCGTTTGTTATATCTGCACCTCTGGCAAGATTCTGAATGATCTCGTCATCTTTTTTAGTTGGCACAGCAATAATGATTGTAGTTCTGGAAGTAGTATTGGTATAGTGAGAATTGTTATATTCATACTTAGCAGTTTCTGAAGATTTTCTTGGGGCTACATAACCATTTTGTGCGATTGCAATAAAAGGGAAACCACATAGTATGAAAAGAATACACAAAGAGATGCCGATTTTACAGGAGATAAGTTGCAGGTTATACATAAACGATTTATAATTAAGCCGTTTAGGTTAACTTAATTGTTGTGAATATAACAATTATAACCTCAGGAGATTCTTCTTCTTTCTCAATGTCTCCAATTGGTGCAAGAGTCTCGCTTCTGCCTTGCAATAAGAATAACTGATATCGTTCATAAAGCAAAAGTGAGATGCTTGTGCTAAAATGGGTAGCAGGTGTTTCACAAGATCACCTGATACCATTTAATTCTTTTCTACTGATGACTGTCATGCTGTACATTTTTGAGTGTTACATCTTATAGCATAAATTAGAGTGTTGTACGCAATACTATGTAAGCATATCTGAAAACATTTTCGGGTTGAAGTTTGCCGAACCTGACTATTCCGATTGTATTGTTTCACCTGTTAAACATCAAAGGGGGTAAACAATGAAAACATTTTTTAAAACATTACCTGTACTGATTTTTGCCTTTTTTTCTCAGTTTGCAATGGCACAAAAAGGGTCTTCCATCGTCATCCATGATAATACGAGTCAAACAAATGGCGGGGAAAATGCAACATCGAATCTCCGGAAGGAGATAGCATCAGCATTAAACCGTGAAAAACCCTGTGTGGATCTTATGGACGATCAGGATATCCGGAATGTGCTGGAGAGTGAGCGGGAAAAAAATTTACTGGAAGGCGGTGATCCGCAGCAGGTATTAACTGATATCGCAAACCTGATGGGGGCCAGTTATGCCATGAGCGTTTCGGCAATGCCCGGCCCCGGTGGAAGCACTTCTTACACGGTTTTTGTAATGGATCCAAAAACGGGAAATACCATTGCCCGGCAAACGGGATCAGATCCTAAACAAATGGCTGATAATATCGTGAGGCAGATGGGTTCCAGTCTTCCGGATGACTGCAAACCGCATTGGGTGGGGGAAGTAAAATATGAGTTTTCCTCGAATGAAACAAAAGTAACCAACGATGCCGGTGCGATGCATGCCAGCACAAGGAATACCAAACGAACCAGTACTGTAACTTACTCGGCCCAAAACAACATTGTTGCCACTCTGTTACCACCTAAACCAGGCAGCACTATTTCTGCCGGTAAAACGATAGCAAGAGTGTGGATGAAATCGAAAATCATTTCTGAAAAGAGACAGGAAACGGTTGGCGAAGTGTATTGCCGCCTGAAAGGTGAAAATCCTACCTGGAAGGGTTACAACTTAAATTATACCGAAACCATAACGCAACTGGGCGGAGGATCAGACAATCTTCCTGTCTATATTTCGCTTGATAATGAGGGCAACTACAAAATCACAGTCAAAACTCCCGGTGGAACCCTTTTAGGAAAATTCGAGACCAACAGATCGGAATCAAGCTGTGGCCCGGCAAATCCCCCCAGCAAGGAGGCGGTAAGTATGCCTGAACAAAAAATGGACGCATCAGGTTTTGATGTTACAGGAAAAACCGATTCAAAAAACCGGGATACTTTAGCAGGCTCTAAGACTATGCCTGACGGAAAAACAAAAATTACCTGGCATTTGCGGCTGGTGAAACCAAAAAAGTAAACAGCAGTACTATTATTAGACAATCTTTCTGGCATCAAGTGATCAGCCAGCTGGCGGCATCACCTGATGCCATTTAGTTCTTCTACGATTGTATCGGGGCATTTGGAATACAACTGCTGATGATTACTTTTATAGCTGATGTTGGCGGGATATCAAAAACGACAGAAAGATAAGTACTGAATTTTACCACACTATCATACATAACCATTTCGGTTGCTGAGACAAGACCTAAAGCGAAGAGCTAATAAACAAAAATTAACTTTGACAAACAATAAATAGAAAGTATGAGCAAAATTATCTTTGACAGCGGAATATCACTTGATGGTTTTTTCGCAGGAGATAACAGAAGCCCGGGCAACCCAATGGGTGGCGTTTCAGGGAAAATTCACATGTGGATGTTTAAACAAAAAGCATTTTGGGAATACTTAGGAATGGAAGGTGGTAATGAAGACGGACCTGATGGTAAATTTATTAGAGAAACAATTGCAAGAACAGGTGCTTTCATTATGGGAAAACGAATGTTTGAAGAAGGCGAAGTCAGTTGGCCGGAAGACTTATACGAAGCGGATGTATATGTGCTGACACACGAAAAAAGGGAACCCTGGGTTCAAAAAGGAACAACAACTTTTTATTTCATCAATGACGGGATACAAAGTGCATTGGAAAAAGCCAAACAATCAGCCAAAGGAAAGGACATAAGAATACAGGGAGGTGCGAATACTATTCAACAATTTCTCAATGCAGGGCTTGTTGACGAATTTTTCATTCACATTGCACCTGTTTTTTTAGGAAGTGGTATCAGACTGTTTGACGGCATTGACAAAGACAGGTATGATATTCAAATTGCAGAAATAATACCTTCCGACTTAACAACACATTTGAGATACAAACTGACGAAGAAATGAGAATAACTCCCTCCTTCACAGTAATGTCTTCCGCAATATAAAGCTGCAGTTTAGCATAAAGCTGATGGAGACGTTGAATAATGGAAAATAAATTGCATGCGCAACGTCCTCAGCCGCCGCACAGGCTATTAGAATGCTGAGAAGTAAGGGTTGCCAACCATCATCTATTTGCCGGCTGGCGTTCAGCAAAGTCAAAAACATCACCTGCAATTGTTATTTTTATGAATCAACAGAATTGCTATGGTTAATTTTCAGGAACGTGTATTGACATATCCCCAGTATTGTAAACAGTTTAGCTGTGGCGATTCGCTGATTACTATTTTTAACTGTCCGCCGGAAGCCCGATTGATGAAAGAGAAGTTTGCCGGACTGTGGAGTCATGAAAATTATATCTTCTATGTATTGGAAGGAAAAAAAGTATGGCACACAGCGCATGGCTCGTACGAAATAAGCGCAGGCAGTTGTGTACTGGTACGAAAAGGGGCCTGCATCCTGGAGCAGTTTTTTGATATTGGTTTTTGCCTGGTACTGTTTTTTATACCCGATCAATTTATTTGCGATACACTCAAAAGCAGATCGGTACCTATTGCCAATACCGGCAAACAGTATGATTCTGTTATACCCATTGTTGCAACCGAAACACTGAAATCTTTTTTCGTTTCGATGTATGCCTATTTTGCCGGCACAACAACTCCCGACCAATCATTACTGGAATTAAAATTCAGAGAATTGATTTTAAACATAGCCGACAACAGGGACAATGCAGAGCTGCTTTCTTATTTCTGTTCAATAATGAATGAACCACAATCTGTTTCACTGGAAAGGGTTATGCACGACAACTATTGTTTTAACCTGAAGATGGAACAATATGCTGCATTATGTAACAGAAGCCTTTCGGCATTTAAACGTGATTTTCAAAAACAGTTTAACACTACACCGGGCAAATGGCTGCTGGAAAAACGATTGCAGCAATCGATGGCCCTGTTAAAGAACAGAGGCAAATCGGTAGCAGAAGCAGCTTTTGAAAGCGGTTTCGAAAACAACTCTCACTTCAGCCGCTGTTTTAAACAGCGCTTCGGGATATCGCCCATGGAAGCAAGGCAAGTGCCAGTTTCCTGAACCTCTAAGCAAAATATCCGGACTTTAAAGCAAAGGCAGCTGTCTTTACAGACGATAGTTTCGTTCTGTAATAAAACAGTTGTTTACTTTTTTAAATGCAAAAAAATTTAACTATGAATGCAAACAAAGCACTTTGGGAGAAAGGCGATTTTACGAAGATAGCTGACACGATGCGTGAAAGCTCTGCAGCCCTTGTTGATACACTCGGGATCAAATCCGGCATGGATGTGTTAGATGTTGGTTGCGGTGATGGTGATACAGCTATACCTGCGGCAAAACTCGGTGCAAATGTAACAGGTGTAGACATTGCTCACAATCTTGTTGAAGCTGGTAATGTACGTGCAAAGAATGAAGGCGTAGCTGAACGTTGTAAAATTTTTGAAGGAGATGTAATGGAAATGAAAGATTTGAAGGATGCAAATTATGATCTTGTTATCAGCATCTTTGGTGCCATGTTTGCGCCCCGTCCGTTTGATGCAGTGAAAGAAATGGTTCGGGTAACACGTAAAGGAGGCCGCATTGTAATGGGTAACTGGATACCCGGCGACCCAACATTGGTTGCACAGATACTGAAGATCAGTTCTGCTTATACGCCGGCTCCACCGGAGGGTTTTGTAAGCCCGATGCTTTGGGGAGTGGAAGAAGAGGTGATCAGACGTTTTGAAAGTGCAGGTCTTGCAAAAGAAAATATATCCTTCGCAAGAGAAACGTTTACGTTTCAGGCAGATTATGCACCGTCGGTGTTTCTGAACAATTTTAAACAATACTACGGCCCTACCATGAATGCGTTTGATGCCGCAGAAAAAAACGGCAAAGCAGAAGCATTGCAACAGGAATTGGAAACACTGTTTAACAGCCAGAATAAAAGCGGTAATGAAAATAGCACGTCTATTCCTGCAACTTATTTAAGAGTAACCATAATGTGCCAATAATTGTGAGCAGGGAAAAAGTGGGTGCTTTCTTTCTTCTCAACGTCTCCTGCAAGGGACATTGTGTAAGAGAGGTTGCAGATAAGCAAGGATTCCTTGACAGCAGCGCCCCCAGATATGTAAAGTTACAGTTTAGGATAATGCTGAAGGGGACGTTGCGTAACGGAAAATAAATAGCAGCGCAACGTCCTCAGCCAAGGCACAGGCTATTAGAATGACATTGCTGAGAAGCAAGTTGTGATCAAAATCAGTTTCAGTTAATAAAAAAACTTCGCATAGATTTTGGCAAAGGTCTGCCATGGAGTACTATCCCGTAATTGCCAGAGCACAGAGCCGATCAGTAATACCAGGAAAACGGTGAGGAATGGCTTGTAGTTTTTCTTTCTGTACACGTCAATACCCAACAATATACCTACAATCACTAGGTCAAGCACATCAGTGATGGTTAAGGCATCCCATACGCTTAATCCAAGACTGTGCATCAGGCCTCTTCCTATCCCGGGACCGATTGCCAGAATTCCTGTGGCAATCATATACCGCATATGCGAATCAGGCGCTTTGCGGGTGAACATTGCCAGTGCCCAGAAGATAGCAAAGGATAAAAACCCTCTCATATCAAGCACAATGAAAGCAAGCATATTATGTTCAGGTACCTTTCCCTCAATACCTCTTATATAACCTCCTCTGCCAACCAGGAACAGTGAAATGATAATAAGCGGCCCCAGCACCCAGGAAACTTTTCCGATTGTTCTGTGCAGGTTCGCCCTGCCCGATTGTATCAGTAAAGGCTGTGCTATCAGCAACAGCATCCATGTCATGAGCAAAGCACCATGAATATGGATGAGCGTAGTTGCATCTTTAAAATGCGGGAACTGGCTGGTGTACGTTTGATAAAACCCCCACTGTACGCCGATTAAAATCAGGAATATAAAAATAGAGCTGTTGAGATACACTTTTTGCATGGCTGGTTTTTTTATGTGATGAAATCGGGAAAGTTGAAACTACCTATTTACTTTAACATTTGCAACCGCTTCTTCGGAGCAATGTATCCTGCAAGGGCCGTTGCGTAAGAAAGGATGTATTACAAACGCAATGTCCTCAGCCTGCCACAGGCTTATTGAGAGAGGTTGCTGAGAAGCAACATGAAGAGGATTATTTATACAGCTGCGCAAGAGATTTTTATTGGAAGAAAGGTTTAATTGAATTGTGTTATGTAGTTTAGAGTTATGGCACAAGCGGGAAGCTTGCGTCAATAAGAGAACAGTTGGCTTTGTGAACAGAGTATTCACGCAAACACAGATTTAGAAAATTCAATTTTCATTCATAAAATAATTATTCTGAAATGAACAAGTTGCTGCTTTGTCTCTTCCTTCCATTTCTCTCATTTGCGCAGATCGACAGTACTGATATCATTGTTATGGATATGATGGAGAAGCAAAAAATTGTTGGCCTTTCGCTGGCTGTAATAAAAAACGGACAAGCTCTTGTAAACAAAGGTTATGGACTGGCCAATGCAGAACTAAATGTACCGGTAAACTCCGAAACTGTGATCAGGCTTGGTTCTGTGAGTAAGCAGTTTTTTACAACAGCTGTTATGAAATTAATGGAAGAAGGAAAACTGAGTATTGAGGATTCGGTACATAAATTTTTCCCTGATGCACCGGAAACATGGCGGCCAATAACAATAAAAAATCTGATGTCTCACACATCGGGCCTGCAAAGAGAAGGGCCTGCCTATAACAATTTCAAAATACAACCCGATATAAACATTATTAAGTCTGCATACAGTTTACCACTGGTTTTTAAAACCGGGGAAAAATACCAGTATTGTAATTTGGCTTATTTCATGCTTGCAGAAATAATCAAACAGGTAAGTGGCATGCTCTGGCAGGATTATATTCATGATAAATTATTTATACCGGCAGGAATGAATAACAGTTACCTCACTGATTTTTATGTTATCATTCCCAACCGTGCCGATGGGTATATGCATAAGCATGATACCCTGGTGAATGCTACTGCCATGTTTGGCATACGACCCAGCGGTGGATTTCTTTCTACTTCTTCAGACATGATTAAATGGGAGAGGGCGATAAGAGAGAAAAAGATTATTCTTAAAAAAGACAATTGGGAACAACTATGGCAACCGTTTATTAAAACTTCGGATAAAGCAGAGTCAAAAGAATATTATGGTTTTGGCTGGGCAATCGATGAATACAAGGGCCATCAGTTAATTGTACACAGTGGTTCTAATATTGGGTTCCGGTCTGTATTTACACGTTTTGTGAATGACGGGCTTTCAATTATCATTCTCACGAATACAGATGAAGCAAATCCACGGGCAATAGCAAACGCTCTGGCAGATTATTATTTCAGGAAATAAGTAGTTAAATAGAGTATGGTACAAGCAGGGGCTTGCGCCAAAAGGGAGATAAAGTAATGACAAAGAAGATTCTATTTTTTATAATAATTTGGTTAGTCTTTGTGTTTGCCGACTATTTTCTTTTACCATATTTTGTTCAACCTTTTTCTTGGTTATTGGTATGCTTAACTTTACTAATTCTGTTAATAAGGCAAATAATAAAAGCATTTAAAGAACGGAAAAACTTAAGAACAAACCGAATAGTAAATCTTTCAACTGTAGTAATTCTGTTTTTTCTGACTTTTTATAATTTCAATAAAATACCAAACTCAATTATTGAAAAAGTTGATTGGACAATTTCTTATAACAAACGCAGTGCAATAGTAAAAGAGGTTTTAAAAGGAAGATTGAAACCTGATACAGACATGAATAACGGAATTTGTGAACTCCCATTCAATTATCCAATTATTTCAAATGGAGGAAACGATATTTGGATTTATGACAGTAAGAACGATAACACAAAAACTATTAAATTTTGGATTTCAAGGGAATTTTTTGATTCACCACAAACCTATTTCATATTCACAAATGACAATGAAGCAAAGAAATATTACCAGGAACTGGTTAAAACAAAACCTGAATATAATTGGCAATTGGAAGAAAACTGGTATCGAATAATGGAAGGATAGTGAACCCTTTTATTCCTTTTTCACAGCATGTCTCCCACCATATAAAGTTGCAGTTTAGATAATGCAGAAGGGGATGTTGCGTAAGAGGAAATAAATAACAGGCGCAGAGTCTTTCGCCAGCACAAAGACTATTAGACAAACCTTATTGAAAAGCAATGGCAAATAATAAAACCATGCTATTACAGGAATACAAAAAGAAATGGATGGATGACTTCCATGCCATTCAAAAACTACTCTGGGCAACGCTGGTTGGTCTGCCGGTTTCAATAGAACATATTGGAAGCACTTCAGTTCCCGGATTAGCTGCTAAGCCAATCATTGATATTGATATTATAATAAGGGAGCACCTCCCGTTTGATATAATACAAACACGGTTAACAACAATCGGGTACCGGCACCATGGTAACCAGGGCATCCCCGGACGGGAAGTATTTAAAAGAGCTGCATCAGCGGATGTACATCAAGTATTGGATGGAGTTGCTCATCACCTCTATGTTTGTCCGGCCAACAGTGAAGAATTGCAAAGGCATCTCCTGTTCAGGGATTATCTGCTTGCCCATGAAGAGGCCAGGGTACAATACCAATACCTGAAATATGAAATTGCTGAAGAAGCTGATCAGGACCGGAAGAAATATGCAGCATTGAAAGAAGTGAAAGCAACAGCATTCATTAACAGCATTCTTGAAAAAGCAGCCGGCCAAAAATTATAATTGGAAAATGGCCAGGGTTCTTCGACTCAGGTCCAGGTTCGTGTCTCAGGAAAAAGTTATGAAACCTTGTTCCTGAGACACGAACCAAGGCGAAGCGTGTCAGGCATCATTGTAACGTCCCTCCAACAACAACTAAAACTTTCCGGCATTTTACCTTAGCAAAAATAATTGCATAGAAACTTGCGCAACTCAAAAGTTGCATATATATTTGCAACCTGAAGGTTGCGTAAATGCATATTAAAAAATAAACACATGAAATGCACATAAACAAGCTTACCAACCGAAGATAATTATGGGCATACTATGTGGCAAAATTATCGACCGCCACAGGCGGCAAATTAAAAAATAAACACATGAAACAGGACCTGTTCCAGGCCATAGCTGACCCGACACGCAGGGCCATATTAACGTTAATTGCTATTCAGGCATTAACGCCAAATGCAATGGCGGAAAAATTTGATATG
>CAZOLW010000069.1:0-15351 GCA_964580775.1 uncultured Chitinophagaceae bacterium | reverse complement strand
CAATTATTAATAAATATCATCAGAGAATTAGAATATTACAGGCGGCACAAATAAGCTCCTAAACTATCCCCTTCACCATCCCCCAGAAATAGAAAAAGCCCTGAAAGCTAATGCTGTCAAGGCTTCTACATTTTATGCGTGCCCCGGAACGGAGTTGAACCGTTACGACCGTTGCGGGTCACAGGATTTTAAGTCCTGCGTGTCTACCAATTCCACCACCGGGGCAATGAGGTGAAAAAAAATCCCGCTTCTGGGCGGGAATCTGAGCGGAAGACCGGGCTCGAACCGGCCACCCCGACCTTGGCAAGGTCGTGCTCTACCAAATGAGCTACTTCCGCTTGAAAAAGAACGATTGGGCTGCAAATGTAAAGAAGCAGCACTAATTGACAAAACATCTCACCCAACTTTTTTTCAAAGCCCTTTCCTGCTTATTCGTACCGGTACGTTATATAGCCCATTAATTCCTTCTGTTTGCTGTAAATACTTTCCCTTGTTTTCAACCCCTGTGGGTTGTATTGGTACTTCCAGGTAACATAATTACTGGTACCCGACTGTACGGTGATCATTTGTGTAAGCTGTGCCTGCTCATTATATTCAAAAATATAATCAGGTAATAATTTTCTTGCCCGGTCATTATAACGAACAATATCTGTTAACCGTTTCTGCTCATCGTAATAATAATAGTACGCTTGCGTTTCAACTCCCTTGCTGCGCCAAACTTCTTCAGCAACATTTCCTTTTTCATCGGCTTTAAACTGTACTTCAACCGTATCTGTATTGTTTTTGATCCGCAGCATTTTTACCGGGAAGCCGGTTGTGTCGTAAAACCACTGATGTTTTTCAATTTCTTTTGTCTGGTAGGCATAGGCCTGCGATACTGATTCAACAGCAACCATTCGTCCCAAAGCATCATAGGCATACGATGAAACATTCAGGGTTGTATTGGAACTGTCGGCACTGCGTATGAGCTGTCCTTTAAAATTAAACTGGCTGTTAAGCACCGATTGCATGGTTTGTGCCGACTGGCTGTATGTTTTAATAAAATTAAAAGAAGGGGAAACTTCCTGGAAGCAGATAAACTTATCAGTTGGCTCGCCGCTTGGTTCAAAAGAATTCAGCACTACTTTTTTTACCTTATTGGTTTTGTAAATCTTTAATTGATCGGTGGTTTGTTTTAAGCTCACAATGTCCTTATGATAAAACTGGCTGAAACCGGCAACAGGAATTGAAAGCAGGATAAACAGGATAAATGGAAGATATTTTGTTTGCATGATAGGGTCAAAGATATTTTAAGTGTAAATACTTTATGGTTTTTTTTGCCTTTTGAGAAGCCGGTAGTATAACGCAGAATTGCTGATAGAATTTCGTTGAAGTGCAGTTCGTTCAGGTAAAAAAGGGGTCGGGGCTCAAAACTTTGCTAAAGTTGACCCCGATTTTCTATTTTTAGCAAAACTTCGAAGAGATGTCGCACGGAAAGGAACGGAAAGAAAAAAACTGTCTTAACTGCAATGCAAGAGTATTTGGCAGTTATTGCCATGTTTGCGGGCAGGAGAATATTGAGCCGAAAGAAACGGCATGGGGACTGGTGGTTCATTTTTTCAACGATATCACTCACTTTGAAGGAAAGTTCATTGCTTCACTCCGCTACCTGTTATTCAAACCCGGTTTTCTTACGGCCGAATATCTGCGTGGCCGACGGGCCAGTTACATGAACCCGGTGCGGATGTATGTGTTTACATCGGCTTTTTTCTTTATCATGTTCTTCAGCTTCTTTTCTGCATCAGAAAAAACACCTGAAGTGTTTAGAGTAACCGACTCAGATAAAAAAGCTGCTAAAGTAACCAAGCCCGTAACACAAAATGAAGCAAAAGAAGCAGCATTAAATGCGGTTAACACAAAAGAAGATTCTGCATTGATTGAAAAGATCATGCCCGGTGGTAATGGTAAAAGCTGGGTATCAAAGGATAGCATTTACAGATGGAGCAAAGGGGACAAAGACAGCACCACAGGTAAAGACAGTACCACCAAAAGGAAAGGTAAATACAAAACAATGGCTGAATATGATTCTGCGCAGAACAGCCTTCCTTTAAAAGAAAGAGATCAATGGATTCAACGGGCCGTTCAACGCAGGCTTATTATTGTTGATGAAAAGTATGGTGGTGATTATTCAAAATTTAATAAAGCATTGTTTGAACATGCCCTTCATTCATTACCAAAAATGCTGTTTGTATCACTGCCTTTATTTGCACTGATCCTTTCTTTACTGTATATACGCAGAAAACAGTTTTACTATGTGAACCACCTGGTGTTTACCATTCATTTGTTTGTATTTACTTTTTTAATACTGCTGCTTATTTTCAGCGTTAATAAACTGCAGAAGGGTACAGGTGTAAATGATTTTGAATGGATCTCAGGCCTGCTTTGGATCTATATGTTTTTCTATTTATACAAAGCCATGCGGCGCATGTATCAGCAGGGAAGAGCCAAAACAATGATCAAGTATTTCCTGTTGTTATTTATAGCATTCTTTATCAATGCTATTCTGTTTGTTGGATTATTCTCTTATTCTTTTTTTAATATTTAAACAATGGAAGAACAAAAAATTTCAGGTTCTTTTTTACGGTTGGTGAAAATTATGGATGAACTCAGGGAAAAATGTCCCTGGGATAAAAAGCAAACCATTGAAACCTTACGTCCGTTAACGATTGAGGAAACTTATGAGTTAGCCGATGCCGTTACTGAAAATAACTGGCAGCATGTAAAAGAAGAGTTGGGCGACTTGATGCTGCATCTTGTGTTCTATTCAAAGATCGGAACGGAACAGCAGCAGTTTACATTGCCTGAAGTACTCAATGGTATTTGTGAAAAGCTCATTGCACGGCATCCGCATATTTACAGCGATGTTACAGTGAGTGGCGAAGAAGATGTAAAACGCAACTGGGAAAAACTAAAGATGAAGGAAGGGAAAACATCTGTACTGAGCGGTGTGCCGAAAGGGTTACCTTCCATGATTAAAGCTATCCGCATACAGGAAAAAGTAAAGCAGGTTGGGTTTGAATGGGAAAACAAGGACCAGGTATTTGAAAAGATAGAAGAAGAAATTAATGAACTGAAAGAAGTGGTGCAGCTAAATGACAGGGACAAGATGGAAGAAGAACTGGGCGATGTATTTTTTTCACTGGTTAATTATGCACGGTTTTTGCAGATTGATGCCGACCATGCACTGGAACGCACCAACAGAAAGTTTATAAAACGGTTTATGCAAATGGAAGAAGAAGCAGTGGGTGAGGGAAAACAACTGGTGAACATGACACTGGAAGAAATGGACGGCATCTGGAACCGCATTAAAATTAAAAACAGGGAAACATAACAGTAAACGTTGAATACGATTCAAACCATCCGCCAGTTCTTATACAAAAATGGATTTCTGCTCATATTGGCAGGATGGGCATTGACATTTTCCTACCTGTTTCAATATTACTGGTCGTACAGTTCTGCACCTGCGCAGGTGAAAAATGCACTGCAGGGATCGGTGAATAAAAGAGAAAAAGATTTCAACACTATTTTAAAAGATACGGTACTGCTGCAGCGGCTCAGCAGCAACACGTACAGTAAGCGTTCATTTGAGCAACTGCAGGAAAAAGATTATTTCATTTTTGTTGCCAATGAAAATGCGGAAGGGATTCAAACCGTATTCTGGAATACACAAACCATTTTGCCCGGCAGTGAATTATGGCAACGGGCCGATGGTGTTTGGTTTGAACAACTCATCAATGGATATTATACCGTGTACAAAAAAACCTGTACACTGAAAAATGGCAGCACCTGCCTTGCAATGGCATTGATCCCGGTTAAGTGGAATTATTTTATTACCACCAATTACCTCAGTAACGGGTTTGCTTATTTTAATGGTATTGATAAATATTATTCTATCAGTGATATTGTTCCAACCTCTCTTGCGGTTAACAGTAATGACGGAACGGTTTTGTTCTGGCTGAAAGACCGGAACAGTTCTGCACAGCCGCTTAACTGGATTACAGTTGTACTTCGGTTACTGGCCCTTTTCTGCTTCCTTTTTTTTCTGCACAAAACAGCATCTGAACTGGCATTAAAACGTTCTTATTTATTCGGGCTCCTGTTTCTGCTGGCCTGTATATTATCCCTGCGTATAGGCAGTTATTTTTTCCCGGTACCGTTAAATTTCCGGCAATTTGAGTTGTTTGATCCTGCCGTTTATGGTTCAAATAATATTCTCAAATCATTGGGCGATCTGCTGATTAATTCATTTCTGTTGTTTTGGGTACTGCTCTTTATGCGGAAGTACGGAAAAGGAAAACCGGCGATTCATATCAGGCTCAATTTTAAAGCAGGCTTAATTGTTGCAGCTGTGCTGCTTTTTGCAGTAACCATTCTGTTTGGCGATATTGTACGCAGCCTGGTTGCTGATTCACAGATCTCGTTTAATGTAACAAGCTTCTTCAGCTTAACCATTTTCAGCTTTGCCGGTTTTTGTGTATTGGGAATACTGGCACTCAATTATTTTTTGCTGATCGACTGGTTATTTGATTTTTTCAAAGAGTTCAGCTATAATAAAATTGTACCGCAGCAGATTTCTTTAGCAGTTGTTGGATTGGTTTATTTAACAGCTACGATTAATTCTGAAGCAATTTCTTTTCATCTCAGCTTATTGATCTGGTTATTAGTTATTGCATTGCTTTTCAGGTTTAACAGTAAAGACATTGATTTTTTACCATCCGGGGGAAGAACACTTTTCTGGCTTTTCTTCTTTTCTGTTTCCTTAACTGTTTTGCTTATCAATGATAACGCAAAGAAGGAGTGGGAAGACAGGGTACGTATGGCAGAGAAGCTCAGCCTGCAAACCGACCCTTCGGCCGAAAACCTGTTAAGTCTTGCACTCAGTAATTTCAGAAGTGATTTTTTGCGGGATAATTTTTCCCGTTTCAGTATCAGCGGCAGTAACCGGCTTTTAAAGGACAGTTTAGTCAATGAGAACTTCAGCGGGTACCTGAATAAGTTTGATTCAGAAATTTTCACTTTCGATGCGGCAGAAGAACCATTGTATAATGCTGATTCAACTTCTTTCAGCAGTCTGAATACTATTTATAAACTGCAGAGTAAACCAACTACCGTAAGGGACTGGCAATACCACGAAGAATCATTTGATAAGTTTTATTATATCGCCCGGAAGGAAGTGCTGGATACAGCAACATTGAAACCACTTGGCTATGTATTTATCTTATCCAGGCCCAAGCAGTATTCCGATGAAAAATTTTCACCGGAACTGTTTTCAAAAACATTCAATCTTGTGCCGGAGAATATGCCGGCCTATGCATATGCCATTTATAAAGGCAATGAACTCATCAGCAGTTTCAATGATTATCCTTTCCCGATTCACCTTACACGTAAGCAAACTGAACAGCCTTCCTATACACGCATCAATAAAGAGGGGTACAGTGAACTCTGGTATTCAGCTTCATCAAACCTGATGGTGGTAATTGCAAAAGCACAGAACAGATGGCTGGAAACAATTACCCTGTTTGCCTATTTGTTTTGTGTATTTCTGTTTATGGGAGCCCTGTTCCGTCTCGTCAGATTTTTAACACAGTTTGGGTTCCGTCCTTCCAACTGGAAAAAACATCTGCAATTAACATTTCGTACCCAGGTACATTCTACCATTATCGGCATCAGCATTTTTTCTTTTCTGGTAATTGGAGCATCTACCATTTTCTTTTTTATCAACCGGCACAGCCGTAATAATAAAGAACGTCTTACACGTACCATTGCAATTATGAAAACGGAAGTGGAAGCCGCACTCAGAGAACATGTCATTTTTGACGACGTGTTGAAAATGTATGATGATATATCTTCGGGGGAACTGCAGATTAAAGTGAATTATATTTCTGAGATACATGGGGTGGATGTAAATATTTATGATCCCAGCGGTAATCTTAAAATTTCTTCCCAACCCTATTATTATAACAAAGGATTACTGAGCCGCAAAACAGATCCGCTTGCTTATTATAAATTGTCGAGAGAGTATCTTATTCAAACGATTGAAGATGAAAAGGTAGGTACCCGTTCCTACATGAGTATTTATGTTCCTGTGCGTGATGAAGCAGGGAAAACATATGCTTACCTGAACATTCCTTACTTCACTTCACAAAATGAATTAAAGCAGGAAATCTCCAACTTCCTCGTAACACTCATCAACCTCAATGCATTTATTTTCTTAATTGCAGGATTGATTGCCTTCTTTGTTACCAGCCGTATCACCAATTCATTTTCTATCATCAGTGATAAAATGAAAGAAATTAAACTCGGTAAAGAAAATGAAGCAATTGTTTGGCAGCGGAACGATGAAATAGGTGAGCTGGTACAGGAATACAACCGCATGGTGGAGAAACTGGAAGCTAGTGCCAGCCTGCTGGCAAGAAGTGAAAGGGAAGGTGCATGGCGTGAAATGGCCAGACAGGTGGCACATGAAATCAAGAACCCGCTTACACCAATGAAGCTGAGTATTCAATACCTGCAGAAAGCAGTTAATTCCAATTCGCCCGATGCAAAAAATATTTCGCAGAGTGTAGCGAAAACTCTGGTGGAACAGATTGATTATTTATCCAATATTGCCTCTGATTTTTCCAGCTTTGCCAATATCGGAAACCCACGTTTAGAAAAAGTAAGTCTTGGTGAATCGATTAAATCGGTGGTTGATCTTTTCAGTATGCAGGATGAAGAAGGCCAGGTTAGTTTTAAGCAGAACAATGAAGTGATATTTGTGATGGCTGATAAAACACAGCTCAACCGTTTGTTCACCAATCTTATCCGGAACGGGATTGAAGCAGTAGATGCCGGTAAAGAACCGGAAGTAAAAATTGAATTCAGAAGTAACGAAAATTTTGCAATTATCAGTGTGCAGGATAACGGAAATGGAATTAAACCCGAACTGCAGGAAAAGATTTTCTATCCCAACTTCACCACAAAAACATCCGGCACGGGTTTAGGTCTGGCCATGTGTAAAAGCATTGTGGAACAAATGAAAGGAAGAATCTGGTTCGAGACAGAGCAGGAAAAAGGCAGCACCTTTTTCGTGGAGCTGCCTGTAATCAACTGATCAGTAAACCAGAACTGATCGTTATACAATAAAATAATTTATTCTTTTTCTTCTTTTACGGTTGTTTTCAGCAGCTGTTCTTCAATGATTTCTTTAAATACTTTTTTAGGAAACGCACCCGGTTGCATCATCGGGTCTCCATCAACAGGAATGAATAAAAAAGTCGGGATGCTCTGAATGCCAAATACTCCTGCCAGTTCCTGTTCCACTTCTGTATCTACTTTGTAGATCACTATTTTTCCTTCATATTCCTTCGATAATTCTTCCAGCACAGGCGCTACCATTTTGCAGGGTCCGCACCAGTCGGCATAAAAATCAATGATTGCGGGTAGTGCTCCTGCATGTTTCCAGTCTTTCTCTGTTTCGTAGTTGAACACCTTATCTTTAAAATCCTGTGTGGTAAGTTTGATTGTTGCCATTTTATTTCTTTACTGCAAAGTTAAGAAAGACAGGAAAAGGGTTCAGTGATTTTTGTTACACGGTAAACAGGTACGGGCAGCCTGCCTTTGTAAAAATCAGGTTTGCAGATAACAATTCAAATCGCCTTATTCGTACCATCGACCGGATGATGTTTATGGATGTTTCGCTGAACTGGATGCGGATGGTGAATTGAGGGGTGTGACGAACTTAATTTTACTCATAGTGTAGGATTAGTCAACCTATTTCAGGACGAGACAAACTAAAAGCCGAAGTTTAGAACTACTGCCCGGCAGAATTACGTCCGCCGAATATAAAGCTTGGATATGCACTGCCGATGATTGCTTCAACGTCATGCCCCAATTGCACAAAACCTTTTGTTGTGCGTTCGCTTTTCTTTGTCATTTGTCTTTAAAAGTATGTAAAATATATTCTGATTGGTCAGGTGAAGCATAGGTAAGCTGTATTGATGGAGCTTTACCCAAAGTCAAAATAACCGAGCTAAAAGTAAAACCTGATTTTCCATTTTTATAATCTCTGCAAACAGGATTTTGTAAGTCGTCCTTTGAGCGAAGTGCCTCTTTAATTATATTGTCGGAAATACTATTTGCAGGAAGATTTAGCCTGTCCTTTAATGAGGCAAATCGTTTCAAACTATTAACATTTAAAAATTCCCAAACTGAAATTTGCTTATGAATTTCTTCATACCAGGGCTTAATATTATCATTGACAATTGCATGATTTGTATGATAAACTATAGAATAATTATCAGGGATAGGTAGAAATCGCACTACCTTACTTGCGGAAGCTTCAAAATTATATACACTGTCAATAGTTCCAATAATATAATTCTGACCAGAAGCATGTTTAATTGTTTGCACAAATAATAATACACTTTCTCTGTCTTGTTTGGATAAAATGCCTCTTATTACAAACGCAACAGGAAGACCATCAGAACAGGCTCTTAGTTCTAAAAGAGTGTTAACGCAAACCCCTATACTTTTTGAATTTAAGCCATTCAAACCAATCAATCCAGGACAACTAAGAATATATTGTTCTGGCTCGTTAATGTTAGAAGCAATGTGGAGTAATATTTGATATCCGTTTCTAAAGCCCTCTATGTCCATATTTTGTCCTATGTATGCAGGATGAGAATTTGTAGCAGCAACGCCAAGTCCACTACAATGATGATTCTGTAAGTTTTCTACACTATCCAGAAATACCCAAAATTCATCAACAAGTTGAAAACAAAGTACGTCTTTAAAAGACTGTCCTGAACTTTGTGAAATGCCTTTTATTTCATCATAAATTCCTGGGGTCCATTTTTTTATTGCAGGTACAAAATTCGTTGCATTATAAAATCTTGTTATTACCGAATCTGCATCTTGCTTTGTACTGCTTTGTATATTCTCTTTCCAAAGTCGAAAAACTTCTGCAATTTCTTTTTTTAAAATCCTTCCATGTTCTAAGCCACGTTGATACCCATTTCCGGTTAGTTCAATAACAGCAATTTTTTTATTGGGTAAAATTGTTTTCCCAGTTGGTTGTGAAAAAATATTAAACGAAGTCAAACTAAAAATGGTAGTCAAAATAAAACAAGCCAATTCATTTTTATATTTAGTCATATATATTTTGGAATCTGATTGTTTTTAAAGTGACGCACAACGTTCGAGGCTTTGTGCAGTTGGGGAATTGACCAACTGTCCGCCCGGAACTGAAGCTAAATTTATAACTAAAAGCCGAAGTTTAGAACTACTGCCCGGCAGAATTCCGTCCGCCGAAACCAAAGCTTGGATATGCACTGCCGATGATTGCTTCAACGTCATGCCCCAATTGCACAAAACCTTTTGTTGGCAGCCGTTATTTTTTCACAACGTGTTGCTCATGTGTCATGCAATGAATGCCACCGCCACCTCGGTTGATAGACAAAGTATAAATCTGTACAACTTTTCTTCCCGGAAATAATTTTTGCATCAATTGTTTTGCGGTTTCATCTTTTTGCTTTTGCAACTGGTTCATGCCAGGCTTCCAGTATTTGGGCATCAACACAACCTGATTGCTTACAAAAAAATTTACGTAGCTCGCCGCAGGAACACGATGAATGGTGTCCCCAAGTTTAAATCCGAATTTCTGCATTTCCGGCATGTCAACACTTTCCGTATAAAAACTATAAAGCAATGGCGATACTTCAGGCATTGGTATGCGGTAAACAATAATTTTCTTTCCTCCAAATATGGTCGCCTTGCTAAGTATGCGGAAGTTTTCCTCGAGCATAAAATGATTAATGCTGTCAACAGGGTTTTGCCAGTTTTTTTGTTTTGGTATTTGCGGCAGAACGACGGTGCTTTCGCTTACAAACCTGCATATTTCATCCACATGCATATTGGCACCACCGCCAAAATAATTTTTAAAGAACGGGCCGAAGTTTTTTTGCACTTTGTCTTCTGCAAGGCCGTCTTTGAGCCAGATAATTTTTTTTGCTCCCAGTGTACGTTTTAGTTCTGCTTCTATTTCAGAAATGGTTTTTCCGGGGTTGCGCTGCAAGGCCATTTCTTTAATGATGATCAAAGTGCCGTAACCATTGGATTCTATGCCGCCACCTTCAAATACAAAATCGCTTTTAATGACCGGCAACTTTAATTGTACCGCCAGTCGTTCATCATATTCGCCAATCTTTTTTATATCATCTGGTATTGGTTCATTCGCAATGTCTGGGTAAACTCCATACATGCTATAATTGAAACAAGCAACTTTAAGCGAATCATTTTGTGTAACAAAGAACAAAGGATCTCTTGTCCAGAAATCAACGTCCCGGTCTGTTACAAAATCAATGCTGGCTGTATCAATTCCATATTTTGATAAGTACAAACAAATAGACGGCTTTAATGAATCAGCCGGTATATTTAATGTAAGCGGAACAGATGGCTGTAATGCTTCAATCACCCTGCACAAAACAGAATCCCTTCTTTCTTTACCAAACCATGCCACATGAACCCTTTCCTGTTTTTCCCATTCTGCTGGAACCCTTACAGTCTGTGCCGCTATTGGTAATGCTGCTGCATAAAAAACAATAAGAAAGATTGCCAATTTCATTTTCAGTAGTTATTATCTTTAATGGCTGCCAACACATAAATTTATGCTATAAGATGCAGCTCTCAAAAAATATTGGGATTAAAAATCAATCACTTGACATTCTACATTTTGTATTGTTATAGCGGCAATACAGTTTTCCTCTATCCGTGTATAAGCGTTTAAAAACGAGTATACACGTTTGCACACGAAAGGCTTCTTTCTCCTTACTCTTACGTTATTATCCCACCATCTGCAACTGCAACAGAAAAATCAGGATGCCTGCAGCAAATCCAATCAATGCCAGCCAGCCAATTTTTTTCAGATACCACATAAAATCAATCTGTTCAATTCCCATCACTGCAACACCTGCTGCTGTACCGATAATAACAGCACTTCCTCCTGTTCCTGTTGTTAAGGCAAGAAATTCCCAGAAGGGATGATCGGTTGGATAAGTGGCCAAATCAAACATACCCTGCGATGCTGCCACCAATGGTACATTATCAACAATGGCAGAAAGTAATCCCAATGCAATGCCGATTAAATAATCGTTTTTAAATGTGTTTGTAAGAAATGTTGCAAGCTCTTTCAGTAAGCCGATTGATTGTAATGATGATACAGCCAGTAATATACCCAAGAAGAATAAAATACTGGGGGTATCAACTTTTTGTAATGCCCTTGCTACTGTATACCGTTCTGCAACTTCTGATTCTTTGCTTTTATGAATCACAGTTGTTATGACCCACATCAATCCCAATGCCAGCAGCATACCCATGAAGGGTGGTAAATGGGTAATCGTTTTAAATACCGGAACAAAAATTAAAAATCCAATACCTGAAAATAATATGATCTGCCCGTCTCTTTTTTCTTTTGCGGTGCTCACTGCTTCCGGTATGGCAGTAACCTTTTTTCCCCTGAAGCGGTAGGCAACAATCAGGGCAGGAAGAATACTTGCTGCAAGGCTTGGCAATATCAGCTGCTTCATAATATTCAGTGCGGTAATTTGTCCGCCGATCCAGAGCATCGTTGTTGTAACATCTCCCAATGGCGACCATGCACCACCGGCGTTGGCTGCAATCACAATCATACCTGCAAACCAGAGCCTGTCTTCTTTTTCACTGAGTATTTTTGAACAGAGTGAAGTCATGACAATGGCTGTAGTTAAATTATCAAGTAAAGCAGAAAGAAAAAAAGTAATGGCTGTAATGAGCAGCAACAGTTTTGATTTGCTGGTCGTTTTTATTTTTTGTGTAATGATATCAAACCCGTCGTGTGAATCGATCAGTTCCACAATCGTCATGGCGCCTAACAGGAAGAAAAGGATGGATGCAATTTCACCGAGGTGATGCAACAGTTCTTCACCCACAAGATGGGTTGTCTGGCTTTGCAGAATATAAATAGTCCAGCAAAGTACACCGGTAATTAATGCCGATGCAGCTTTGTTGAGTTTCAGCGGATGCTCAAAGGCAATGGCAGCGTAACCCGCAACAAAAACAAAAATCAGTAATGCTGTAATCATGTCAGTTTAAGATAAGAGTAATTAATGAGGTTATTTAAAAAAAGATCTTTGCCATCACCGCAAAATGATCACTTGCAAAACGTCCTCCCCATGTTTGTGAAATGGTTGCATGGCTCAGCACTTTCCATTTTCCTTTCAGAAAAATATAGTCAATGGGTTCATCACGTTCTTCTTTTGATTTGAAGCCATTGAATGTTCCAGTTGGTCCGTAATGCGGCGTTTTAGAAATTGCTTTTGAATCAGTAAGCACAAGCGGATTTGTTTTGTCCATCAGCACCTGTATAGGTTCATCAGTTGGTACAGCATTAAAGTCGCCGGTAATAACGGAAGGAACTGTTCCTGCAATTTCTTTTACTTTCTGCAGCAGCAGTGTTGAACTTTCTCTGCGGGCAATTTTTCCCATATGATCGTAATGCGTGTTAAAGGCAAAGAAGATTTTTTTTGTTTTCCTGTCTTTAAACTTTGCCCATGTTACAATTCGTGTAATGGCTGCATCCCATCCTTTACTGCCGGGAAGGGTTGGTGTTTGTGATAACCAGAACATATCGGCTGCAAGTAATTGTAATCTTGTTGTGTCGTAAAAGATGGCTGAATATTCTCCTTTTGTTTTGCCATCATCTCTTCCGCCGCCGGTGTATTTGAATTTGGGTAAACGTTGCTGCATATCCAACATTTGATCATGCAATGCTTCCTGAACGCCCAGCAGTTCAACTTTATGAAATAAAATTTGTGAAGCCACTTTATCTTTTCGGTAAGGCCATGCATTTAAACTGTCGGATGCAGTATGTAAACGGATATTAAAGGTCATTACAGTTAATGCATCCTGTGCTGCAAGAAATGTTATTTGAACAAACAGGAAAGCAGCAAGCAACAGGGTAAGTTTCTTTTTCATCGTTATCGTTTTATCTCTTTGCTAATAGATTGATATCTTTTACTTCAAGTATTTGTTTTTCATATCCCTTTGTAACAGCATTGATCATGGCAAGCCCGATACTTTTTAAACTGGATATAAAGTTCGGGGCAACTGCTCTGATGATGGGAAGTAACCACATGAAATATTTATAATAGGGTAGTGTGTTCTTTAATCCTTTGGTTGGCTCAAGAATGCCTGGTCGGAAATTGTACACCTGTTGGAAAGGTAACTTCATTAAATCATTTTCTGTTTTGCCTTTTATCCTTGCCCACATCATTTTTCCTTTTTCGCTGCTGTCGGTACTTGCGCCTGAAATATAGCAGAAGGTCATATTGCTGTTGAGCTTTACAAGCGTTTCAGCTACATGCATGGTGAGGGTATACGTTAAATGCGTGTACTCCGGTTCTTTCATGCCAACAGAAGATACGCCGAGGCAAAAGAAACAGGCATTATATCTGCTGAGTTCATTTTCAATAGATAAAAGGTTATGAAAATCAGCATGAATAATTTCTTTCAGCTTTGGATGAGTTACGCCGCAGGGTCTTCTGCCAATCACCAATACGGTTTCAACAGCAGGATGCTGTAAACATTCATGTAATACACCCTCGCCAACCATTCCGGTTGCACCGGTAAGAATTGCTTTTATACTTGTTTGATGTTGCATAGCAGTTTCGAAATTAATTGTTTTGCTCAATCATCGTACAGTTTCTTATAAACAAAAACCCCGGACAATTTTGCCCGGAGTTTTTTATTTGTGCTTAGTTTTTTATTGCATCTGCATATCGTCACCGCCTTCTGTTCTGTTGTTTTTACGCTTGAATAAAGAAGCGTCAAACTTACCAAAACGGTAACTGAAGTTCACCCGAACAAAAGCAGGATCTCTTCTTCTCCAGCTGTCCTGGTAAAAGAAACTGGATTCTGATATAACCTTATTCTGTCTTGTACTGAATACATCACTCCAGTTGGCAGAAACAGTTGCTGTATTATTTTTAATTTTAAATTCTTTGCGCACACCGAAATCAACATAGTAGTTGTCAGCAATATAACCTTGCGTGGTTGATATTTGACCACCACCCATTCCTCCACCACCAAATCCACCACCACGACCACCACCACCACGGCCACCTGAAACAGGCAGGATTGATTTTGAATTATAATCACCGCTTAACTGCATGCTCCAGCCCTTGCCGAATTTAAACGAGTTATTGAGTTTGATGAAATAACTGGTGCGTTCATTCGCAAGATCTGGCAATAGAACGCTGCCTTCAATTTTTGAATAATAAATATTGGCGTTGTAGTTAATCTCCCACCATTTGGTAACAGTATTGCGGAATACCAGTTCAAGACCAACTGCATAGCTGCGTGTTGCGTTGATATATGTACTCGCTAAAACCGAATCAGCAAAATCTGGCAACAGCACTTTGCCCTGATAGCGTGAAATAAAGTTATTTGTTTGTTTGCCAAAAAGGGTTGCAAGGAATGTGTTATTTTTTTCTCCGTATGTTTTTTGATAGGTTAATTCCAGTGAGTTGGTGAATTCAGGAACAAGGCCGGGGTTACCGGTCTGGAAATTAGTAATATCACTGCGATCGGTATTAGGTAATAACTGGAAAAAATTCGGACGGTTGATGCGTCGGCTGTAGTTCAGCTGCATATCCTGCTTTCCTTTAAATGATTTTGAAAGGAATGCACTTGGAAAAAGTGCAAATGGAAACTGATTACTGTAACCTGTTGGCTTTCCTACCTCTTTACCATCATATTTTGAATTTTCAATTCGTAAGCCAATCTGAAAGTTCAGGTTTGCTTTTTTAATTTTCTGAGAATAACTGGCATAGGCAGCATTTACATAGTCAACATATGTAAATTCATTACTGGCAAGCGGATTGAATACGCCGTTAAGGGAATTCTTCTGAAAGCTCTGAAACCAGCGAACCTGTGAGCGTAAGCCTCCTTCAATTTTTATATTTTCACTGATTGGATCGCTGTAATCAGTTTGGGTCACAAGCAATTTGCTTTCACCACCTCCATCAATACCCTGATTAAATGTTGGCGCAAGCTGCGTGCCACCTGCATCAAAACTGGTGTAAAAGATATTCTGATCATTTACATTATGGCTGCTGTTATAGTTTACATCAGCAGTCCATTCTTTGCCCGCTTTTGGGAAATTATGTTTGTAACTGATCTGACCACCTGTGTTACGCATTTCAAACTTGCTGTTTGTATAGCGGTCTTCAGTAGTCTGTTTAAATGTTGGTTCAAGTGTGTCATAATGAAAAGTATTTTCGTCCAGACCCTTAAAAA
>CAZOLW010000068.1:2589-15698 GCA_964580775.1 uncultured Chitinophagaceae bacterium | reverse complement strand
CTAACAGTTTCTTTTGGAATACACCCATTTCCATCCACATTATTCCTTTATTTTTGCCCATCTATGTGGGCGATTTGTAAAAAAGAATTCCGGCAGTTTTTCAGCAACCTTACTGGGTATATTACCATCATCCTGTTCCTTTTACTGAACGGGCTGTTCCTGTTCGTTTTCTCCAGCTTCAACATCCTCGATTATGGCTATGCCACACTCGAAAACTTTTTCAACCTTTCTCCATTCATTTTACTGCTGCTCATTCCGGCAGTAACCATGCGTCTTTTCCCCGACGAATGGCGGAGCGGAACCATGGAAACCCTGTTCACCCGGCCCTTAACAGCCTGGCATATTGTACTGGGCAAATACATTGCATCCCTTTTTGTAGTGGTGATTGCACTGCTTCCAACATTGACTTATTTATTTACCATGAAAGCAATGGCAGCCGATGGAACGGTGCTCGATACCGGCGGCATCATGGGCTCCTATATTGGTTTGCTGTTTTTAAGTGCGGCCTTTACAGCCATCGGACTTTGCAGCAGCAGTTTCACCAGCAACCCTGTTGTTGCTTTTCTGCTGAGTGCTTTCTTTTGTTTTGTGTTATACAGCGGCTTCACTGCATTAAGTACTTTGTTTGGTGCAGGAACAGATTATATGGTTGAAATGCTGGGGATGGATTTCCACTACCGCAGTTTATCAAAAGGTGTTATCGACAGCAGGGATGTTATTTATTTCCTGAGTATTATTTTCTTCACCCTCTTTCTCACCGTTCAGCGAATCAGCCGCAAAAAGTAGAATCATCCATGAAAAAAATAATTACTATTACATACGGGTGGATTGTTTTACTGGCAGTATTGATTGCTGTAAATATGCTGGCAGGCTTATTTAAATTCAGGCTTGATCTGACTGCTGAACAGCGTTATTCACTTTCACCGCAAACAAAAAAACTGCTGCGAAATATTGACAGTACCATTACCATTGATGTGTTTCTTAAAGGTGATTTCCGTTCATCGTTCCGCAAACTGAAGAACAGTACCGATGATTTGCTGGTTGAAATGAAAGAATACAGCAGCAATAACTTAGTGATCAATTATAAAACGGTTGAGGAACTGTTTGATGAAGATGCAAAAGCAAATATGCTGAGCAATGTGTTAAACCAACTGAAGTACAGTGGTGTGAATATTGACAGTATCCGCCAAACAAGACCCAACTTCAATGAAGAGATTACGAAGCAGATTATTTCAGATTCATTAAAGGTGCTGGGCATCATGCCTTATACACTGGAAGTACAGGAAAAAGAAGAATCCAAAACGCAGCGTGTCATCTATCCTTCTGCTATTGTTCATTATGGCAGCAAAGTAATTCCTGTAGATTTACTCAGCGGTAAAACAGAATACAGCCGTGATCCTTTAACAGGCAGGCTGGCAACTGATGAAGCAAAAAGCATCAGCAATGCAGAAGCTTTACTTGAATTCAAATTTGCAAATGCTATTGAAAAAATTCAGCGCAAACAAAAACCGCTCATTGGTTATTTAACAGGCAATGATGAACCGACCGGTCCTGAAACCTACGACCTTGTGCAAACAATGGATGCTGATTATACATTGCAGATCATTGATCCTAATGAATCACCCATCATACCAAAAGAATTTGCAGCCATCCTTGTTGTAAAACCGGCAAAGGCTTTTTCTGATTCCGCAAAAATGAAAATTGACCAGTATATCATGCAGGGCGGCAAAGTAATCTGGTTTCTTGATATATTAAATGCAGAAAAAGACAGTCTCGCTTTTACCGCACAAACATTAGCTTATGATCGTGGATTAGAACTGGATGATCTGTTATTCAAATATGGTGTCCGCATTAACAGGGATCTGTTGCAGGATCAGCAATGCGATTTAAGTAAGCTTGTTGTGGGCAATGCGGGTGGTGAGCCTCAACTGGCTGATGTTCCTTTTAATTACTATCCGTTACTTGTTGCCACAAACAATCATCCCATCACCAAAAATCTTGAACCTGTATTAAGTCTGTTCACCAATACACTTGATACCGTAAAAGCAGAAGGCATTACAAAAACTGTTGTGTTATCATCAAGTGAAAATGCAAAAGTGGTAAGTACACCCGCCATCATCAGCTTACAGGAATTAAAAACAATTGAAAATATTCAGTTGTATAATAAGAAAAATTTACCTGTAGGTATTTTGCTCACTGGAAAGTTTACCAGTCTTTACGCCAACCGAGCTTCAGCTGAAATGCGGGAGTTCTTTACAGCTAACTATGGTTCTTTCAAAACAGAAAACAGTGAACCAACACAGCAGATCATTGTTGGTGATGGCGATATTGTATTGAACAGTTACACACAAAAAGAACCCTTCCCCATGGGTTACAGCCGTGTACAGGAACGCAGCTTCGCTAATAAAAACTTCCTGCAGAATACCTTACAGTTTATGACGGGCAATGCGGGCATTGTGGAATTACGGAATAAAGATGTAACACTTCGCCTGCTCAATCCGCAAAAAGTAAATGAACAGCGCCTCATATGGCAGCTCATCAATATTGCAATACCTGTTCTTCTGGTGATTCTCATTGGCATTATTTACCTGCAATGGCGAAAACGGAAATACAGTAAAACAAAATAAACAGCTTCGCTCTTACAAACAAAGAACTTCATTATGACCCATACTCAACTTACATATCTTGTTTTTGGAATTGTTTTAATCATTGCTGTTGTGTTTGATCTGGGTTTGCTCAGTAAAAAATCGGCACAGCTCACAACCAGGCAGGCACTATATCAAACAATCTTCTGGGTTATTCTTGCTCTTGGCTTCGGAGGTTTTATGTGGTATGAAGATGGTAAGCAGGCAGCATTGGAATATGTGAGTGCTTATTTAATGGAGTGGAGCCTCAGCATTGATAATATTTTTGTGTTTGTTCTCATCTTCAGTTTCTTCAGGGTGAAAGAACCTTTTATTCCCAGGGTACTTTTGATTGGTGTATTGATGGCCATTGTATTCAGGGTGATTTTTATAACACTTGGAGTTGAACTTGTGAATCGTTTTCATTGGGTATTATACATCTTCGGTGCATTCCTTGTTTATACAGGTTTCAAAATGTTCACCACCAACCAGGAAGAAGAGTTTGACCCCAAAGAAAGCGGAGTCTTCAAATTCCTTAAAAAATTCCTTCCTATTACCATGAGTGATGGTGATGGCAGGTATTATATCAAAGAACATGGCAAGCCTGTTTATACAGCACTGTTTGTAGTGGTTGTGATGCTGGCTACAACTGATATCGTTTTTGCACTGGATTCAATTCCGGCGGTGTTGGGTATTGTTGACCGTAAGAGTGAGTATGCTTCTGTTGTCATTTATACATCCAACGTATTTGCAGTCCTGGGGCTTCGTTCCCTGTTCTTTTTATTAAGAGGTGCCATCAGCAAATTCGATTTTCTGCAACAGGGCATTGCCATTGTACTGGTATTTATCGGTTTAAAAATGCTGGGCGAAGAATTGATTGGCACTGTGGTTGATAAAACCTCGCAGGTGATTATTTCCCTGTTTGTTATTATCACCTGTATCGGAGGATCCATTCTTTATTCTATCTATCATAAGAAAAAAGGCACACCGCCTGATATGCCGAAATAGTTTGCATCTTTGTTATTATGACGCTGTACAGCACTGATCGTATCGTTAACATTCTGCACGCTGTGTATTTGCAAAAAGCAAATACAACAGATACCATTGAACATTTGCAGATCGACAGCCGCCGCATTATTCATCCTCAAACAACTTTGTTCTTTGCTTTACAAACAGCAAGAAGGGATGGACATGATTTTATTAAAGAATGCTACAGCAAAGGAATCAGGAATTTTGCAGTACAGAAAACAATCGACACAATAGATTTTGCTGATGCTAATTTTATACTGGTTGATGATACACTCAAAGCCTTACAGCAATTAGCAGCCTATCACCGGCAACAATTCAATACTCCTGTTATTGGTATTACCGGCAGTAACGGAAAAACCATTGTGAAAGAATGGCTGAATCAATTGTTATCCGATCAATTCAATATTGTCCGCAGTCCGAAAAGTTATAACTCACAGGTAGGTGTTCCTTTAAGTGTGTGGCATATGAAAGAAGAACATACACTTGGAATTTTTGAAGCAGGTATTTCACAGGCCGGTGAAATGGACAAGTTGCAACAGATCATTCAGCCAACGATTGGTGTATTAACAAATATTGGAGAAGCACATACTGATGGCTTTGCAGATAAGCAGCAGAAGTTGATTGAAAAACTAAAACTGTTTTCTGCGGCAGATACAATTATTTGCTCGGGGGAAAAATTAAACGGGTTACAATTATCAGCAGCTAACCTGTTTAGCTGGGGAAATGAACAGAAGAATGATCTTGTAATAACATCAATCAACAAACGGCTTGCATCAACTGAAATATGCTTCAAACAAAAAGAAACCGAGGAATCTATTTCCATTCCTTTTACAGATGATGCATCCATTGAAAATGCCATTACCTGTTTATCTGTTTGCCTGTACCTGAAATTTTCAACCGGCCAGTTAAAAGAAAAATTCCTGCAACTGCGACCTGTCAGTTTACGATTAGAATTAAAGAGCGGCATTCATAACACAACCATCATCAACGACAGTTACAGTGCCGACATCAGTTCTTTTGCCATCGCTTTAAATATGTTGCAGCAGCAACGTCAGCATCAAAACAAAACATTGATTCTTTCCGATTTTCCTTTAACGGCAGAACAGGAAAGAGAAACCTATACTTCTATTGCGAAACTTATCCAAAGTCATGCAGTAACAAGACTGATTACTGTTGGCGAAAGATCAAAGCATTATTTAACGGAACTGATTCCTTCAACTATTCAGATACAAAGTTTTTCATCAACCTCTGAGTTGATGGAGCATTTACCATTGATCAACTTTCATAATGAAAGCATCCTTATCAAAGGCGCAAGGGTATTTGAACTGGATAAGATTGCCCAGTTACTTGAGCAGAAAACACATCAAACAGTTCTTGAAATTAATCTTACTGCAATTGCAAGAAATATTAAAGAATACCAAAAACTGCTGAAGCCATCTACAAAGATCATGGCTATGGTAAAAGCTTTTTCCTATGGAAGTGGCAGTTATGAGATAGCCAACCTGTTACAATTTTTAAACGCTGATTATTTAGCTGTTGCTTTTACAGATGAAGGTATTGATTTACGGAAGGCAGGTATTACACTGCCTATCATGGTGATGAATCCTGAGCCTGTTACGTTTGATACACTCACTGAGCATAATCTTGAACCGGAGTTGTTTTCATTTTCCATTCTTCATGCATTTGAAGAATATCTTGAAAAGGAAGCCATCACAGATTACCCGGTTCATATCAAGATTGACACAGGCATGCACCGTCTTGGTTTTATGCAGCATGAACTGCCTCTTCTTTGCGAAGAGCTGAAAAAGAAAAATTATTTCACGGTACAATCTGTCTTCAGTCATCTTGCAGCAAGTGAAGATGAACAAGAAGATGCATTTACGTTGGAACAATCAAAACTGTTTGAAGAAGCCTGCACATATATTCAATCGCAGATCAACTATTCCTTCATCAAACACCTCGATAATTCAAACGGCACATTGCGTCATCCGCAGTTGCAATACGATATGGTAAGGCTGGGCATCGGCATGTACGGCATCAGTCCCTTAATCAGTAAACTTCAGTTGGAAGAAGCCCTGAGTTTAAAAACAACCATTGCACAGATTAAGCAATTACAACCCGGAGATACTGTTGGTTACAATCGAAGAGGCATCATCAGCAAACCTTCAACCATAGCAACAGTTCGTATTGGCTATGCAGATGGATATCCCCGTAATCTCAGCAATGGCAAAGGTTATATGCTGATTAACGGACAAAAAGCACCTGTTATCGGCACCATTTGCATGGACATGACTATGCTGGACATCACAGATATTTCGGATGTAAAAGAAGGCGATGAGGTAATAGTATTCGGCATGGAATTATCAGTAACCCTGCTTTCACAATGGAGCCAAACCATTCCATATGAGATCATGACAGGCATCAGCCAGCGGGTGAAACGAGTGTATTACGAAGAATAAGTTAAGGCGAAACCTCCTTGCTTTCAACTCCCTATCTTTGTCCACTAAAAATTCCTATTGTGAAGATTCGACACGTAATATTTATTATTCTCATTATTTTATTTGCTGATCAGGCTCTGAAGATCTGGGTAAAAACGCATATGCTGTACCAGGATGAAAAATTTATGACTGGCAGGTGGTTCCGGTTATATTTTATTGAAAATGCGGGTATGGCCTATGGCTGGAAATTAGGGAAAAGCGAATGGGCTAAAATGGCTCTGACGCTATTTCGTTTGGGAGCAGTCGTTTTTGGAAGCTGGTATCTTGTAAAAATCATAAAAGAAAAATATCATACAGGTTTTATCATTTGTGCCTCGCTAATTTTTGCCGGCGCATTGGGTAACCTGATCGACAGTCTGTTTTACGGGATGCTATTCGACAAAGGAATGATTTACGATCCAGCAACCGATTCTTATTTCGGCTATAATGGATTGGCAACATTTTCTTCGGCAAAAGGATATGGTTCTTTTCTGCATGGTCATGTAGTAGACATGCTGTATTTCCCGATTATTGAAAATAAAATGATGCCGGACTGGGTTCCATTTATTGGAGGCAAGCCCTTTACTTTTTTCCAGGCAATCTTTAATATCGCCGATGCATCTATTTCAACCGGTGTGATTACCATTTTATTATTCCAGAAACGCTTTTTCAGGCATCGAAAAGAAGAAGAAACAACTCATACAATTGAAACCAACACAGAAGTTTCAGATGATGCCCAGGTGATGTAATCATTTATTCAACACAAATGAAAAGAATAACGCCCTTTCTTTTTGTTTTACTTACACTTAATGCATGCCGCAAAGAAAAAAGTATTGAATCGGGTGATAAGAACCCCATTTTTATCGGCGGCGATTGCCGCATCAGTCAGGTATTGAGTGTTGACTCACTAACAGGCATGGGCTTCGATGCTCATAATGCTTTCTTTGATGCTGCAGGAAAACCAACAGGTTCAGAATTGTACGACAGTCTTTCAAATTCAATTTACTTTGGATCCCTTTTTACTTACAGTGCTGATACTGCCTTTGTGAATAGCGGAGAATACTTTGTGAATGATGCAGCAACAGGAAGGGTGAAAGAGTTTAAAGGTCTGATTGATCCGTCTGATCCTTTATCTGATACTGTTCAGATTGTATTCAGCTATGATGCGTCGGGCTACCTGGTTAAAAAGGATTACTACTTTTTTGGCATGCCTGTTCCACTTCTCCAGTCAACCTACAGTTACAGCAATGGTAACTTAACACGTGCTTTACTTGAATATGTGTTTCCTTCAACCGAAGTATTTCTCGATGCTGCTGTTGAATACAACAACTCACAGCCCGCAAATGGAATGATGTATGTTTTTCCAGATGGTTTTTATACCACCCCTTATAATCTTTCATTCAATTTTGGTAAACGGCCGGTTCATACATTGAAAAAAGTAACTACCAAACTTTACAGTACAGGTGCACTAACAGATTCCCTTGTTACCAATTATTCAAATTATAAATTATCACGTGATAATTATGTACTTGAATTGTTTGCAACTGGTGATTTCCAGGATGGAATGGGCATTATTGACGGACGAACGAAATTCAGTTACTATTGTAAATAATTGTTATAATAAAAAACGCCCCAGAATTATACTGCGGCGTTTTTTATTTAGTGCTTTTGGATTACTTTATTCACAACCCCTTCTTTCGATACTACTCTCAGGAGATAGTTACCTTTCTGAATATTGGATGGAGCTGTAAAATTCATTGCATTGATTCCTTTATTTACATTCATTTTTGTTTGATAGATTAATTTCCCGGCGGCATCCAGCAGATTCACTTCAATCACTTCACTTTGAGGAACAGTAATCTGGAAACTGATTTTTGCATTAAACGGATTTACCAGGTTTGTTAATTCAAAGCGGTTACTGAGATCGCCTGTTACTGAAAGTATATTACTGTATTTCTTGTTTTGTGCTGAAACCAATTGCAGCCTGTAATACACTTTTCCTGTAACCGGGTTTGTATCCATATACGTATAACTCTGTGGATCTTTGCCGCCTTTTGCAGTAACCGTTCCGATTTTTACAAAATTTCTGCCGTCAGTACTTCTTTCAACTTCATATTTCTGCAGGTCCTGCTCCAGCTTCGATTGCCATTTGAGTTCAGTATATCCATTCTTTAACTGTGCATTGAACTGAAGCAACTCGACAGGTAACACAGAACATCCTGCATTAACGGTGATTGTAATTACGTCAACTGTATTATAAACAGAGCAACTGCTTGATGAAAGGTTTGTTAGCGATGTTGCTGTTTTAATTCTGTATTTATAACCATTGGTTAAAGCCGTTGCAATAATGGATGGATAAGCAACTGTATCAACATAGCTGGTGCCGTTAAATGCATAATTATAAGATTGAACACCGGGAAGTTCTGGAGCTGCATGCCAGCTTCCTCCTCCATCGGTACTTCTCTCCCATTGATACAAGCCATAATTATCATAGAAAGTATTTACAATAACACTCATATCAACTTGCCCGTTTGTACAGTAAGAAGGTGTATTACTGGGACGCATTGTAAGTGATGGTAAACAAGTTGCAAGGCCAACATCATCAAAAGCCCAGTCATTACCGCCACCACCAGGTGCGTTATTACGTATTGTAAGTGTAACACTTGTTTGTGCAGGGCCTGTTTTAAAAAGGAAGCCCTTTTTGACCCAGCGTCTGTCATAAGTAATACTTCCGCTTGTATAATAATCAACTCCGTCAATTGTATAAGTAACATCCGGGCTTACACCAGAACTGTCATTCAGTGTTCTTGATGGAATATAAGATTTGAAAGCAGCCCCCGCAGTAAAGGTTCTTCCGGTAGAATCACTGCTGCAGGCCGCACAAATATTTTTAAACCAGGCTGAAAATTCGTAGTAGGTATCACTGCACAATCCGGTAATATTTCTTTGTACAGCAGTGTTGATACCATAGGCAGCATTTACGACTGCCATATAGCCGCCATTAGTTCCATAAGGCACAGCATTATTTCCCGAATCCACAGGAGTAGAATTGGTATGATCACCAATAATATCCCACACATCAAAAATACGTGTGGTTGAACTTGGTAACGGAGCATACTTATTTGTACTCAGGTTTTCGCTTGTATTGTTAACAACTGAAAAATATCCATCACCCGGTGCCCCGTCAACGAAAGGAGACCAGGTATAACCCGGAGCAAGTGCTAATTGTGTACTGTCATGTCTTGTAGTACCACTGCCAAAGTCACCATTGGAGTAAGCATTAATACCAACAGAAGTTTGACACAAGGTGTTTTCATCTGATACATAAACTGAATAGCTCGGAAAGCTTGCAACAGTTTGTGGAAATCCAACATCATCTGTACTGCTTGTTGTTGGTTTATACCTGAATGCACCATTACTTGTAGTAAATGCAGTACCTGTTGCAGCTGTTACAGTTGCCTGGTATCTCACCACAATAAGACTGAAACTTCCAAACTGGCTGGGCCTGCCTCTTTGATGTATTTTTCCTCCACCTGCAGAAGCATAAGTGATTGGGGTAACCGCAGGTGAGCCTTGATATACCAATTGCCTGTTTGCAAGAGTGGCGCCTCCGTCTCTTGGCAAGCTTCCTACGTTCACCCTGATAATACCTCCGCTGTAAACAGCTTCATCATCCCCGGATGCATCTGTTAAAGAAACCAGACCGGTTATACCAGATTCGTAAGGCAACCCTTCATTGGTTGCAAAACGGATTGAGTTAGCGACATATGAAAGTCCTGCAGGTAAGGTGTCATGAAAAGTAGTATTATAAATAGTGCCTGATGCTGACCAGTCGCCAACAGCAATTACATTTCTGAATTCGAGAACGTCACCAACCTGAACAACTCCGCCATTCGGTTTTGTAATATTCGTATAACTTTTCCCGGTTTGCACTTTTGCTGTAAGTGAAACAGTAGTAGTAGTAACACAAATATTAAACGTACCGTTTGTTGTAATAGGTGTTGCAATTGTGTTTGGATAAATAACCCTGATATAATATGTTGTGCCGGGAGAGTAGTCTGCAAAATCAACATTGAATGAAGTACCCGATGTTGAAAGTGGCGAACAGGTTACAAGAGATAAACCACCGCAGGTTCCCTGGTAAATTTCTATTTGCCTTCGGGTAAAATTTGTACCATAGTTTGAAAGGGTAACCCTATGCGTAGAGCTTGTAGCGGTAAAACTATACCATACATCGTATAAGTTACCTGTAGCACAACCGGCAGGCACACCGCCAGAAATTGTTGCATGATTTAAGGTTCCGGAAGTATTTGTACATGACGCTCCAGGCGTTAAGTTAATGGCACCGCTGCAATTATCATTTGTCAATTCAACCCAGCTCATCATTGTTCTTAATGTAGTTGTACCTGCAGACTGGGTTTGGGAAACGGAACCAGTATTACCTGCAGTTGGCATAATTAAGTATGCAGCAGTAAAAGATTGGTTGGAGGTGGTATTTCTATATTGCGGAAGCCCTGGCTTCGTCCACCCTGATGTTAATGTATTCCATGTATTTGCAGCAGCATTGCCCCAAAAACCCATTGTAACTGTATTTGGCAATGTTGTAGTAACTGCTGGGATTGTATTGACAAGTGCATTCGAAGTTGCTGGTGCTGTTTGAGCTACATTCACTGCCCATAAATTAGCTGAAGAAGCAGGACGATACACATACATCACTACTGTTAAACTGGCTGTACCTGCACCAATTGTAACTGAAGGATTAGCACCCCATGTGCCATTATAACGGCACCAGGATATAAAAAAACTTTGATTGGAGCCGGAAGTTGTTGTACCTGCATTCCATGCCTGCCCACCGGTTGCACTCATTGCAAGCGTTACACCCGTTCCCCTGTAATGTGCATATATTATTACTAAATCACCCGCAACCATTGGGGTAATAATTAATGCAGGATTTACTGCAACAGTTGGACCTGCCTGTGCTGCGGGATCAAGCACCGGAGTGCTTGTTGTGCCTAAAAAAGTAGGTTGCGCATAAGATACTGTGCTGATCAAAATCAGTAAAATTGCAAGAAAAAAAGACTTCTTACATTTTACAAATAGATATAAGGTACTTGGTTGGGTAGTTGGTTTCATGCTATTGGATAATAGCATGCAAGTAACTCATTTTTTCATGTACACGCAATAAGCGTTAACCCTTAATCTTTATGTAATTTCAACAAAAATCATCAGGTAAAATTACGAGAAATTTTACGTTGATTGAAAGATATACATAAGAAAGAGTATACTATCGATTAACCAGCATAAGTACCAGTCTGAAATATTTCAGACAGATGCTTTTTATGAAAAGGAAGAATTACTACATCTTGGTAAATTTTTTATTAATAATCTGCGAACCTGTTTGAATATGCAGAAAATATAATCCCGAAGGGAGATTACCTGCCTGTTGATAAAGAATGGAGTTATTCCCTTTTTTTAAGACAGATTTGAATTGGCAAACTTTTCTGCCAGTTTTATCGATGATTATAAAATCTGCCTGCGTTTCATTTTCTGCTTCAATGAGTATTTGTAATTTTTCTGATACCGGGTTGGGAAAAATTGTAACTGCTTCTTCGTTTACCCGTTTACGTTTTACGGCAATTATATCGCTGTAAGTTGCTTTGGCCTGAGCATTTACCACAGATTTTAACCTGTAAAAAATAATGTCAGTTTCAACTGCTGTTATATCATCTGTTAACTGATAAGAAAATTCTTTATTTAAACCCGATTGACTGTTAACCTGTGCCACCTGATTAAAATGGAGGCGGTCTGTGCTTCTTTCAATAACAAAGTAATCTACCTCCTGTTTGCATACTGCATTCCAGGATAGTTTGGTTTTGTTGTTATTCAATGCGGCATTGAAAAAAGTAATTTCACAGTTTAATACAAAACCACCGCAGCGCCAGTCCCTTTCAATTGCACAGCCACCGACTGCTGTACGCTGCACGGTTGTAACAGATCCCGGAGTTGGATCACCGGCTAAGCTGCCGGCATTACCCATTCTTGCTGACGTTGCTTCTGCAGATGAATTATTATTATCAAATCTGTCATCAAGACCGTCGTCATCCGTATCAATACCTGTTAATGTTATAAGGTCATCAGACAAACCATTCAGATTTAAATCATTTCCTTCCCTTCTGTCAATTTTTCCATCACCATCAGTATCTGAATCAAGGTAGTCAGGAATCGTATCCCCGTCCTGATCATTTGCAGGAATACCAACACCTCCGAAGCCAACAAAGTTATCATAGGTATTATCAATTCCGTCTCCATCTGTATCTATGCCAGAAGGGAGATAATAACTGGAAGTAGATAACCCTTCAACATTATCGGGTATTCCATCATCGTCAGCATCAATATCATAAGGATTTGTTCTTCCTGTTGCATCTCTATTGGGAATGGTTAAAGAACCTAAAGCAGCTAAGGCAATATTTCTTCCTTTAGAATTAATTGCGCCATCAACCTTTCCGTCAAAATTTGCATCAGTAAATTGTGCTTCTGTTACATCTGTAATCCCATCGCCATCACTATCAAGATCGTAAGGATTTGCTTTACTGTCTGCATCCATATTTTTATACGGGTAGCTATTTGTTCTTCCATCATTATCAGGATCGGGGCCTGTCCGTAATAAAGCATTTGAAGAATTTTCAGCAATACCATCATTACCCACATCACCATCAACATTATTACTAAACCCATCTGAATCTGTATCTGTGTACCCATCTATCTTTCCGTCATTGTTGGCATCTGTACCATACACTTCCACAACATCCGGGATGCCATCATTGTCACTGTCAAGATCAAAGTAATTTGGGACTCCATCTCCATCCAGGTCTGAAAGGCCAAGTCCATTTCCAGATGCTGCATCGCCTGTATTATTTGCATCAACGTTTTGTGAAAAACCATCATTATCAGTATCGGAATAATTATCAATTTTTCCATC
>CAZOLW010000068.1:0-2489 GCA_964580775.1 uncultured Chitinophagaceae bacterium | reverse complement strand
GGGCTGCATGAGCCAAATTGAATATCATCAATTGCTATATCATTACCACAACCACCCGGTGCATCGTTTATAAGATCAATAATTATTCTGCTGTAAGAAGCGGGGCTTGTAAATTTTAATCCATACTGTCTCCATGTTGTGCTAAAAATATCGCCACTATTTGCTTCGGTAATAATTAACCCTGATATAGCATCACGTACACGAATTTTAATTTTTGGATACTTGAATCCGCCAAAACCATTACAAACTGTTTGATAAGATGAGTTACCAATGAATGCTGCATAAAATGATACAGAATATTGCTGGTTTGAACATAAGCCTGCAGTAAAGTCTGCACTGTACATAGAGTTTGCTGGCGCATCTGCATTAATAACTATCATCCGGCCATTTGCATTCCCTGTATGATCGGTAAGACTTATAAAATCGGCGGCATTTGCATTCTGTGCATTATTCGTTATTGTATATGTATTCAATGCAATTGGCTGAGTGATTGAACCTGTATAGACTGTACCATGTGAATTAATTGTTACACCTGTTCCTGGCACTGGTGCAGGTACAGTAGTTGACAAGCCTGTTCCAGCAGTAAAATTCTGTGTAAAAAGTATGTTGCTTAAAGTTGCACACGGAGGTGTTTGAGCTGTTATTGCAACTAACAGAGGGGTTGGCTGATTTTCACCTGCATCATCCGGTTTATCGTTTGTGTTTAAATCAGGGATTGATCCGTTAGTAGAAACATCAGTTAACGCCTGGTTGTTATACCCTGTTGCAGTTGCAGTGGCACTGTTATTATATACTACGCCATTAAGGATTCCGGACAACCTGCATGAAATCCTGATTGTACAATGATTATTAGCCACAGGATAGTTGGGTAATGTTACAGTACCACTCAATAAGGTTTGAATAGTGGTACCATTGAATAGTGGATTTAAAACAAGACCTGCCGGGTTTGAAACAAAAGACGTTGTGACACCTGAAACATTTCCTGGACCATTTATTAAACCGAGGTTATCTGTTACCTGTACATTGGTTATATCAGTATTACCATAATTCTGAACATACACATCATACACTACATCATATTGATTGGGTGTACCTGTAGGTATAGCGGAAACTAATCTTTTGGCAGCACCAATACCTGAAACAATAGATGCCATATCTGCGGCAGAATAAACATTTGCGGGAATATTGTTTTTGGTTATTGAAGAAACAGCTGCAGTCAGCGGATTAATTTCCTCAAAAGGACAACCTCCACCGGAATAGGCCGCAATGGTTTCTCCCTGAGCATAAGTTAAGCCAACAAAACTGTTACTTGTACGAACTGTATCAATGTATGTAGCAGTTATATTTGAGCCGGTTCCCGTATAGGCCGAATAGTTAGGTGTAAATAATTTGTTATCAACCACAAAAAACATTTGACCAGAGGGCGACATAGCGACATCACCACTTCCTGATTGATAAATAGTTGCACCACCTGTTAATGAAAGAGTATCAGCAGGGCCCATGATACCGGTTGTAAAATCAATTGAACGCAGCATTCCTTTATAGGGAGATGATGCAGTAAAATCAATTACATAACCATTTCCATGGTTATCAAAAGCGACACCAAGAATATCAGCCTCAAATGATTTTAGTGTGTCCAATTTATTTGCAGCGGTACCTACACAGGTTCCCACTGGCCATCTCCATACAAAAGTTCTTGGCTTTGACCCATAAGCCAACGAGCTTGGGGGTAATGCCGTCCACAGAAAATAGATATTATGATCTTTAGGGTTAAATGAAACACTTGAGTAGGTGGAAGTAAAGCGCTGTGTCCCATTAGCAGGCAAACCAACCCTCAACTGGGGAATACAGATACCAACAACACCCCCGGTTGCATTAGCTATTGTATTCGTTGCTGCATTATAGTTGTAATAATGCAACTGGTGAGTTCCTGAACTGCAACCGGTTCGTCCTACAGCAAAAGGGTAACTGACTGTTGCGGTTTGGGCGTTCAGATAATAGCTGTTAATAAGAAACAGTACTATCAGAGGAACATTATACCAGTATTTCATAAAATCGGATATTAGTTGGTTAAACCAGGGAGTAATGTTTTTGCTTTACCTTCTGATTATTAATTTTTTATTCAACAGTATTTCTTTGTCCCTGCTTACCTGTACCAGGTACGTTCCGTTTGGTAATTCTGCAACAGAGACATTTACGAAATCCGCAGATGTTGTTTTACTCCATACCTGCCTGCCCTCCATATTAAAAATCCGCACATCTGCTGCACCGCTGTTCATTGTAAAACCACTCCACCTGATGATTACCTCTTTGTCAGCAGGATTTGGATAAACTGACACTCCTGAAGTAAGATGATCATTAGCTTTTACAACTTTGCTGTATTTTTCTGTATTCGTTTCTGTTATTTTAGCTCTGTAATATGCAACGGTGTATACATTATAGTCTGTATAATAAAATTTCTTCCCTGCCGCCGGTCCTGCTATCTCCTG
>CAZOLW010000067.1:0-16545 GCA_964580775.1 uncultured Chitinophagaceae bacterium | reverse complement strand
TTCGCTTTTCTACCATAGAGTGCGGTTGACTAGCGTTCATAGAGTCACCGATTTCGACTGCCCTTAAATCCACTTCGTATGGCGAGCTCGATAAAAGCCTTTGTAACTTTTGGATCGCCCCATCCGGTTTCACTTCAAATAGCTTCAAGGGTCAACCCGATATTTAATCCCAGTTTGATCTTCGCAGCTAATTGAACAGCATTGCTGTTCATGCCGGTTGCATCTGAAGGAATACTATCGCTATTTGTCTTACCTAATTGCCGAACTTTTATTTGTTTCAAAATACTTCCTGCAGTAACTGACATTACAACAGAACGTTCACTTACAGTTGGGTTGGATTGAACATTCAAAGAAATCCTTCCGTTTCCTTCTGTAGTGGATGCAGTGGCAGTACACCACGATGCAGAATTACTAATGCTCCATTTTGTGTTGCTCGAAACAGTTACCTCTGATACACCACCTTCTGCAGTAAATAATTCTTCAGATGAAGAAACGGATAGTTGTGAAGGCACAACAGGATCTTTCTTATTACAGGAAACTAAATAAAAAAATCCTGCAAGAAATAAAAACACTCCAAATAACCCTGTACTTTTCATATTGTACTTTGTCTTAGTTAACACCTGTCGCACATTTTCTTTATTCAGAACAACCTGCGGTATTTCATCTTTCATACCGCAGGTTGTAAAGAGCTTTGCCAATTGTTTATGGTGTTATGTAATGCCAAACAAACCATTCATCCTTACCGGCATCGTAGCTGGTACCAAACCATATACCTTTTGTTTTGTAATCAGCCGACCATCCTTTTACAATCTTTAGCGTAGTTGCTGTAGGATTCATCCAGCTTGCAGGATTCTGCAACAGTGTGTTACCAACTATTACTACTTCATTCTTTGTTTCGTCAATGGTAAATGTGCCGGTAGTAATTGCTCCATTCTGGATACGGGTATATTTTTTACCTGTGTAATCAAAGCGGATCCATGCATCTTTCACAGCATTATCCCATGTTTCATTCCATCCCCAGTTGTAAGATGCACTTTTGTTGGTTGTCCAGCCATTGCCTTTTGCAACCCAGTCGATAGGATTGCCATTTACATCAATAGTCCAGTAACGTCCTGGTGAAGAAGCACCACCTGTAAGCATGTTCAATATTTCGCCGGGAGCAAATGTTGGATTAAAACCATCATCAGGCTTTTTAACAGGCGGAACCGGTGGAACCCAGTTGTCGCTGTATTGCTTTGAAATGTAATTGTACACTAACAAGCAGGGGCCCTCGCATGAAGTTCTCAATACAGCAAACTGCATTGAGTTTTCTGTCAGCGAAAGAAGTTTGATGTTTCCCCATGCAGCAACACAGGCATCACGACCTGCGTCATGAAGAGGTGTTGCGTCCGTCATGGATAGTTTTTTTGTATTCACATCAAGAAAATATGTTCCATTTTCAGTACCTCTTGATGGTATCATCGAATGAATTGCCTTAACAAAAGGCCCGCCTTTCAAACTAAAGGTCATTGTACCATAATCACCTGATGGCATCAACCACGTATTGTCCTTATAGGCAGGATTCCAGTTCCAGCAATCGCCACCCGCTTTCATACAATCACCACCCCAGCCATTATCAGTTCCATAGAAATAAACAGGACCATCGAAAAATTTAGAACCAATATCAAGCAACCAGGTTTTTTCCTGGCCAACTCCGCCGGTTAAAGCAGTCCACAGAGGATCGTTTACATAATTCAAATTATCCTTTGTTACATGAATTGTAATTGGATCCAATTGTACCAATCCACCGCCGGTAACAGCAGTTCGCTTGATTGTATAATCACCTTTAAAAGCAAAGCGTACAGTATCTACCCTGCGGATAGAACGGCCGGTACCATAGTCCCAAACAGGCTCAATCTGGTCTGTATGGTTGATAAAGTAAACGGTGTTACCTCCGGGGTCAACAGTGAGATCCTGCTTCACCTCCATGTTGATTTGAGATTTATCTGTAAGAGTGCCCAGGCTGTGCTCTTTCTTTTTACAGGACAGTACAGTCAACACCGCTAAAGCGATTAACAGCGTTATTTGTTTAATAATTTTCATCTGTATATTTTTTAAATAATGTTATTGTTGTTTCAATGAACCGGTTACCATCCTGCATTTTGTTTCAGCACAACGTTCGACAAAGTGATTTGCGTGTTCGGTATTTGCACCAATCCCTTTGTTTCTGTGATCTTGGATGCAGAAATGGTTTTGGTTGTATTTACACCACCATTTTGAAGAGTAACTGACTCAGCAATACTTGATGCAGCAACACTAACTCCCTGGCGAAGCAAATCCCAGTAACGGATTCCTTCTCCTGCAAACTCAAGTCTTCTTTCCATCATAATGTTTGTCTGGTTCACCGGAATTTGAACGAAGTTGGCTCCAAATGCTCTCTTCCTTACATCGTCAAAATGTTTCTGAGCATTTGCAGAACCCAGTTCGGCAGCCATCAGCAATACATCTGCAAAGCGGATAGAAACATAGTCCTGGTATTGACCAATCATAAAATTGACACCACCCATTTTAACTGCAAGACTGTTACCCACAGAATCCGACATCGGTGAAAATTTCTTGATGTAGTAGCCGGTGTATTCCCGCTGATCTTTTTTGTTTTGGAAATCGATCCCTTCATCAGTAATTGAAATGACAGTAGCATTTCTTCTTGTATCATTTACAGTATACGCATTCCAGAGTTTTGGATTTACTGTTGCACCGCCCCAACCCAATCCATATGGATATGAACTTTGAACACGGATGCCATACATCACCATCCAATGATTACCATCGCTGTTCCCATTATAATCGCTGGTGTAGGTGTATTTAATTGAAAAAATTGTTTCCTTATTGTCTTCTCCAATATAATTATTAACAGAAGCAGCAGGCCACAGGTTGGCAAACTTGTCAACCAAACCAAAACCTCCGTTGCTGATGACATCTTCCAGATAAGCAAGTGCCTGTGCTTTTGAAACCGTATTTACCAGATCTGTTTTGTTATAGTAACCGGTATAGTAAAGGAACACACGGCCAAGCAATGCTTCGGCAGCCCATTTTGTTACACGACCGTAAGTGGATGCTGATTGGTTGCCATAACTTGTAGTGGGAAGATTGGCTGCCGCAAATTTTAAATCGTCTGCAATAACTTTGTACACACTGTCAGGACTGGCCTGTGGAATATTCTCTTTGCTTGGTGCAGTAAGCAATGGAATGTTTCCAAACAATCTTACCATATCGAAATAACAATAGGCTCTTAAAAATCTTGCCTCGGATTCGTATATTTTTCTTAATGATTCATTTCCTTTCCAGTCAACCTGGTCCATTTTGCCAAGCAGCGTATTGGCCCTGTAAATAGCAACATAATAAGCACCCCAGTTGTCTCCGAACATATTTTGATCAGAAGGAGAACGAAGTTTGTCAAATTCATCCATCATTTGATAGCCAAATCCATCGGCATTACCTGTGCCGCCAAATGTGTTGTCAGACATTACTTCTGAAGCAACCGGTAATGAAATACCGCTGCTCCATACTCTTTGCAATCCATCGTACGTTCCTACCAATGCCTTGAATGCCTGTTCAGGAGTTTTAAAAAAGTTCTCCTCCGACACAGTGGTTACATTCTCTGTTTGCAGGAAGCTTTTTTTACAAGCCGACAGCGATAACAGGGACAACAGCAGAATATATAATTTTAAATTTTTCATGATTCTCAATTTTCTGTTTTTAATTAAAAGCGAATGTTTGCACCTACCATTATAGTACGTGGTCTTGGATAATAGCCGAGATCTGTTCCTGAAGAAAACTCTTCACCATATCCAATCTCAGGATCCATTCCGTCATATTTTGTGAATGTGAAAGCATTCAAAACAGATGCATATAATCTTACTTTGCTGAGATAATTTTTTTTCAGCAGTTTAGAGAAATCATACCCGATAGTAATTGTGCTGATGCGAAGGAAATCTCCATTTTGAATATACAGGTCGGAGAATTGTGTCCAGTTCCGGCCATCTTCAGTTACACGTGGTATTTTATTGGATGAACCGGGACCATGCCAGCGATCCAGAATTGATGTTGCATAATTTTCTCTCAGTCCCGGGTTACGATAAGACTGAACGATTTGGTTGCCTGCAACACCGGAAGCAAGAATAGCAAGATCAAATCCTTTGTATTCAAGCGAAATGTTGAAACCAAATGTATAATCAGGATTAGGATCACCAATCATTGTCCTGTCAAGATTATCAATAACACCATCATCATTCAAATCAATGTACTTGAGATCGCCGGGTTGTGCGTCAGGTTGAATAAGCTTGCCTGTTTTATTTGTATATGTATTTACTTCCTGCTCGGTTTGGAAAACACCATTTGTTTTCAAACCCCAGAAATAACCCACAGGGAAACTATTTTGTGCCCTGTAAAATTCGCCGGAGTTAGCAAACAACCTGTTCGTTTGTCCATGAATGATACCATCCTGCGTAGGAATCTCTCCGATTTTATTTTTATTGTAAGCACCATTAACACCCACAGAATAAGTAAGCTTACCAATAGCATTGCGGTATGAAAGCGCCAATTCCACGCCGGCATTGCGAACATTACCACCATTAATAAAAGGAGCACCTGTACCGGCTGTCGCTAAAATGGGTGCAACCACCAACCAGTCTTTGGTATCCTTAATGTAGAAGTCAAAATTGATGTTTAGGTTTTTCTTCACCGTTGCGTCAAATCCAATATTGGTTTGTTGTGAAGTTTCCCATTTGATGTCAGGGTTTCCTAATCTGCTTCCATAAGCACCAGAAGTGGACTGACCTTCCTGGTTACCGAAATTGTAGCCGGCATTGGTGAAAACAATTGGAGCAAAATAATTGTCGGCACTGATACTTGAATTACCTGCCTGTCCCCAACTTGCTCTTACTTTCAGAAAGTTTAACCATTGTACATTTTCGAGGAATGTTTCACGGCTGGCGATCCAACCTGCGGAAACAGAGGGGAAATGCGCCCATCTGCCTTTATAGAAATTGGAGGAGCCATCAATTCTGTAAGTAGCATTAAATAAATACTTCTCCTGGAAGTTATACTGTAACCTTCCAAAGTAAGACAGTTGTGATGATTCCCATGGACTGCCTGACACTCCCATATAAGGAGTTCCTCTTTGATTTTGAGCATTGGTGAGCCATGCATGGTTGAGGTCATCAAACACTAAATATTTATTATAGCCGTACATTCCTGAACCGTCGTTTTTACGTGCTGAAGTACCGGCCATTACACTGAAACTGTGTTCTTTCAATTTAAAATCATAAGTCAACAGGTTATCAAACTGGATACCCTTGCTCTTGCCCATAGATTGATTAACTGTAGAGGTATCGTTAAAGGAATAAATAGAAAGTTTATAGGCCGGTTTGTAACCACGACCTTCATAAGAGTTATAAGTAAACCCTAAGCTCGATCTGAAACGTAATCCTTTAATGGGTTGCAGTACCACGTAAATATCTCCGAACAACCCCTGGTTGTTATTGCGGTTTTGATTGTTATAGTACATGCCCGCATAAGGATTGGATTCACCATTGTTCCATGATGAGCCACTGTTATTCCAGAAATTGCCAAGCGAATCATACATGGGTACAAACGGGCTGACAGTGAAGGCTGACCGCAGTGTATTATTATACTGGTTTCCCACTCCAATACCATTATTATTTTGATAATTGAAAGTAAAATGCTGACCCAGTTTCAGGAAACTCTGATACAAACCATGTTCAGAATTCATTTTGAACGTATACCGTTCGTAATGAGAAAGATCTTTACCGCCAACAACTCCTTCCTGACCAGTATAACCCAACGATGTGGAGTAAACTGAGGTTCCGCCTCCACCCTGCATACCTACTACATAGTTTTTAGTCAATGCATTTTTTACAAACATCTGGTCAAGCCAGTTTGTGCTGATGGGTAATTTGGAAATAGAGTCATTTGTGAAATAGGGTAACTTGCCTGAATTTATAGCTGCTTCATTCATTATGGTGGCGTATTCCTGTGAGTTCAGCAATGGAAATTTGCGGGTTATATTTTGCACACCATAGTAAGTATCGAAAGTGATTTGTGGCTTTTGGTTGGGTCTCCCGGTTCTTGTTGTAATAAGGATAACGCCGTTGGCACCCTGTGCACCATAAATGGCTGCTGATGCAGCATCTTTCAGAACATCTACTGATTCAATATCGGCAGGATTGATTGTAGAAATGTCAACACCCTGAATTCCATCAACAACATACATTGGCGAATAATTGGCGATGGTTCCTTTACCACGGATAACAACGTTCATTCCTGAACCGGGCTGACCGGAAAAACTCGTGATCTGCACACCGGGAGCCTGACCTTGCAGTGCCTGTAAAGCACTTGTTGTATTTTGTTTTTGAAGATCTTCTCCTTTTACCTGCAGGTTGGCACCAGTTACTAATTTTTTCTTTTGGGTACCGTAACCAATGACCACTACTTCTTCCAGTTTATTAAAGTCTTCTTCCAGTTGTATATTCAATTCTTTTACATTTCCAATCTTTACTTCTTTTGAAACATGTCCTACAAATGTTATAACAAGAACATTATCAGGGGCAGCTTCAATTGTAAAGCGGCCTGTACTGTTTGTTACAGTTGCCCTGTTTGTCCCCTTAATCATCACAGTCGCTCCCGTTAAAGGAGTTAATGATTTCTGATCAGTTACAACTCCCGAGATCATTGAAGATTGGGCATAAGCAACATTGCTTACCATCATACATAAAATAAAAATCCATAATGGAATTTTCGGCAATTTTAACGTTTTGGTTTTTTGCATATAACAAGCATTTAGTTAATAAAAAAAATATCAATACTATTTAAGATGAACAATTTGTTTTTTCCCGTTGTAGGTAATCATTACGCCCTCTTTCGTATTGAGATTTAACGCTGATTCTTTTTCTTTCCGGTTATATTTTATTGTGAAATACCTCTTCTTCAACATGCCTGAAAAAGTTCCTTCACTTGCATTAACAGTAATTGTCTTATCAATATCTGAGTAGAGAAACTTGATGGTTGAATACTTCCCTTTTTCATAATTATAGTTTACACCCTCATCTTCGTATAATGTAAATTCAGCGTCTTTTCCTGCATATACATACAGTGTAATTGAATCTGCTTTTTTCTCAGAAGTATATTGCTGTTCCGGGCCAAAAGGAATAATAGAACCTTCTTTTACAAACAGAGGGATTCTTTCATAAGGAGCTTCGGCCTGAATTGTTTTTCCACCTTCCATATATTTCCCGGTATAGAAATCATACCATCCCTGGCCTTTTGGTAAATACACCTGCGTTGTTCTTTCTTTATAAGTATATACCGGGCTTACTAATATGGATGGGCCAAACAGGTATTCATTTCCAATATTGTTTACGGAAGTATCGGCAGGGAAATCCATTACCAGCCCACGCATAATTGTATAATTATTGAGATAGGTTTGGCCGGCAATAGAATAGATATACGGCATCAGCCTGTAACGGAGCTTACTGTAATACAGCATACTTTTATAAGCGGGATGTGTTTCGGGAGCTACATTATAAATTTCACGGAAAGGCAATTGTCCATGCACCCTGAACAAAGGAGTAAATGCACCGAACTGGTACCACCTGGTCATTAACTCTCTCCACTCTTCTGTTTCTTCAGCTGAAGGATGCAGATACTTTTCTTCCACTGCAAATCCACCAGCATCCATTGTCCAGTAAGGCATTCCCGACATCGAAAAATTAATTCCGGCAGATATCTGCAGTTTCATATCATGCCATGTTGAAGAAATATCTCCACTCCATGTTGCAGCAGAATAACGCTGCATGCCTGCAAACCCGGAACGTGTTAAAATGAAAACACGTTTATCAGGGTTCGATAACCGCTGACCTTCATAAATACCTTTTGCATTTTCTAAAGGATAAGCATTCATGTATTCAGCAGTAATACCTGCAGCCAGCGGATACATCTGTTCCTTTCTTTTCTCCGGACTTACATTTGAAAGAATATCAGGTTCACTGGCATCCATCCACCATGCATCCACACCCTTTGTATATAGTTTTTCATTTAATAATTTCCAGAAACCTTTGCGTGCATCAGCATTAAAGGGATCGTAAAACGTAGACACATATCCTTTACCAATCCAATCCCTTTGCCTGTCGGCAATATTTCTTTTATACAGCCATCCGTTCTTTTCAAATTCATTGTAGCTGCTGATGCCTTCATAAAATTTTGGCCACACAGAAATCATCAGCTGCGTTTTATAAGTTTCATGCAGTACCTTAATCATACTGTCAGGATTGGGAAATCTTTCTTTATCAAATTCCTGGCTTCCCCATGCATCTTCTTCCCAGTAATTCCAGTCGAGTACAATATTGTCTAATGGAATTTTTCTTTTGCGGAATTCGCTGACTGTATTCAAAACTTCGTCCTGTGTTTTATACCGTTCACGGCTTTGCCAGAAACCCAGTGCCCATGCCGGAAGCATGGATGCTTTTCCGGTAAGAGTGCGGTAACCACCAATTACATCATCCATATTATTACCGCAAATGAAATAGTAATCCTGCTGCTGGCCTGCTTCTGAACTGAAACTAAAACTGTTTTCATTTTTTGTTTCTACGGGATCGAGCCATTTAAGACTTATGTACGATTCACTACCATCGGGCAGCCATTCAATTTTTACCGGGTACTTCTTCCCCTGTTCAAAGTTTGCATCAAGAATTGCAGAACCCGGATTCCAACTTTGGCGCCAGCGGTCAAGAATCAGCTTTCCACCAACCCATACCTTTATATATCCACCATAAGTAAATCTTAATTTGTGCGTTCCACTCATTCCTGATTCAACAGAGCCTTCCCATCTTACTAATCCTTTGGCGGGATTAAAACCTGCAGGCAGAAAAAGTTTGGATTCATTGAGGTACTCCATGTTTATTTCCGACTCGGCCCGTTGCATAAATACTTCGCCGGGCTTGTTTTTATTGTTACAGTATGTTGCCGTAAGCCATCCGGGGTGACTTTCTTTTGAAAATAATTTAATTGCTGAGAGAGCCTTGTAATTGCGTGTGTCACCAACCTTCGTAATGGAATAATTATCCCAGAGTATGCCGTAGTTCTTTTTGGAAATTAAAAAAGGAACCGCTACCTCGGTATTGTTTTGAAACAGGTTAACCTGGTAGCCTTTGTAGTTAAATAATCCATCCTGATGCTGGCCTAATCCATACCAGGCATCATCAGCTGAAGTTTCAAACGTCTGACTTATTTTATATGACCGGCTGCCTTCGTGAACTACCTGCTCAAGACTGCGGCCCATTTTCTTTTCGTTTACAATCAGCTTTCCTTTCGTATCAAAAAAAGAAACAGCTCCTGTATTTAAATCGGCAACAACTGTAAGAAACTCTGTTTTAAGTGTGAGCTTTTCGTGGCTTGAAGGAAGAATATCCCAGGTTGGCCGGCTGGATGCATCATAAATATAGATAAGGCTCGATGTGGCAATAAGCGTTTTTTGCGGAGATGCAATGACCCTGATGATTTTATCCGTTATTATCTGAATCTTAATAGCCTGTGTATTTCCGGAAATATCTTCCTTAGGGTAGAGAATTACTCCATCTTCCGTTTTCACATAAGTGAAATTTGTATCTAACCCGTAAGAGGGCACCTGCAGAAGAAAGCAGATGCAAAGTACAAGCAATCTCGTCATAGCAATCAATATTTAACCTGTTCTGATAAAGTCAGGTTAAAATTAGGCTGCTGCGAAGCCGAAGCCGGGTGGCATATGTTTATTTGATGGGTATCAAATGTTAAGCAGGGCTGTTTTTTTTGTTTTTCTATGTAAAGAATAAGGGTGCTTTACAAATAAACCCCTTCTTTTTATCATACAATACCCATGAACCGGCGCTTCTGTTATTTCTGTGCCGAGTATTGAGAGGGCGTCATATTAAATTCTTCCTTGAAGTACTTTGTAAACACTTTGGGATTATTAAATCCAACTTCATAAGCTACCTCTGAAATATTCATACCGCCATTTTTCAGCAATTGTGCCGCCCGTTTCAACCGCATAATCCGTATAAATTCAATGGGCGTTTTTCCGGTAATGGAAAGCAGTTTCTTGTAAAGCGATACCCGACTCATGAATAAATCCCTGCTCAGATCCTCCACGGAGAAATCCGGGTTGTCGATATTTTTCTCCACTGCTGCCAATGCCTTCTTCATAAATTCTTCATCGGCCGATGTAACGGTGATTTCGCCAGGATTAATCTCCAGCTGTTTTTTGAATTTATCCTGCATCTGCAGCCGCAGGGAAAGCAGGTTTTTAATCCTCGATTCAAGTATTTCAAACGTAAAAGGCTTGGTAATATAATCATTGGCTCCGGCCTGAAAACCCTCGAGTTCATTTTCAACAGTGGTCATTGCTGTGAGCAGAATAACCGGGATATGCGAAGTAGCCGGATCTGTTTTAATTATTTTCGACAGTTCTATGCCATTCATTTCCGGCATCATTATATCACTTACGACTATGTCAGGGTTCAGTTCCCTTACTCTTTTCCAGCCTTCTTTACCGTTCACTGCCGCAACTACATGATAGTTATGTTTTAAGTTGTCTTTTAAATAAAACCTGAAGTCCTCATTATCCTCAACCAGTAAAATGGTATGCTTTTTTGTTTTGTTTGATTCCGCATTGCCTGCATCACTGTCAATATCCATCCGGAGAGATGTGATTTCTTCAGGGGCAAGAACAGTTTCTTCAATTTCGTCTGCTGTGGGAAATCCCTCTTCCATCCTTATAGGTAAACTGATCGTAAAGCAGGTTCCCTTTTCAGGTTCACTTTCCACGCTGATTGTTCCTTTGTGCAGCCGTACAAATTCTGTAGTAATGGCAAGACCGATTCCCGTACCATAATTGTGCATATTACCAGCCAGGTTTTCCTGGAAATAGGGTTCAAAAATTTTACGCTGACTTTCTGCGGGTATACCAATTCCTGTATCGCTGATTTTAATTAAAAGGTTTGCATTCTCTTTAACCGTGTTCGTATTACCACCTTCCATCATCAATTCCACTTTTACTTTCCCGTTCGATGGAGTATATTTAAATGCATTGGATAGGAGGTTAAATAAAATCTTTTCCAGTTTGTCTTTATCAAAAAGTGTTTGCAGACTTTCTATGTCCGATTGAAATGCCAGCTCAATATCTTTCTTCTCAGAAATATCAGAAAAGGAACTGGTAATATCTTTGACAAATTTTACAATATCACTTTTTGAGAACTGTACAGAAAACTCCTGCACTTCCATTTTCCTGAAATCAAGCAGCTGGTTAATTAAATTGAGTAACCGCTTGGCATTACGCTGAATAAGATGCAGTTGTTTTTTTTGAGCCGGATCTGTTGTTTGTTTTACAATCTTATCCAACGGCGATAAAATTAAACTCAGTGGTGTTCTGAACTCATGACTGACATTGGTAAAGAATTTTGTTTTCATTACATCCACTGCCTGTATCCTTTCTGCTTCTTTCCTTTGATGAATTGCTTCAAAACGCATTTTTGCCCTGTCTAAAATAATTTTTCGGGCTATGAATAGTGCTGATGCAATTACAAGCAGGTAAATCAGGAACGCAAGATTCGTGCGCCAAAAAGGAGGAAGTACTTTTATTTGCAGTGTAATTTCCTGATCAGACCATTGCCCATCTTCGGTAGTTGCTTTTAAACGAAAAGTATAAGTGCCGGGATCGAGGTTGGTATAGATTGCTTTGCGCATCCTGCTGTCTGTAAATAGCCAGTCTTTATTAAATCCTTCGAGTTTGTAAGCATATTTTATTTTACGGGGGTTCGATAATATCATGGCAGAAAACTCAATGCCCAGAATATTTTCATTATGCTTAAACGTAATCGAACTCATATTCGACAGGGCAACTGGCAATAATACCTTTCCATCAATTTCTTCACCAATGCCAACCGATTTATTAAATATCTGCAGATCAGTAAACACCAGATGCGGTTGAGATTTGTCAGTTACAATTTTTTGGGGATCGAAAATATTAAACCCCCGGGCACCTCCAAACAGAAGCTCCCCTTTAGAAGTTTTCAATGCTGCATTTTCATTAAACTCCGTTGCCTGCAACCCATCAAGCTCTGTATAATTCTGGCAGGAGATTTTAACTGCTGCATTTTTGTCCTTCAGTATTTCAACATTAGAAATTCCTTTTGTAGTACTTATCCATAAAGTATGTTTCTGATCCTCCAGTATATTTAAGATTGTATTTTCCGGAAGGCCATCCCTGGCCCTGAATGATTGAATTTTCTGCAGCTGCTTATTATATACACATAAGCCATCACCTGTACCGATCCAGATAAGCCCCCTGCTGTCTTCAAACAAACAGATAATATTGTTGTTGGTTAACCCATCAGCCTCATTTGCATTATTTACATAATGAACAATTTTCCCTGTTGACTGATCGATTACATCAATTCCATTATCTGTTCCGATCCATAGTTTACCCTCCCTGTCCTCAATAATAGCACTGATATAATTTGAGTGAATAGAATTAGGAATAGTGGAGTTGTAATGATGAAAAACATTGTTCTTTCTGTCGAACCTTTCGAGTCCGCCGCTCAGCGTCCCTACCCATAAGTTTTTTTTTGAGTCTTCAAAAATTTCCCAAACCCTGTCATCCGAAAGACTGTTTGCATTAGCTGCATCATGCCGGTAATGAGTTATCCTCCCGTTATTATAGCAATCAAGTCCGCCAAAATAACTTCCAATCCATAACTTCTGTTCGCTATCAATACAAAGACTTACAATTACATTATTACTGATACTGTTTGTATTTCCCGGCTGGTGCAGGTACTGTTGAAACCGATTATTCACCCGGTCGAAATAAAGCAGGCCTCCTCCATTTGTTCCAATCCAGATATTACCGGAAGCATCCTCTGCAAAACGGTTTACATCATCAAACGAAAGACTTCCCGGGTTGGAAGGCTGATGACGGAACACAGGAAACTTAATGATATTTTCATGATAATAACTCACCCCCTTTTTATAGGTGCCAAGCCAAACAATACCGGTATTATCTTTATAAGCAGTAATAATGGAATTCTGACTGATGCTTTTATCATCATCCACATTATTTAAAATATAGCTGATTGTATTTTTCTTTTTATTAAACAGGTTAACACCCCCATGATCTGTGCAAAGCCATATTAATCCGTTATTATCCTGAATAATGCTGGTGATAAGATTCGAATTCAACCGTATATCTCCTTCATTATTTTTTAAATGAGTAAAAACATCTGTTTCAGGATTATATCTTATCACTCCTCCTTTATTTGCAGTAGCCGGAGAAGTGCGTATCCATAATTCATCTTCCCGATCAATAAAAAGCGAATAATAAATAAATCCACTTCCATGCACACGTGCAGGGATACCGGTTTTTTTTGTAATGGAACCCGTTTTTTCATCCAGCCGTTCAATTAATCCATTATGATAGATTAACCAGCACTGACCTTTGCTGTCTTCTTCAATGGCCGACAGTGTGTTGCTTTCGTTTGCAATCCTGTATAAAAGGGTTGTTTTTTTTGTTTCAACTGAAAACCGGTATACATACCGTTCATTCATTAAGAATAAAAAATCGCCTTCACTTGTTTTACTGATTTCTGTTACAGCAGTTTGGGGAAGATTAAGTTTCTTCAATTGAGCATTGATGTTACGCTCAAATCTTTCGGTGACGGGATCGTAAATATTGTAACCGGCCCTTGTACCAATCCACAGTTTATTAAATGGCCCTTCCGTTATGCCCGCAATATAATCATCTGACAAAGTGGTAGTATCCTGCTGGTTATGTTTAAATATCTTAAACTGGTAGCCATCGTACCTGTTGAGACCTGACATTGTTCCAATCCACAAGAACCCATTAGCATCTTTAAAAAAAAAGTTAACCTGGTTATTTGATAATCCCTGAGATATATCAAGATGTGAAAAATTAAAATGCTGGGCACCCGCAAAAAAATTCAACCCAAAACAAACAAGAATAAGAAGAAATGTTTTTTTGCAATGCATAGCCAACTTAAATAGAGACTTTAAATGGAAATCAATTACTTAAAAAAATTAAAAGATGTATAAAGAAACAAATAATTTACCGAAACCCTAAGAAAGAAAAAGGCCTGAAAAAAAGGAAATCAATTAATTGTTACTTCTTTTGGGTGAAACTTTGTCATAAAGCAAATAGACTGGGCCCGGAAGCTCAGCTTTTCCCATTCAAATTACCCAACTCTGATTCATTCATAAAAGGGGTGGCCTGGGAAACCGAAATCTTATGATTCTGTACTTTTTTTCAGCAGCTATAATACCCTTAGCTAAATCATCAGTTTGGGGTCTGCGTCGGTGCTTCTGTATAAACCCTGATTACCGGTGCTGTATTTGAGTTGCAAAGATGTAACCAGCTATTTTCCATTTCAATTTTTAAACCCACTTCTGTGTTTAACTGGCACTTACTGTATTGCTCCTGTATTTTTTGAATGATTTCTTTTACATCAGTCCGTTTATCTGTTAAGCTGTTTTGATTTGGACGGTTGAACCAGTTTTACCTGCTGCAAATCCTTTTACTGCATAATAGAGAATATACAGGTAACAGGGAATCATTAATGCACAGAACACTAATTGAAAATTGTAATGCTCTTTTAAACTTGCAAAAGCTTTGGGAATTAAAGCCCCGCCGGCAATACCCATTATAAGAAGGGCAGAGCCTTTTTCTGTAAACTTTCCAAGTCCGCTGATAGCAAGCGGAAAAATTGCCGGCCACATGAGCGCATTAGCCAGGCCGAGAGCGGCAACAAATCCAACCGACAGGTATCCACTGGTAACATATGCAGCCAGTGTAAAAATGATTCCAAGAATGGCTGATATTTTTAGTGCAGCCTGTTGCGTAAGATATTTAGGTATAGTGAATAACCCTATCACATAACCCAGCAGCATGGCCCCCAAAGTAAACGACGTAAAGTACTTTGTGTAATCAGTAGAAATGCCAAATCCTTTTCCATAAGTGCCGATGGCATCACCCGCCATTACTTCTACCCCCACATAAAAAAATATACAAACGGCACCCAGCAATAAATGAGGAAACTGGAAAAGACTGCTTTTTTCTTTTGTTGCATCACTTCCCGCAGGCTGTACATTTGCTTCAGCGGTTTTTATTTCCGGCAAAGAAGATTTTAAAATCCAAAACCCTAACAGTACTAATGCTGCCGCCATTATAACATACGGTATATAAATTTTCGAAGCAAACTCATTCAGGATAGAGTCCCTTACCTGCGGATCAGTTGCTGCTTTCACTTTTTCTTCCAGTCCATTTATACCTTTTAATACAAATGCACTCAGTACAATCGGGCTGATGATCCCGGCAACTTTATTGCAAATACCTACAATGCTGATGCGCTGCGCAGCACTTTCAATAGGGCCAATAATACTGATGTATGGATTGGATGCTGTTTGTAACAGGGATAAACCGGATCCAATAATAAAAAGTCCCAGCAAACACATCGGGTAATTTCTATGTGTAGCATATTGTCCAAAAAGAAAAGTACCAATAGCCATAACAATCAGCGCCATGGCCATTCCCTTTTTCATTCCTGTTTTTTCCAGTACCCAGGAAGACGGAAATGCAAGAAAAAAATAAGCCATATAGAAAGCTGTAGTTACCAAAAATGCTTTTGAATCAGTGTCTAACCCGAAAGCCAGCTTCACATAAGTAATCAGCGGGCCGTTAAGCCAGGTAACAAAACCAAAAACAAAAAATAAAATGCCAATGATAACAATAGCATACCGGTTATTCTGTTTGTCCTGCATAGAAACTTTTTAAAATATGAATCGGGAAAGTACAAAGACTATCTGTTAATAAACACAACAGGGCTTAGTAAAACGTTTGCGTAATATTTATTTCAACAAGCGTTTGCGTAATATTCGTACCGGGTATTACTATAAGTTTGAAGTGCAAAAATTACTTTATGACAATCCACTATGACCGTCGAAAATTTTTAAAACAAACTGCACTGGCCGGTGCAGGCATAGCTTTTCTTCAATCCCCATTAAGCGTTTTCGCTGCTGAACAGCAAACGAAAGTAAGGATAGGCATGATTGCAATTGGATTACGTGGTCAGCTTCACTTATCAGAAATGCTGAAACGGGATGATGTGGAAGTAATTGCAATGGCTGATCCGGATAAACAAATGATGGCAATGGCACAGGCCATTGTAAAACAGTTTGGGAAAAAAGCGCCTGTTGAATACAGCAATGGCAAGACCGATTACAAAAATCTTTTGAAACGGGATGATATTGATGCAGTAATTATTGCTTCACCATGGGAGTGGCATTTACCGCAGGGAATCGATGCCATGAATGCCGGAAAGATAGTGGGCATGGAAGTTTGTGGTGCAATGAAACTGCAGGATTGCTGGGATTTTGTTAATGTATCTGAAAAAACAAAAATGCCCATCATGCCATTAGAAAACGTTTGTTACCGCAGGGATATAATGG
>CAZOLW010000066.1:0-16909 GCA_964580775.1 uncultured Chitinophagaceae bacterium | reverse complement strand
TGAAAATGGTTTAATTGGCGAAAAAGATCCTGACATAATACTCAAAACAACAAAGTTGAAAACCGATCTCAAGCAGATCCAGTTACAGCTGATTGATGTTCCGTTGGAAGAAATCCAGGAAATAGATTCAAAAGATGCGAATAAATATTTTGATGATCCGAAAGTGAATAAAAAGTACAGATCAAAAAAGAAGTAATGCCCTTACTGGCAATTTTCTTTTCTTCTTGTATCAATGATGTACTGAACCTTCCACTGTCCTTTTATACGCACAAGTTGAAATGAGTTTACTCCACAATGGCTGAACTTTCCCTTATAGTAAAATTGGTAAGGCGTCCATACGCTTGCAAGGGCACCATCAATATGAACAGCTCCAAAACTGATTTGTTCATCTGCATCACCCTTCGTTGATTTTCCAACAAATGAAACAAATTCGCTGATTACTTCAGTTCTAACCATCGTTTTCCCTTCTTTTGTGCGGCTGATGGTTTGCAAAACAGCCGTTTCGGAAAAAACATTCTTTAATCCTGCAGAATCCGCATTTTTCATGGCTGCAAACATGTTGTTTACGGCTGCTTTCACCGAATCTTCGGTTGACTGTGCCGTAGCTGTGCTGTAAAACAGCAATGTTAAGGAAATAGTAAGAAAGAATTTCATTCTGATTGATTTTGTCATTTGGCAGGTTGTTTGAACTATTAAGATATAAACTTACAAATATTACGTAACTTAAGATTTGCAAATGGAGAATAGTGCTGATGAAGAGTAACACGTGACCTTTCATCTTAATATGTTTTTTTTTACAATGAGTCCAAAACCTGTTCTATAGTTTAGTTTCGATACAGATGATAACAAAAATGCCCCGCAAAAGCAGGGCATTTTGTTTTATTAGAATTGATCTTAATATCCAAGAATTTTCAACATGCTTTGAGCCGTTTGTTCCTTTGCATAAACCCAGTCGACCAGTTTACCATTCTTATCCTGCCCTACAATAATATGCTTGGGTGATGGGATCATGCAATGCTTAATACCTCCATATCCACTGATCTGATCCTGGTAAGCACCGGTATGGAAAAATCCAACATATAACGATTCAGGGCTTTCGCCATTCAGCTTTGGCAGGAACACTTCGTTGATATGTTCTTCTGAATCATAATAATCATGACTGTCGCAGGTAATACCACCAAGCACCACACGCTGGTAATCATTATCCCATTTATTAATGGGGAGCATTAAGAATTTTTCACCTATCCCCCATGTATCAGGTAATGTAGTAATGAAAGAAGAATCGATCATATACCAGTTCTCTCTGTCGTTCTGTGTTTTTTGGCCAAGAACTGAATAGATGTGCGCCATGCTTTCTCCTACTGTAAAGCTGCCAAACTCTGTATAAATATTCGGCATGGGTACGCCGGCTTTTTTACAGGTCTTTTTAATGGTTCCTGTAATTTCATTGATCATGAACTGGTAATCATATTCAAACCCAAGTGAATGTTTGATTGGGAATCCGCCGCCAATGTTGATTGAATCCAATTCAGGGCAAATCTTCTTTAACTGGCAATACAAGTTCACTACTTTATTGAGTTCACTCCAGTAATAAATATCATCTTTTATTCCCTTGTTCAAAAAGATATGCAGCATCTTTAACTGGAACCGGTCTTCATTACCTTCAATTTTATCAACATAAAATTCGAGAATATCTCTTGCTCTGATTCCCAGCCTCGATGTATAAAATGGAAACGTAGGTTCTTCTTCAGCAGCCACACGGATACCCAGCTTAAATGGCACTTTCACCGTTCTTTTATACATCTGTAACTCATCTGTATTATCAAGAATGGGTGTTACATTTTTAAACCCTGTATTCAGCAACTTGGCAATTCTTGTTATATAGCTTTTTTGCTTGTAACCGTTACAAATGATCTGTATATCTTTTGTGATCTTTTTTTTCTGATAGAGTTTGTTGATGATTTCAATATCATACGCAAAAGAAGTCTCGAGATGAATTTCATGCTTCAGCGCTTCTTCTACGATAAATGAAAAGTGGCTGCTCTTGGTACAGTAACAATAGAAATACTTTCCCTCATACTTGTGTTTCTTAAACGCCGTTTCAAACATTTTTTTCGCCTTCTTAATCTGCATCCCGATCTTGGGCAGATAGGTAAGCTTCATAGGCGTACCGTATTTATCGATCAGGGCTTTCAGGTTAAGACCGTTAAACTGCAGGTAATTGTCTTTTACTTCAAACCCTTCCTGTGGAAAATTGAAGGTTTGATGCACCAGGTCGGTATACGTGGAATTGGTTAATTCGTATGGGTTCTTATTCTTCGTCACTGTTTTTTGATTGCAAACTTATTGTAAAAAATAATGCAAGGCCATGAAGATTTTCAGGCACAAAAAAAAGGGTGAATTACTTCACCCGTTCGCTTATCTTTTTGTGATAATTTATTTTACTGACGCAACCAGCTTTTTAAAGCTTTCAGGTTCGTTCATTGCCATGTCGGCAAGGATCTTACGGTCAAGATCAATGTTCTTAACTTTCAGGATGTTGATGAACTGAGAGTAGGTTAATCCTTCTTCTCTAACTGCAGCGTTGATACGTGCAATCCAGAGACGGCGGTATTCTCTCTTTTTCAATTTACGACCAACATAACTGTAGGTCATACCTTTTTCTACTACGTTTTTAGCAACGGTATAAACGTTTTTACGTTTACCATAAAAGCCTTTGGCTTGCTTGAGAATTCTTTTGCGGCGTGCTTTTGACGCAACTGCATTTACTGAACGGGGCATATCTGAATGATTTTAAATTATAAATTGATGTTTACTGAGGTCGCCTCTTATTTGAGACGCAATAAACGTTTTACAAAGTGAACATGAGATTGTGCAACTTCACCGTCCATACGCATGTTGCGCTTGCGTTTCTTTGATTTTTTTGTGAGGATGTGACGTTTGAAACTCTTCTGATGCATGATCTTACCGGTGCCGGTTACTTTAAACCTTTTTTTGGCACTCGAATTGGTTTTTACCTTTGGCATTTGTATGCGCTTTAAGATGATACCCTGATGGCGGCGTTGCACAGGCAACACACTTAGGGGGCCGTTTGGGCAATATAGCTCTGGGAGCTACCCTGTTAAGGGGCTGCAAATGTAGGTAAAAACTCAATAAAATCAGGCAAAGTCACAAACAAAACCATGAAAATGACCTGATAATAAGCAAATTCAGGCACTACTCAGGTAATCAAATCCTTTCTGTCTGGTTTCACTATCTCGTTTTCAGCTATTGCCGGCAGGGAAAAGCTAAAGACAGATCCTTTCCCATTTTCGCTCCTTATTTGCAGAAAACCACCATTCTTTTCAATAAATTCTTTGCTTACAAGTAAACCAAGCCCGGTTCCCTTTTCTTTTTCTGTACCCCTTCTTGTTATACTGGTATTCTTCTCAAGGAGCTTTTTGATCTTGGATTCACTGATTCCAATTCCATGGTCAATTATTTCAAGATGGATCAGTTTCCCGGAAGAACTTGCTCTTATCTCCACTTCACTGCTGCGATAACTGAACTTAATGGCATTACTTAACAGGTTCCGAATGACGAACTCTACCATGTCTTTATCGGCATAGGCAAGTATTCCCTCTTCCACATTCGTAATGATTCTTACTTCTTTCATATGAGCATGTAACTGAACAAACCTTACCGAAGTATCGACGATTGACTTTACATTTAACCTGTCTCTTCTGAACTGCAGCAGGTTCATCTGCGATTTGGACCATTGCAGCAAATTGTACAGGAGTTCGTTGAGGTTATCAAGCGATTGCTGAGCTTCAGAAAATAACTTCAACCTTTCCTCTTCTGTTAATTTTTCATGATGTTCAGTAATCAGTTTTAAAAACGATTGCATCGTAGCCAGCGGATTTCTGAGATCATGCGATACAATCGAAAACAGTTTATCTTTTACCTGGTTCAGCTGACTGAGTTTATTCTCCGATTCTTTTACCTGTCCAATCGTTTCTTCAAGCATTTCGTTTTTCAATTGCAGATCAACAGTTTTTTCTTTTACCTGCTGTTGCAGTTCCTGTTTCTGCTGTTCAATCAATCGTTTCTTCTCCCGTTCTGTTTCAAACGCAAGCCGTTCTTTGTCCAATGTTTCATTGGCCAGTTTCAGCCGCATTTTATTCAGCCTGCTGGCCAATCCAAGAGATAGAACAACCGCCTGGATTAACACACCATACTGAACAAGATAACGGGATATAAAATTATCATTCATTAAACCGGTTTCCCGAAGAATGAAGGCAATGGCACCAATCACCAGCAGAATATTAGCAGCAATAAAAAATTTTGCAGGATCATACCTGTCGTAATAATAAGCCACAATACCTGCCACCAGCATCATGATCAATACCAATGCACCCAGTACACCAATGATCATTACCAGGGGTTTCAGCAGGTCAATATTCATCACATAAAAACCAAATGCAAACAGTAATGTAATGATACATGCAGCGGCCAAAACATTCATTGCTTTATTGATTCTTGGCAAAAGTCGGGGCGTATGCAGATAGGTTCTTGTAAAGAGTATTCTTGTTAAACCCGTAAATGGATTGATAATAGAAAAACAGAACGTATCCCAAACAGGTGAGTTGGGCCACAGATATTCAATACCAAATCCATAATAAAAACCAAAGTAAAGACCAATACTGACAATGCTCAACACGTAATATAAATAGCTGATATCTTTTACTGCAAAAAGGAGAATGAGGTTATAAAGCCCCATCACCCAGATAATACCAAAGAACAATCCCTGCCATAACAGGCGCTGACTGTCATTCTTTTCAAAAACAACCTGTTGGGTTAATTGCAGATTAATGTCTTTGTGTGTATAAATGCTGTAAACAGGTTTAAACTTCAGATAAAGTTTAACCGGCTCATCCTTATTCAGTATTAATTTAATGGCGTTTGTATTGGCCTGCTGTGAACGTTGACCCAGTTTCACCAGGCTTCCACTAACTTCATGAACCAATTTACCGGCAGTTGAAATAAAATACACTTCAAAGAATCCCCACTTGCCGGTTTGCAGAATCAACTGCTGATCCTGACCTGAATTATTCACCAATTTCAACTCAACCCAGATTGTCCATTCTTTTTTTGTTTCATTCAAATTGATTGCCGAAAACTCACTGAATGATCTTTGATCAATTTGGTTAAAGGATAATTGTCCTGTTGTATCAATGAACCACTTCAAAATATTCGGTTGAATGGTCTGCGATTCCTGATCTGGCTTTAATGAAACAAGCTGCTGTGCAGAAAGATCAGGAACTGACAGTATCAGTATAAAAATGCCGATAAAAGAAGAATAATATTTTCTGCAGCGGATTAACATGATGGTTTTGTAAATTTAGCCGTTTATATATTTGAATAAAGAAGTAAAGAGTAAAATATGCCCGGTATAAAAGTTTTGCTGGTTGAAGATGACTGGATCATTGCAAAAGAGATTGCCTACAACCTGCAGGATCTTGGCTTTGAAGTGACTGCCAGTGTTGATAATGCAGAAGAAGCTTACCGTCAGATCAAATCACTTCAACCCGACCTGGTAATATTAGACATTGATCTTTCCGGTGAAATGACGGGTATTGATCTGGCCAAACAATTAAAACAGGATGGCAGCACTCCGTTCATCTTCCTTACTGCACTTGCTGATTCGCAGACGATTGAAAAAGCAAAGCTGGCCGAGCCTTATGCCTATTTAGTGAAACCGGTTTCTTCTGAAACATTATATTCAACGATTGAAATAACATTACACAACGCTGCTAAACGAAATACTGATATTGCTGCTTCAGGCACAAGTATCAAAGAGAATCTGAATTACGAAGATGGTATTTTTGTGAAAAATAAAAAACGCCTGGAAAAAGTATTGTTGAAAGATATTCTTTGGGTGGAAGCATATGATATCTATGCCATGATCAAATCAACAACAGGTCAATACCTGCTCAGTCAATCATTAAAAGCAGTTGAAGAAAAATTTCCATCCACTCATTTTCTCAGATCACACCGCTCCTATCTTGTTAACAAAGAAAAAATAGATGCCATTGAAGAGAACGACATCATCATTTCAGGTACACATATCCCTGTTGGCAAAACGTACAGGGAGGGCTTTATGAAGAAACTTTCCATTCTCTGATTTCTTTTACCACAAAAAAACATACGTTCACCTTACTCTTCTTATCCGTTCGCCTGTTTCATTCCGTCAGTTTTCCAAACTCTTCTAAATTGACCGCTCAATTGCTTGCTATAAAATGAACAACCTGGCTACTCCGGGAATGCTGATTGCTGTATGGGTGTGTCTTGCTGTGTATGCAGCTGTTATACTCTACTTTGTCATCCGAGGTGCACGACGCACCAAAACGATGGCCGATTACGCTACCGGTACTTTTCAATTCTCTCCTGCTGCTATCGGCCTTTCACTTGCCGCCGGTATGACCAGCGCTGCTACCTTTATCATTAATCCGGGCTTTGTTGCTTATTACGGAATCAGTTCATTTTTATCGATGGCTGTTTTTCTTCCGCTTGGCGCCATGATTTCCCTGATTATTCTTTCCAAACAGTTCAGAAAAATCGGCAATACCGTTCAGGCAAAAACAATTGCATCCTGGCTGGGTACAAGATTTGAGAGTGAAGGCTTCCGTTTATACATCGCTTTTCTGTCGTTGCTTCATATTACATTCATCGTCCTGATCTGTGTTGGACTTACACAGGTGTTAAGCAAAGCACTGAATGCAGATGTTTTATATGTACTTACAGGCATCGTTGTATTCACCTTTGGCTATATGATGTTTGGTGGTGCCAACAGTATGGTGTACACGAACATGATACAGGCCTTGCTGAAAGTTGTTGTGGCCGTTATTATTCTTGCGTCGGGCTATCATTTCTTTACAGACGGAGGAACAGGATTTTTTGCAAAGCTTAATGCCATTGATCCGCAACTCACAAAACCGTTTAATACATCCAGTCCTTTGTACAGAGACTTTTTTGAAGTCGTCGTCTGTCAGTTTATTGTGGGTGTGGCCATAGTTTGCCAACCGCATATTATTACAAGATCCATGTTGCTGAAACAGGACAAAGACATGAATCGTTTTTTAACAGTCTCCGTTCTATTACTTCTCTTATTCTTTACCGTAGTCTTTGGCGGTTTATACGGCCGGCTTGTTTTCCCCGATCTGAAATTCAACAATGTTCCTTTGCCTTTAGATGGTGTGATGTCGGCTTATGTTATTTCCAGTTTTACTCCACTGATGAGTTTGTTTTTGGTCGTTGGGTTAATTGCATCAGGTATTGCTACACTTGAAAGTTTAATACAGTCCATCAGCACCACTATTACTTCCGATATCATTAAACCTTTATCAGGACATAAAGAATTAAAAAATGAATTACTGATAAACCGTGTTGTAATAACCTGCATGGCTGCTGTTACAATCTTTATTTCATACAGGCAATTAACCAATCCCGATTTAAGTGTAGGAATCTTTGCTCAAAATGGTGTGTATGCTTCTTTCTCTGCAGCATTTATGCCTTTACTGTTTGGAATGTTCTGGAAAAATGTTCATAAAGCAACACCCATCATCGCTTCTGTTGTTGCCATCACTGTTCACTTTGGCGTTTACTACGGACGGTTAACTCCTTACATGGCAACCGGCACAAGAAATCCGGGTATTGCAGCAGCAATTGCCATTATCAGTTCATTGGCTGTTGGGTTAATTGTTCATTTCATCATTAAAAAGAAAACAGTAACTGCATGAAAAGATTGATCACCATATCAGTTTTATGCATACTTTCTTTTGCAGTAAAGGCACAGGAAAACTGTTTACCGGTATACGATCTGCCGGTAAAAACAATTCAGCTTTCGTCAGGGAAACTTGCTTATATCGAAAAAGGGAAAGGCAAAACAATCTTATTCATTCACGGTTTGGGAGGCAACAGTTCGCATTGGGAAAAGTCAGTAAAAGAATTATCATCAGCATATAAATGTATTGCGGTTGATCTGCCCGGTTATGGATGGTCTGATAAGCATGTTGATACAAAAGGAAAAGATCAGTTGCAATTTTATGCTGATGTGATCAGTGAGTTTCTGCAAAAGAAAAAAATAAAGAAGCTGATTCTTGCAGGCCATTCAATGGGTGGACAGATTGCTGTTATTACTTCCTTACAGAATAAAAAAGTAAAGAAGCTGATTCTTGCAGCACCAGCGGGTTTAGAAACCTTCACAGAAAAAGAAGCGCAACTCTTACTTGCTTCCACTCCTCCTGCAGTTTTTGAAAAACAGGATCAGGCAGTGATCAGGAATAATTTCAAATTAAACTTTTACCTGCAGCCTGCCGATGCTGAACAATTAATTCAGGACAGGTTGAAGCTGAAACAGTGTCCTGATTTCGAGCAGTACTGTATAAACGTTTCTAACGGTGTAAAAGGAATGCTTGCTCATCCTGTAAAAGAATCACTGAAAAATATCAGCATTCCTGTTTTGATTTTAACCGGAGCAAATGATGCATTGATCCCGAACCGGTACCTGCATCCGGGCTTAACCAATGAAAGCATCATGAAAGAATCAGCAGCGTTCATCAGGAACTGTAAAGTTGAAATTATACCACAGTCCGGTCACATGTTTCAATTTGAGAAAAGCAGTGAAGTAAACAATATCATTCAACAATTTTTGCATTAATCTACATTTACAAATCTTAAACTAAACGATCATGAGAAAACTAGTAGTGCTTTTACTGATGCTTGCCATTCATGTTGCAGTCATAGCACAAAACACTGGTAAAATAAGCGGTAAGGTTACTGATAAGCAGAACGGTGAGCCATTGGTTGGAGCAACTGTTACTGTGAAAGGCAGTGGCGCTTATGTATTTACCGGTGATGATGGAGCTTTTACTATCACCAATGTAAAAGCAGGGAAAATTACACTGATCATTTCCTATGTGGGATATGATGATGTAACCGTTTCAACCGATGTAAGCAGTGGTTCGGCCACGGCAGATGCTTCTTTATCTGTATCTAACAGACCCGGTAATGAAGTGGTTATATCTGCTTCTAAGCGTCCTGAAAAAATTACAAGAGCACCTGCCTCAATCAGCGTCATCAGTGCAAAAGATTTTGAACAGTCTTCATCGTTCAATATTGGAGAGCTTGCTTCAAAAATTCAGGGTGTTGAATTCATCCGCACAGGTGTTACTGGTGTTGGTATCAACGCACGGGGTTTCAACAATGCATTCAATGCAAAAATTTTATTGATGACTGACGGCAGAAACAGTATGATGGCAGGAAGCAGTGGTTTACCTGCAGGTATCATGAATACAGTCATTAAAGAAGATATTGAGCGTTTGGAAATTGTATTGGGTCCTAACTCTGCGTTATACGGACCTAACGCACATAACGGTATTGTCAATACCATTACCAAAGATCCACGCAAATGGCAGGGAACTGATCTTGTTGTTGGAGCTGGTAACCAGGGTGTGTTCAGCGGTCGTTTCCGTACCGCTACAAAGATTAATAACAAGTGGGCTTATAAATTAACGGGTGAACATACAACAGGAAGAGATTTTGAATTCCACGATAGCATCTATGCTGGCGGAAGTGTGTACGGTCCTGCCCTTGCAATCCCTGAACGGATTCCTACTTACCAGTTCAGCCATACAAGAGGTGAAGCACATCTGTATTACAGCATTAATTCAAAAGCCGACATCATTGCTTCCTATGGTGGTAGTAATAATAATTTTTTAAGTGTAAACAATACTGGTCGTAACCAGATCAGGGATTGGAAATTTTCTTATCTGCAATTACGTTATGTGAGTCCTCATTTCTTTGCACAGGCATATGAAACATGGACCAATGTTGGAAAATCATATGGTATCCCCGGTTATACAAGGGATTTCTGGAACCGCACACATAGCAGCATTACCGACGGCAGCAACCCATCATACGGAGCTTTTGGCCGTCTCCCGCCAGATTCTGCCGAAGCATTTGCAACACGTTTGGGAAATATGTTTAAAGAAGAATCAAAACGTTTCAATGCCGAAGCTCAATACAATTATAATTTCACCAATATTGGTTTGAATATGATTGTTGGTGCAACCTATCAAAAAGATATACCAAAGACTTTTGGTACTGTATTGATTGATGCAAATGAAAAAGTAGAGATCACACAGTTTGGTGGTGCCATTCAATTGGAAAAAACATTACCAGCCGATTTTAAACTGGTAGCCGCAGCAAGACTGGATAATCATAGCTTGTTCGGTAATATGTTTTCACCAAAGGTTGCCTTGGTAAAAGGTGTTCCGGGTGGTGCCGTACGTTTAACATGGGGCAGAGCATTTGCCGCACCCATCATCTTATTTCAAAGGGCCAGCGTTTTTGGAATTGTTTTCGGAAACGGAAATGGAGTTACTTATACTCCTAACGGAGCCGATGTTACCAATCCTGCGCAACAATTGGTAACATCTCCTTTAAATCCTGAACAAATTAATACATGGGAACTGGGTTATAAAGGAGCTGTTGGGAAAAAACTGTACATCGATGTCAATGGATATTACGGTATCAGTAAAAATTTCTTAAGCCCTGCCCTTTCAGTTGGTGGCCGTGCATTAAAAGTGGGCGATATTCCAATTACTACTCCTTTATTAATACCAGGTACTGTTACCGGTAACACATTAAGTGGCGCAGCTTTCAGTACGTACTTCAACTATGGCCAGGTAAAATCATATGGTGTTGACCTGGGTGTAAATTATTTCTTTACCGATAACATCAGCCTTGCTGTAAAGTATAGCTGGTTTGGATCAGACATTACCAAAGACAATATAAAGAACGATGCAAACAGGGATGGTTATGTTTCGTTAGAAGAAAGAAGTTTAAATGCACCTGAGAACAGGCTGGCATCAACATTAAGTTTCCAGAATCTGTGCAAAGGAAAAATGTTTGTTAATCTGTCTGTACGTTGGGTTGAACAATTTGATTTGTACAGTGGCAGCCAGATCTCTACAGCTGCAGGTAAAGGCAAACGTGGTGTAGTGTATGGTGGTATCAATCCACTCAACAACCAGCCAAGAAATTATTTAAAGAATTACAACTGGGGTGCATTGGGTGGTTTTACAACAGTTGATATCAGTGCAGGTTATAAACTGAACAGCATATTAAGTATTGGTGGAGGTATCAGCAATTTGTTCAATACAGATCAGAGAGAGTTTGTTGGATCACCTTCCATCGGCCGTTTGTATTCTGTTGAACTGAGAGCTCATATTCCACACAGTACAAAGTCTAAAAAATAAGTTGAGGGTTGATCTTTCATAGATGGCATCTTGCAAAAGATGCCATCTTACTTGTTTTAAATCATTCCATTCCTTTGATTAAATTAGTCCTCAGCATAAGCGATCACTATGTCACTTCAATTACTTACCATACAATACTGGCTCAGGAAACATGCTAGGTTTAGACCGGATCATCCGGCTATTATTTTTGAAGACAAACGGTTAACGTATAAAGAACTGTATGAAGAAGTCAATCGTTTATCAAATGCATTCATAGCAGCTGGTATAAGTAAAGGAGATAAGGTTGCAACACTTCTCTCCAATTCCTTAGAGTTGTGGGAAACATACTGGGCCTGTGCAAATATTGGTGCGGTGGCAGTTCCGTTGAGTCCGTTGCTGCGTGGTCAGGGATTATTTAATTTGCTCGACAACTCCGATACAAAGCTCGTTATTACCAGTCATGATTTGACTGAACATATTGATTTCGTTAAAAAGGATTTACAGAAAATTCCTTCCGATAATTTCTGGGTAACTGATGCAAACGAAGAAGGTTATCAAAACTATCACACAAAAAAACAGCAATACTCAACTGAAGCACCGGCAGCTGAAGAAGTTATTGGCACCGATCCTTACAATATTATTTACAGCAGCGGCACAACAGGTTTACCAAAAGGAATTGTCATCAGTCATGCAGTAAGAGCCTTATATGGTTCCTTATTCGCCAATGCCTATCGTATGACTCCGGAAAGTGTAGTCATGCATTCGGGATCCATCATTTTCAACGGATCTTTTTTAACTTTAATGCCTTCAATGTTCATGGGCTGCACCTATGTACTGATGAGCCATTTCGATGCAAAAGAAGTGGTGGATATTATTCACAAGGAAAAAGTAACACATACAATCCTGGTTCCTTCACAGATCATTGGCTGTTTACAAAAAGCAACGTTCAACAAAGAACATCTTTCATCACTCGAATACATTCTTTCTGTTGGAGCTCCTCTCCTGATGGAACATAAACAGGAACTGAACAAACAAATTCCAAATGTATTTTATGAACTCTATGGATTAACAGAAGGCTTCATGACCATTCTTGACCGGAATTACTCCATGACGAAAACAGGAAGCGTTGGTACTCCTTCGCAATTCATGGAACTGAAGATTGTTGATGAAGCTGGAAAAGAATTGCTGCAGGGAAAAATTGGCGAGATCGTTGGCAGAGGCCCTTTGCTCATGACGGAGTATTATAAAAATCCTGAACAAACAAAAGAAGCTGTAAAGAATGGCTGGCTCTTTACCGGTGATTTAGGTTATGTGGATGAAGATGGATATTTATTTCTTACAGGCAGGAAAAAAGACCTCATCATTTCGGGGGGTGTAAATGTGTATCCCACAGATCTCGAAGAAATTATTATCAGGCATAAAGCAGTAAAAGATGTAGCCGTCTTTGGAATTCCGCATACAGAATGGGGCGAAACCCCTGTTGCGGCTATTGTGCTGCATGATGACGCTACTTCCTCTGCTGATGAAATAAAAGACTGGGCCAATCAAAACCTGGAAGCCCGGTACCAGAAAATTTACAAAGTGATTATTATTGATGAATTGCCGAGAAACGTAGCAGGCAAAGTATTGAAGAGAGAGTTGAGAGAACAATTTGCTGATTAAAATAAACACAACAGGGCTTTACGACAAAAGAATAACTATGACAAGTCATTTAATCAAAACAAATAATATTCAGCTTCATTTCCTGGAGTTTGAAGGCAATAAGCCAACCATCATGCTGTTGCATGGTTTAACGGCCAATGCGCATGCATTTGATGGATTGATTGCTTCGGGACTAAGCCCGGCTTTTCATGTATTATCAGTTGATCTGCGTGGAAGAGGTGAAAGTGATGCGCCATCATCCGGTTACAGTATGAAAGAACATACAGCAGATATCATTGGGTTAATGGATGCATTGCACCTGGAAAAAATTATTTTAGCCGGTCATTCTTTTGGTGGATTTCTTGCCTTGTACATTGCAAAGTTTTTTCCTGACCGTGTTGAGAAATTAATACTGATGGATGCAGCAGCCAACATGCATCCCAATACAAAAGAAATGCTGGGCCCTGCCCTTGGAAGATTAGGACAAACCTTTCCCTCCTTTCATGCATATATTGAAAAAGTAAAAGCAGCACCTTACTTAACTTTATGGGAAGAACAGATGCTGAGTTATTACAATGCAGATGTAAACGTAAATGAAGATGGAACGGTGAACTGTATTCCCCAACCTGAACACATGATGGAAGCTGTATTAAAAGGAAGTTTGGGCGAACCCTGGCTGGATTATTTACAGAACATATATCATCCAGCCATACTCATCAATGCGCCAGGAGTATACACGATGGATGCTGCATTGCTACCCGAAGTGAATGCAATGGAGACTGTAGAGCTGATGAAAAATTGTATCTATGCAAAAGTGCCGGGCAATCATCAAACCATGTTGTATGCTGAGGGAGCTAAAGAGATTGTATCAATCATTAAACATTTTCTCAATCAATAATTATGCAGGTAAACAACAGTGTAATCGTAATTACAGGAGCAGCCAGTGGCATTGGCGAAGCCACAGCGATTGCTTTAGCAACAGCAGGTGCAAAAGTTGTATTGGGCGATATGAATGAAGAAAAGCTGAATACAGTAAAACAAACCATTCTTGACAATGGCGGACAGGCAGCAGCAACTGTATTGAATGTTACCGATGAATCATCAGTAAAGGCTTTCATGGATTTTGCAGTAACACAATTCGGCAGTATCAATGTGGTACTTGCCTGTGCAGGAATTATCCGTGATAGTTTTTTAGTTACTCCCGACAGGGAAACAGGCAAAGTAAAAAAGTTCATGACCACTGATCAATGGAAACAGGTGATTGATGTAAATATGACGGGTGTTTTCTTAACGCTTCGTGAAGCAGCTATACGTATGGTGGATAATGGTTGGGAAGGAGTTCTCATCCCCATCTCCTCCATCAACAAATCAGGTGAGCTGGGACAACTGAATTATGCATCTACCAAAGCATCTGTTGCCTTATGGCCAAAAATTCTTGCCGGTGAATTTCATGCAAGAGGTATAAAGAATATCCGTGTTGCTGCCATTGCTCCCGGCTATGTTGAAACACCATTACTCATGACAATCAAACCGGAAATACTGCAGGGTATTATTAACGAAATACCCGTTGGCAGATTGGTAAAAACAGATGAGATTGCTGCAACCGTTCGGTTTATTATGGAGAACAATGCTATCCATGGAACTACACTTGAAGTAAGTGGTGGAATCATCGGCAAAGGATTGGCGAAATAATCCGGAGGAACCGGCTTCAATCCTCAACAATACTTTCCAGAACTGTTGTACAGCCCTCCCCCAAAAAGGGTATTGTCAGCAAGTTGTATTTGCAATAGCTTTAGAAAAAAATTACCATGAACACAGTTCAAACCATCAGCAGTATTCTGTTAAGTTCAGCTATTTTTTTATCCTGCGGCCTCGGCAGAAACAAAGACACTGTCATCAAAACCAAAGACGGTGAAATAACGGTGAATAATATCCAGGAAGCTGGTGAACAAATGAAAGAAGCAACCGAAGAAGCAGAGAAAAGAAGACAGGAAAGAAAAGCCAAAGGTGATACACTGGCAATGAACTATAAAGATTTACAGAAATACCTCCCTGATGTTGCAGGATATGAAAAAGATGGTGATCCCGATGGCGAATCAATGAACATGCCGGGCTTTGGCAGCATGAGTAATGCCGAACAGCGGTACAAAAGCGGTGATAAAACCATTGATGTTGAATTAATCGATTATAACCAATCTGCCATGGGCTTTACAACTGCAGCAAGCGTATTCAGCATGAATATTCAAATGGAAAATGATTCAGAAAAATCAGGTTCATTTGATACAGGAATGAAATTGGTAAAAGGTTATGAGCAGGTATTTAAGAAAGATAATAACGCTACTGTTACGTATGCAATCGCCGATCGTTTCATGCTCACCATAAAATCAAGAGGCAGTAATGATGCAGATGTATTAAAAGCAATTGCAAAGAGCATGAACCTTGCTGAACTTTCCTCTAAATAAATTTTATTGAACGCACAAAAAAGCCGCTTTTTATAAGCGGCTTTTTTTTATTCTGCAGTTTCTTTTTTCTTCTTCGCTGTCTTCGGCGCAATGATCATCAGCATTCGCTTGCCTTCAAGTTTCGGTAACCCTTCTACCTGACCGGCATCTTTCAAACGCTCAGCAAATTTCAGCAATACCAGCTCCCCTCTTTCCTTGAACTGGATGGCCCTTCCTTTAAACTGAACATAGGCTTTTACCTTGTTGCCGTCTTTCAGAAAGTTCTCCGCATGCTTTGCTTTAAAATCAAAGTCATGATCATCTGTATTGGGTGTAAAACGAATTTCTTTTAATTCAGCCGATTTACTTTTCGACTTCATTTCCTTTTCCTTCTTCTTCTTTTCATAAAGGAACTTGTTATAATCAATGGCTTTACAAACCGGCGGAACAGCCTGCGGAGAAATCTCTACAAGGTCCAATCCTAATTCCTGTGCAATCTGTAATGCTTTTTGAGTGGGATAAACACCAAATTCAATGTTCTCGCCAACCAATCGAACTTCCGGTACACGGATCATGTGGTTGATGCGATGCTCTGGTTCCTTTCGGGGCATAAATCGTCCCCTTGGAGGTCTTGATGGAAATGCCATATTCTAGTGCCCTCATCCCCTGAAGGAAGGCTATTCATTTTTAATTTTTATTGTTTACTCTTTAGGGGAAAGAGTAGTTATTCCGATTTACGTTCTTTGATCTCTTCAACCGCTGCTGCAATAAAGGCATCCACTTCAAATGTTCCGGCATCACCTTTACCCTGTTTACGAACCGATACCTTTCCTTCATTCACTTCTTTCTCTCCCACTACCAGCATATATGGAACCTTTGCCAGCTCGGTATCCCTGATCTTCTTACCAATCTTTTCGCTGCGGTCGTCAATTTCAGCACGAATATCAGCTTTTTTCAGTTTCAGCAACAGTGTTTTTGCATAATCCAGAAACTTGTCGCTGATAGGCAGAATTTTCACCTGCAAAGGAGCCAGCCATAACGGGAACTTCCCGGCATAATGCTCCAGCAAAAATCCAATGAAACGTTCGTGTGTTCCTAAGGGAGCACGGTGAATGATCAAGGGCACTTCGGGCTGATTATTCTGGTTGGTATAACTGAGTTTGAACTTGTTACCGCTGTTGAAATCAACCTGGTTGGTAGCCAGGGTAAACTCACGGCCAATAATGCTCCAGATCTGTACATCAATCTTCGGACCATAGAAAGCCGCTTCATCCTGCACTTCCACATAAGGAATATTAGAATCGATCAGCACCTTTCTTACCAGTTCTTCTGTGCTTTTCCAGAGTTCAGGTTCATTTACATACTTCTGACCAAGCTTGGCCGGATCGTGTAAACTCAAACGCATCACATATTTATCAATACCGAAGATCTTGAAATACTTCAGGTACATATCATTCACTGCACGGAACTCCTGCGCAAAATCTTCATGACTGCAGTAAATATGTGCATCGTTCATATGCAGACAACGTACACGCATCAACCCAAATA
>CAZOLW010000065.1:0-18002 GCA_964580775.1 uncultured Chitinophagaceae bacterium | reverse complement strand
TAAACCATGAGGCTGCAGGAACATATTTAATTCATCACGTATAACACCCGGTTCAACACGAACCCAATGCTCTTCTTTATTCAGTTCAAGTATTTCAGTAAAATTTTTGGATATATCTGCAATAATTCCGTTGCCAACGACCTGTCCGGCCAATGAAGTGCCTGCAGTGCGGGGAATAACCGATGTCTGTTCTGCAGCAGCAAAGGCAATCAGTTTTTTAATATCTTCTTTTGTTTTGGGAATGGCAACAGCCAGTGGCATTTCACGGTACGCCGATGCATCGGTGGCGTATAAGGTCCTGATTGTATCGTCAAGAAATAAATCCCCTTCTAATTCGGCTTTCAGTTGCTGCAACTTCTCCTTCATCTCAAATAGTTAATGTATTAAAGCGCTTTTACTTACAGCGAAATTAAGGCATGAAGCAGGAATGACTGTTAGTTTCGTTGATTTAAAAGAATTTGTCAGTATAAATGAGTTATTAAGGAAACAATAGCTTCATTATACAACTTATGAAAGTCGGGATGACTGGATTCGAACCAGCGACCCCTTCGTCCCGAACGAAGTGCGCTACCGGGCTGCGCTACATCCCGAAAACCGGTAAGGGTTACAAAAATAAAAAGAAAAGTATCACATTTCATGTATGGATTTAAATCCTGTTTTATATATACGAAAGTTTTCTATCAGTCCTTTTTACCGGAAGAAACTTATATTGTTTTCATGAATCAGAGAGATTATGAAATAAATGATAATAATATCCTGATCTGATTTCGAAAAAAAATTCTTTTTGAGCACAATCTTAATTATTTTATTATGCAAGACCCGTATTATCAGTTACCTTCAATGAGCATTACTGATTCAATAAAAACATACTAATCAGCAAGACACCATTTTTTTGCCGGGCAAATAAAAAAGATTTCCACCTTTTTCATTACAGAGGCATGATATTGGCATAGTTGAGGATCAAGGTCAGCAACTGAAACGCTTCATCATCATGAAAAGGAATATTAAAAAAGATAACACGATTTTTGAAATTCTTCCGCATGCCGTTACAGCTTTTAAAAAGAATTTAATCAATCCTTTTTTTGGAGATCATAAAAACACCCTGTATGTTAATGAAAGTGCTCCACTGCGATCTGAATTATTTACGGAAGAGCAGCTGAAACAGCATGCGAAAATTATTTCAAAAAAACATTTACTGATATCCGGGCATCCTTCAGAACAGCTTTTGAAACGGTTGGCTGAAAATGAAAATATACTCCTGGAAGTTCATGCAATTTTAACTGAAGTTGTCAACAGAAATGAACGGATTATGCCTGCAGCAGAATGGTTGCTGGATAATTTTTACCTGATTGAAGAACAGATCTACATCGGCAAAAAACATTTGCCTAAAGGATACAGCAAAGGATTGCCCCAGTTAGCCAAAGGAGAATCAGCAGGATTACCAAGAGTGTACGATATTGCTGTTGAAATCATTTCCCATACAGATGGCTATATCGATATTAATAATCTTACTGGTTTTATTAATTCCTATCAGACAAAAACTTTTCTGCAAATAGGAGAATTGTGGGCATTCCCAATCATGCTTCGGCTTGCCTTACTGGAAAACCTCCGCCGCCTCTCCATCCAGATATCCATTGATATCAGCAACAAAGACCTGGCAGCAGAATGGGCCGATAAATTAATCAGTGCAGCTGAAAATAATCCAAAAAACCTGGTATTGGTAATTGCTGACATGGCACGTTCGGAACCGCCAATGGTCGGTTCCTTTATTGCTGAGCTGGCAAGAAGATTACAGGAAAAAGGCAACAGTCTCTCTCTTCCCATAAACTGGATTGAACAGCAACTATCTGATTATGGGTTAACAAGCAATGAACTCATACAGCAGGAAAACCAGAAGCAGGCCGCAGATCAGGTATCAATCAGCAACAGTATTGGCAGTCTTCGTTTATTGGGCAGTACGGATTGGCGTGAATTTGTTGAAAGTACCAGTATTATAGAAAAAATCCTTTATGAAGATGCTGCTGCTGTATATGCAAAAATGGATTTTTACACAAGAGACCATTACCGTCATGCAGTTGAAAAAATTGCGAAGTTCAGCAGTTTTTCAGAAGAGCAGGTTGCAACAATGGCAGTTGAAATGGGTGAAAAAAATGCAGCTGAAAATAACGATGACAGGTTATCGCATGTTGGTTATTATCTGATAGGAAAAGGTGCGTTGAAATTGCAGAAACTGGCTAAGATGAAATCCTCTAAGTGGGAAACCTGCCGCAAAATAACATACCGTTATTCCTTATTTGCGTTTAGCGCCAGTATATTTATTTTAATGTCCCTGGTAACATGGGCATTTTTTTCAAAGGGATACAGTGAAGGAATAAACACATGGCTGCTTGTTGCAGTAACATTATGTACCGCAATGGCAGCAAGTCAGCTTGCCCTCGATATCGTTAACTGGATATCTACATTATTATCCAGGCCGGATATATTACCAAAAATGGATTTCTCAAAAGGTATTCCGGATAATTACCGAACCATGGTAGTGATTCCAACCTTATTGAACAGCTTACACGGAATTGATGACCTGGTTGAAAACCTGGAAGTTCGTTTCCTGGCAAACCGTGATGCGAATCTTTATTTCGCTCTGCTCACCGATTTTAAAGATGCAAAAGAACAGATTGTTCCGGAAGATAAAGACCTGCTGCATGCAGTAGAAACAAAAATCATTGAGCTGAATAAAAAATATAACCGCAAAACCAACGATACCTTCTTTCTGTTTCACCGCCCCCGCAAATGGAACAGCAAAGAAAATGTGTGGATGGGATATGAACGGAAGAGAGGGAAACTTGCAGAGTTGAATAAACTGATACTGAATAAAGAAGGACATGATTTTTTATCAGTTATAGGTGATAAAACTATTTACAGTACTGTAAAATTTATTATTACACTTGATACCGATACAGATCTTCCCCGTGACACTGCCTGTAAAATGGCAGGTGCGCTTGCTCATCCGTTAAATACAGCCGTTTATTCTGAAAAGAAACGAAGGGTTACAGAAGGCTATACGATTTTGCAGCCACGTGTTTCAAACAGTTTACCGGGTGAAAACAGTTCTGTTTATGCAAAACTACATGGCAATGAACCCGGAACAGATCCTTACACACGTGCCGTATCAGATGTATACCAGGATCTGTTCGGTGAAGGTTCATATATAGGCAAAGGCATTTATAATGCAGCTGTATTTGAACAGGTTTTTGAAAAGAAATTTCCTGAAAACCGTATCCTCAGTCATGACCTGGTAGAGGGTTGTTATGCAAGATCAGGACTTATAACCGATGTGCAATTGTATGAAGAATACCCATCGAATTATCTTTCTGATACGGTGCGACGCAAGCGATGGACAAGAGGTGATTGGCAAATCGGAAACTGGATATTTCCATTTGTAAAAGGAAGCGATGACAAATTTCATAAGAGCGGACTTACTTTACTTTCAAAATGGAAAATATTTGATAACCTGAGGCGTAGCCTGGTGCCGTTTTCATTGCTGTTTCTTTTTGTTTTTGGATGGGTAATTTCTACTGATCCCTGGTTCTGGACATTGAGTGTTTTACTCCTTCTGTTCCTTCCGTTAATGATGGCGTTTATCTGGGAATTACTGATCAGGCCCGATGATGAAATTTTTTCCCAGCATTTCATTTATACCATCCGTACGTTTAAAGACCGTTTTCTTAATCTTGCAATTAATGTTACCACGTTGCCTTATGAAACCTGGTTAAACATCAACGCCATTACAACAACCCTATGGCGAATTTTTATCAGCAGAAAAAAATTGCTACAATGGAATCCGTATAACACCCGGCAAAAGCAAAGAACTGTTTTTGAATTTTACAGAACCATGTGGGTTTCGCCGTTTTTTGCTGCTCTCATTTTTTTATTCCTGAGTATTTACACGCCGCTGTCAATGATATTTGCTTATCCGCTGCTGGTGTTATGGTCTTTGGCACCGGCACTAACGTGGATCATCAGCCGTCCGGAACAAAGTCAGCAGCAATGGGAAATGTCATCAGAACAATCTGTGTACCTGCGGAAACTGGCAAGAAAAATATGGGCGTTTTTTGAAACGTATGTTACAGAGGAAGATAACTGGTTACCTCCTGATAATTACCAGGAACATCCGGCAGAACGTATAGCACACCGTACCTCACCCACCAATATCGGGATGGCTTTATTGTCGAATCTGACAGCCTTTGACTTTGGATATATTACTGCAGGGCAATTAATAGAACGTACGTCCAATACCATTGACACAATGCAGAGGCTGGAAAAATACCGTGGACATCTGTATAACTGGTACGATACAATTTCACTGTTTCCTCTTTCGCCAAAATATATTTCAACGGTTGACAGCGGAAATCTTACGGGTCATTTGATTACGTTAAAACAGGGTTTGCTTGCACTTCCGGGGAAAAAAATTTCCGGTGATTTTATTTTTGACGGATTTACCGACGCAGCAAACATTGTTATAGAAAAAACAACTTCTGTAGCAACAGCTACCCTGTTGAAAAATTTAGTGAGAGAAATAAACGATAAGCATTCATCTGTTATCGATGATGTATCTGATACTAAAGCATACCTGGATAAAATCCATGTCTCTTTTTCTGAAATTCTTTCAAAAGCAGAGTTCAATGATACCGGTGAAGAAAACTGGTGGGCACAAAAGGCAATGCTGCAACTCACAACAGCAAAGGATGAACTGACAGGATTATGTGCATGGCTCACGTTGCCGCCTGTTCCTGCAAAATTCAGCAAGCTTATTCCGGTGCTGTCGGCTGTTCCTACTCTGAATCAACTGGCAAAAATTGAGCAACTGCTGCTGAATCATCTTAACGATTGTACTTCTCCCGGTAACAGTGCAGAAGAAAATAAATGGCTTGAGCTTTTCAGAATTGCTTTTACTGCTTCTGAAAACCATGCAAAGGAAATAATTCATGCAGCAGAACAACTGGCAGTAAAATGTAATGACTTAAGTATTGTCGATTACGATTTTCTTTACAGTAAAACGCAGCACCTGCTTTCCATTGGATATAATGCGGATGACCACAGAAAAGATATTGGCAGTTACGATTTGCTTGCTTCTGAAGCAAGGCTTACTACGTTTATGGCAATTGCACAGGGTAAATTACCACAGGAAAGCTGGTTTGCATTGGGCAGGCAGCTTACTAAAATCGGCACTACTCCTATTCTTCTTTCCTGGAGCGGATCAATGTTTGAATACCTGATGCCGTTAATCATTATGCCAACCTATGATAATACATTACTGAATCAAACCTATAAAGAAATTATTCAGAAACAAATTGAATATGGTAAAAAAAGAGGTGTGCCATGGGGAATTTCTGAATCGGGTTATAACAGGGTTGATGCGAATCTGAATTATCAATACAAAGCATTTGGTGTTCCCGGAACCGGTTTCAAACGTGGGTTGAATGAAGACCTTGTCATATCTCCATATTCTACTATTATGGCGTTGATGGTAAATCCTGCTGAAGCGTACGAAAATCTGCAAACCTTAAAGCAGAACGGATTTGAAGGAAAGTATGGATTTTTTGAAGCCATTGATTATACCGTTTCCCGTGTGCAAAGAAAGCAAACACATACAGTTGTGCGTTCTTTTATGGCACATCACCAGGGAATGGGATTATTGTCACTTGCCTACCTGTTGTTAAACAAACCAATGCAGCAAAGATTTACAGCTGATATACAGGTAAAATCCGCCTTACTTCTTTTACAGGAACGCATTCCGAGGGTTACGGCATTTTTCTCTCCCGATCTGCATGGAACAGTGAGAAGTGACACATCCACAAAAGATATGTCTATGCGGGTGATCAATACACCGCATACAATCATACCGGAAGTACAACTGTTATCGAATGGAAAGTATCATGTAATGGTTACCAACGCAGGAGGAGGATACAGCCGCTGGAAAAATATTGCGGTTACCCGTTGGCGTGAAGATACTACCTGTGATAACTGGGGAACATTCTGTTATATCCGTGATCTGGATAATGATACCTATTGGTCATCTGCTTATCAGCCTTCCTTAGAGCCGGGCGATCATTATGAAGCTGTTTTTTCGCAGGGACGTGCAGAATTCAGAAGAACGGATCTTTCCATTGAAACGCATACAGAAATAGTGGTATCTCCGGAAGATGATATTGAATTAAGACGTGTACATCTCACCAACCGTTCACGACGTAAAAGAACCATCGAAATTACAAGTTATGCTGAAGTAGTGCTGGTACCCGCTATTGCAGAAGAATTACATCCTGCCTTCAGTAACCTGTTTGTTGAAACAGAAATTGATAAAAATAAACATGCAATCATCTGTACCCGGCGTCCACGAACCGTTGAAGAACAGGTGCCGTGGATGTTTCATTTAATGAAAGTAAATGAAGCAGAGGTTAAAACGATTTCGTATGAAACAGACAGAAACCGGTTTATAGGTCGTGGAAATACCATTCACAAACCGGTAGTAATGGAAAGCGATGCTGAACTGCCGGGAAGCAAAGGTGCTGTTCTTGATCCGGTAGTTGCGATGCGTTACACGATAACAATCGAACCTCATGCATCAGCAACGATTGATATTATTATGGGCATCGCAGAAACAAAAGAGCAATGTAATTTGCTGGTGGATAAATACCAGGATTTTCATCTCACCAACCGTGTGCTTGAACTTGCATGGACACACAGCCAGGTAATACTAAGACAAATCAATGCATCAGAAGCGGATGCACAATTGTACACAAGACTTGCCGGTTCAATCATTTTTGCCAATGATTCATTTCGAACAGACGCTGCCGTTATTATAAAAAACCAGCGGGGCCAGTCTGGATTATGGGGCTACTCTATTTCAGGCGATCTTCCCATTGTGCTGTTGCAAATTGAAGATTCAACTAATATTGAATTAGTGAAACAACTGATCCAGGCTCATGCTTACTGGCGGATGAAAGGAATCATGGTTGACCTGGTTATATGGAATGAAGATCATGGCGGTTACAGGCAGGTGCTGCAAAACCAGATATTTGGATTATTAACACCCGGTGCTGCGGCTGATGTTAAAGACCAGCCGGGTGGAATTTTTATCCGGTCCTCCGATCAGATTTCGAATGAAGACAGAGTCCTGTTTCAAACAGTGGCAAGAGTGGTTATTTCAGACAGATCGGGCACTTTGGAAGAACAGGTATCAAGAAGAAGTAAAGTAAAAACAACCATTCCTAGTTTCAGTCCTTCTAAATTCATTGCCTCCAATTTTACCAGTTTGGCAAAGCCGGCAGATCTGCAGTTCTTTAACGGAATTGGAGGTTTTTCGGCCGATGGTAAAGAATATGTGATCATTACAACTCCCGAACAGAAAACGCCTGCTCCATGGAGTAATGTACTGGCGAATCCGCATTTTGGATCCATTATTACTGAGAGCGGGCAATCATATACATGGATTGATAATGCCCATGAATTCCGCCTTACTCCCTGGAACAATGATCCCATTACCGATTTAAAAGGAGAAGCATTTTATCTGCGGGATGAAGAGAGCGGAAAGTTCTGGAGCCCCACTCCGCTTCCATGCAGCAGCAGTTCAATTTACATAACCCGTCACGGGTTTGGCTACAGCATTTTTGAACACAGTGAAGATGGAATAGATTCTTCGATGACTGTATTTACTGATATTGAAGCTCCTGTTAAATTCATTGTACTGAAAATTCACAATAATTCACACAGGCCAAGACGCTTATCAGTAACAGGTTATGTTGAATGGATACTGGGCGATTTGAAATCAAAAACACAAATGTATGTTGTTACCGAGCTGGATGTAAGAAGCGGAGCTGTACTGGCACGGAATACTTATAATACAGAGTTTGATAACAGGGTTGCTTTCTTTGATGCAGATGAAGCAAATAAAACCATCACCTCCGACCGTTCAGAATTTATTGGCCGCAATGGCACCCTGAGCAACCCCGATGGGTTACACAAAGCGAGGCTATCTGGCAGAACAGGTGCGGCACTTGATCCATGCACTGCCATACAAACAGAAGTCAATCTTGCTGAAGACCAGGAAAAGCAGGTCATCTTCCGGTTAGGTGCAGGCAAAAACACAGAAGATACATTAGCGATCATTAAACGATTTGAAGGCAGTGCTGCTGCAGAACAGGCTTTGCTGAAAGTACAACAGTACTGGCAACAGGCCTTAAGTGTTGTTCAGGTTGAAACACCGGATGCTTCTGTAAATATCCTGTCGAACGGATGGCTGAATTATCAAACACTGGCATCACGTATCTGGGCGAGAAGTGGTTTTTATCAGTCTGGTGGTGCATTTGGTTTCAGGGATCAACTGCAGGATATGTTATCCCTGCTTCATTCAAAACCAGGGTTGGCAAGAGAGCAGATACTGTTGTGTGCATCAAGACAATTTATAGAAGGTGATGTACAGCATTGGTGGCATCCACCTGTTGGAAGAGGTGTACGTACCACCTGTTCGGATGATTATTTATGGTTGCCGTTTGTTACTGCAAAATATATAACAGTAACCGGTGACAAATCTATTCTCGAAGAAATTGTTCCATTCCTTGAAGGAAGGTTGTTAAATACCGGCGAAGAATCATATTATGATCTTCCAATTCTTTCAGATAAACAGGCTACGCTGTATGTGCATTGCACAAAAGCAATTGAGCATGCTTTACATTTTGGCGAACATGGTTTGCCATTTATCGGTTCGGGCGACTGGAATGATGGAATGGACAAAGTGGGCAATCATGGCAAGGGAGAAAGTGTGTGGCTTGGTTTCTTTCTTTATGGAATACTGGAACAGTTTATTGCAGTGGCAATGCTTAAAAATGATCAGCCATTTATAACAATTTGCAGGGATGCTGCCGAACAATTACAAAATAACCTGCATCAAAATGCCTGGGATGGAGAATGGTATATACGTGCCTTTTTTGATGATGGCACTCCGTTGGGTACTGCAAAAAATGAGGAATGTAAAATTGATTCTATTGCACAAAGCTGGTCGGTGTTGTCTGCAGCAGGTGACCCGGCAAGACAAAAGACAGCAATGAATGCAGCAGAAAAATATCTTGTAAAAAAAGAGGATGGAATAATACAGTTGTTCGATCCTGCTTTTAATAAATCTTCTTTGAACCCGGGTTATATCAAAGGATATGTTCCGGGTGTAAGGGAAAATGGAGGACAGTATACACATGCTGCCATTTGGCTGATCATGGCTTTTGCTGCACTGGGAGATAATAGACGAACCTGGGAATTACTGCAACTGATTAACCCGCTGAATCATGGTAAGGATGCAAATGCAATTAAAAAGTATAAAACAGAGCCCTATGTAATGGCTGCAGACGTTTATGCTGAGCCTTTGCATAAAGGAAGAGGTGGCTGGACATGGTATACCGGTTCTGCCGGATGGATGTACCAGTTATTGATTGAATCATTTATTGGTTTAAAGAGAGAAGGCAACAAATTGTATTTTTCACCTTGTTTGCCCGAAGAATGGGATGCAGTTAAAGTACAATACCGTTACATGACAACGGTTTACCAGATCGAAATAAGACAGGTAAAAGAAAGCACAGGAATAAAAACCGTTATTAACGGACAAGAAGAAAACAGTGAATTTATTTCTTTAATCGATGATGGATTAGTGCACCAAGTACAGATTATTGTGGGAGAATCGCTGTCGAAAACAATTCCTGCAATGATGAAGACATAAACAGTTACCGGCTTTTGGCAAGTGCAACACCCTTTGTTTTGGGATTCTTATCAAAAATAAAAAGCTTCACTTTTCAGTGAAGCTTTTTATTTGTCGGGACGACAAGATTCGAACTTGCGACCCCTAGCACCCCATGCTAGTGCGCTACCGGGCTGCGCTACGTCCCGAACTTCAAGCAGGATGATTATCCTGCAAGTATCTTTTGGCTCCCCGTTTTTTGACTTTTAACTCCAATTGAACCGCCTCCGTTCTTGAAACACATTCAATAGAGACAATCAAAAACCACGGTACACCTTTTTTTGTAAAATTACCTTTACCTGAATTATGTTGCTGTAGCCGATTTTCAACATTTTCAGTACTTCCAACATAATACTTTCCTAAAGAACTGCTTTAGAGTATATAAACATAAAACATACTCGTGTTATTTGCGACCCTCCCGCTTCAGGCGGGATGCGCTACCGGGCGAAGTCTATGCCGCCTCAGGCGGTACTACGTCCCGAACTTGGCAATTACTGTCATTCAACATTGAATTTCAGTGGGTGGCAAAAGTAAGATTTAAATGCATTTGATACAATATCAATCAAAAAAACTACGATCTTAGCGCCGCATTAATATGAACCCGTTACATGACTATTCTCATCAGGCAGGCACGCATTATTGATCCGGCTTCTCCATTTCATGCAACCACGCAGGACGTTTTGATTGAAAACGGACAGATTAAACAAATTGCAGCATCTATTTCAGCTTCAGCAGACAAGATCATTGAGCAGCCAAATCTGCATCTTTCACCGGGCTGGTTTGATTTGTTTACGCATTTCTGCGATCCGGGTTTTGAATATAAAGAAACTTTAGAAACAGGAATTGAAGCAGCCGCTGCAGGAGGATTTACAGAAGTGATGGTGCTGCCCAATACACAACCGGTTGTTTCAGGAAAATCGCAGGTGGAATACATTGTGCAGAAATCGAGGAACGCAGCTGTGAGTATTCATCCTTCCGGTTCTGTAACCAAACAAACAGAAGGAAAAGAACTGGCAGAGATGTATGATATGCAATCGGCAGGTGCAATTGCCTTTACTGATGGCATTAACCCAGTTCAATCTGCCGGACTTTTATTGAAAGCTCTTCAATATGTAAAAGCATTTAAAGGAACCATCATTCAGATACCCGATGATAAAACAATCGGCACTTACGGTTTAATGAATGAAGGTATCATCAGTACAAGATTGGGCTTACCCGGAAAACCGATTCTTTCTGAAGAAATACAGGTGGCAAGAGATATTAAACTTACCAGGTATGCAGAATCAAAACTTCATTTAACCGGTATCACTTCTCCTAAAAGTATTGAGTATATTAACAGGGCCAAACAAATAGGAACAGCAGTAAGCTTTTCCGTTACTCCTGCACATTTATATTTCTGTGATGAAGATTTGCAGAGTTATGATACGAACCTGAAATTATATCCGCCTTTAAGAACTGCAACTGAACGGGAAGCGTTGAAGCAGGCAGTATTGAATGGTTCGGTTGATTGTATTACAACTCATCATGAACCGCATGAATACGACAGTAAGATCTGTGAATTTGAATATGCCAAAGCCGGCATGATTGGTTTGGAAACATGTTATGGGGTGATGGGTGCCATCTTCGGCGATCAGTTAACTGCTGAAAGATGGGTGGAACTGATCAGCATCAATCCGAGAAAGATTTTAGGGTTGGATGTTCCAACGATTAAAGAAGGATCAATGGCCAATGTAACAATCTTTGATCCGCAGGCGACATATACCTTTACAACAGAAGCCATACGCTCCAAATCAAGAAACTCTGCCTTTATTGGCAAAGAACTGAAAGGAAAAGTAATCGGCATCATCAGCAACAATCAATTAAAACTCAACTAAAACTTTGTTTATGGAAACCAAACAATCAAATCCGCTAGTTCAGTACGGCATTATCAGTGCCGTTGTAGGAATTTTGATGTATACTATTCTTTACCTGGGCGGTGTAAAATTATTTATGAGTCCGGTTGCATATATTGGTTATGCAATACCGATTGTATTTGCAGTTCTTGCCTGTCTCAAGCAAAAAAAGAGCCAGGGAGGTTATCTTGAATTTTCAAAAGCATTGAAAATAAGTTTTGGCGTATTTGTTATTACAGCCATTACGACTACAATCGTTTCGTATGTATTGATGAATTATATTGACAAGGAATTCAGCGAAGCAATGCAGCAGGCATCAATGGAAATGACTGAAAAAATGATGAAAAAATTTGGTGCACCGCAGGACACTATTGATAAAGCAGTAGCTGATGCTGCCAAGACCAATCCTTTCTCAGTAAATAAAATGGCATTAGGCTTTGCTTTCAGTTGTATTTTCTGGTTCCTGATATCTCTTATTGTTGCAGCAATTGTAAAGAAGAAAAACCCGGCAGATCAAATGCCCCAAACTATGTAAATCATTTCATGAATCTCAGTATTGTTATTCCTCTTAAAGATGAAGCTGAATCATTACCCGAACTCTGTTCATGGATTGAACGGGTGGCGAATGAACAGCAATTATCGTACGAAATTATTTTAATGGATGACGGCAGTACCGATGATTCCTGGAAAGTAATTCAGCAATTACGAACAGCGAATGCCAATATCAAAGGCATTCGCTTTCAGCGTAATTATGGCAAATCAGCTGCATTGAATGAAGGCTTTAAAGCTGCACAGGGAACTGTTGTTATTACCATGGATGCAGATCTGCAGGATAGTCCCGATGAAATTCCCGACTTGTATAAAATGATTGTAACAGATGGGTTTGATTTAGTGAGTGGCTGGAAGAAAAAGCGCTACGATAATACACTTACCAAAAATATTCCTTCGAAGTTTTTCAATGCAGCCACCAGGAGAATGAGTGGTATTAAACTTCACGATTTCAATTGCGGGTTAAAAGCTTACAATAACAAAGTCATTAAAAGCATTGAGGTATATGGCGAGATGCATCGCTATATTCCTGTGCTTGCAAAATGGGCGGGCTTTCGTAAAATTGGCGAGAAAGTAGTTGAACACCGCAAACGCAAATACGGCATTACCAAGTTTGGCTGGGAACGTTTTGTAAATGGTTTTTTAGATCTTGCCACCATTTCATTTGTCGGCAAGTTTGGAAAACGCCCCATGCACTTTTTTGGTTTATGGGGAACACTTTGTTTTTTACTGGGCTTTGGCATCAGCATCTATTTAGCCGTTTCAAAAATAATTGACAGCAGTAATGCCATTACCAACCGGCCTGCATTTTATGTTGCACTAACGGTAATGGTTATCGGTTCACAATTATTTCTTGCAGGATTTATTGGTGAATTAATTTCCAGAAGTTCGCCTGAGAGAAATGTTTATTTGATTGAAGAAAAAGATGGTGTATGAAAATAGTCATTGTTGGCCCGGCACACCCACTGCGTGGCGGTATTGCCGCTTTCAACGAACGGCTGGCGAGACAATTCCAGGAGGAGGGTCATGATGTAACCATCTATTCATTCAGTTTGCAATACCCTGATTTTTTATTTCCCGGAACAACTCAATACTCATCTGAACCGGCACCTGCAAATCTGAACATTCATACAAAGATTAATTCCATCAATCCATTCAACTGGGTTGCAGTTGGTAATGAAATCAAAAATCTGCAACCTGATCTGGTTGTTGTACGTTACTGGTTACCCTTGATGGGGCCCGCATTGGGAACAATCCTGAGACGAATCAAAAAAAATAAATTCAGCAAAATCATTTGCATTGCAGATAACGTAGTACCGCATGAAAAAAGAATGGGTGATCATGCGTTTACGAAATATTTTATCAAACCTGTAGATGCATTCATCACCATGAGCGATAAAGTGCTGACCGATCTGCGTTCCTTTACACAAACCAAGCCTGCTCAATTAGAGCCGCATCCATTGTATGATCATTTCGGCAGCATCATCAGTAAAGAAGAAGCAAGAAATCATCTGCATATTAATCAAAGAGAGTTCATCTTCTTATTCTTTGGATTTATTCGCAAATACAAAGGATTAGATATACTATTAGAGGCTATTGCTAAATTGAAGAACTCCCAACTACAAACTACTCACCACAAACTTCTTATCGCCGGTGAATTCTACGAAGACAGAAAATCGTATGATGATCTCATTGAAAAACTCGGTATCAAAAACGATCTGATTTTAAAAACAGAATTTATTGCAGACAGTGAAGTGAAATATTATCTCTGTGCAGCAGATGCAGTTGTGCAGCCATACCGCAACGCAACACAAAGTGGTGTTACTCCCCTCGCCTATCATTTTGAAGTGCCGATGATTGTTACTAATGTAGGTGGACTACCTGCAAATGTTCCGCATGGTAAATCTGGTTTGGTTTGTGAGCCAAACGGTGATTCCATTGCAGATGCCATGCAGAGTTTTCTGCAAACGGGAACTGAACAATATCTTGCCCAACTCCGGGAGGAAAAACAAAAATATGCCTGGAACAAAATGACCAATGCCATTTTTCAACTGGCATCAAAATAATTTACATTTGTACTATGAGTGAGCAAATCAAACAGATCATCAGTGATTCCATTGCAGTAAAACAACAGCTGCTGAACGATAAAGCAACGATCAAACGATTGAACGAAGTGACGAATATCATCGTTGAAGCTTTTCACAGAGGTAAAAAAGTATTGTTCTGCGGCAATGGTGGCAGTGCTGCCGATGCCCAGCATTTAGCAGCTGAATTCAGCGGTCGTTTTTATTTAGACCGTGATGCATTGCCTGCTGAAGCATTGCATGTAAATACTTCTTACTTAACAGCCATTGCAAATGATTACAGCTTTGAAGTGGCTTATGCAAGATTGATTAAAGGAATTGCTCATGATGGTGATGTGTTGGTTGGCTTATCCACTTCAGGTAACTCAGCTAATATTGTGGAAGCATTTAAAGCCGCCAAAGAAAAAGGTATGATCACTGTTGGTTTTACCGGTGAAACAGGTGGCAAGCTGAAGGAGCTGAGTGATCATCTCTTCAATGTACCATCAACCGTTACTCCACGAATCCAGGAAAGTCATATCATGCTGGGTCATATTATTTGTCAACTTGTTGAAGAAAGATATTTTGCAACGCATTCATGATCCACTCACCATTTACAAGAAAAGTTTCGGCCAACACGGTTTACTATTCACCATTGAACATGACTCCATTACCAACGATTACAAAAGACTGGACCTTATTTCTCGATCGTGATGGTGTTATCAATGAAGAAGTGGTGGGCGATTATATCCGAAACTGGGAGGAGTTTCATTTTCGACCGGGTTCATTAGAAGCAATAGCTCTTCTCTATCCTTTTTTTCAACGCACAATTATTGTAACAAACCAGGCAGGTGTTGGTAAAGGTTTGATGACAGTGGATGAACTGAACAAAATAAATCAACAGATGCTGCAGGAAATTCATGCTGCAGGTGGAAGAATTGATAAAGTGTATTGCTGCACGGCAATTGATAATAAAGACATCAACCGCAAACCAAATCCCGGCATGGCTTTACAGGCAAAAGCTGAGTTTCCTGAAATTGATCTCAGCAAATCAATAATGGTGGGCAACATGCCTAACGATATGAAGTTTGGGCGCAACTTCGGAGCCTACACCGTATATCTCCCTACCCGTGCTGAAGAAACACCCGATCCCTTGTCGGTAGATGCGCAGTATAAAGATTTGTTATCCTTTGCCAAAGACCTCAGCAGCAATGCCTGAAACACAATAATTTTGCCCTGAATCAGTTAATACGTTGAATGAAAAAACTCTTTACTTTTTTCCTGTTACTTTCTGTACTTACTGCATCTGCACAGAAGTTAACTCCTGCTGAGTTGAAGCAGTTCAAAACAAGACAGGATTCACTGAAGCAGTTTGCATTTGATATTGTGAATGGCAAAGATGCAGCTGTACGTTTCCGCAGCGACAGCAACTTTACAAGAATACTCGTAAGAGCACTCATTCAGGATAACTCATTTTATTTCCCGTTTGATTCATTAAAAGCCATTTCAAAATTATACAGTGAAGACAGCAGCTTCCGCATCTTTACCTGGCAGGTGGTGAAAGATGATGACTATTGCCGTCAGCGTGGATTTATCCAGATGCGTAAACCAAATGGCAATCAGAAATTTATTCCCCTGCGTGATGTAAGTGAATTTACAGAAGCTGATACTGATACGATTGCTGATCCCGGTGGATGGATTGGTGCTGTGTATTACCGTATCATTGAAAAAGAATATCTCGGCAATAAATATTATACGCTTTTGGGTTATGATGAAAACAATAACCGCTCTACCAAAAAGTGGATTGATGTGATGCGGTTTGATGAGAAAGGTGTTCCTGTATTTGGAGTACCTGCTGCCTTCTCCTTTGCAAAAGACAGTGTGCCGAAAGCTAATGTTAATCGTTTCCTGCTGGAATATAAGAAAGATGGCAGAGCAAGAGTGCAGTACGATGAAGACATGGACATGATTTTATTTGATCACCTGATTTCTGAAAGCAACGAGCCGAATAAAAAATCTACATTAATCCCCGATGGTGATTATGAAGGTTTTCAATGGACAAACGGGCAATGGCTGCACATTGACAAAGTTTTTAATTTTAAACTGAAAGATGGTGAAGCTCCTGTTCCTGAAGCCATCGACTTTAATAAGAAGAATAATCCGGATGATATGGAGAAACCTGCTCCAACAACTCCTGCACCTAAAACACAAAAGAAACCGGCTGCAAAACCTCCCGTGAAGAAGAAGACAGGTGGTGGTTAACTAGTAGCTGTCAGGCTGAGCTTGTCGAAGCCTTGACGACAGATATTCAAAAGCATAATAATACAAACCGAAAGCTAATACTACATCCCCCTCTTCCGTTTTGTTGATTTTGTTTTATTTCTGCTGTTGATTTTTTGCAGTACAGAATCATCTACCGGCGCATTTAACTGTTCGTCTTTTTTCTTAACCCAGATAGTAATTGTTTTTTTTACAGCTGCATCTTTCTTCAGCTCCACTTCTACTGTAATAAAAGGATAAGAAACATTCCAGTCAATCCAGATACTGTTGCCCTGCAACTTTCCATTACTGGTTTTAATGATCAACTGGTCTGCGCCCAGCGGTATATATTTTCCATTACTCAGCCTTGCATCCACATTGATATAATTCCAGGAACCTTTTTTCAAACTGTCTGTGTACAGGTTAAAAAACAGGCTGTCTATTTTCTGAGCCTTCAGAAAACCAGACAACAATACAAAGGATAACAGGAGAATATTCTTTTTCACACCATCTATTTCAAACAAAGATTGGAAAACTATGCCAATGGTTGACAGTAAAATAAACTTTAACAAATCCATGCTTCGGGTGTAATACCGACGAGACATATTAATCAGTCCAATCAATTTCAACGAAACTCAATGTCTGTCGGCATTATACCGGAAATATTTGGTATAATTTATAAATCTATTTGGTATAACTTGTAACTGTTGTTTCACCTTAAAAAAACAAAAATGAAATATCCATAAAAATTATCGAGCTAATTTATACAAACAGTGATGATAATTTTTGTGGATATACTATGTGGCAAAAAACAATAAAAATTAACACATGAAATTGATTGTATTCGGCGCCACCGGACAGGTTGGTTTACAGTTGGTAAAACAGGCTCTCTGGAAAGGACATACTGTAAAAGCTTTCGGAAGAAATGTATTTGATCTGGAAGTAAATAATGAAAATCTTGAGATCATAAAAGGCGCTTTGTTTGATGAAGGCGAAGTGTACGATGCCCTGAAAGATTGTGATGCCGTTTTAAGCAGCATTGGTGGTGCATTTGACGGAACAGATAAAACCCGTTCACTGGGAATCAAAAACATTCTTGCCCAAATGAAGAAGGCTGCTGTAAAGCGCATTGTTGCATTAGGCGGAATGGGCATCTTAAATGCAAAAGAAAACCTGTTGCTCATGGATGAGAAAGATTATCCGCAAGAATATATTCCCGTTGGTAATGAACACCGCAAAGCATATGAATACTTAAAGGCTTCCGGATTGGAATGGACATTTGTGTGCAGTCCGGATATTATCAATGATGGGCCAACAGGAAACTATATCACCAATAAAGATTATCCCCCTGATCCAAACCTGAACCACATTAATGCCGGAGACCTTGCACAGTTTATGCTCAATGAACTGGAGAAGAATGAATATGTGCAGGCAAGGGTTGGTATCAGCGCCATCTGACGC
>CAZOLW010000064.1:0-18385 GCA_964580775.1 uncultured Chitinophagaceae bacterium | reverse complement strand
CAGCGGCTTTATAAATTTCATCCACTATTTTTTTGGTGGGAAGAAAGCAGTGAAAACTGTCGGCTACCTGTTGTGCTGCCATTGGCGTTAAAGGAATCCTTGCCCACCCGATAGCGATCGGGTCAGCATCGCTACCAATACTTACATAATCAGGACTTACATAAATAATAGCTTTAATGGTTTTACCGGTTGATGAATCAATGATTGAAGTATGAACAGGAATAAATTTTTTAAGGAAAGAAGGAAGATTACCTGATAGTATTTCCTTTACAGCAAATGAATCCCGTTGTTTCCAGTTCATAGCCGTTGCCTGTTTATAAAATACAGCTCCGCTGATGGCATTTGCCTTTTGTTGCGGAACCGATAACTGCATTCCTGTTTTGCAGGAAAAAAACAGAAGGATGAAAGAATAAACCCAAAGCCTGTTCATGCAGGAAAGATAGAAAAAGCTGAACAAAGCGAAGAAGCAAAGAAACCTTATACAATGCTTGTAAAAACCTTCTTCATAAGTGATAAATGTTTAGTGATTAATATTTCATGTCAAATCTTCCTTGTGTAATTCGGATGGTTTCACATCCAATTCGGGTTAAGGTATATTCAAACGTGCCGGATATTATGCGTTTAACTTTATCAAGTTTAGCAATATTCAAAAAAGCATTGTGGTTAGGGATAGTATCATTCCATCTATAAGAACATCCAGATTCAATACCTGTAAATACTCCCACAGCATTAGCATTTATATTCAGTTTATAGATACCAGTATTAGTTACATTGTATGCTGCAACTGCAAATGTGCTAAACTTAGAATTGTCATCTGGTTCGTATCTGTACCCGTTAGTATTAAATGTCCCTCCCATATAAGTTTCATCGTAGTAACAACTAAGATTTGGGTAACCGTTATCACCTCTTGGCAGCCATACTTTCCCGTTTACCAAAAAACCACAGGTGTTTTTTCCTTCTTGTGTGGCTGGTGGCAATCCGCTTTCCGGGTTATTTTTTTTGCAGTTGGTACCGCTTGATATAATGAGTAAGAATAGTAATGAGAGAATTGATATGTGTTTCATAAATTTTAAGTTGTAATAAGGTTTAAAAAGATTTTACTTTCAGCCAGGTGCAAGCAACCTGCCGGAGCGTACTTTTTTCATAGTTATAAAATTCTGGTAGTTTAAAGCAGGTATTTTTTTTACTACTATTTGTTGAAGGTGAGAAAGAGTTTTTACAAATACAATGACTCATATCATGAAAAAAGATATTTGATTATTTAACACTTAACAATAAAGAACAGAAACAGCATACTAGTAACCAGAATCAGCAAATAAGAATAAGCCCCGATGAATTTGTTGCTAAGAAAAAAGTAAAGAGCGTACTGCTCACTTTCTGCCTTAGTGTCTTAGTGGCAATATTTGGTTTGTAAACGGCGTAAGCCGGTAGTCAAAAACTTCAATCTTTAATCGTCTTTCGCTTATCTTCGCCAAAATTTTTTGAGACATGAACCTCCACGAATACCAAGCCAAAGAATTGCTGAAAAAATACAAAGTTCCCGTGCAGGAAGGCTTTGCCTGCGGAACTGTACATGAAGCGGAAGATGCTTACCGCCAGATCAAAAACCAGAGTGGCAGCAGCTTTGCCGTAGTGAAAGCGCAGATTCATGCAGGTGGTCGTGGTAAAGGAACGGTAAAAGAAACCGGTTACAATGGGGTAAAAGTGGCAAAGAATTTAGACCAGATCACCGAGTTTGCAAAAGGCATACTGGGTGGCACACTGGTAACCATTCAAACAGGACCTGCCGGTAAAGTGGTAAATAAAATTCTTGTGGCACAGGACATGTATTACGATGGTCCTACTGAACGCAAAGAATTTTACCTGTCGATCTTACTCGACCGTACTAAAAAACAAAACGTCATTATGTACAGTACCGAAGGCGGTATGAACATTGAAGATGTGGCACATGATACTCCTGAAAAAATATTTAAAGAGTGGGTTCATCCTTCCGGCCCCTTACAGGGTTTCCAGGCAAGAAAGATTGCCTTCAATCTCGGCCTTAGCGGAGAAGCATTTAAGAACTGTGTAAAATTCGTTACCAATCTGTACAGTGCTTACGTTGGGTTGGATTGCAGTATGCTTGAAATTAATCCGCTGTTTAAAGCATCTGATAATAAAATCATTGCAGTTGACTGTAAAATGAATGTGGATGACAACTCACTCATCCGTCATGCAGATGTTGCAGCGATGAGAGATGTAACAGAAGAAGATCCTACTGAAGTGGAAGCAGGCAACCACAACCTCAACTTTATTAAATTAGATGGTAATGTGGGTTGTATGGTGAATGGTGCAGGATTGGCAATGGCGACGATGGATATGATTCAGCTCAGTGGCGGACAGCCGGCCAACTTCCTTGATGTAGGCGGTACTGCCAATGCACAAACAGTAGAAGCAGGTTTCAAAATTATTTTAAAAGACCCAAGTGTAAAAGCAATTCTCATCAACATCTTTGGTGGTATTGTTCGCTGCGATCGTGTTGCTGCGGGTGTAATTGATGCATATAAAAGCATTGGTGATATTAAAGTGCCGATCATTGTGCGTTTGCAGGGAACCAATGCAGTTGAAGCTAAGAAACTGATTGATGAAAGCGGGCTAAAAGTGCAGAGTGCTATCCAGTTAAGCGAAGCAGCTGAACTGGTGAAGAAAGCAGTAGCGTAAGAATACTGAGTAGCTTGCACTGAGCGAAGTCGAAGTATTGTGTAAAAAAAATTGAGCGAAGTCCAGATTTGATAAAATAAATTACGAAAGCCATACGATTAACGTATGGCTTTCGTTTTATACTTATGAATATTTTATGAATTTACTCATGTAATTTTTGCAGCATGGCACGTTCATTGAAACAATATCTGCATAAATCAACAACCAAAATCCAGAACAGATGAAATCAATCGCAACAAAAATTCTTCTTACTTTTTTTACCCTTACGCTGTCATTCTCCCTTTTTGCACAGGTCAAATATGAAGTTGAACATCATTACAAACCATTTAAGGTAGATGCCGGTTTGGGCTATGCCCGTCCTGCGGGAAAAGGAGCGAAAGCAGGTGTACTGCTGTATATGGAACCAAAAGTGAATGTACTTGACCGAATATCTGTTGGTATCCGAACAGAAGCAACGGCAATGGCCAGGGGAAATATTGACCGCAACGGAACAGAGTTTTCAGGTAATGGAGAAGCAGGATTAAGTCTTTCTTTTCTTGGAACAGCAGATTACTATTTCACCAATCGTTTAGTACGGCCTTTTATTGGTGGCGGTGCAGGTATTTATAATCTTGTTGGTATTGAAGGAACAACTGATGGCGGCGGAACAGTTACAATACCCACTGAAACAAAGTTTGGCGGCATTGCCAGGGTTGGTGTGGAAATATGGCATGTACGTGCCGGACTTGAATATAATTTTGTCAGCAAAACAGGGTTGATCAACAACAACTATCTTGGTTTAAAAATAGGGATTGTATTTGGAGGCGGTTTAAAAAATCAATACAAAGGCACAGAAGAATACTGAGTGTTGTGATCTCATTCAAACAGTAAAAATTCCCATTCAGCAGATTACAGTTTGCCCCGGAAAACCATTTAAGTAGTTTTCTGAAAAACTGTATATGAGAAAACTATTTCTATTCGCTTTTGCCACTGCTGCTTTCACCATTTCATCCTGTAACAAACAGGAAATTGATCCGAACGATATTGCCTATCATGCGAAGCTATCAGCAGGTAATGAAGTGCCGGCGAGGGCTTCCCAGGGATACGGTGTGGCAAGAGGAACTTACAATACAAGTACAAAAGTGTTGATTCTGCAAATCAACTATTACAATTTGAATGCGGCACTTACAGCATGGCATATTCATAAAGCGCCAGCGGGAGTGAATGGCCCGGTTATTCATAATTTCGGAACACCTGCTCCAACAGGCTTTACCTTCACCTCGGCTCCGCTTACAACTGATCAGGAAAATGATTTGTTTACAGGCAATTATTACGTCAACCTGCATACATCTGTTTTTCCCGGCGGCGAAATAAGAGGACAATTACTGAAACAATAATCAACAATAGTTGCACCGATGGTTTACAGCTTCATGACTTTGACATGGAGCTGTTTTTATTGTGCGTTTTTTAGCTGAGTCCTGTTTTTGGTTGAATACCGGCCTGCAGGTATTTTAAAAAAATAATTTATTTGCAGTGTCGGTATTCTTTTAGTTTTGGGTATGTCTTCAACTGTCACTCTCCGCTCCATTCAACCGGCAGACAATACTGCACTTGCTGTTATCATACGTACTTCATTAGCTGAGTTTGGCGCCAACAAACCGGGTACTGTTTTTTTCGATCCAACAACCGATGCCTTGTACGAACTCTTTCAAACAAAGGGCAGCGCTTATTTTGTTGCAGAAGAAAATGGAACCATCCTTGGTGGTGGTGGCATTTTCCCAACAGAGGGACTTCCTGATAAAACTTGTGAGTTAGTAAAGATGTACCTCCATAAAAATGCAAGGGGTAAAGGATTGGGTAAACAGTTGATTGAATATTGTCTTAACTGCGCCAAAGAAAATGGATATGAACAATGCTATTTAGAAACGATGCCCGAATTGAAACAGGCTTTGAAAGTATATGAACTGATGGGCTTTACTTATCTCGATGGACCACTTGGCAACAGCGGTCATTTTGGTTGTGACAGGTGGATGCTGAAGAAGTTGTAAAAAAGTATTAGGTTATAAGTGTAAAGTAATAAGCATGGCTTGAATTTTTCTGTTTAATACTTACAGCTTCCAACCTAAAACTTATCACTCATCACTTCCACCTCATACACCCCGCTGAACAAATATAAGGCTCCGCTCTTTACATCAATTGCCTTATGCCTTTTACGCAGCTTCTCTCCTTTTTTAAATACACGGCCGTCTTTGAGTTTGAATAACTGTCCGTCTTTTAATTGTTCAATCAAAAGAATTCCTTCCTTTCTTATATCATAATTTTTCAGCACACGCATTAAATGTTCTTCACCGCAACTTGTGGCCGATGGATTTTGTAAGGACTTCAGCAATGCTTTTTCAATATCAGCAGGAAAGATTTTTTTTAACAGGAACAGTGCAAGGATTTTACTGTATTCATTCTTCCATTCTTTCCCATGTGGCGCAATGCGATGACCAAAATTTTCAAAGGCAAGTAAATGTGCCACTTCATGCAGCAGTGTAACAAGGAATGCAAATTTGTTAAGATTACCATTCACACTGATGCGGTGATTCTTCTGATGAACAGCATGACGGTAATCACCTAAGATGGTATTCCGTTCACGGGTAATGGTCAAATGAATTTTATACTGGTGCAGGTATTGCAGCACAGGTTCCAGTGAACCATCAGGTAAATATTGCTGCAATGCATGTAAGGGAACTTCCTGTTTACTCATTGTTCTTCTTCTGCTTTAGCAGCCTGAAAATCATGCGTACTTCAATAAATGAATACACAAAATACAATGCCATACAAATGTAGAGGGCAGGTTTATTAAACGTAGCCCTGTTGGCCAATGCGTAAATAACAACAGCAGCTGCACATACAAACATTTTAACCATGAGTGAGCCGTATACACTCCTGAAAAATACCTGCACATTTTTATGCAGAAATCCATTCACTAAAAAGTATAATGAAACAAGCGATACAACAAACAGAATAAGATTACCAATAATCAGAACATCCTGGCTCATTCCATATTTTGTGAGCCAGCTTTTTCCTGCAATAAAAAACCCATTCAGCAGTACAAATAAAATAATCAGCGGGAAAAATAAACGACGGTTCTCTTTGCTCATGGTTTCTTTGATGTGTCTTTGAGTATGCGTATAAACATTGCCAGCAAAACAAGCAGCGGAACCAGCCATCCCAGCAAGGGAAAAGATATGTTCAGCCACTTATCTGCCTTCAGCCCCAAAAATACAGCTAAGCCCAATGCAACGAGCAACTGTGTAGCCAGTCCCGCATATTGCATGAGGTAAGAAGAATTAGATCGTGATTCTTTTTTTGATTTATTGGTCGTTGGCGACTGCATTCATCTGGTCTTTATGGATGCCCACCACATTGGCCATTGAACCGGAACTGTTTGAAACAGCGGTGGCGCCCATGTGACATTCACCATTAAACGAAGCGGTGGCATCAACCTGCAGTTGACCGGCAAATAAATTGCCATTTACTTCGCAGTTGTTTTTTAAATAAAGCAATTCTGCAACACGTACGTTTCCATTGATCTGACCCAGCACATCGGCCTGTTGTGCATTTACGTCGCCGGTAATGATGCCGCTTGCACCCACCAGTACCTTAGAAGAGGTTGTAAGATTTCCGATAAGGGTGCCATCTACCCTGATATCGCCTTTGCTTTCAATGTTGCCATGAATTTCAGTACCGCCTGCAATGATTGTGGCCATACCTGTAGTTGTTGTTTCTTTCCCGGAGGAATTGGATTTACTGTTGAACATATAGGATCGGTTTATTGAGTTGATTTTTCTACTTCAGGTATCTTCAGGGTAGCCGTATCTTTCGTTGTTTTCACATCACCCGACAGCACTTTCTTCAAATTTTCAAGATAAACATCCTTCTGTATACTTGCCTTTTCCAGCGAATCGATCTTTGTTTTATACAGGATCAGCTCCTTCCGCTGACTCTGTGTTCCATAGCCCGGTAAATAATACTTCAGGTTGGTAAACGTAATCAATGCTACTGTAAGCCCAACCAATAATACAAAAATGGTGCTAAGAGTGATGTACACGCTCAATCTTGATAACTTAAAGGTAACAACCTCCTCGTAAGTATCATCATTCATTACCACCAGGCGGTAACGGTTTCTGAGTCGTTTCAGTGTAGAATCTGCATCAATTAATCTTGCCATACGTAAAATGAGGCTTAAATTTACTGTTTATAGGGCGGTAAAAAGAAATTCTTCCTGAAATTAGCCAGAATTAAAATATTTTTGACCGTATTGAGTTATAAAGAAAAACTACCCACAGCCTGCATGCAGCTTATTCTAGTACCAACACAGAGATGGATTTTTTTAGTTCTCCTCCTGGGCTGCTTCACCGCTTCGGCTCAACCCGATTTTACATTACCGCTGATAAAACCGAAAAAATACGAGAACAAGACCCTTGGATCGGAAAAAACAGATGATAAAAAATTTACGCTTCCACGGAAATTATACCAGGGTACAGTTACGCATTACAATTTTTACTACAACGCTACTGTCAAATTAAATGCCATTGTTGAAAAAGCAAAGCTGAGTCATAAAGATGATTATACACAGCTGCTGCCTTTTTATAATTTTTCAACCAAAACAACAGCTGTTGATTCTACAGAACTGGATTCAATTATGTACAAAGCAACAGCCGGCATTGTACTGCACGATCTGCGGAACAGTTATATTGATAATATGTACCTGCTCATCGGGCAGAGTTATTTCTACTGGCGCAAGTTTGATTCAGCTTACCGCATTTTTCAATTCATCAACTACAACTTTTTCCCGAAAGGAAAAGATGAATATACAATTGTTGTTGGCTCAAACGACCGTTCAAGCAACGGATCATTAAATATCGGCACCAAAGAAAAAAACACTGTTATTCAGAAAGTATTTACACAGCCTCCCAGCCGTAATGATGCATTGATCTGGCTGGCAAAAACCTATGCAGAAGACAGTTTATTTGCAGAAGCATACAGCCTGGTGAACCTGTTGCGGAAAGATGCCATCTTCCCAAAAAGACTCCACGCAAAATTAGATGAAGTGCAGGCCTTTGTTTTTTATCAGCAGGAACAATGGGACAGTGCTGCTTATTTTTTACAACGGGCTTTACCTGTTGCAGCTGACAAAACCGAACTGGCACGCTGGGAATATTTACTGGCGCAGCTGTATGCAAAAACCAATCAGCCCGAAGCTGCTTCCACTTATTTTAATAAAGCAAAAGCACATACTACTGATCCGGTACTCTATATTCATGCACGAATTTATGAAGCACAGCTTTTAAAAAAAGAAGGCGGCAGTTCCATTGCTGAAACATTAGCCGATTTAGTAAAGCTTTCAAAGAAAGAACGCTTTGATGGTTTTGAAGACATTCTGTATTACTCTGCAGCAGGAATGGCTTTGCAATTGGGTGATACGGCACAGGCAAGAACATTGCTGATGAAAAGTGTTACGTACAGCACAGAAAATGCTTCTGTAAAAAATCAGGCCTATTTAAAACTGGCTGATATTTCTTACGCACAAAGAGACTATACATTCGCTTCCAATTGTTATGACAGCCTGAATTTCCAGGACCCATCTTTAACAGAGCAGGCAGCAAAATTGCAGTTGAGACAGCAGATTTTGAAAGACCTGGTAGAACAAATAAACGTTGTAAAAAAACAGGATAGTTTACAGGCAGTTGCCAAAATGCCTGAGAAAGAAATGGATGCTTACCTGAAAGCATTGGTAAGGAAAATAAGAAGAGAAAGAGGATTGAAAGAAGAAGTAAATTATAACCCCGGTGGTGGTTCAATTGGTAACCAGGATCAGAATGCACCCATCTTTACTTCAACAGGAACAGGTAACAGCTGGTATTTTTACAATGCAGCCCAGAAAACAAAAGGCTATACTGATTTTGTTGCCAGTTGGGGCAAACGTCCAAATATTGACAACTGGAGAAGACAGTCTGTGATTGATGTGATGGTTGGACAAACCCCGGATAAAAACCAATCGGTTAAAGGTGAAACAACTGATCCTGCTGTTATTCCCGAATCTGACCTGAGTGTAGATGGATTGAAACAGAATCTTCCCTTAACAGAAGAAAAGCTGTTGATTTCGAATCAACGCATCATGGATGCACTGCTTCAGCAGGGAGCCATCTATAAAAATCAACTGGAAGATTATGCACAGGCTGCAATTGTGTTTGAAGAAATTCTCAGTCGGTTCGGCGGCAATCACAATAAAGCAGAAGAAGTTTTATTTGAATTATATTATTGTTATTTAAAAGCCGGTAACCGGGAAAAAGCCGATTACTATAAGAATCTGCAAACTCAGAAATATCCGGATGGTCAATTTGTGCAAAAAATCAAAGATTCAAAAAATCCAACGGCCGTTTCAAAAGATGCAAAGACCATTGCTTACGAACAGATCTATAATAATTTCATTGCAGGAAACTTTGATGAAGCATTGGAACAAAAGAAAAAAGCTGATTTAACCTTTGGCAAATCATACTGGACTCCGCAACTGCTGTACATTGAATCGCTCTATCATATCAAACAAAAAAACGACAGTATTGCCATAGTTACTTTAACCAATATTGAAATAAATTTCCCCGGCACTGCGATGGCTGAAAAAGCAACCATCATGAAAGAGGTGGTGAGCAGAAGAGCAGAGATCGAAAATTATCTCACCAACGCCAATATTGTCCGTCAGACAGAAGACAGTGTTTACATTCCATTTGATGATGGGCCAAAAGTAAACATGACCAATCAGCAGATACAGAAAGATTCAACCAATAAGATTTCCGTAACAACAATTCCTGCTCAGAACAACGCCAACATTACAAAGCCTCAGGCACCTGTGCAAAAAACCGGCAACGAAAAACAGGATCGCAGCAATGCCGGGAAAATTACCATCGGCAAAAAACCCGCAACAGATACAACAGGCATCAAACCGTTGAAAGAAGGAAAGGTTGAAATGGCTTATATCTATTCACCCAATGAGCCGTATGTTGTCATGATGTATTTTGATGCAGTTGATCCGATCTATATTTCCGAATCAAAAAATGCATTTCTAAGGTATAACTCCAGCAATCATAGCACCGAAACCATCAGCATCAATAAGTACGAAGGAGATAAAGATCTCAGCTTTATGGATCTGGGCAATTTTCCTGATGTATCTGCATCGCTGAGCTATATGGAAGAACTGAAGAAAAATGCCAGACAGATTGTTCCCTGGCTCCCTGCTGATAAATATAATTTTATCATCATCTCTGTCCGTAATCTGGATATGCTCAAAACCCGCCGCAATATGGAGGAATACAAGCTGTTTATCCGCCAGTACATCAAGGATAAATTTTAGGAATTCTTCTTTAATTCCGCTCCCCGAATTGCTTTAGATTTGTCTGGTATTGAATTTGCTCTTATTCGCATCTCATACAACCTAACAATATGCGTACATCCGTTAAATATTTATGGCGTGCCTTCTTTATTGGCCTGGGAACATTTATACTTGTTGTGATCCTGGCTAATTTTGGCGTTTTCGGTAAAATGCCTTCCCTGGAAGAATTGGAAAACCCTTCTGCTTCCCTTGCCAGTGAAGTCATTGCATCGGATGGAACAATGATGGGCAAATTCTACCTGCAGGACAGAACCAATGTTGAATACAAAGACATTTCAAAGAATATTGTCAACGCATTGATTGCTGCAGAAGATGAACGCTTCTATAATCACTCCGGAATTGATGGCTGGGCATTGGCAAGAGCCATTTCCAAACTGGGAACGGATGGCGGTGGCAGTACCATTACCCAGCAGCTGGCATTAAACCTGTTCAGGGAAAGAGCCAAGAATAAAATCGCAAGGACTATTCAGAAAATTCAGGAATGGATCATTGCTGTAAAACTGGAACGCAATTTTACCAAAGAAGAAATCATTGCTCTTTATCTCAATACGGTTGAATACAGCGATAATGTTTTTGGAATCCGCAATGCATCCAAAACATTTTTCCAGAAAGAACCATCGCTTGTTACTGTTGAAGAAGCAGCATTGCTGGTAGGAATGGTGAATGCACCCTATGCATACAATCCAAGAATTTTTCCTCCCCGTGCCATGCAGAAACGTAATGCAGTGATCAACGACATGGTGCGGAATAATTTTGTAACAGAAGCCGAGGGAAACAGAATTAAAAACAGTCCCATCAGGCTTAACTATAAAAAGCTCGATGAAAGTACAGGTCTTGCTCCTTATTTCCGTGACGTGTTAAGAGACCAGATGAAGAAATGGTGCAAGGAACATGAAAAAAGTAACGGTGAAAATTACAATATCTACAGGGATGGTTTAAAAATTTATACCACCATTAATCCACGTATGCAGTTGTATGCTGAAGAAGCAGTTGCCAAACACATGAGCGCATTGCAGAAAAACTACTGGACTTTGCCTTGGGTGAAAGACAACAGCATCTGGAAAGGACATGAAAAGATTTTAGAAAGAGCTATGAAGGAAAGTGATCGCTGGAAAAAAATGGAAGAAGAAGGTGCCAGTGAAGAAATCATCCGCAAAGCTTTCAGAACAAAAATAAAAATGAGAGTATTTGCATGGAATCCTAAAAGATATACAGATACTGTTATGACTCCGTTTGATTCAGTCCGTTATCATAAGATGATCATTCAAACAGGTTTTATGGTGATGGATCCTTTCACCGGAGAAGTAAAAGCATGGGTGGGTGGAGTGAACTTTAAGAATTTTAAATTCGATCACGTTAATATTAATACCAAGCGCCAGGTTGGTTCAACATTTAAACCAATCCTCTATGCGTATGCAGTTGAAAATGGATATACACCTGAAAGCATTTTACCCAATGGCCCGATAAATCTCGGCGGTAAAATCATTACCGGCACAGGTGGACCAATGGCCATCTGTCTTGCCTATTCAAAAAATCCGGGTGCTGCCTATTTAATGAACCAGTTTGGTGTAAAGAGTATCATCACTTTTGCACAGAATGCAGGGATTAAAAGCAATATGCCGCCCTATCCTTCTATTGCATTAGGCAGTGCCGATATCAGTGTCATTGAAATGCTGCAGGCTTATACTATGTTCCCAACAAACGGCATGAGTACACAACCTGTTTACATTACACGTATTGAAGACCGGAACGGAAATATTCTGCAAAGCTTTGCTCCCGAACAGAAAGTAGTGTTGAGTGAAGCAGCTGCATTTACCATGGTAAAAATGATGCAGGGTGTTGTTGATATTGGAACCGGACGCCGTTTGCGTGGTATGGGTCTTACCGGTGAAATAGCAGGTAAAACAGGTACAACCAACGATAATACTGATACATGGTTTATTGGTTACAATCCACAGTTACTTGCCGGTGGATGGGTTGGTTGCGATGATCCTTTCTTAAAAATGGTGGGTGAAGGTAACCGTACCGCACTTCCTATCTGGGGATACTTCTTTGAAAAAGTGTATGCTGATAAAACACTGGGTATTTCTAAAGATGCAAAATTTGTTCAGCCTGAAAGTATGAAAGTGGAAACCTTTATGGACTATGAAAACTTTGCAGAAAAATACCGTAATGAACCTGATGCTGAAAATCCTGATGCAGGGAATGGAACGTCTGCTGATTATGGTGATCTGAAATTAGAACCCATACAAAACCTCGGACCTGAATCGCAGTTAAGCGAAGAAGAAAAAGTGTTGAAAGAAGCCAAGAAGCAGGATGAGAAAAAACCTGATCCAAAAAAAGAAGAAATAAAAACACCTGCTGTGTTAACTGATAAAGACAAGAAAGCAACGGATCTAAAAAAGAAAGACGAGAAAAAGAAAAACGATCCAAAGCCGGGTGGCAATTAATAATTGAATTAAGCAAGAAGATTGATAACTATTTTTTTGCCGGGAAGTCGGGAAGTGCATTTCTTTTCTTCCCGCCTTCCCGGCTATATTTAAAAATAATCTTTGCGTCGTTTTTATGAAAGTGAACTGCTCCACGCTAATTTGTAAATGCCATCCGTTCCTTTAATACAGGTAAACAGAAAGCTGGTGATAAAAGGCATGTTCACCTGTTCATCCTGTTCAGCAACAGCAACTGTACCACTCAGGTAAATGGTTGTAGAAGATGTTTCCAGGGCTTCTGTATTCTCCGGTACTTTCTGATTACCATAGCCAATATCTGTACGGCGGTAAGCCAGTCTTTCAACCATAAAATCAAGCAGCTCGGGTTCGTCAAGCATTGCGGTGATGTGAATTGAGTTGTTCATGTCCTTCTGTTTTAATGTAAATCATCCAATCGCCTCATTTGTTACTCCTTTCTGTACTATTGATGCTGTAAAGGCATAAATGATTAATAAAGAAATGTGAAAGCCTGCAAAAGCTTTTGTGCTCAAAACCCGATTAATACCGACGATACATATTAAACAGTCCAATCAATTTAAACGAAACTTAATGTCTGTCGGCATTATACCGGAAATATTGGGTATAATTGATAAATCCGTTTGGTATAATTTCACTTCTACCGTCCTGCCGCTTATTTTTGCATCTTTGCAACCTGAAACAAACAATCATCTATGTGTGGAATAGTAGGTTATACCGGTCCCCGTGAAGCGTATCCAATTGTCATCACAGGTTTAAAGCGTTTAGAATACCGTGGTTACGACAGTACGGGTGTGGCGTTATTAAACGGCGGACTGAAAGTGTATAAAAAGAAAGGCCGTGTGGCCGACCTGGAAGAAAGCATCCTGGGGAAAGATCTGCACTCCAATATTGGCATCGGGCATACACGCTGGGCAACGCATGGTGAACCAAGCGACCGGAATGCACATCCGCATACAAGTGCCAGCGGAAAACTGGCGATGATTCATAATGGCATCATTGAAAACTATGCACAGATAAAAAAAGAACTGGTGAACAATGGCTATACATTTACCAGCGATACCGATACAGAAGTGCTGTTGAATTTTATTGAAGACATTAAGAAGAATAATGAATGCAACCTCGAAGAAGCAGTTCGTGTTGCATTAAAAAGAATTACCGGTGCTTATTGTATTTTATTAATTGATGAAGACGATCCGCATACGATCATCGCCGCAAGAAAAGGAAGTCCGTTAGTAATTGGTGTAGGCAAAGGCGAACATTTTTTAGGCAGCGATGCAAGTCCGATGTTAGAGTATACTAAAGAAGTAGTGTATGTAAACGATTATGAACTTGCAATCGTAAAGCCTGATGAACTGATCCTGAAAAATTTAGGTAATGAAAAAATAACTCCCTTCATTACAAAACTCGATATGGAACTGGCGGCCATTGAAAAAGGCGGCTACGACCACTTCATGCTCAAAGAAATTTTTGAACAGCCATCTACCATTCATGATTGTTTACGTGGAAGATTGAATGCCACAACTGGTACTATTACCATGAGTGGTGTAATGAAAAATATTGAACATTTTAAAAATGCCAACCGAATCATCATCATAGCCTGCGGTACAAGCTGGCATGCAGGATTGCTGGCTGAATATGTGATTGAAGAATTATGCCGCATCCCTGTTGAAGTGGAATATGCAAGTGAATTTCGTTACCGTAACCCGATCGTTCATAAAGGTGATATCATTATTGCCATCAGCCAGAGCGGTGAAACAGCCGATACATTGGTAGCCATTGAACGTGCCAAAGAAAATGGCGCCATCATTTTCGGAATAGTCAATGTGGTTGGTTCTTCTATTGCACGTATCAGTGATGGTGGTGCTTACACACATGCAGGTCCTGAAATTGGTGTGGCATCAACCAAAGCATTTACCGGACAGCTTGCAGTGATTATGATGATGGCCTTGAAAATTGCAAAAGAAAAAGGCAGCATCAGTGATGAACGCTATACTAACTTATTACTTGAATTGGAGGCAGTTCCTGAAAAAGTGGATGCAATTTTAAAGAGCGCCGATCTGCTGAAAGTAATTGCAGAAAAATATAAAACCGCAGGTGATGCATTGTTCCTCGGCCGTGGATATAATTTTCCCATTGCATTGGAAGGAGCATTGAAGCTGAAAGAGATTTCTTACATCCATGCGGAAGGTTATCCTGCTGCTGAAATGAAACATGGCCCCATTGCTTTGGTAGATGAAAATTTGCCGGTCGTGTTTGTTGCAACAAAAGACAGCTATCATGAAAAGATTGTGAGTAACATGCAGGAAATTAAAGCACGCAAAGGAAAGATCATTGCCGTGATCACTGAAGGTGATGAAGTGATTCCCGGATTGGCTGATGATGTGTTTTATGTACCTGCTGCCGATGAAATCATTGCACCCTTGCTCAGCACCATTCCCTTGCAGTTGTTAAGTTATTATATGGGTATTACAAGAGGTGTAGATGTTGATAAGCCAAGAAACTTAGCGAAGAGCGTAACGGTGGAATAACGGGAAGTTTGTAGTTTGTGGTTTATAGTTTTAAATCAACAACACTCAAACTGTTTGTAAAACGGTTAAATGATAAGCTTAAGGACAAACTAAAAACTACAAACCACAAACTCCATATGAATCCCATTATAAAAAAACCACTTTCTGAAATTGGTTACAATTTTATTCCTGCCAATTATCTTCCCAAAGGAAAGGACGAATATTATTTACGCAATAAACAAAACCGCAGCGGTATCAATTACCGCAAGCTTACGGCACTTGAAATAGAAGTGCTGGTGCGGAACAGGAATGCATCCGATAACTGGAATAAAATTCTTGTATCAGATTCCTTTAACCCTGAACTGGTAAAAAACTGTAAGTTTTTCGGGCTGGTTCGTATTGGTAAATTAGAACCTTACTTCCTTGAATTTCATTCGGTGAAACTGCAGGTGGGTTTATACAACAGCACCATCATCAGCTGCGACTTTGGCGACAATGTAGTAATCGACAACGTTCATTATCTCTCCCACTATATCATCGGCAATGAAGTAATCATTAACAATGTGCATGAAATGGGCACTACCGATTATGCCAAATTCGGTAACGGTATTTTAAAAGAAGGAGAAGATGAACGCATCCGCATCTGGCTGGAAGTATGCAATGAAAATGCCGGAAGAAAAATTATTCCCTTTAATGGTATGCTGGCAGGTGATGCCTGGCTCTGGAGCAGGAACAGGGACAATGAAGTACTCCAGCACAAACTGAAAGAATTCACAGAATTAAAATTCGATAAGCTGCGTGGTTACTATGGAAAAGTGGGCGACCGTACAGTGATTAAAAACTGTTCCATCATAAAAGACGTATGGGTGGGAACGGATGCTTATTTAAAAGGTGCCAACAAACTGAAAAACCTCACCATTGATTCTTCCGCAACAGCAACATCACAGGTAGGTGAAGGTTGTGAACTGGTAAATGGTATTATGGAACAGGGCTGCCGTGCATTCTATGGTGTAAAGGCTGTGCGTTTTTATATGGCTTCCAATTCACAATTAAAATACGGGGCAAGGCTTATCAACTCTTATCTCGGTAACAATGCAACTATCTCCTGCTGCGAAGTATTGAACTCACTCATCTTTCCCGCACATGAACAGCATCATAATAATTCATTTTTATGTGCAGCAACCATTATGGGGCAAAGCAATATTGCAGCCGGTGCAACACTCGGCAGTAATCATAACAGCCGCAGTGCCGATGGTGAATTGATTGCAGGTCGTGGTTTCTGGCCGGGGCTATGTGTAAGTATTAAGCACAATACAAAATTTGCCAGCTTTACTTTGCTTGCAAAAGGCGACTACCCTTCTGAATTAAACATTCCCATCCCTTTTGCATTGGTAAGTAATGATGATTCAAAGAACCAGCTGAACATTATGCCGGGTTACTGGTTCATGTACAATATGTATGCACTGGCTCGCAATGCCTGGAAATATATTGACCGTGATAAACGAAATAATAAAACACAAACACTGGAATATGATTTTCTTGCGCCAGACAGTGTGAATGAAATTTTTGATACGCTGAAGCTGATGGAACAGTTTACAGGAAAAGCATTGCTTCACAAACAATTCCCTGAAAAAAAATATACAGATACAGATTGTATCAAAGCCGGAAAGAAAGCATTGAATGCAAATGATAAAGAATTAACCCATCTCGAAATAACAGCAGCAGGTTTTGAAAACAGCAATCGTAAAGTAGTGCTGCTGAAAGTACAGAAAAGCTATACCCTCTTTAAAGAGCTGGTGGTTTATTATGCCATGCAGGAAACATTAAAGCTGATTGAAGAAACCAAATGTAAAAGCTTTGATCAATTAACAAAGCTCCTTCCAAAAAAACAAAAACGCAGCAACTGGATCAATGCAGGCGGGCAGCTGATTGAAGAAGCAACTTTTGACATACTGAAACAAAAAATTACCTCCGGTAAAATTAAAAGCTGGGATGCTGTACATGCATTTTACAAAGCTGAAGGAACTTCTTACAACAATAACAAACTGGCTCATGCTGTTGCTTCACTGTTTGAATTAACAGGCAGCAAAGATCTCAGCAAAGAATTACTGAAAGATTCCTTACAGCAATACATTACAACCAAAGCATGGATGGTGAAAGGTATTTACGATTCAAGGGCCAAAGACTATACCAATCCTTTCCGTAAAATGGTGTACGAAAGTGAAGCTGAAATGGATGTTGTTACAGGAAAGCTGGAAGAAAATTCCTTTATCCTGCAGCAGCAGGAAGAATTAAAAACAACGAAGGCAAGAGTACAGAAGATTTTGAAGGGGTTTAAGTTGTAAGGACGTATAGTTGTGTGCAAACGTTTCTAAACGTTTATACACGGATAAGTGAAATTTGTATTGACGCTACAACAATACAAAATGTATAATACTAAGCAATTGATTTATAATGCCGATATAATTTTGAGAGCTGCATCTTATAACATAAATTTACGTGTTATGTGCTACCTTGACAGACCTCACTATTAATCGAGGCTTTTAAAAATTATGGCCATAAAAAAAGACCAAATATTTTACTTAAAATACTTTCTACCTTGTATTGCGTTGGTACTGACTTATGTTGTAGTTGGACAATACTATATGACAACTTTGACCGAAAAAGATTTAATAACTGAATCAGGAAAAGTTGTTAGTATTAAACAAGACAAATACAAACACGGCAAATACACAGATGACAGAATTACAATCATTCTTGACAACCAAAATGAACCATACTATTTTTTTGACCACAGAGCAGACCTCTTTCCGATTGTAATGACTAACATTCAAATCGGAGATTTAGTAACTCTATCTCACAGGACAAAAATGCAAGCAAGAATTGGAACAGGGAGCGAATTTAAAATAATGAAAATCCAAAAGGGGGCAGAAAATATTTACAGCTTTGACAGAGCAAAGCAAACTTTTAGCAGTGTTGGTAATTTTACAATATTTGCTGCTATTGGACTTTGGGGAGTTTACTTTTATTTTAGAAATAGAATAAATCGAGAGAAAGGCAGCACATAACAGTGCATTGCTGCAAGTGTGGGCTTGACGTTGTAACTTCGGCTACAAATCGCTATCAGCTTCAGTTTGGGACCTAACTCTTTCTAAGAAATTTTTCGATAATTTTATAATCACATTTATTTTTCATCATTGCCACCGGGCGGACGATTTTCAAAATCCCCACCTGCGGCAATGCCGAACGTTTTATGCCATTTTTAAGCGCCAGTCCGTGAAAAATATCATTTT
>CAZOLW010000063.1:0-18936 GCA_964580775.1 uncultured Chitinophagaceae bacterium | reverse complement strand
ACGATCAGCCAACTTACAACTTACAACGTACAACTTAAAACTTTCACCGCTTCCTTCCCCGGTTTTGAAAAAGATGAAACAGCTTATGCCAAACGGGTAGCTGATCAGTTTCAGTTGCAGCAGTTCACGGTTACACCAACTGCAGAAACTTTGCTGAACGATATTCAGAAACTCATCTATCATCAGGAAGAACCTTTTCAATCAAGCAGCATCTATGCACAATACAAAGTATATGAGCTGGCGAAACAGCATCATGTAAAAGTGATTCTTGACGGACAGGGTGCCGATGAAATACTGGCGGGTTATTATAAATACATTCATTGGTTTTTGCAGGAAAAGTTGAAGAGTCGGGAGTCGTCAGTAGTGAGTCGTGAGATAAAAGCATTAACGTCAAACAGTGTTCCGTTTGAATGGAGCTTGAAAAATAAATTCGCAGCAAGGTTTCCGGAAATTGCTGCTGTACAACTGGAAAGCAAAGCGTTTAAAGAAATCAAATTCGGTGCAGGAATTGACGCTGCTTATTTCAAAGAACATATCAATAAACAAACCATCTTCAAACCAATTGTGCGTAAGCTGAATGATTTGCTTTACTACAATACTATGCAGTTTGGTCTGGAAGAATTACTCCGCTATGCCGATCGCAACAGCATGGCACATGGAAGAGAAGTGCGCCTGCCATTCCTGAATCATGAACTGGTGCAGTTTATTTTTTCATTGCCTTCGCACTATAAAATTCACAATGGGTTTACCAAATACATTCTGCGTGAAAGTATGAAGCAGGTCTTGCCATCTTCCATTGTTTACCGAACCGATAAAGTGGGTTATGAACCACCGCAGCAGCAATGGATGCAAACGCCGGGCTTCAATGAACTGCTGATGGAAAGCAGGAAGAAATTAGTGAGCGAAAAGATCATCCGTGCCAATGTATTGCAACAGCCCATCCATGCAAAAGCAGCGCATGCTGTTAATAATGACGACTGGCGCTATTTCTGTGCGGCGAATCTTTTCTAATTCCTCATCTTTGCAGCCGGTGTCTGTTCATCCTGCAAAGCTGGATGACTGCACACCATGTGTAAAATAAAAAATGATGTGCAGTCACCCTTCGGGTGAGCAGACATCAATAAAAACAATAAAATGAAACTCGATACAAAAGTTATTCATGCCGGTGCTCATCCCGATCCTTCAACCGGTGCTATCATGACACCGATTTATCAAACCAGCACTTATGTGCAGGAAGCCCCCGGTGTAAACAAAGGTTTTGAATATGCAAGAAGTCAGAACCCGACACGTAAAGCATTGGAAGAAGCCGTTGCAATCATTGAAAACGGTCAGTTCGGTTTGGTGTTTGGAAGTGGTGTTGCTGCAACAGATGCGGTGATTAAATTATTAAGTCCGGGCGATGAAGTAATTGCCGCAAGTGATATGTATGGTGGTACGTACCGGCTGTTCATGAAAGTGTTTGAAAAATTCGGAATCAAATTTATTTATGTTGATACAACTAATCCGGAGAATGTAAAAGCGGTTGTTACTGCCAATACAAAACTCATCTGGCTGGAAACACCAACGAATCCATTGATGAACATCACCGATATCAAAGCAATTGCTGCTATTTCCAAACAGGCTGGTGCATTGCTTTGTGTTGATAATACATTCGCTTCGCCTTACCTGCAAAATCCATTAGATCTCGGTGCTGATATTGTAATGCATTCAGCAACCAAATATTTAAGCGGTCACAGTGATGTGATCCAAGGTTGCCTGGTGATGAATGATGCTGAGCTGCGAGAAAAATTATACTTCATTCAAAAAAGCTGTGGTGCTGTTCCCGGACCAATGGATTGTTTCCTTGTGCTGCGTGGAATTAAAACTCTTGCTGTACGCATGAAAGCACATTGTAAGAACGGTGAGAAGATTGCACACTGGCTGAAAGCAAATGCGAAAGTGGCAAAGGTTTACTGGCCGGGCTTTACTGATCATCCGGGTTATGCCATTGCCAAAGAACAGATGCGTGGGTTTGGCGGCATGATCAGTTTTGAATTAAAGAACGACAGTGTGGAAGAAGCCAAACGGGTTTTATCATCCACTCATTTATTTTCTTTAGCTGAAAGTTTGGGTGGAGTTGAAAGCCTGATCAATCATCCTGCAAGCATGACACATGCAAGTATTCCAAGAGAGAAACGAATCAAGGATGGTTTGAGTGATTCACTCATTCGTTTAAGTGTGGGTATTGAAGATGCCGATGATTTGATTGCAGATTTAGCGAAAGCGATTGGGTAATGGGTCGGGGCGCTGCAGCGACCTGAATCATATTTTTCGTAACTTGTAAGAAATCTTTTATATGCCTTACAATAAGGATGAGTTGTTGAAGTTATCTGTTGAAGAAAAGATCAAGCTGGCAGAAGAACTGTGGGACAGTATTGATAACGAACAATTACCTGCAACTGATGTTGAAATAAGCGTTGCCGAAGAACGGTATGAAGCATATCTGAAGAATCCAAAAGATGGAATGAGTTGGGAAGAATTCAGAAAAAAGGTCAACGGCAAGTATGGCTTTTAATTTCATTGTCAGATCTGATGTGTGGACAGATGTTGAAAGTGCTGTTGACTGGTATAACCACGAAATCAAGGGATTGGGCCAGCGTTTCTTCCAGAGTTTTGAGCAGGCAACAACTCAAATAATTACGAATCCTTTTCATTATACGTTTATCACAAAAAATGTCAGAAGATGCCCTGTTAAAAAATTTCCATATAGTGTTCTGTACTTAGTTGAAGAGAACAATATCCATATATTGGCCGTTATTCACAGAAGAAGAAGTAATGCGTACATCAGGAAAAGAATTAAACGATAAAAAACAATTAAAAAAGTTTTTGAATAAGAAGGTTGATTTATACAATCAACCTTCTTTCATTAAAGATGATCCCATTTCCATTCCTCACCTGTTTACCAGACAGCAGGATATTGAAATAGCAGGATTCTTTGCTGCAGTCTTTTCTTGGGGTAACCGCACTACCATCATCAACAAATCAACAGAACTGATGCAGCTGATGGAAATGCAGCCGCATACATTTTGTCTGAACCATGATTCGGGTGGATTGAAAAGATTAAGTGGATTTAAACACCGCACGTTTAACGCTGATGATCTGTATTACTTCATTGAATTTTTTCAGCAGCATTACAGCAAATATGAGTCATTGGAAACAGCTTTCTTCCCCAAAAAGGGAATGACGGTGGAAGAAGGATTGAATCAATTCAAACATAATTTCTTTGCACATGAACATCTGAAACGAACGGAGAAACATGTTTCATCGCCCCTGCAAAAATCAACCTGCAAACGGTTGAACATGTACCTGCGCTGGATGGTACGGAATGATAACAAAGGAGTTGATTTTGGCATCTGGAAAAATATTCAGCCTTCCCGATTAATCTGTCCGCTGGATGTACATGTATCCAGGGTTGCCCGTCAGTATGGACTTTTACACCGCAAACAAAATGATTGGGAAGCAGCAATGGAACTCACCGGCAATCTTCGTAACTTGGATCAGCAGGATCCGGTGAAATATGATTTTGCTTTGTTTGGAACAGGAGTGATGGAAAAAACCCTGCAGTAAATAAACAGCTGTATGAAAAAGATTGACTTCGGAAAAGCCCTGTTGTTATTGGCGGTTAATTTTCTTCTCATTTCAGTCATCACATTTTTATTTGCATGGTGGGCAGGGCCGGATAATACAACATTAAAAATTGGCCCGGTTTTAGGTAAAAGTTTAATCATGTCAATTGTGTTTACCGTCGCTATTACATTATTCGATCTAAAGAAAAAGCAGTAAAACAAATGTCTTTCGATTCTGATATTATTCCTTTGCTCAATAATGAACTTGAGCTTGAATTGCCGGAAAGCATTTCCCTGTCTGAATTAAAAGAACAACTCACTCAATACATCAACCATCTCATTAATACAGATTTTGAAAAACTCATTTTCTACCTCTACCGTATTGATGTACACGAAGCAAAAATGAAACAATTACTGCAGGCACATGAAGGTGAGAATGCAGCAGCGCTGATTGCCCAACTGATTATCGACCGCCAGGTACAGAAAATAAAAACAAGAGCTGAGTTTACAGCTCCTGCTGCTGATCAGAGCAGTGAAGAAAGATGGTAACAAATATTTCTTGCTGAAAACAGTGAGGGCTGCTCAACATCTCTTCCAAAACAGTAATTTTAAGCATCAACCTTAACAACCTGCAATGAATTTTTTCAAGCGATTACTGAAATGGGTACTGATTATCCTGGTTATTTTGACTGTTGCCTATTTCCTGGGACCAAAACCATCATTCCCAACTTATACAAATACGTTACCATTTGTTCCCGCTGATGCGATTGCTTTAGAAACATATATCAAACAAAACGAAGCGCAGCATACAATAAAACCAGAGAACGAAGCAAGAATCATCTGGGCCCATGATTCAGCAAAACAAAAAACAGAGTATGCTATTGTTTACCTGCATGGTTTTTCTGCTTCACAGGAAGAAGGAGATCCGGTACATACCAGCATTGCCAAAAAATTCGGCTGCAATTTATATTTAGCAAGACTGGCTGAACATGGAATTGATACTACAGAAGAACTCATGAATCTTACTGCTGAAAAATACTGGAAAACGGTGAAACAGGCTTATGCCATCGGCAAAGAGCTTGGCAATAAAGTGGTCATTATGGGCACTTCAACCGGTGGTACAAATGCATTGCAGCTGGCGGCGAATTACCCCGGGATTGCTGCTCTTATTTTACTGTCGCCCAATATTGCTATTAAAGACCCCAATGCATGGCTGGCGAATAATCCATGGGGTTTGCAGATTGCAAGAATCGTTAAAGGCTCGAACTATAATACCACAAAAGATCAGCGGGACATTTATAAAAAATACTGGAACTCCCATTACCGCCTTGAAGCAATTGTAAACCTGCAGGAATACCTGGAAACAACAACGAATAATGAAACTTTTACAAAAATACAGCAACCGGTATTGATGCTGTATTATTACAGAGATGAGGTTCATCAGGATAGTGTTGTACAGGTAAATGCCATGCTGAAGATGTTTGATGAGCTTGGCACCGTTCCAGCACTGAAAAGAAAACTGGCGATGCCGAATACAGGTGATCATGTACTGGGCAGTTATGTAAAATCAAACGATTACCAGGGAGTGGAAACAGAGATCACCAAATTCATGATGGATGTACTGCAGATGAAACTGATTCAGCAATAAACAATTATTTATTCATTAATATCAAAGCTTATGTCTTCTTTATCACGCCGGGATGTATTAAAAGCATTGGGAATTTCTATTGGTGGAACAGTATTGCCACTCTCATCATGGGCAACTAATGAACTGGGTGAAAAAATCATTCTCCCTGATTTCAGCAACAGTTTACAACTTGATAAACCCGTTACGGCCATTACCTGTGGTGCAGGAAACCGTGGAAATGTGTATGGTGGTTTCTCTTTGCAATATCCGGATCAGCTGGATATTGTTGGAGTAGCTGAACCGATTGCCATCCGCAACGAACGTTATGCAAAAAAACATAACATCAAAGATGAAAACCGTTTTGTTACATGGGAAGATGTGTTCAAGCGGCCAAAGTTTGCTGATGCCATTATTATCACCACTCCTGATAATCTGCATTACGGTCCATGTATGAAAGCGTTGGAAATGGGTTATAATGTGCTGCTTGAAAAACCCATCTCCCCCAGTGAAAAAGAATGCCGTGATATTTTAGCCATGACAAAGAAAACAGGAAAGATTGTTGCCGTTTGTCATGTACTTCGTTATGCTCCTTATTTTGTTGAGCTGCGTAAGATTATACAAAGTGGTGTTTTAGGAAAAGTGGTTAGTGTGCAGCACCTGGAGCCGATTGAACATATTCATATGAGTCATTCTTATGTGCGTGGCAACTGGCATAACAGTAAAAAAACAACACCAATCATACTTGCAAAAAGCTGTCATGACCTGGACATCCTCCGCTGGATGCTTAACAAACAAAGTAAGAGCATTCACGCAATGGGCGATCTGAGCTGGTTCAATCAATCCAATGCACCTGAAGGAAGTACAGCACGTTGCAGTGATGGATGCAAAGTGGAAGCAAACTGTCCTTACTCTGCCTTGAAAATTTATTACCGTGAACGTGGACGCAATTATGTGTTTGATTTGCCGGAAGAAAAAGACAAACAGGCTGCGTATGTTTTGGAACAATTAAAAACAACCAACTACGGCAGGTGTGTATATAAAATGGATAATGATCAGCCCGATCATTATATCACGAACATTCAGTTTGACGGAGGAGTAACAGCCAGTTTCAGCATGGAAGCCTTCACTTCTTATGAAGGAAGAAGAACAAGGGTGATGGGAAGTTTGGGTGATGTAGTTGGTGATATGACCAGTTTTGTTCATACTGATTTTCAAACAGGCAAAAAAACAGAATGGAAAACAGCAACAGATGGACATGGTGGCGGCGACTGGCGCTTAGCTGCAAACTTTGTGGAGGCTGTTGCAAAGAATGATGCATCACTGTTAACCTCAACCATCGATGCTTCTATTGAAAGTCATTTGATGGGATTTGCTGCGGAACAAAGCAGGAAAGAAAAGAGGGTGGTAAAGATCAGCTGATAAAAATTTCTCTGCATAAAAAACTGGGCCCGGATAGAAATCCTGGGCCCTTTTGCTTACCTCTGAAACCACAAAAAGCGTTTGTTTCAGTCAGATTTATTTTAACGAATAATCTACCGTAAAAAAATATTTATTGCAATCACTTACAGGCCGAACGAAAGGTTCATCAGCGGGATATGGAGAGAGATCTCAGCAAGGGAAATTGGAAATGGGTAATAACAGGAGACAGATGTAGTGGGATAAATATAGAGCGGAGTTCTTGAATTTGCAAGCACTTTAAAAAATACATCAGGAAAGCTCTTTCTCTGCAGATTCAAATGCCTTTTTCTTTTTATAGGCATACCACCATTGTGGCGCTGTTTTCTTCAGCATAGTATCAATACTCCGCATCCCGAATAAGTTCCATGCACCCTTGAGTTTGGGAACAACTCCTTCCTGTAAAGCCCTAAGGCTCATAGCAAAACCACTGTCAATATACTCCATGTGGTGCCAGCAACCGGCAGGCATAAACAGCGTATCGCCATGCTCCATTACAGCTTCAAACCCGGTTGCCTGTTTTATGGCAGGAAATGTATTGTAATCAGGATTTCCGTTCTGCTCATTGTAGCGGCTGAAATCGGCCAGGCTCAATACTTCAAATGGCTTGCGGTAAAGTTTGTATTGTTCTTCAAAAGGAAACAACAGCACCCGTTTACGGCCAACAAACTGCGTATGCAGGATATGCGAAAGATCAATATCGAAATGCATATGTGTAATGGAAGAGGCGCCGCCTGCAAACAGCATTGGGTATTTTTTTACAAAGCCCGTCATGTATTCTTCCGGCCAGGTAAAATCCTGTGTGAGTTGCGGTGCGTGATCAAAAATATTAAAGAGGAAAAGCCTCCATGCTGCAGGGCCTTTCGAAATCATATCAATATACTCACCAAAGGTTTTATAATCATCTGCGGTATTAATGGGTGTATAGGCATCGCTTTTGATATTATTATAAATGCCTACACGATGATGACCTGCCACTTCTTTTAAAAAATCCCAATCCCATTTCTGAAATGCCGGCCAAGTTTTAGACAATGATTTAATGATGACAGGTTTGCCGGTTAGATAATAGTCATTACGGAATTGTTCCGCACTGAGCTGATCATATGTATCAATCGGTTTTAGTTGCATAAAAGCGGCTGGTATATTGAAGTATTAAATATAAATGAACTATTGCAATTTTAATACTTATCAATATCACAAAATTCATCCCTTCAATTGCTTAATTTTAGTATTATGCTGTTGCATGTACATCCTCTTAACCCGCAGTCAAGACAGATCAAAACAATTATTGACTGTTTGAAAAGCGGTGGTATTATCATTTATCCAACCGATACAATTTACGGTTTGGGTTGTGATATTTTTCAGCACAAAGCCATAGAACGTATCTGCCGAATTAAAAATGTTGATCCGCTGAAAGCACAGTTATCATTTATCTGTAACGACCTGAGCGATCTGAGTGCTTACACAAAAAGCATTTCCACTCCTTTATACCGTTTGCTGAAACAACATCTTCCCGGTCCATATACATTTATTCTGCCTGCCAGTAAAGAAGTACCAAGAATTTTAAAAAGTAAAAAAGATACCATCGGACTTCGTGTGCCGGATAACCTGATAGCCCGTACTATTGTGCAGGAACTGGGTCATCCTATTTTAAGTGCTTCATTGCCGGGAGAAATGGTGGAAGAATATACTGATCCCGAACTGATGCAGGAGAATTTTAAAAAGTTGGTTGACCTGGTTGTGGATGGTGGTATTGGCGGAATGACTCCTTCAACCATTGTTGATTGTACAGAAGAAATGCCGGTGGTAATCAGGGAAGGATTGGGTGAATGGATGGAATAAAAAACGCCCCAAAAAACCGGAGCGTTGTATATGTTGGGAAAAAGAATGTTAACCTCTTGTTCTGCGATTGTGCACAGCCATGTGACGTTGTCTTTTATACTGCCTCATTTCCTTTCTGATATGTTTTCTTTCCATTGGGCCAATTTTACCATCGTTACGTTTGGCCATGCGTACATCATGACGGATATGATTCTTCTTTCTCTGTAAATGAATGGCTTCACCCTTAGTTATTTTTCCCTGGCGAAGATGATGCCCGTAAGCAGGATGTTTTCTTGTCTGTTTTACCTGTGCTGATGCGGTTATACTAATGCCTGCAAAGAGGAGGATGAACAGGAGTAATAATTTAGTTTTCATGTGTAAATGTTTAGTTTTTTTCTGTAAATGATCCATTCTATGACGGAGCACTTAAGCAAAAGTTTAAACTAACCCTGAAAAAGTTCCTCTTCCTGATTCGGTTGAATATTAAATGACATGCGGTGATGCACACATAAACCAAACTGTTCAATGGCTTTGCGATGCTCTGCTGTTCCGTACCCTTTATTCCGTTCCCAATTGTACTGCGGAAAGTCTTTGTGGAGATTCAGCATGTATTCATCTCTGTAAGTTTTGGCCAAAATGCTGGCTGCAGCAATGGAGGCGAATCGTCCATCGCCTTTTACAAAACATTTATGCGGAGTCCGTTTGTATTTGATGAAGCGGTTGCCATCAATTAATAACAATTGAGGTTTTTGCCTGAGTTCATCCAGTGCCAGGTGCATGGCCTTAAAAGATGCTTTGAGAATATTGATCCTATCAATTTCTGCTGCTTCCACTTTTGCAACAGCAAAGCTTATGGCTTGCTGTTCAATGATGAGCCGCAAACTATCCCTGTCTTTTTCCTTTACCTGTTTGGAATCGTTGAGCAGAGGATGATAAAAATCTTTCGGCAATATAACCGCAGCCGCATATACCGGTCCGGCATAACAGCCCCTGCCGGCTTCATCGCAGCCGGCTTCGGTTAACTCATCCTGGTAAAATGAAAGTAATGACACAGCTCAAAGATATTTGTTATCCTCACATGGAAACCTTCGGGGTTTCAGTAACCCTTAACTTTACAGGGAGTTTATTTCAGTAACCACGGCTGTTTTCTAAAAATAAAGTTCAACATTTGCATATGAGTATTACGCAACTAAGCGACAATTTGCTACGCAGCAATTATCCGCTCTTCGAAGAAGGTTTGATCCACGAAATTGAAGACGCTGGTGAATTCAAAACTTTTAAGGCAAATGAAGTGATGATGCGGAAGGGACAGTTTATCCGCAGTACCATGCTCATGCTAAACGGCCTCATTAAAATTTACCGGGAAGATGATGACGGAAACGAATTCCTCATGTACTACCTCAAACCCGGAGAAGCCTGTGCACTCTCCATGGTTTGTGCTGCCAAACATGAAGCAAGCCCTATTATGGCAAAAGCCGTGAATGAAACAGAAGTGATGATGGTTCCTGTTGATACCATGAGTGAGTGGATGAGCAAATACAAAAGCTGGTACCAGTTTGTAATTGAAACCTACCGTGCACGCTTTGACGAACTCCTGATTACACTGGATAATGTTGCCTTCAGAAGCATGGATGAACGACTGGAGTTTTATTTAAAAAGAGCAAAAGAAGCACAGCAAACAAATACGATTGAAATCAGTCACCAGGAAATTGCACATGAACTCAATACATCAAGAGAAGTAATATCCCGGCTGCTGAAAAAGATGGAACAAAAGGGAATGCTGGACTTACACCGCAATGTTATTGAGCTGAAGAATATCTGATCTCTTTGCTTTGTCATCTGAATCACCCAACTTGCAGGAAATAGACTCCACATTTGCAACCATGGAAATAGTTGGTTATATCGCATCCATTTTAATTGGTCTTTCATTGGGTCTTACCGGTGGCGGTGGCTCCATCTTAACCGTACCTGTATTGGTTTATCTTTTTAATGTTGAACCTGTACTTGCAACAGGTTACTCACTGTTCATTGTTGGTGCAACCAGTTTTATCGGCGGTATTAAATCGTACATGTACAAGCAGGTTGATTTCAGGGCGGTTTCATTATTCGGAATACCATCCATCTTTTCCATTTTTATTGCACGGCATTTTGTGCTGCCCATTATTCCTGAAACTGTGTTTCATATCTCAGGTTATGCCGTGCAGCGGGGAAGTTTTTTAATGATTGTATTTGCTGTACTGATGCTCGTTGCTTCTTTTTTTATGGTCAATCCTAAAAAAGAAATGGAAACGGAGGATGAAGAAGTACAGCAATATAAATCGCTTTCACTCCTTATCCCCGGTTTGCTTGTTGGCTTTATTACCGGGTTACTGGGTGCAGGCGGTGGGTTTATGATTATCCCGGCACTGGTGCTCATCCTGCACCTGCCAATGAAAAAAGCAATTGGTACTTCTTTACAAATCATCGCAATCAATTCCATCTTTGGATTTTTATTCAGCATTAAACAATATTCTTTTAACTGGAATTTACTTTTGCTGACCACTGCGTTAGCAATTGTAGGCGTACTTGCAGGAACTTATTTCTCCAAAAAAATCGACAATAAACTGCTGAAGAAAATATTTGCCGGCTTTGTAATTGCGATGGCTGTATTTATACTTGTTAAAGAATTGTTCTTTCATTAAAATATTGGTTGAAGATTAGCCCTCTGTGATATAAGTTACTCCGGGCAAATAGAAACAAATCTATTTTCCCTCTTCAAAACAATATGCCATGCCATCTAAACATCAAATTATTATTATCGGCGGAGGTAACGCCGGTATTTCGGTAGCCGCACAATTGCTGCGCAAAAACAAATCACTTGATATTGCTGTTATTGATCCTGCAGACAAACATTACTATCAGCCAGCCTGGACTCTTGTTGGAAGCGGAGCTTTTGACATAAAAGATACCGAGCGAAATGAAGCCGATGTAATGCCAAAGGGTGTTACCTGGATAAAGCAAAAAGTTGTTTCTCTTTTACCCGATAGCAATACTGTACAGATAGATACCGGAGAAAATCTTACATACGATTTTCTGATTGTTGCTCCGGGTATTCAATTAAACTGGAATGCGATTAAAGGACTGAAAGAAGCAATTGGGAAAAACGGCGTTTGCAGTAATTACAGTTTTGCAACGGCTCCTTATACATGGGAGTGCATCAAAAATTTTAAAGGTGGCAAAGCTATCTTTCATAACCCTCATACTCCTGTAAAATGCGGAGGTGCTCCACACAAGATCATGTATATGGCTGCAGATTATTTTCGCAAACAGGGCATCTTAGATAAATGCGATATACAATACTGGAGCGGTGCAGCAAAACTGTTTGCAGTACCTGTGTATGAAAACACGCTGTTGAAAGTTGTTGAAAGAGGCGGCATTAAACTGAATTTTATGGAACGACTTGAGGAGATAGATGCCGTAAATAAACGTGCAAGATTTGTGGGCTTTGGAGAAACAAATAAAGATGTGGAAACATGGATTGATTATGATATGATTCATGTTACCCCACCGCAAAGTGCTCCTGATTTTGTGATGAACAGTCCGCTTGCAAACGCTGCCGGCTGGGTTGATGTAAATGTTAACACACTTCAGCATGTAAAATATCAGAATGTATTTTCACTTGGCGATGCATCAGGTCTTCCTACTTCAAAAACGGGTGCTGCCATCCGCAAACAGGCCCCTGTACTGGTGGCAAACCTGTTGTCGGCTGTTAAAAAAGAACCGCTCACTGCAAGTTACACCGGCTATACTTCCTGTCCTTTGCTAACAGGTTATGGCAAATTGGTTTTAGCTGAATTTGATTATAACAATCAGCCAATGGAAACGTTTCCGTTTGATCAGAGCAAAGAAAGATGGAGTATGTACCAGTTAAAGAAACGAGGATTACCCTGGCTGTACTGGAATAAAATTTTAACGGGTAAAGCATAAACACAGGCAAAAAAAACAATTTAACAAATCCTGTTTTTCAGTGTGACTAAAGTCATAGTTCACGGCTGGCAGAAGTTGCAAATTTGCTGAATCAATCGATAATAAAAATAAACATCAATATGAAGATAGAACAGATCTATACCGGTTGTTTGGCACAGGGTGCTTACTACATTGAAAGTGAAGGTGAAGCTGTGGTGATTGATCCGCTGCGTGAAGTAAAACCTTACATGCAGAAAGCAATGAACAGCAATGCTAAAATCAAGTATGTGTTCGAAACACATTTTCATGCTGATTTTGTAAGCGGTCATCTGGATTTAGCAAAACAAACCGGGGCAACAATTGTATATGGCCCAACAGCCAACCCAAATTTTGATGCACATGTTGCAGCAGATGGTGAAGAAATTAAAGTAGGTAAGATCACATTTAAAATATTGCACACACCGGGCCATACAATGGAATCAACCTGTTATTTACTGAAAGATGAAAAGGGAAAAGATGTTGCTCTTTTTTCAGGTGATACATTATTTATCGGCGATGTTGGCCGTCCTGATCTTGCGCAGAAAGTAATTGCAGAATTAACACAGGATAAACTGGCCGCTCATTTATACGATTCACTTCATAACAAAATCCTGCCACTGGCCGATGATATCATTGTTTATCCTGCTCATGGCGCAGGTAGTGCATGCGGCAAGAATATGAGCAAAGAAACTTCCGACACACTGGGTCATCAGAAAGCAACCAACTATGCGTTACAACCAATGACGAAAGAAGCTTTCATGAAAGAAGTGCTCACTGGATTAACTCCTCCGCCACAATATTTCCCGTTGAATGTGTTGATGAATATTCAGGGCTACGACAGTATTGATGATGTACTGAAACGTGGTACACAGGCACTGAGTGCAGAAGCTTTTGAAACGGCAGCAAATGAAACAGGTGCATTGATCTTAGATACAAGAGATGCTGAAGTTTTCTCAAAAGGTTTTATTCCCAACTCTATCAATATTGGTATCGATGGCAACTTTGCTCCATGGGTTGGCGCAATGATTCCGGATGTGAAACAGGAAATTCTGCTGGTAACAGATGAAGGCCGTGAAGAAGAAGTGGTAACAAGACTTGCCCGTGTTGGTTATGATTATTCCATTGGATACATCAAAGGCGGTTTTAATGCCTGGCAGAGTGCAGGAAAAGAAATTGATACCATTCAACGTGTATCTGCCGATGAACTTGCTGACATTCTTGCAAAAGATCCGGCAACAAATATCCTGGATGTGCGTAAGAAAAGCGAGTATAACAGCGAACATTTAGTTGATGCAGAAAATGCAAGCCTGGATTATATTAATGAAAGCATGCTGAAGGTGGATAAAAATAAAACCTGCTATGTGCATTGCGCAGGCGGTTACCGTTCCATGGTTTTTGCTTCAATTCTCAAAGCCCGTGGATACGACAACCTGATTGATGTGAGAGGTGGCTTTAAGGACCTGAAGCAAACAGGTAAGTTTAAGGTAACTGATTACGTTTGTCCCACTACACTTTTATAAGCAGCAAAGTTTAAGGCAAAATAAAAGGAGACTTGTTCAGAAAGTAAGTCTCCTTTCTTTCAATAACTCTGGAAAAGAGTTCTGGAAAAAATTATCAGAAATTTTATAACAATACTTAAATCAAAAAAATGACACTAAAAGAAATCGTAAACAATCCCCAAACAACAATTATTGACGTTCGTTCAGAAGGTGAATTTCAATCAGGACACTTTCCCGGAGCAAAAAATATTCCGTTGAATGTAATTACGCAGAAAGTTGATGAGTTGAAACAGATTAAAAATCCAATTGTTGTTTACTGTATGTCGGGCGCAAGAAGTAACAGCGCAGCATCTTACCTGAAACAGGTTGGCGTTGAAAACATTTATGATGCAGGCGGAATTTATACTATTATGAATCTTAAAAACTAAGTTGAATCATGTTGAGTTTTATTAAAAAGTTATTTGGACCGGGCACAGATTATAAAGCATTGGTTGCCGACGGAGCAGTAGTTGTAGATGTAAGAACTCCCCAGGAGTATAAAGGTGGCCACATTAAAGGATCATTAAATATTCCTGTTAATATGATTGGTCAAAAAGTAAATGACCTGAAGAAAAAAGGGAAACCGGTTATTACCTGCTGTGCAAGCGGGATGAGAAGCAGCTCAGCCGCAAGTATTTTAAAACAGGCAGGAGTTGAAGCGTACAATGGCGGTTCATGGGGCGGACTGCAAAATAAAATTTCTTAAGAATGGGTTTACTCAAAGGTTGGAACTGGGTTAGAGTTTTCAGATTGGTAGTAGGAATTGCAGCCCTTGTACAGGGAATTCTATATCACAATAATGTACTGTGGATGATGGGTGGTCTTCTGCTGGTACAGGCCGTATTTAATATGGGATGCTGCGGTATTGGCGGATGTGCAGTACCGGCAAAATCACAGGCAAAACATCAGGAATCAATTAAACCAATTGAATATGAAGAAGTGGTATAATAACTGGATCTGGTATGTACCCGGTTTGGTCGTTGGCGGAGTATCCGGCTATTTTTACTGGAAGTATTTCGGTTGCGATGGCACATGTCTCATCACTTCCAGCCCTGTAAGAAGTGTTATCTATTTTGCGTTAATGGGTATGCTGATGAACCAGATGTTTAAGCCATCTAAAAAAGAAACAACAGAAACAACTAAATAAAAGAAAAACCTATTCGACCCATTGACTGAGTTCTGTTTTTTGCTAAAAAAAACAGAACTTAGTTTTTATGAACTTACTTGAACTGCTCAAAAACCCCTGGCCCTGGTATGTAGCGGGACCATTAATCGGGTTAACAGTGCCCGCTCTTTTGCTGATTGGCAACAAAACTTTCGGCATCTCATCTTCACTGCGGCATATCTGTGCTGCCTGTTTACCAACCAAGATCCCCTACTTCAGCTACGATTGGAAAAGAGAAGCCTGGAACCTTTATTTTGTAGGTGGAATTATGCTGGGAGGCTTTATTGCTGCCTGGTTTTTGCAAAACCCAAACCCTGTTGTGGTAAATCCAAAACTGGTTACTGAACTGAATCAATATGGTATTACTGATTTCGACGGACTTGTTCCAGCACAACTGTTTAATTGGGAAGTATTATTCTCCGTAAAAGGATTGTTCCTGATGGTTGGCGGCGGATTCCTTGTTGGCTTTGGAACACGTTATGCCGGCGGATGCACGAGTGGTCATTCTATCATGGGTTTATCCAACCTGCAATGGCCGTCACTGGTTGCTACCATTTGTTTTATGGCTGGCGGCTTTATTATGGCAAACCTCATCTTACCATTTATTTTAAAACTCTGATTATTATCATGGAAACAAAAACAGGTAAATCAGAAAAGACAATAGAAAGAAAGCACCAGGATTTTCTTGCTGCCGATACAGATTTTGAAATGCGTTCATTGGATGCTGTATGTTTCAATGAATCAGAATTAAAACATCCCTGGTGGTATAATTTTAAATACTCCTTTGTTGGTGTACTGTTTGGAATTGTATTTGTAAAAGCAGAGATTATTTCCTGGTTTCGTATTCAGGAAATGTTTAAGCTGCAGAGTTTTCATATGTACGGTGTCATTGGTTCAGCAGTTGTTGTGGGAGTGATTTCTGTTTTTCTTATCAGGAAATTCAAAATCAAAACTATTTACGGCGAACCGATTGTTTTCGTTACTAAAAAATTTAATAAAGGACAGGTTTACGGTGGCTTACTGTTTGGTCTTGGCTGGGCAATAACCGGCGCATGCCCCGGACCTTTATTTGCTCAGATCGGCACAGGCGCTACAGTAATATTCATTACTTTGCTGAGCGCTATTGCAGGCACTTTTGTTTATGGTAAGTTCAGAGAAAAGCTGCCGCATTAAAATGCTTTTGTTTCATGTTTCACAACAGAACCTTTCCTGTGTTATCAGCTGCAGTTCTGTTCATTGCAGTTTCACAATTCAGTTGTTCAGAAACTGATGCAAACAAAACAACGGCAGACTCTTCTGTTTATAAAACAACCTGGGTAGGTGCCCCTGCCAGTGAAATTCCTTACTACACAAGAAAAGATGGGAAGCTCATCTGGTATGGTCATGAGCTCATAGCCAATACATCAACATACCTCGGCCCGAAAGGATCCGTGATGCAGATCAGCAATGGAATGAATTGCCAGAACTGTCATCTAAGTGCGGGCACAAAACCATGGGGGAATAATTACGGAGCAGTGTTTTCAACTTATCCAAAATTCAGAGATCGCTCCGGATCAATTGAAACAATTTATAAACGGGTGAACGATTGTATTGAAAGAAGTTTAAATGGCAAAGCATTAGATACATCTTCCAAAGAAATGCAGGCCATCTATGCGTACATTAAATGGCTGGGCGAAGAAGTACCGAAAGGAATGAAACCAAAAGGTTCGGGCATTGAGGAACTTCCATACCTGCAACGTGCTGCCGATACGTTAAAAGGAAAAACAGTCTTTGAGCAAAAATGCCAGCGCTGTCATGGAGCAGATGGACAGGGTGTAATGAATAAAGATGGACTGTCTTATCAATATCCTCCCTTATGGGGAACGCATAGTTATAATACCGGGGCCGGTTTATTCCGTTTATCGAGATTTGCAGGTTATGTAAAAAATAATATGCCTTTTGAAGTTGATTATCATTCTTCTCAATTAAGTAATGAAGAGGCCTGGGATGTTGCTGCATTTATAAATTCACAACCAAGACCAGCAATAAATCTGAATAAAGACTGGCCCGATATTTCAAAGAAACCAATTGATCATCCCTTTGGCCCTTATGCTGATTCCTTTAGTGAACAGCAGCATAAATTCGGCCCCTTCGGCCCGATTAAAGAATACCGGGAAAAAAACAAACATTGAGCATACTGTTCGTATTTTCAAACAAAAAAATGAAAATTTTCAGGATTCTTTTTCTGCTTGCTGTTATATTTCTTACAGTTACTTCATTAAATGCACAGTACAAAATTGTATGGGATATGGCACAGGCAGATACAGTAATGCAAAGAGGTTTGTATAAACAGCTTAACAATGTAATTACCGCAGCACCTGATACTAAAATAGAAGTGGTGTTTCATGGAAATTCAGTTTATGCCCTGCTGAAAGATACCGGCTACTTTAAAGAACAGATCCTTGCGCTGTACAAAAAAGGAGTCATGTTCCGGGTATGTAATAATTCGCTGAAAGGAAGAAATATTGATCTGTCGAGAGTAATTCCTGAAGCTGTGGTTGTTCCTGTGGCCATTCTTGAACTGGCAACAAAACAGGAAGAAGGCTGGAGTTATATTAAAGCAGGAAATTAATTATAAAATCTCAAAAGGAAAGAAGAAGACTTCTTTAAAAAAGAATGCCGGAAAATCTCCGGCATTCTTTTTACAACAGATCCTGTCAGAAAGAATAATTGATTCCTAACATAATCAGGTCAGTTGTCATTTTATAGGATACATTACTTCCTGGAACAGCTCCATATACATTTGAAGCAGTTTGCATCATAGGGCTTAATAAGGGGCCACTTACTGAACCGCTGCTGGTACCATGATGATAAGCAGCATTCAGGTTAAAATGTTTGTTGAATGTATACCCGCAACCAATTTGAAATGCATTTTTAATTACAGCTGTTGCCGGAGTAGAGAAAAATGCGAGTTCACTGGTTATTGGATTTGAATTATATGTATATCCAATCCTGATTGGGAAATTTTTTACCCCTTTATACTGAAGACCTGCTGAAATGACCGACATATTTTTCCAGCCAAATCCGGCAACAGAATATGTATTCGTCCAGCCTTTTTCTTTAAACCCTTCTGTACTTTTATAGTTTACAAATCTGTAATCAAGAGCAGCATCAATCGTTTTATTTGAATATCCAATTCCTCCTGATAAAATAGAAGGATAATTCATTTTAAATTTCACATCAGGAGCCTTGCTTCCATCCAGGTAGGTGTTGGTAAAATCAAAGCTGCCGAAATATTGCTTTGTTTTATAAGCAGCGCCTAGCTTAATTCCTGTTCCAGAATTATAAAATATACCAACCTGCCCTCCAAAACCAAAAGATGTTGCTTTGTTGCTAACTGGATATCCAAGGGTTTGGCTGGGTGATGATAATGGGTTTGGTGCCAGTTTCAATGATGAATAATTAAATGTTGGTTCAGCACCAATTGACAATTGCTCAGTAAGCTTGTATGCATAAGTCAATCCAACCTGCATGAGTTGATAATCAGATTGAATACGTCCAAAACCGCCTGAACTCTGAGGCATGTTAATTGGATTGGTATTACTTTGGGGGAAAGTAACTCCAAAACCGCTGATTCCGAATGCAGACGCTCCAAAAGTGTGTTTACTTTTCTTGTTTCCCCATACCATTGCCAGTGCAGGCATTACCGAAACTCCTCTATCATCTTTTGTAACCCCGCCCATTTGTCCGCCTGGGTTAGGA
>CAZOLW010000062.1:0-19652 GCA_964580775.1 uncultured Chitinophagaceae bacterium | reverse complement strand
AGCGGGAGTAGCTCATTTGGTAGAGCGATAGCCTTCCAAGCTATAGGTGGCCAGTTCGAGCCTGGTCTCCCGCTCAAAAGTTCTTTTAATGAAGTCGATGTGAGATATCATCACACTCTGCCAGCCGTTGTAGCTCAGGGGTAGAGCACTTCCTTGGTAGGGAAGAGGTCGTGAGTTCGATTCTCACTAACGGCTCTGATTATTTGAAGTGTAAAGCCTTCAGATTGGTGAGTAAAGAAGAAAAACATGAAGTGTGCGACGCAACAGCAGCTGACAGCAGCACTGAGGCTGATAACATAAAATAGTTAGTTTAACAGTTTTGTAAACACAATTTAAAAACAAATAAGATGTCTAAAGAGACCTTTAAGCGGGAAAAACCGCACGTAAACGTTGGTACTATCGGTCACGTTGATCACGGTAAAACAACATTAACTGCTGCAATTACTGATATCCTGTCTAAAAAAGGTATGGGTAATGTTGCTAAAAAGTATGATGAAATTGATGGTGCACCAGAAGAAAAAGAGCGTGGTATCACTATCAACACTGCACACGTAGAATATCAAACAGCTAACCGTCACTACGCACACGTAGATTGCCCGGGTCACGCTGACTACGTAAAAAACATGATCACAGGTGCTGCACAGATGGATGGAGCTATCCTCGTTGTGGCTGCAACTGATGGTCCTATGCCACAAACAAAAGAACACATTCTTTTGGCACGCCAGGTAGGTGTACCTAAGATTGTTGTTTTTATGAATAAAGTTGACTTGGTTGATGATGCTGAGTTGTTAGAGCTGGTTGAAATGGAAATTCGTGAACTGTTGACCTCTTATGGTTTCGATGGTGACACTACTCCAATCATTCAGGGTTCTGCAACAGGCGCATTGGCTGGTGAAGAAAAATGGGTGAAAGCTGTTGAAGATTTGATGGATGCTGTTGACAGCTACATTCCTCTTCCTCCACGCCCGGTTGATCTTCCGTTCCTCATGAGTGTTGAGGATGTATTCTCAATTACTGGTCGTGGTACTGTTGCTACCGGTCGTATTGAGCGTGGTATTGTAAAAGTTGGTGAAGCAGTTGAAATCGTAGGTTTAATGGATGCTCCAATGAACTCTACTGTAACTGGTGTTGAAATGTTCAAGAAATTGCTGGATCAGGGTCAGGCTGGTGATAACGCAGGGTTACTCCTCCGTGGTATTGAGAAGAAAGATATCCGTCGTGGTATGGTTATCTGCGCTCCAAAATCAATCACTCCTCACACTGAATTCAAAGGTGAAGTTTACGTATTGAGCAAAGAAGAAGGCGGACGTCACACTCCATTCTTCCAGAAATACCGTCCTCAGTTTTACTTCCGTACAACTGACGTAACTGGTGAAGTTGAATTACCTGCAGGAACTGAAATGGTTATGCCTGGTGATAATACGAACCTTACTGTAAAATTGATTCAACCGATTGCGATGGAGAAAGGTTTGAAATTCGCTATTCGTGAAGGTGGTCGTACAGTAGGTGCCGGTCAGGTAACTGAAATTTTAAAATAAGCTCTGAGCCAAAAGCTTTTAGCTTAACGCAAATGATTTACATTTGCAACATATAACTAAAAGCTGTTCCGGTTCTCCGGAATAGCTTTTAGCTTTCTACGGGCATGGTGCAACGGTAGCATACGGGTCTCCAAAACCTTTGATCTGGGTTCGAATCCTAGTGCCCGTGCAAAGTAAATTTGAACATTTACAAATTAAAAATCAATGAACAAGGTATCCGTTTATTTAAAAGAATCTTACCGTGAGTTGCTTGAAAAAGTAACCTGGCCTACCTGGCAGCAACTGCAGCAGTCAACCATGATTGTTCTGATTGCAACGATCATTATCACTTCAATTATTTGGGTGATGGATTTTGGTATTGCTACATCACTTCAATTCTTTTATTCATTTTTCAAATAATAAGTCATGTCAGAAACTGCCAATGTGGAAACCAGTAAGTGGTATGTGCTTCGTGTCGTGAGCGGCAAAGAGAAAAAAGTAAAAGAATACCTGGATAAAGAAATTGCACGTAACGGATGGGACAATGTGGTAAAGCAGGTGTTTTTACCGGTTGAAAAAGTATATAAGGTTGCTAATGGTAAAAAAGTTGTTCGTGAACGTAACTTCTATCCCGGTTATGTAATGATTGAAGTAGAGAATGGTAAAATGGGAGATGATATTCGTGAAACTATCAGCAATACCAGTAACGTAATACATTTTTTAGGCAAAGAAAACCCCATTGCTTTACGCAAAGCTGAGGTTAATAAAATGCTTGGTAAAGTTGATGAAATGGCAGACAATGGCGGTATGACAATGAGTGAACCGTTTATTGTTGGTGAAACCATCAAGATTATCGATGGACCTTTCAATGACTTTAATGGTGTGATTGAAGAAGTAAATGATGAGAAGAAAAAATTGAAAGTGGCAGTAAAAGTATTTGGCCGTGCAACACCGGTTGAATTAAACTACATGCAGGTTGAGAAACTTTCTTAAGTAAATAGTAATTTAATTTAAAAGTCCCCATTCAGTAAAGAGTGGGGACTTTTTTATTTAGCAGAAGTTGACAATCTTACGATGTCTGTCCTTCAGTTGATGTTTCTGTTACAGGAGTAGCAGGGGCTTCCGGTAATGGTAATTCAGCCTGTACTGGAGCTACAGGAACAGGAGTTGGAATAATCACCGGTTTGGGCTTGAAAACTGCCTTTTTCTTTGGTGCTGGCTTTTTAGCTGCAACTTTCTTGGGAGCTGGTTTCTTAGCAGCAACTTTCTTTTTAGCCGGGGCTTTCTTAGCTGCCACCTTCTTTTTTGGGGCTGCTTTCTTTTTAGCCGGAGCTTTTTTGGCAACTTTTTTCTTAGCTGCTTTTTTTACAACTTTTTTAATTGCTTTTTTAGCTGCCTTCTTTTTAGCCGGGGCTTTCTTAGCTGCCTTTTTCTTAGGGGCCGCTTTCTTCTTAGCAGGAGCTTTCTTAGCTACCTTCTTTTTAATTGCTTTTTTAGCAGGCTTTTTAGCTGCTTTTTTCTTTGCTTTTGCCATGAGTTATAAAATGGGTTTAATGAAAAGTTGAATAAGAATGAAAAATTAAACCAAATTCTGTTGTGAATAAAAGATAGCAGCATTTTTTTACTCTATTTCTTTCAACTTTTTTCTCATTTTCCTAAAGGGAAGGTATAATCGAACAATGAAATTCTTGCTCAAATCCTTTGCCGGTAAGCTTATGAGCCTTACCTTTGCCGTCCCAAAAGTTCTTACAGTTAGAATTATTTGTTTGGGAGTCATGCCAAAAGCGTGACGTTATCACCAAAAAACTTTTACAATGGCAAAAGAAATCTCAGGATTTGTTAAGCTGCAGGTAAAGGGCGGACAGGCAAACCCTGCGCCACCTGTAGGTCCGGCCCTCGGTTCAAAGGGTCTTAACATCATGGAGTTCTGCAAGCAGTTCAATGCAAGAACTCAGGACAAAATGGGTAAAGTAGTACCTGTTTTGATCACTGTTTACACCGACAAGTCTTTCGACTTCGTTATTAAAACTGCACCAGCTTCCGTTCAATTATTAGAAGCAGCGAAACTTCAGAAAGGTTCTAAAGAGCCTAACCGTGCTAAAGTTGGTAAAGTAACCTGGGCACAGGTTGAAGAAATTGCGAAAGACAAAATGCCGGATCTGAACTGCTTTACACTGAATAGTGCTATGAGCATGGTTGCAGGTACTGCACGCAGTCTTGGTTTAACTGTTGACGGTAAAGCCCCTTGGGAAAATTAATTATTCACCTTAAATTTTTTTAATCATGTCATTGACGAAAAAAAGAAAAGTAGCTCAAGCGAAGGTGGATAATAACAAAGTTTATTCCCTCAAAGAAGCTTCTTCACTCGTAAAAGAAATTAACTGCACAAAGTTCGACAGCTCTGTTGACGTTCACATCCGTTTGGGTGTTGATCCTAAAAAAGCTGATCAGGCTATTCGTGGTACTGTAACATTACCTCACGGTACTGGTAAAACAAAAAGAGTATTGGTACTCTGTACTCCTGATAAAGTTGCTGAAGCAACTGCTGCTGGTGCTGACCATGTTGGTCTTGATGAATTCATCACAAAGATCGAAGGTGGCTGGACAGATGTAGATGTGATCATTGCGACTCCATCAGTAATGCCGAAGATTGGTAAGTTAGGTAAAGTGTTAGGTCCACGTAACTTAATGCCCAACCCTAAAACAGGTACTGTAACAAATGATGTTGCAGGTGCTGTAAATGAAGTAAAAGGCGGTAAAATTGCTTTCAAGGTTGATAAAGCAGGTATCATTCATGCTTCTATCGGTCGTGTAAGTTTTGCTCCTGAAAAGCTTGTTGAAAATACAACTGAGTTTATCCATGCAATAGTTAAGGCGAAGCCTTCTACTGCAAAAGGAACTTATCTGAAAAGTATTTTCATTGCAAGCACTATGAGCCCGGCAGTATCTGTTGACACTAAATCATTCATGAACTAATCCTTTCAGGGTTATTAAAACTAAAATCATGACTAAAGAACAAAAAAATGAAGTGATTGAGGTGCTGAAAGGCAAATTCAGTCAATACAATAATTTCTACATTACTGATACCGAATCATTAAGTGTAGCACAAGTGGGTAAACTTCGCCGTGCATGTTTCGACAAGAATGTTGAAATGAAAGTGGCTAAGAACACACTGATCAGAAAAGCACTGGAGTCTCTGGATGCTGAACGTTATGCAGGTGTATTTGATGCATTGAATAATGTAACAGCCCTGATGTTTTCAGAAAATCCGAAAGAACCGGCTTTAATCATCAGTTCATTCCGTAAAGCAAGCAATGGTGTAAAACCAGAGTTGAAAGCTGCTTTCATTAATGGTGATATATATGCCGGCGATAATCAATTGAAAGCGCTTGTAGCGATCAAGACTAAGAACGAATTGATCGGCGAAGTAATTGGTTTGTTGCAGTCTCCTGCAAAACGTGTTATTGCTGCCTTGCTGCATAACGCTGAAACAAAAGGAGAAGCTGTAGCAGCAGCTGAATAAGTTGATGTTAAAAAGCAGGATGAGTTTTCATCTTACTGTAAACATAAAAAGCCCAGGCCTGAGGGTTATAATCAAAGGCAATTTTTTTAAAACCGCCGTCGGAGCAAACTAAAAGCAGTGAAGACGGTAAAAATTAAAACAAAATGGCAGACATTAAAGTATTAGCTGAATCATTAGTAAGCTTAACAGTAAAAGAAGTACAGGAATTAGCAGACGTTCTGAAAGCAGAATATGGTATTGAACCAGCTGCTGCAGCAGTAGTAGTTGCTGCAGGTGGTGGCGATGGCGCTGCTGCTGTTGAAGAAAAAACTGCATTCAATGTAATCCTGAAGAGCGCTGGCGCATCTAAACTGAACGTAGTTAAGATCGTTAAAGACTTAACCGGGTTAGGTTTGAAAGAAGCAAAAGACCTCGTTGACACGGCTCCAAAGCCGGTTAAAGAAGGTGTTTCCAGAGCTGAAGCTGATGAAATTGCAGGTAAGCTGAAAGATGCAGGTGCTGATGTAGAAATCGCATAATTCTTTTTGTAAAAGAAAATTCAACCCCGGCTTCAACGCCGGGGTTTTTTTATAGGCAACGTTTTGAAAGCAATGTTTGTCTTTCGAATGATAAATTCTATTTTGCAGTAAATAGTCCGGCTGAAAACAATAATCAATGAAGTCTTTCTTACGTATAAAATATTATCTGTTCTTTTTGCTCGTAGCTGCAGGGCTGTTTCAATCCAATTCTGTAAATGCCCAAACCTGCACAACTTTAGGGCAAACACCTTCAACTGCATTTCCTGTTTGTGGTACAACTGTATTTCAGCAAACAACTGTTCCCATTTGCTACACACGGGCCTTAGTGGTTCCCGGATGCAACGATGGGGCAGCTTATGGTGATAAAAACCCTTATTGGTACAGATTTACCTGTTTTGTTTCCGGCTCATTGGCTTTTACAATTACACCCACTGATTTGAATGATGATTACGATTGGCAGTTATATGATATTACCGGTCGTAATCCGGATGATGTATTTACCAATCCTGCACTTGTTGTTACCGGTAACTGGAGTGGGAGTTCGGGCACTACAGGTGCATCAGCAACCGGCATAACAACTATTCAGTGTGCATCTAATCCCGCCACCAGTACCCCAAGATTTGCAAGGTCACCTAACATTGTTGCAGGAAGAACATATTTATTATTAGTCAGTCATTATACCGATTCTCAAACAGGTTATGGCTTATCTTTTGGCGGTGGAACAGCAGTAATCACAGATCCGAAAGATCCTTTAATGGCAGATGTAAAACCAAACTGTGGCGGGGATCAATTACGGGTGAAACTGAATAAAAAAATGAAATGCTCTTCCATTGCAGCAAATGGAAGCGATATTGTTTCTTTTCCCGGAGGTATCAATGCAATCAGTGTAACTCCTGTTGGTTGCAACAGTAATTTTGAAACAGATTCTGTTGTGATTACTTTATCGCAGCCATTACCAGCCGGCAATTACACACTGCAATTAAAGAATGGAACTGATAATAATACGATTGTTGATTTGTGTGATAAGCCAATCCCTCTTTCTGATGCATTAAATTTTCAGATTCAACTTTTACAACCAACAATGCTGGATAGTTTAGTTCCTGTAACCTGTGCACCTGGTGAAGTTCGTTTTGTATTTAAAAAATTGATACGGTGCAGCTCTATTGATCCGAATGGAACTGATTTTGATGTAACAGGTACTTACCCTGTTACTGTTACCAGCGCCAGAGGTAATTGTAATGCAGATGGATTGACATCAGAAATTATTGTATCATTTTCACAATCCCTGCAGGCAAAAGGGACATTTACCGTTCGTTTAAAACCGGGATTTGACGGTAATACAATCATTGATGAATGTAACCAGAATACGCCCGTTTCTCAAATGAATTTTTCTGTAAAAGACACTGTGAATGCAGATTTCAGTTACAATATCCTTTTAGGGTGTTTAGCTGATACAGTTGATTATTCGCATCCTGGTGGAAATGAAATAAACAGCTGGTTATGGAATTTCGGAACTGGTGGTGGAGCAACTAACCAAAATGAACAGGTGATTTACAGAACCTTTGGAGAAAAAACGGCCACATTAATTGTTTCAAATGGATTTTGCAGGGATTCTGTTTCAGCAAAAATCTACCTGGATAATTTCCTGAAAGCAGATTTTGTTATAGATACTTTCAACTGCCCGGCCGAACCTGTTTTAATTACGGGCCTACCAACAAGTGAACGGCCAGTTACACATTTCTGGTCTTTCGGTGACGGACAAATGAGTACAGATGAGCAACCGTTACAACACTTATACCCGGTAACATTCGCAGATGCGAAATACAAAGTGAGCTATACAGTAACCAATGATCTTGGGTGCAGCAATACCATGGAAAAAACGATCACGGTTGTAAGGACCTGCAGAATTGATGTGCCAAATGTGTTTACACCAAATGCTGATGGGCTGAATGATTTTTTTGGTCCGCTAAACGCAATCAAAGCTGATCAGCTTATTTTCAGAGTTTATAACCGCTGGGGTAATTTAATTTTTGAAACCAAGGATTGGCTGAAAGGCTGGGATGGGAAATATAAATCCATTGATCAGGAACCAACCACTTACGTTTGGAGGCTGAGTTATATCAACCGGGATACTAAAAAGAGCATTGAACTGAAAGGAACAGTTCAGTTGATCAGGTAAGGGTTTTGTTAATATACTGACAGCCTTACCCATTCCTGCCAAAAATGGGGGTAAATCCCTGTAATCAAATTTTGTTCCAACACACATTATCGCTAACTTTGCCACCCTAAATTTAGGCTGAATAGCAAATTGGCGCCCATTTACAGTCATAAATAACTGAAAATCAATGTACTTGTCTTTACTGAAAGACGGTGAGCTATTCGTGTGCACAAACTTTTAAAACCGGTAAGAACATATGTCTTCATCAAGAGTTGCAGCAAACAAGAGAATTAATTTCGGAAAAGTTAAACATCTTGCAGAAATTCCAGATCTGCTCGGCATCCAGATTCAATCTTTTAAAGAGTATTTTCAATTAGAAACTACTCCCGATAAGCGTAACATCGAAGGGTTGTTCCGTGTGTTTAAGGAAAACTTTCCTATCACCGATACCCGTAACATTTTCGTACTGGAGTTCTTAGATTATTTTATTGACCCGCCCCGTTATTCTATTGACGAATGTATGGAGCGTGGATTAACTTATGCGGTTCCTCTCAAAGCCAAACTCCGTTTGAGCTGTAATGATGAGGAGCACGTTGATTTCCAAACCATCGTTCAGGATGTGTTTTTAGGAAACATTCCTTACATGACTCCCCGTGGTACTTTCGTAATCAACGGTGCTGAGCGTGTAGTGGTATCACAGTTACACCGTTCACCTGGTGTATTCTTTGGTCAGAGCATTCACCCCAATGGAACCAAGATTTACTCTGCAAGAGTAATTCCGTTTAAAGGTGCGTGGATGGAATTTGCAACAGACATCAACAACGTGATGTATGCTTACATTGACCGTAAGAAAAAATTCCCTGTAACAACTTTATTACGTTCTATCGGCTTTGAAACAGATAAGGATATCCTTGAACTGTTTGGTATGGCTGATGAAGTAAAAGCAGATAAAAAAGCACTGGAGAAATTTGAAGGCAAGCGTTTAGCAGCCCGTGTTCTCCGCAGCTGGGTTGAAGATTTCGTTGATGAAGATACTGGTGAGGTTGTAAGTATCGAACGTAACGAAGTAGTGCTGGAAAGAGATTCCATTTTGGATGCTGAAGCAATTGAAATGATCAGCGAAATGGAAGTGAAGAGTGTGTTCATCCAGAAAGAAGAAGTGAGCGGTGATTTTGCGATCATCTACAACACATTAAATAAAGATACTTCTAACAGTGAGTTGGAAGCGGTTCAGCATATCTACCGTCAATTGCGTGGTGCTGATGCTCCTGATAACGAAACTGCACGTGGTATTATTGATAAATTATTCTTCAGTGATAAGCGTTATGATCTGGGTGAAGTTGGCCGTTATAAGATCAACCGCAAACTTGGATTAAACTTCCCGATTGAAAAGAAGGTATTAACGAAAGATGATATCATCTCCATCATTAAATACCTGGTGAGGTTAACAAATGCCAAAGCTGATATTGATGATATTGATCACCTGAGCAACCGTCGTGTACGTACAGTAGGCGAGCAGTTATATGCTCAGTTTGGTGTTGGTTTGGCACGTATGGCCCGTACCATTCGTGAAAGAATGAACGTACGTGATAATGAGGTGTTCACTCCTGTTGATCTGATCAATGCAAGAACATTGTCTTCAGTTATCAACTCGTTCTTTGGAACATCACAGTTATCACAGTTTCTTGATCAGACAAATCCTCTTTCTGAAATTACGCACAAGCGTCGTATCTCAGCGCTCGGGCCAGGTGGTTTGAGTCGTGAAAGAGCAGGTTTCGAGGTTCGTGACGTTCACTATTCTCACTACGGCCGTTTATGTACAATTGAAACACCGGAAGGACCAAACATTGGTTTGATCTCTACTTTGTGTGTTCATGCTACTGTAAACGATATGGGCTTTATTGAAACTCCTTACCGTAAAGTAGATAATGGTAAAGTAGATATGAAACATCTTACTTACCTCAGTGCGGAAGAAGAAGATACTGCGAAGATTGCACAGGTAAATATTGCTGTTGATGATAAAGGACATATCATAGAAGATAAAGTTCGCTCAAGAGAAAGCGGTGATTTCCCGATTCTTGATAAAGCAGATGTAGAATATATGGACGTTGCTCCAAACCAGATTGTTGGTTTGAGTGCTTCGTTAATTCCATTCCTTGAACATGATGATGCCAACCGTGCCTTGATGGGATCAAACATGCAGCGTCAGGCGGTTCCGCTTGTACGTCCGCAGGCTCCTATTGTTGGTACCGGTCTGGAAGCAATGGCAGCAAGAGACAGCCGTATTCAGTTGAATGCTGAAGGAACAGGTGTGGTTGAATATGTTGATGCCAATGAAATTCATGTTCGTTATAACAGGAATGAAGAACAGCGCCTGGTAAGTTTTGAAGAAGATCTGAAAATCTACAAGCTCACCAAGTTCATTAAAACAAACCAAAGTACCTGTATTAACCTGATGCCTGCTGTATTAAAAGGTCAGGCAGTAAAAGAAGGCGACTTCTTAACTGAAGGTTATGCAGTGAAAAATGGTGAACTCGCATTGGGACGTAATCTGAAAGTGGCCTTCATGCCATGGAAAGGTTACAACTTTGAGGATGCCATTGTTATTAATGAGAAAGTTGTAAAAGAAGATTTGTTTACTTCTATCCACGTTGATGAATTTGAACTGGAAGTTCGTGATACCAAATTAGGTGAAGAAGAACTTACTCCGGATATTCCAAACGTAAGTGAGGAAGCAACAAAAGACCTGGATCAGAATGGTATCATTCGTATTGGTGCTGCAATTAAAGAAGGTGATATCCTCATTGGTAAAATCACTCCAAAAGGTGAAAGCGATCCAACTCCTGAAGAGAAGTTGTTACGTGCCATCTTTGGTGATAAAGCAGGTGATGCAAAAGATGCGTCATTGAAAGCTCCAAGCGGAACTGAAGGTGTGGTAATTGATAAGAAATTATTCCAACGTGCCAAGAAAGATAAGAATGGTAAGATCCGTGAAAAAGCATTGCTGGAAAAAGTAGAAAAGATCCACGAAAAAAATACAACTGATCTGCTCGATGTGTTATTAAGCAAACTGTTGTCTTTGCTGCAAAGCAAAACTTCAGCTGGTGTTAACAACAACTTCGGTGAATCATTGATTGGTAAAGGTGCCAAGTTCAATCAGAAGAATCTTGCAACAATTGACTATGCCAACGTTAACCCGTTAGGCTGGACAGGTGATGCAACAACTGATGAATGGATCAACCAGTTATTACACAACTACAATATCAAGTTCAACGAAGAGTTGGGCCGTTACAAGAGAGAGAAATTCAACATCTCAATTGGTGACGAATTACCTGCAGGTGTATTGAAACTTGCTAAAGTTTACTTAGCAGTTAAGCGTAAACTGAAAGTGGGTGATAAGATGGCGGGTCGTCACGGTAACAAAGGTATTGTGGCTAAGATCGTTCGCCAGGAAGACATGCCGTTCCTTGAAGATGGAACTCCGGTTGATATCGTATTAAATCCATTGGGTGTACCAAGTCGTATGAACCTTGGACAGATTTACGAAACTGTACTTGGATGGGCTGGTGAAAAACTGGGTGTGAAATTCGCAACTCCAATCTTTGATGGTGCAAGTGTAGAAGAAATTGCCAATCACATCACTGAAGCAGGCTTACCGAAATTTGGTCATACTTACTTATATGATGGTGAAACAGGTGAACGCTTCCACCAGAAAGCAACTGTTGGTATCATCTATATGATCAAACTGCATCACATGGTTGATGATAAGATGCACGCCCGTTCTATCGGACCGTACAGCTTAATTACTCAGCAACCGTTGGGTGGTAAAGCTCAGTTTGGTGGTCAGCGTTTTGGTGAGATGGAGGTTTGGGCACTGGAAGCATATGGTGCATCCAACATCTTGCAGGAATTACTTACACTCAAATCAGATGACATCATGGGTCGTGCAAAAACCTATGAGGCCATTGTTAAAGGTGACAACGTTCCACGTCCCGGTATTCCTGAATCATTCAATGTATTGGTTCATGAATTAAGAGGCTTAGGACTTGACCTTAAGTTTGAAGAGTAAGGAACAGAAACCTGAAGTGAGTGACACAACCGGTATTGACTGAAAATCAAAAGCCGGCATCTAAAAACAAAAAAACAGAAACACAGATATGGCATTCAGAAAAGAAAATCGTCAGAGGCCAGTTTTTTCAAAAATCACCATCGGACTTGCATCTCCGGATACAATCCTGGAACGCAGCTTTGGTGAAGTGTTAAAGCCAGAAACCATTAACTACCGTACTTACAAACCAGAACGTGATGGTTTGTTCTGCGAAAGAATTTTTGGTCCGGTAAAAGATTTCGAATGTGCCTGCGGCAAGTACAAGCGTATCCGTTACAAGGGTATTGTGTGTGATCGTTGCGGTGTGGAAGTAACTGAAAAGAAAGTACGTCGTGAAAGAATGGGACACATCAAATTAGTTGTGCCTGTTGTTCATATCTGGTACTTCAAATCATTACCAAACAAGATTGGTTATTTATTAGGCGTAAGCTCTAAGAAATTAGAGACCATCGTTTACTACGAACGTTATGTGGTTATACAACCCGGCGTAAAAGAAACTATGAAGATGGGCGATCTTCTTACTGAAGAAGAATACCTCGATCTGTTAGATACATTACCAAAGGACAATCAGTACTTACCTGATGAAGATCCAATGAAATTCATCGCCAAAATGGGCGCTGAAGCTGTACATGATATGTTACAGCGCATTGATCTGGATCAGTTGAGTTATGATTTACGTAATGCAGCAGCAACTGAAACTTCACAGCAACGTAAAGCAGATGCGTTAAAGCGTTTGAGCGTTGTTGAAGCTTTCCGTGATGCAAACCTGCGTATCACCAACCGCCCTGAGTGGATGGTGATGCAGTACATTCCGGTTATACCACCGGAACTTCGTCCGTTAGTTCCTTTGGATGGTGGACGTTTTGCGTCTTCTGATCTGAATGATTTATACCGTCGTGTAATTATCCGTAACAACCGTTTGAAGAGATTGCTGGAGATTAAAGCTCCTGAAGTAATCCTTCGTAACGAGAAACGTATGTTACAGGAAGCGATTGATTCATTATTCGATAACTCAAGAAAATCAAATGCAGTGAAAGCCGAAGGCGGACGTGCATTGAAATCATTGAGTGATGTATTGAAAGGTAAACAAGGTCGTTTCCGTCAGAACTTACTTGGTAAACGTGTTGACTATTCAGGTCGTTCGGTTATCGTGGTAGGTCCTGAAATGAAATTGCATGAGTGCGGTTTACCAAAAGATATGGCCGCTGAATTGTTCAAGCCATTTATCATCCGCAAGTTGATTGAAAGAGGTATCGTAAAAACTGTGAAGTCTGCACGTAAACTGGTAGACAAAAAAGAAGCAGTTGTTTGGGATATTCTTGAAAATATATTGAAAGGTCACCCGATCATGTTAAACCGTGCCCCAACACTGCACCGTTTATCCATCCAGGCCTTCCAGCCTAAACTGATTGAAGGTAAAGCCATTCAATTACACCCATTGGTATGTTCTGCGTTCAACGCCGATTTCGATGGTGATCAGATGGCCGTACACGTTCCGTTAAGCAATGCTGCTGTTTTGGAAGCTCAGTTACTGATGCTTGCATCACACAACATCCTTAACCCGCAGAACGGTACACCAATTACTCTTCCTTCACAGGACATGGTACTTGGTCTGTATTATATTTCTAAAGGAAAGAAAACAACTGATACTGAAATTGTAAAAGGACAGGGTAAGGCGTTTTATTCTCCTGAAGAAGTGATCATTGCATACAACGAAAAACAAGTTGATCTGCATGCATGGATCAGGGTGCGTTTGAATGTGCGTGAAAATGGAAAGATTGTAAACAAACTTACTGAAACAACAGTAGGTCGTGTAATCTTCAATCAATTTGTTCCGAAAGAAGTAGGTTTTGTAAATACGTTGTTAACGAAGAAAAATCTTCGTGAAATTATTGGTGATATTATTGAAATTACCAACGTTCCAAAAACAGCGAAGTTTCTTGATGATATTAAAACGCTTGGTTTCCGTACAGCCTTCCAGGGTGGATTGTCGTTCAACATTAACGATCTTCTCGTTCCTGCAATCAAAGAAGAGCTGGTTGAAAATGCACAGGGTGAAGTAAATGAAGTATGGGATAGTTATAATATGGGTCTTATCACCAACAATGAACGTTACAACCAGATCATTGATATCTGGAGTCGTGTTGATACACGTGTAACTGAAACATTGATTCGTGAAATGGCTACAGATAAGCAAGGTTTCAATTCAGTGTTTATGATGCTGGATAGTGGTGCCCGTGGTAGCAAGCAGCAGGTAAAACAGCTGGCTGGTATCAGAGGTTTGATGGCGAAGCCAAGAAAATCTGGTTCTACCGGAAGTGAGATTATTGAAAACCCTGTATTGAGCAACTTTAAAGATGGACTGAGTGTATTGGATTACTTTATCTCTACCCATGGTGCTCGTAAAGGTCTTGCCGATACAGCCCTGAAAACAGCTGATGCCGGTTACTTAACCCGTCGTTTGGTTGACGTTGCTCAGGATGTGGTGATTAAAGATGAGGATTGCGGAACATTGCGTGGTATTGCAACAAGTGCATTAAAAGATAACGAAGATGTAATTGAACCATTGAGTGACCGTATTGCAGGCCGTACTTCATTACATGATGTGTACGAACCGCAAACTGAGCAGCTTATTGTTGCGGCCGGTGAAGAAATTACAGCGGCTATTGCCAAGCAAATAGAAGAAAGCGGAATTGAAACAGTTGATATCCGTTCTGTATTAACCTGCGAAAGCAAGCGTGGTGTATGTGTGAAGTGTTACGGTAAAAACCTTGCAACAGGTGTAATTGCACAGAAAGGTGATGCAGTTGGTATTATTGCTGCACAATCAATTGGTGAACCCGGTACACAGTTAACACTCCGTACGTTCCACGTAGGTGGTGTGGCTGGTTCAGCATCAGTTGAATCTTCTCTCTTTGCGAAATTTGATGGTACCATTCAGTTTGACGGGTTACGTACTGTAACTGCTACAGGCAATGATGGTAAAAAAGTACAGTTGGTTATTGGCCGTACAGGTGAAGTAAGGATCATGGATGTGAAGAATGACCGCTTACTCATCACGAACAATATTCCTTACGGTGCTACATTGAATATAAAAGAAGGACAGCAGATTAAGAAAGGTGAAGCGATCTGTACATGGGATCCGTTCAATAACGTAATAGTAGCTGAAATAGCAGGTAAGATTAAGTTAGAAAATATTCTTGATGGTATTACTTTCCGTGAGCAGGCCGATGAACAAACAGGTCACCGTGAGAAAGTGGTAATTGAAACAAAAGATAAAACCAAGATCCCTGCGATTTTAGTTGAAGGTGGAAAGGATATTAAATCATATAACCTGCCGGTTGGTTCACACATTGTAATTGAAGAAGGTGAAGAAGTAACTGCTGGACAGGTATTGGTGAAAATTCCACGTGTACTTGGTAAACTTCGTGATATCACGGGTGGTCTGCCACGTGTAACTGAATTGTTTGAAGCAAGAAACCCGGGTAACCCTGCCGTTGTATCTGAGATCGATGGTGTAGTTACTTTTGGAGCCATTAAGCGTGGTAACAGGGAAATCATTGTAACAAGCAAGGATGATGTAACCAAGAAATATCTTGTTCCTCTTACACGCCAGATCCTTGCGCAGGAAGGTGACTTTATCAAAGCCGGTGTTCCATTAAGTGATGGCCAGATTGCACCAGCGGATATCTTAACAATCAAAGGTCCATTTGCCGTACAGGAATATGTAGTAAATGAAATTCAGGAAGTATATCGTTTGCAGGGTGTACGTATCAATGATAAACACATTGAAGTAATCGTTCGCCAGATGATGAAGAAAGTTGAAATCATTGATGCAGGTGATACGAAGTTCCTGGAAGAAGATCTGGTTGATCGTTTTGAATTCAATGAAGAGAACGACCGCATCTTTGATAAGAAGGTTGTAACTGAGCCGGGAGACAGCAATAAAGTACGTCCGGGTCAGATCGTTACTGTTCGTGAATACCGCGAAGAAAACAGCCAGTTACGCCGTGCAGATAAAAAGCTGATTGAAGTGAGGGATGCACATCCTTCAACTGCACAACCTGTGTTGCTGGGTATTACCAAAGCATCATTGGGTGTACAAAGCTGGATTTCTGCGGCATCGTTCCAGGAAACAACGAAAGTACTTAGCACTGCAGCTATTGAAGGTAAAACCGATGATCTCTTAGGCTTGAAAGAGAACGTTATCACCGGTCACCCGATCCCTGCAGGTACAGGCTTACGTGAATTCGAGAACATGATTGTAGGAAGTAAGGAAGAGTATGAATTGCTCCTTACTACCAAAGAAGCGATGAGCTTTGATGAGGAAGAATAATTCATGAGATCATTATACCCAAAGTCCCCTGGTTACCGGGGGACTTTTTTTATGTTGTTAATGCAATCTTAAAATTAATTTCCATTTCCTCTACTCGGTCAGATTCCTTTACTTTGCTCACCTGATATGAAAAATTTTCAAACAATCCTTTTGCTGTTATTGACAGCTGCCGTAGCGGTTTTATTTGTGTTGCATTTTTCCGGAAAGAAATCGCCCCTTGAAACGGTTAAGAAGAGTTCAAGAGACACGGCTTCAACAAGTCCTGAGCAATTACATGTTGCCTATATCGATCTGGATACTATTCAGAAATACTATGAGTATTTTAAACTCAAGAATGCGGATATTGAAAGAGATAAACAGCGGATTGAAAATCAAATTCAGTCGGAGTTGAATAAACTGGAAAAAGACAGAATTGAGTTTTTAAAGAAAGGACAGGCGATTACACAAATGGAAGCTGAAAAATTTCAGCAGGAATATCAATCAAGATACCAGCAGATTGGTCAGCGCCAGCAAACCCTGCAGGGCCAGCATCTTGAAAGCCAGGCAAAAGCTATTGACGATATTCAGAAAAAAATCAATGACTACCTGAAGGAATTTAATAAGGGTGGTAAATACAATTTTATTTTTTCAACTCAGGAAGGAAACCCTACACTATACTTCAAGGACACTGCATTTAATATTACTCCCCAGGTTGTAAAGGGGTTGAATGAAGCATACCAGCAATCAAAGAAGAAATAAGGTTTCAGATTAATCCTTATCTTCCGTTTCAATTTTTGAAACGAAATCACTGCTATGTCTTCAGAAAAAGAATTCAAACCATCGCTCAGTTTATTTGATGCCACAATGGTAGTAGCCGGTTCTATGATTGGCTCAGGCATTTTTATTGTAAGTGCTGATATTACCAGGAATGTGGGCAGTGCCGGCTGGTTAATTGTTGTTTGGCTGTTAACCGGTTTTATGACTTTAACCGCAGCTGTGAGTTATGGCGAATTAAGCGGTATGTACCCCAAAGCCGGCGGGCAGTATGTGTATCTGAAAGAAGCGTACAATCCTTTGCTTGGATTTCTTTACGGGTGGAGTTTCTTTACCGTTATTCAAACGGCAACTATTGCAGCAGTTGGTGTAGCTTTCTCAAAATTCTTAGCGTATTTAATTCCGGGTGTAAGTGAAGACCTGGTAGCTTTTGATCTTGGCTTCATTAAAATTTCTCCTGCACAACTTGTTTCTATTGCATTGATCATCCTGCTCACTTTTATAAATACAAGAGGAGTAAAAGAAGGGAAATATATTCAAACCACTTTTACAGTTACAAAACTGCTGAGCTTATTTGGGCTGATCATTTTTGGTTTGATCTTAGTGAAAGGTGATGTGTGGACTGCCAACTGGTCGAATGCATGGACGATTCAATCTTTAAGCAAAGATGGGACAACTGCCAGTTTAACAACAATCGCTGCATTAGGAGCAATAGCGGCTGCCATGGTTGGTTCCATCTTCAGCAGTGATGCATGGAATAATGTTACGTTCATTGCCGGTGAAATTAAAAACCCTAAACGAAATATCGGTTTAAGTTTATTCTTAGGAACGCTGATTGTTACAATCATTTATGTTTCTGCCAATGTAATGTACACAGCTGTTCTTCCATTACAGGAAATTGCTTCAGCAGAAAAAGACAGGGTAGCAGTTGCTGCTTCAAATGTGATTTTTGGCAATGCAGGAACCATCATCATTGCTTTGATGATTATGGTTTCAACCTTTGGCTGTAACAACGGGCTGATCCTTGCAGGCGCAAGAGTATATTATACCATGGCAAAAGACGGATTGTTTTTTAAACAGGCCGGTGAGCTGAATAAATTTGCAGTGCCTCAATGGAGCTTGTGGGTGCAGTGTATCATTGCCTGTTTATGGAGTGTAAGTGGAAAGTATGGTCAGTTGCTGGATATGATTTCATTTGTGGTGGTGCTGTTTTACATGTTAACCATTGGCGGCATATTCATTCTTCGTAAAAAGCGGCCTGATATCGAACGGCCTTACAAAGCATTCGGCTATCCGTTACTGCCCATCATGTATATTATTATGGGGCTTGCATTTTGTATTCTGCTGATTATTTTCAAACCTGAATTTACATGGCCAGGGTTGATCATTGTACTGATTGGTATTCCTGTTTATTATCTTGCAGTGGCAAGTAAAAAGAAAACAGCTTAAAGATGAGTGGCTATAATTTTGATGAATTATTTGATAAGCTATCACAGATAAAAGTAGGGGTGATTGGTGATGTAATGCTTGATACCTATATGTGGGGTCATGTAGATCGTATTTCTCCCGAAGCACCCGTTCCTATTGTTTCATTAGATAAAAAAGAGTACCGCATTGGTGGTGCAGCAAATGTTGCACTGAATATTGCATCACTTGGCGCATCTGTTTCCATGCTGAGTGTGATAGGAAATGATGAAGAAGGAAAACTGCTGAATCAACTGTTGCAGGAAAAAAAGATTAAAACCGATTTTTTACTGAGCAGTACCAAACGCATTACTACCAGTAAAACAAGGATCATCAGCCGCAACCAGCAAATGATGCGACTGGATAATGAAATCACTCATGACCTCTGGTATGAAGATGAAAACCGATTGATACTTGCCCTACAAACATTTATTGCCCAGGAAAAACCGCATGTACTCATTTTTGAAGATTACAATAAAGGAGTATTAACTGAACTCATTATTCAGAAAGCAATTGATCTGTGTAAACATCATGGCATTGTTACTGCAGTTGATCCTAAACGAAAGAATTTCTTCAGTTATAAAGGAGTGGATATTTTTAAACCTAATTTAAAGGAAGTGAAGGAAGGGTTGAATTTGCTTGTTGAAGAGATGAATGAAGAAACACTGAAATCGATTCATACAAAACTGGCAGAGCAATTACAGCATCATACTTCATTCATTACCCTTTCAGAAAAAGGTGTGTTTTACAATAATGAGACAGAAGCCGGAATTATTCCAACACATATCCGAAGTATTGCAGATGTAAGTGGTGCAGGTGATACAGTGATTGCTGTTGCTTCGCTGGTTTATGCAGCAACAAAGGATATTAAACTGATGGCCGAAATGGCTAACATTGCCGGTGGGTTGGTTTGTGAAGAGGTAGGAACTGCAGCCATCAATAAAGACCGGCTGATACAGGAGTGCAAGCTCTTATTGAATTAAAATCTCATGCAGACATTTTCAATTGCTATACATGGTGGTGCAGGTACAATCCTGAAACAGGATATGACCGCAGAGCTGGAAGCTGCTTACAACAAAGGTTTGCAGGAAGCCTTATCTGCAGGTTATTCTGTTCTTGATAAAGGAGGAACTGCATTAGATGCAGTTGCAGCTGCGGTTGTTGCACTGGAGGATTGTATCATGTTCAATGCTGGAAGAGGTTCTGTGTTTACAAAAAACGGCACGCACGAAATGGATGCAGCCATCATGGATGGAAAAACATTAGATGCAGGTG
>CAZOLW010000061.1:0-19751 GCA_964580775.1 uncultured Chitinophagaceae bacterium | reverse complement strand
TTTTCTGTTCCAATAAACATCAGGTCTTTTCCCAGCTTTAATGTTTGCTGTACACTCTGACTGATGCGTACCCTGAAATCATCACTTACTTTCAACCGGTCAACCACCACTTCAATATCATGAATCTTGTAACGGTCAACCTGCATCTTCGGAACAAGATCTTTTACTTCACCATCAATCCGAACCTTAACAAAACCCTTTTTCCTGATATCTTCAAACAGTTCACGGTAATGACCTTTACGTCCTCTTACTAATGGAGCAAGTAATAAAATTTTCTGCTCATCAAAACGCTGAAAAATATTTTCAACAATTTCTTCTTCACTCCACTTCACCATTTTCTTACCTGTGTTGTATGAATAGGCTTCACCAACTCTTGCATACAGCAAACGAAGGAAGTCATACACTTCTGTAATAGTACCAACTGTTGAGCGTGGATTTTTATTAGTTGTTTTCTGTTCAATAGAAATAACGGGAGAGAGTCCGGTAATTTTATCAACATCAGGCCGTTCCATATCTCCAACAAATTGCCGGGCATAGGCGCCAAAGGTTTCCATATACCTGCGCTGACCTTCTGCATAAATCGTATCAAAAGCCAGAGAAGATTTGCCGCTTCCGCTTATGCCGGTAATTACAACCAGTTTATTCTTGGGAATACTTACATCAATATTTTTCAGGTTATGCACCCTTGCGCCTGATACCTCTATCTGGTCATTTACTGATTCGCTCATAATTCAATTGTTCGGGCTCATTACCCGGGAAACGAATTTACCGTGAAATCTTTTATCAGCGCAGGTAAGATTTTGTGGGTCGTCCATCTATGGCACTCAACAGGTTAGCTGTTTAATACGCAGCAGTAACGGGAGCTTAAATATTCCACAGGAAAATCTTTCCAATGTTAAGAAATTGTGATGTGGAAAAATTAGGCCAAAATCTGCTTTCATTTGCAGGGCATCGTCCTAACTTAACGGTGACTTACAACCTGCCAATCATAAAAATAAAACTTACACGTATGAGCATCACAGTTTACAATGCTGTTCCAATGGTTTTAAATGATGACGGGCAAGAACATCGATTTACATTAAGATTAAGTCCCTCAACCGATAGCTTCCGACTTGAATGTGGCACAATCAGGCGAAGTATTTTTATTGGGAAACGAATGTTCAGCAAGTTGTTTCAGCTTATCAGGAATGAGTACGGTATTACAATCGGACGTATCCATTATAATGATGAGCAGATGCTGAATGGTTCAGCAACAACAGAGGAACACGAACAGTTCAAATTTGCTATTCATGAAGGAAACACAATTGAAGTAATGTTTGAAGATGAAGCAGCACCCCAGCATAAACTCGTTGCATCTATTCCTTTACATTATTCAAATGCAGTGGAAAAATCAGCTCAACTTAAAGCATTGATTCCCTCTGTTTTAGCTGCATTAATTTTTACTAAAGAATTACAGGCTGCTGTATAAAAACATTTGTTAGCAAAAAACATTTGGATGATTATGTCATTTGTTACTAAATTTGCGCCAGTTCTTTATATCACTTATCAAGAAAGGCAGAGGGTAATGGCCCTGTGAAGCCTTGACAACCTCTCTCTTATTTTCCTTCAACGTACGGAGGATAATGAAGAGAAAAGGTGCCAATTCCATCCCGGACAGTAATGTCGGGGTCAGATAAGTCAGATTCCAAGCTTTTAGCAAAACTTATTTATATACTAAAGCTCATCTGATTCTATCGGGTGAGCTTTTTTGTTTTACAGACAATCAGCTCCTCCTTCCTCTTTTGATATTGTGTATACCGAACCTTGTAAGATCATTGTTCAGCACAATTGTAAAAAGATGAAACAAACAATCGTTTTTCAAAGCATTGACAAAACTTTTACATTTAAGCACTTGCTTAACCGGGTAAAGCCAACTACATTTGTAGGGTATTTTAAAAATATGCTCAGCAACAACAACAATAAACCAATCTTAGCAGCTGTATCTATGCAGTGCTGTTGTTGTATGATTTGCTGTATGCCGTAAGGCATACCTACTAATTTCCGATCCCGACCGACGGGAAGGTTCACACACTGATTTTCTCTATTACATAATTTATCATTCATTAAATCTTTATAGTCATGAGTAACAAACTTCATTTTGAAACATTGCAATTGCATGCAGGTCAGCAAATCGATCCAACTACAAAATCACGTGCTGTACCAATTTATCAAACAACTTCTTATGGGTTTGATAACAGTGAACATGCAGCTAATTTATTTGGATTAAGAGCATTCGGAAATATCTATACCCGTATCATGAACCCAACCAGTGATGTGTTTGAACAACGCATCGCAGCTTTGGAAGGAGGAGTTGCAGCTTTGGCAGTGGGCAGCGGACAGGCAGCTCAGTTTATTGCACTGAATAATATTCTGCAGGCAGGTGATAATTTTATTTCTACTTCCTATTTATATGGAGGAACCTACAATCAGTTTAAAGTAGCTTTCAAACGTCTTGGAGTTGAAGTACGCTTTGCTGATGGCGATGATGCAGAAAGCTTTGTAAAACATATTGATAAGAATACAAAAGCAATCTATTTAGAAACCATTGGTAACCCCCGCTTAAATATTCCTGACTTTAAAAAATTTGCTGATCTGGCAAAGGAATATGATCTGCCATTAATTGTTGATAACACATTCGGAGCAGGTGGTTATTTATTCCGCCCAATTGAACACGGAGCAAATATTGTTGTTGAAAGTGCAACAAAATGGATCGGTGGTCATGGTACAACTATTGGTGGTGTAATTGTTGATGCTGGTAATTATAACTGGGGTAATGGAAAGTTTCCACAGTTCACAGAACCAAGCGAAGGTTATCATGGATTAAAATTCTGGGACGTTTTTGGCGAAGGCAATCCGTTGGGTTTACCAAACATTGCATTCATCATTCGTGCAAGAGTGGAAGGACTGAGAGATTTTGGTTCTGCACAAAGCCCGTTCAATTCATTCCTGTTATTGCAGGGATTGGAAACATTGTCATTACGTGTTGAACGTCATGTTCAAAATGCATTGGCATTGGCACAATGGCTGGAAACACATCCTTCTGTTGAGTTTGTGTTGTATCCCGGGTTGAAAAGCAATCCTTATCATGAACTGGCGAAGAAATATTTAACCAATGGATTTGGCGGTGTATTGCAGGTAGGCATTAAAGGCGGAAGAGCAAATGCTGAGAAGTTTATCAATTCATTGAAACTGATCAGTCACCTGGCAAATGTGGGTGATGCAAAAACATTGGCAATTCATCCTGCCAGTACAACGCATGAGCAATTGAGCGAAACTGAACAGGTAGCATCAGGTGTAGATCCAAACTTAGTACGCATCAGTGTGGGTATTGAGCATATTGATGATATTAAAGCAGATATTGAACAGGCTTTCCAGGCAGTATTTGAAAAAGAATTGGTAGGATAAAGAGCAATTGACCAGCGTAGGTACATGAATGTGTCTGCGTTGTGTCACACTCTTGTACGCTTTGTTTTTAATTCAGCTGATAAAGATTCAAAAGACGATAACAGTAAATGTCAACAGAAATATTTTCATATAATAAACCATTCAGATTAGAATCGGGTGCCCTGCTTAATGAATATCATTTAGCCTACACAACATTAGGTAAGCTGAATGAATCAAAAAGCAATGTGGTTTGGATTTTTCATGCATTAACTGCCAATAGTGATCCCTCAGAATGGTGGACTGGTTTAGTAGGTGAAGGAAAGTTATTTGATCCTGCGAAATATTTTATTGTATGTGTCAACATGCCCGGTAGTGCTTATGGAAGTATTGGACCATTGGACAAGAATCCATTAACCGGTGAGCCTTATTATCATGAGTTTCCCTGGTTCACTACAAGAGATATGATTCGTGCCTATGATCCTTTGCGCAAATCTTTGGGTATCGAAAAAATATTTCTTGGTATTGGCGGCAGCATGGGTGGCCAGCAATTACTCGAGTGGGCTATTGAAGAACCGCAATTGTTTGAACATATTGTACCAATCGCAACCAATGCTTTTCATTCTGCATGGGGAATTGCTTTCAATTCATCACAACGTTTGGCTATTGAAGCAGATCAAACATGGAAAAATAAAGCAGATGATGCAGGCAGTGAAGGATTGATTGCAGCAAGAAGCATTGCATTACTTTCTTACCGTCATTATGATGCCTATGGCATCAGCCAGATTGAAGAAAGTAATGATGAACTGGATAACTTCAAGAGTGAATCTTATCAGCGTTACCAGGGCGAAAAATTAGTGAAGCGTTATAATGCCTTCAGTTATTATTTTCTCAGCAAAGGAATGGACGCTCATAATGTTGGCCGCAGCCGTTCTTCTATAGAACTGGCATTAAAAGAAATTACTGCCAGAACACTGGTGATCGGAATCAGCAATGATATTTTATTCCCGGTAAGTGAGCAGCAGTTTCTTGCTAATACAATCAGTGGAGCAAATTTCAAAAGTATCGAATCATTTTATGGTCATGATGGCTTTTTGCTGGAGTATGACCAAATCACAAAAGCAATCAACTCTTTTCTGCAGCAAACTCAAAAGGGGCAATTAAATAAACAATTAACAAATTAAGTATGTCATCAGATAAACAGTTAATCATCGGATTATTTGGATTTGGAGTGGTAGGAGAAGGTCTGTATAAAATATTGCAGCAAACCCCATCATTAAATGCAAGAATTAAAAAAGTTTGTATTAAGAATCCTGAAAAGAAAAGAAATGCGCCGGATGAATTATTTACAACAGATAAGAATGTGTTGCTGAATGATACAGAGATCAATGTAATTGTAGAAGTGATCAATGAAAGTGAACCGGCTTTTTACATTGTTTCAACAGCATTAAAGAACGGAAAAGAAGTAGTAAGTGCCAGCAAGAAGATGATCGCAGAACATTTACCTGAATTATTGCAGCTGCAAATTGATACCGGCATTTCATTCCTCTACGAAGCATCAGCCTGTGCATCTATCCCGGTTATACGTAACCTCGAAGAGTATTATGATAATGATCTGTTACACGGTATCAGAGGAATTGTAAATGGCAGTACTAATTACATTCTCACTAAAATGTTTGAAGAGAAGCTTGATTTCAAACAGGCATTGTTACAGGCGCAGCAATTGGGTTTTGCAGAAGCTGATCCTGTATTGGATGTTGATGGCTGGGATGCAGTAAATAAATGGGTGATCCTGTTATTGCATGCTTACGGTATTGTATCAAAGCCAACAGGAATTTTATTTACAGGTATTCAGAATATCCAGGGAACTGACGCTGCGGTAGGCCGTGAAAAGAATTTAGAAATTCGTTTAGTTGGACAAGCTAAAAAATTACAGAATGGTAAAGTGGCTGCATTTGTATTGCCTCAGTTTGTAAAACATGATGATCATTTATCGTTTGTGAAAAATGAGTACAATGGTGCAGTGGTAGAAAGTTCATTTTCTGATAAGCAATTCTTTTATGGTAAGGGTGCAGGTTCATTCCCAACAGCGTCAGCTGTGCTGAGTGATATCTCTGCGTTACGTTATGATTATAAGTATGAGTATAAAAAATTATACTATCATCAGCCTAATGAACTCACAACTGATTTCTATTTGAAAGTATATGTTAGCTTTGATGACTGGGACTTTGTTCCGAAAGAGCGTTTTGAGTGGATTGAAGAATGGCATGCAGAAAGCGACAGGAAGTATTTGATTGGCGTATTACCTGCAACAGAATTGATCAATAATAACTGGTGGAGAGAAAATGGCACATCGCTTGTTTTAACTCCCGAACCAATTATTGAAGATGTGGAGATCAGGAAATTAAAAAAGAAAAGCCTTGAACTGGCTGGATTAAATCTCAACTGAAAATGAGTCAACAGGCAATTATAACGGAACTGGAAAACCTGCTGAAGGATCAAACCCCAGAGGCAGGTCTTCGATTGTTAAGTCAGCAATTTGAAGGAAAGATTGTGTTCTCTACAAGCTTTGGTTTGGAAGATCAGGCTATCAGTCATCTGATCTTCAGCCAGCATCTGCCCATAGAAGTTTTTACACTTGATACAGGCAGAATGTTTACAGAAACCTACAGTACATGGAGGCAAACGCTAGAATCTTATCAGCATCCCATCAAGGCATATTACCCAAATGCTGAGGCGATCCAGAATTTTGTAACCGAAAAGGGGCCGAATTCATTTTATGAATCGGTTGAAAACAGGAAGGGCTGTTGTTTCATCCGTAAGGTGGAGCCATTGCAAAGAGCCCTGAAGGGTAAACAAATCTGGATAACAGGGTTACGAGCTGAGCAAAGCCCCAACAGGCAGAATATGCCTCAACTGGAGTGGGATGAAGCCAACCAGGTCATTAAATTTCACCCAATACTTCACTGGACATGGGCTGAACTGCATGAGTTCATTCAGAAAAATCATGTTCCTTATAACTCGCTGCACGATAAGGGGTTTGTCAGTATTGGTTGTGCCCCCTGCACAAGAGCCATCAGGCCCGGAGAAGATTTCAGAGCTGGTCGCTGGTGGTGGGAAGACAGCAGCAAAAAAGAATGCGGACTGCATGAACATGCAGAAATTAAAGAGGAAAAAAAATCCTGACGGTGGTCAGCAATCGTTTGCGTATTTATCAACAGACGTTAGGAGATTTTGGTGTTAATTTGCAAATAAAGTCTACGTATCAGGTGGACTTTAAAGAAACAAGAATATGAGTCAATATAAGTTAAATTACCTGGAGCAGTTGGAAGCGGAAAGTATTCACATTTTCCGTGAAGTGGCAGCACAGTTTGAAAGGCCCGCTTTATTATTCAGCGGAGGCAAGGATTCCATTACACTGGTTCATCTTGCTCAAAAGGCATTTGCACCCGGAAAGATTCCTTTTCCTTTAGTGCATATTGATACAGGTCATAATTTTCCTGAAGCATTGGCATTCCGTGACTGGATGGCTAATGATGTAGGTGCAACATTGGTTGTGAGAAAAGTAGAAGATACTATTAAACAAAGAAGTCTTACCGAGCCAAAAGGAAAATTTCCAAGCCGCAACTGGTTACAGACATACACATTGTTAGATACAATTGAGGAGTTCAAGTTTGATTGCTGCATTGGTGGTGCAAGAAGAGATGAAGAAAAGGCAAGAGCTAAAGAGCGGATTTTTTCAGTAAGAGATGAGTTTGGTCAGTGGAATCCAAAGTTGCAAAGACCTGAATTGTGGAGCATTTACAACGGCCGTATTCATAAAGGTGAAAATGTTCGTGTGTTCCCGATCAGCAACTGGACTGAACTTGATATCTGGAATTATATCCGTACAGAAAAGATTGATCTTCCTTCCATCTATTTTGCACATGACAGGGAGGTAATTGAACATGAAGGTCAGCTTGTGGCAATGAGTGAACATGTACAACTTTCTGAAGGAGATAAAGTAGTAACAAAAAGAGTTCGTTACCGCACAGTAGGTGATATGACCTGCACCGCTGCGGTTGAATCAAATGCATCAACACTGGAAGAAGTGGTGAATGAAATCATTGCTACCAAGATCAGTGAACGTGGCGAAACAAGAATTGATGATAAAGTAACAGAAGCAGCAATGGAAGACAGAAAAAAGAACGGCTATTTTTAAAGTGATAGGTTTTAGGTGATAAGTAGTAAGTACAAATCACTTTCATTGCTTTGATCTTTTCGCAGAACTTATAACATACAACTTATAACTTAATGGATTTATTACGTTTTATAACAGCAGGCAGTGTGGATGATGGCAAAAGCACTTTGATTGGCCGTTTACTGTACGACAGTAAAAATATCCTGATCGATCAACTGGAGGCATTGGAAAAATCAACCAAGAACAGAACAGATGGTTCTGTTGATCTTGCTTTGTTAACCGATGGTCTGCGTGCAGAAAGAGAACAGGGTATTACTATTGATGTAGCTTACCGTTATTTTACTACACCCAAACGCAAATTCATTATTGCAGATGCTCCGGGTCACGTGCAGTACACAAGAAATATGATCACAGGCGCATCCAACGCAAACCTGATTATTATTCTTGTTGATGCAAGGCTTGGTGTAATTGAGCAAACACGCCGTCATTCAATCATTGCGTCTTTGTTGAAAATTCAGCATGTAGTTGTTGCTATCAACAAAATGGATATGGTTGAGTATTCTGAAGATGTATACAACAACATTGTGATTGATTATTCAGAAGTGGCGAAACAACTGGGATTAAAAGATGTTACCTATATTCCGATCAGCGCATTAAATGGAGACAATATTGTTGATAGATCTCAATTGATTACCTGGTATGATGGAAAACCTTTGCTTGAGTTTTTAGAAGAAGTTGAAATCACCAATGATGTGAATTTAACGGATGCACGTTTCCAGGTACAGTTGGTAATCCGTCCTCAAACGGAAGAATTGCACGACTACCGTGGCTATGCAGGTGAAGTGATCAGTGGCATTTATAAGAAGGGTGATAAAGTAACTGTATTGCCTGCAGGAATCGAAACAACGATCAGTCATTTACAGGCAGGTGGAAAAGAAGTAGATGAGGTATTTGCGCCGCAGAGTGTAACCATACAACTGGCTGATGATATTGATATCAGCCGTGGTGATTCGATTGTGAAATCAGACAATCTTCCTAAGGTGAGTAATGAACTGGAAGTATTGCTTTGCTGGATGGATGAAAAGCCATTGATTGCAGGCAATAAATATTACCTGCAACATAACAGCCGACTGGTAAGAGCTATTGTAAAAGAGGTGGAGTATAAGTTAGATGTCAACAGCCTGCAGCGCCAGCCTGTTGAAGGAAATGTGAAGCTGAATGAAGTAGTGAAAGCAACGATCAAAACAGCATCACCGATTGTTTATGATGGGTATGAAACGCTTAATGCAAACGGAAGCGCCATTTTGATTGACGAAACCAGCAACAGTACTGTCGCCGCCGTGCTGTTCAAGTAAGTAATTTTTTTTACGCATAATTCCTACCCGTTGGGTAGACTAAATAAACATGAAACAATCAACCAAAGGGAAAGTTATATTGGCCGGAGCCGGTCCGGGTGATGCGGAACTTATTACCGTAAAGCTGCAAAAGCGGTTGGCTGAAGCAGATGTCATTATTGTTGACCGATTGGTGAATCCCGAAATCATTGATGAACATGCTTCAAAGGATGCACTGATTGTTCTTGCCGGTAAGCAGGGATACAATGAAGCATCTCTTTTGCAGGAAGATGTTACTGCATTGATCCTTGAGTATGCATTGAATGGAAAAACGGTTGTTCGATTGAAAGGGGGCGACGTTGCTTTCTTCAGTAATGTGCTTGATGAATTGAAGGCTCTGCATCTGCATGAAATTCCATTTGAAATTATTCCCGGTATTACTGCTGCATCAGGTGCTTCTGCTTATGCAGGTATTCCTTTAACAGCAAGGGATTATTCACAGGCTGTGCAGTTTATCACCTTTAATCCAAATAGTTTTTACAGTACTGAAAAGTGGAAGGCACTGGCTAATACCAATGACACACTGGTGTTTTATATGGCTGCAAAAAATATTACCGACCTAACAGAGTTGTTGTTGCGCTTTTCACGCCAGCCACTTACACCGCTTGCTGTAATTGAGCAGGCTACAACAACTCATCAGAAGGTTCACATAACAACACTGAAAGAATGTGCTGTTGACTTTGCCGGAAAGCAATTCAGTTCGCCATCCTTGATTATTGTTGGTGATGTGGTGAAGCTGCACCAGGATTTTAAATGGTTTGCCGGAAATGAAGCCGGTTCTGTTTTCAAAAAATTATAAACTGCAAAAGCATATATATGATTGGTGAGGTAAGACTAAAAGAACTGCATGATTTTCTGAATGGCTATTCAAAAGAAGAGCTGGTTTGGATCAATGGTTACCTGAGCGGAATTGTTTCAAATGGTTTAACCAATAGTTCTGCCAATAGCAATGGACATGAAGTAAAATCTGCAGCAACCAAAAAAATCAGTCTTGCTTTTGGTACAGAAACAGGTAATTCAAAAAAGCTTGCCACACAGTTAGCTGCTGCAGCAAAGAAAAGAGGAGTGAATGCAAAACTGATTGGACTGGATCAGTACCGCCTGAATGAACTTTCAAAAGAAGAATACTTTTTTGTTGTGATCAGTACACAGGGTGAAGGTGAACCACCTGCACCGGCTAAAAAGTTTTATGATCATATACATGATAATGAACTGTCTTTGCCCAATTTAAAATTCAGTGTATTGGCACTGGGTGATTCTTCTTATCCTATGTTTTGCAAAACAGGAGAGGATGTGGATCTGCAATTTGAGAAATTCGGCGCAAAGCGGGTTGTGCCTTTACGGAAATGCGATGTTGATTATGAAGAAGAGGCAATGGAATGGTTTGGGAATGTTTTGAATATAATCGAAAATCAATCAATTGAAAAACCAGCAGCGCAGCAGCAAGTACCTGTTAAAAAAGCAACGGGTAAAAAATATTATCAGGGTACAGTTCTTGCAAATATTAATTTAAATGATCGGGGTTCAAACAAAGCAACCTATCATATTGAAATAGGATGTGATGAAGCTATTGAATATGAACCCGGTGATACAATCGGCATTGTTCCGAAAAATAGGAAAGAAGTCGTTGAAAAAATAATTAATTTAACCAGCATTGATGCAGGTAAAGTCATTCAAACAACAAAACAGTCTGCTTCTGTTTCAGAATTGCTTACACAGCATCTCAATATCTGTTACCTGCTATCATCAACGGTAAAAAAATATGCTGCCATCATTCAGCAGGAAATTCCTGATACAAGAATGGATCTTGTTGATCTGCTTCGTATCTACCCTGTGAAAGATGCTGCACAGTTTGAAGAGGTAGTGAAAATATTAATGCCGATTGCACCAAGATTATACTCTGTCTCCTCTTCTCCTGCTGCGCATGGAGAAAATGAAGTGCATATCACTGTTGCCAGGATTCAGTTTCTGGCTGAAGATGAACAGCGTTTTGGTTTGTGCAGTGAGTTTCTCGGGGATCTTCCTGTTGATTCTGCGATTACGTTTTATGTGCATAAGGATAAGAATTTTAAATTACCAGCTGCTGATAAGGATGTGATTATGATTGGTCCTGGTACAGGTGTGGCTCCATTCCGTGCTTTCCTTGCAGAAAGGGATGCAACAGGTGCAGCTGGAAGAAACTGGTTCTTCTTCGGCGAACAGCATTTTACAACTGATTTCCTATACCAGACAGAAATACAGAATTACGTACAGACAGGTGTGCTTACAAAAATTGATCTTGCTTTTTCAAGAGATCAACAGGAAAAATTTTATGTACAGCACCGTATGAAGCAAAAAGCAGATGAGTTGTACAACTGGATCAGCAATGGAGCTTCGGTATTTGTAAGTGGAACAAAAGACCCAATGAGTAAAGATGTAGAAAATACATTGCTGCAGATTATTGAGGAAAAGGGTAAGAAAACAAATGAAGAAGCAAAACAATACCTGGAACTGCTGAAGAAAGAAGGCAGGTATGAGAAAGATGTTTATTAAAAGAGATCAATTCAGCCATGAGCGAAAAAAATAATTTATCAGTTGTTGAACGCATCAAAACATCAAGTGATGGTTTGAGAGGAACTTTGAAGGAAAGTCTTGATGAAGGACTTACAGGTGCTTTGTATGAAGATGATCAATCACTGATCAAATTTCATGGATTGTACCAGCAGGATGACCGTGACAGAAGAGAAGAACGCAGCGAGAAGAAGTTAGAGTGGCTGTATTCATTTATGATACGCCTGCGTTTACCAGGTGGTTTTTTAACTCCTGAACAATGGATCGGTTTGCACCATGTTGCAGGCGAACATTCAACAGGAACTATTAAAATCACAACAAGACAAACGGTACAACTGCATGGTATTTTAAAGTCAGAGATCAAACCAACCATTCAGTCGTTTAATACATTACATCTTGATTCTATTGCTGCCTGTGGTGATGTAAACAGGAATGTAACCTGCAGTGCGCACCCGAAAGAATCTGCTGTTCATGAAGAAGTATTTCAATATGCAGATAAGATCAGCACAATGGCTTTGCCGAAAACAAGGGCATATTATGAAATATGGCTTGATGAAGAAAAATTAGCTGATAAAAATGAAGAAGATCCATTATATCAGGATCGTTACCTGCCAAGAAAGTTTAAGGTTGGAATTGCTATTCCACCAAACAATGATATTGATGTATTAACCAATGATGTTGGGTTAATAGCAATTATCGAGAACAATAAATTAAAAGGTTTCAATATTGCAGCAGGTGGTGGATTAAGTTCTACACATGGTAACCAGAATACGTATGCAAGGCTTGCCACCGTTCTTGGTTTTGTTAATACAGAAAATGTATTGAAAGCTGTTTATGAAATAATGACCATTCAAAGGGATCATGGAAATAGGGGCGACCGTAAACTTGCAAGGCTAAAATACACCATTGATAAATTTGGCGTTGATGCATTCAGGACTGAACTGGAGAAACGTTGCGGCTTTCAATTGGAAGAAGCAAAAGCATATACTTTTACAGATCGTAAGGATCATTATGGCTGGAAACAAAATCATGAAGGCAAATGGTATTACTCAGTATTTATTGAAAATGGAAGAGTGCTGGATGATGAAAAGATTGCATTAAAAACAGCTTTGCTTGAAATTGCAAAAACAGGGAAAGCAAATTTCCGCTTTACAGGTAACCAGAACCTGATACTGGCAGATATTGCAGAACCAGATAAAGCAGCTGTTGAAGAGTTGCTTATTAAGTTTGGAGTGATTGCACATACTGATCATGCAGGTGCATTACGTAAAAATGCAATGGCCTGTGTTGCATTTAACACCTGTCCGCTGGCACTTGCTGAAGCACAACGCTATCTTCCTTCTTTGATTGATAAAATAGAACCATTGTTGGAGAAACACTCTCTGCAGAATGAAGAAATTATTTTACGTATGACAGGTTGCCCCAATGGTTGCGGAAGATCACCGGCAGCTGAAATTGGTTTTGTAGGAACTGCTTACGGACAATACAATTTACATATTGGTGGTGATAGGGTTGGGGAGCGTTTAAATACAAAGTATAAAGACAGCCTCAATGAAGAACAGATATTAATTACACTGGACGAATTATTTACGGTGTATAAGACTGAACGGAAAGCAGGAGAAACCTTTGGTGATTTTTCAAACCGTAAATGGATAATAACTAAAACGGAAACAGAATTACAGTTGCAATAATTTATTCAGGCTTACTTGATATTTCTGTCAGCTTTTTTTTATTCAGGATACCAATTGTTTTACCTGAAAGCTTTACCAGCTTTTCTTCTGCTAATTCATTTAATATTCTGAATACTGTTTCGTAGGTAGCTCCTGTGTAAGACGCCAGATCCTGCTTTGTTAATGTAAGATCAATAAACCCATCTTGCTCTACTCCAAATTTTTCATGCAGTGTTAATAAGGCAAGAGCAACACGGCCCTTTACCGGCATATGGGCCAGGTTACGCATTTTACGTTCAGAAACTTTTAATTCTTCTGCAAAGAACATCATGAGTTGAAACAGGAAATCCTGGTTTACTTTTAAAGAGGAGATAAAGAAATCAATATCAATAAAACATACAACAGAGGGTTCAATCGCCGTAGCCGAAACAGGATAATAAATATCATTCCCAAGCCCCCTGTGACCAACAATGTCACCTTTTTTAGCAAAGCGTACAATCAGTTCTTTTTCTCCCCACTGCTTATGCACTTTCACTGCACCTTCATATACAAAATATACTCCCGTAACCTTTTCACCTTCCTGAACAAATGTTTCGCCTTTACTTACCTGCAATGTTTGCCTGTTTAAATCTATAGCAGGCAGCCACTCTTTCAAACAGAGTTTGCAAAAGGAACAGCTTTTAAGGTCGCAGGATTTTTTGGTTTTCTTCATATGTGTAATAATAATATATGGTAGACTTCCGATAATGTTGTTTCCTCACTTTTAATGCGAAAGCTCCTGTTCTTTACAACATTTCTTATGTAACATACTCGTAAACAGTGTTGTTCGCAAATCTATTAAGAATCATACATGCAAATGAATCTTTCTTTGAATATCCATAGAAGGTATAAAAGGCTAAGTGAAGGAGTCAATTATAAATATTATAAATAAATCTATATAAAATATATTTTGAAAGTTTGTGAAATATTTGAAAAAAGTAACTAAATTTATGATATAGATCATATTTAATGATGTTTTTGATAGGTTTTAAAGTTTACAGACATTAAATATAATTTATTTTAATGTAACGATTTCTTGCCATGCTATAGATTATTTCTTGATTTCAAATTCTTTTAGCATGAAGATTGTCATTGTTGGTAATGGGATGGTGGGTTACAAGTTTTGTGAAAAATTAATTGACAAATCGAGTCCCGATCAATTTCAAATTACAGTTTTTGGTGAAGAGGTTCGTCCTGCTTACGACCGTGTTCACCTCAGCGAATATTTTGCAGGTAAATCTGCTGATGATTTAACAATGGCGCCCGCCAGCTGGTATGCTGAAAATAATATCACACTTCATTTGGCCGATCCTGTTGCACAAATTGACCGTACTTCTAAAACAATCCTCTCACACAAAGGGCTTTTAGTTGCGTATGATGTTTTAATTCTTGCTACCGGTTCGGCAGCATTTGTCCCTCCAATTCCGGGTACTGAAAAAGACGGTGTATTTATTTACAGAACAATTGAAGATTTGGAACTGATGACTGCCTATGCAAAAAAAGCAAAAAAGGGTGCAGTGATCGGTGGTGGTTTATTGGGACTGGAGGCAGCAAAAGCAATGATTGATCTGGGTGTTACAGATACAACAGTAATAGAATTTGCTCCACGACTCATGCCAAGACAGATTGATGAAGCTGGCAGTAATTTATTAAAAGGAAAATTAGAAAGCCTCGGATTAAAAGTATTGACCAGCACAAATACTTCTGAAATATTGGGCAATGGTTGTATTAACGGGATGAAGTTTTCAGATGATACAATTATCGATGTTGATATGCTGGTCATCAGTGCCGGTATTAAACCAAGAGATGAACTGGCGAAGTTATCAGGCATTGAAGTTGGGCCAAGAGGCGGGATTCTTGTAAATGAAAAGTTGCAGACATCTGATCCATCTGTTTATGCAATTGGAGAATGTGCCTTATATAATAATATGATTTATGGACTTGTAGCCCCGGGATATGAAATGGCTCAGGTAGTAGTAGATAATTTGTTTGGAGCCGACAAAGAGTTCAGGGGATATGATATGAGTACAAAGCTCAAACTGATCGGTGTAGATGTAGCTTCATTTGGTGATCCGTTTATCAGTGGTAATGGAATTAAAACAATTGCAATTAATGATAATCATAAAGGTGTTTACAAGCGCATCAATATCAGTGAAGATGGAAAAACATTATTAGGTGGTATTATGGTTGGTGATGCAGAACAATACAATATGTTGCTGCAGACATGCAAAAACAAAGTTGTTTTGCCACCCAATCCTGAAGATGTGATCTTGGGTTCAAGAGGTGGTGAAGAGTCAGCTGGTGCCGGTATTATTGGATTGCCGGATGAGGCTGTGATATGCAGTTGTGAAGCAATTACCAAGGGCGCTATTTGCGGTGCTGTTGAACTTGGTTATGAAACAGTGGATGCCATTAAAAAATGTACAAAAGCAGGAACAGGTTGTGGTGGTTGTGTACCGATGGTGAAAGACTTGATGGTTCACACCATGAAAACACAGGGAAAAGTTGTAAGGAATGTTTTATGCGAACATTTTGATTATAGCAGACAGGAGTTATTTGATTTGGTAAAAATAAACAAACTCACCACTTATGAAGAAGTGCTGAATATGTTTGGCAAAGGTGATGGTTGTGAATTGTGCAAACCACCTGTCGCATCTATTCTTGCCAGCTTATGGAATGAAGTGATCTTAAAGAAAGGAAATGATACTGCCCAGGATAGCAATGATCGTTTCTTAGCCAATATACAAAAGGGAGGTACCTATTCTGTTGTACCACGCATTCCCGGCGGAGAAATTACTCCTGATAAATTAATCGTCATTGGGCAGGTGGCAAAAAAATACAATCTCTATACAAAAATTACCGGAGGTCAGCGTATCGATTTGTTTGGTGCTCACCTCAGCGATCTGCCAAATATCTGGGAAGAATTAATAGACGCAGGTTTTGAAAGTGGCCATGCATATGGCAAAAGTTTACGTACAGTAAAAAGTTGTGTGGGCAGTACCTGGTGCAGGTTTGGTTTACATGACAGTGTAAGCTTTGCAATAAAAGTAGAAGAACGTTACCGTGGTCTTCGTTCACCACATAAATTAAAAGGTGGAGTAAGCGGATGCATTCGTGAATGTGCTGAAGCACAGAGCAAAGATTTCGGCATCATTGCTACAGAGAAAGGCTGGAATCTTTATGTATGCGGAAATGGTGGAAGTAAGCCACAGCATGCTTTGTTATTAGCAACTGATATTTCCGAAGAAACCTGTATTAAATATTTAGACCGTTTCTTAATGTTTTATGTAAAAACAGCCGATCCTCTTACACGTACTGCTACATGGCTCAATAAAATGGAAGGCGGAATTGATTATTTAAGATCAGTTGTTGTGAATGATGCATTGGGTATGAATGATCAGTGGGAAGCTGATATGATCAACCATGTAAATACGTACGAGTGTGAATGGAAGGCTGCTATTGAAACGCCGGAGTTAAGAAAACGTTTCAGTCATTTTGTGAATGCGCCGGAGGAAAAAGATCCATCTGTAAAGTTTGATGAAATGAGAGAACAGAAGAAAGCAAAAGAGTGGAAGTAATACCGGGTTACTTTCTGCTGATCTATTGAATTGCCATACTGTAGATAATGATCCTGTCCCTTAAAAACATTCTTACACGATTGTTTGCCAGTTTTTTAAAAAAAATCAACGCCATTTTATTTAGCGATTGCCTGCTTTAGTATAAGCAACAGATAAACTATTATCAAAAATGATGACAGAAGAAAAAGTATTGACCTGGTTCTATGCATGTTCAGCAAAAGATGTTCCTCAAAACGGAGGTGTATGTGTAAAGTATAAAAATGAACAAATCGCTTTGTTTCATTTTACCCGCCGTGATGAATGGTATGCCACTCAAAATGAATGTCCGCACCGTATGCAAATGGCATTGAGCCGGGGTATGATTGGTACACAGGGTGAAGAACCAAAAGTAGCATGCCCTTTTCATAAAAGAACATTTTCATTAAAAACAGGTGAATGTTTAAATGGAGAAGAATGTGCCATCAAAACATTTCCTGTTAAAGTGAAAGATGGTAAAGTGTTTATTGGAATACCTGATTAATAAAAAAAAGTTAGTAATAAAAAACCCCGACTCGAAATGGAAGCTCGGACGGGGTATAGAATTTAAATTGACAACCAATCTAAAAACCAGAACAAAACTATGATTAAAAATCTGAAAAAGAAAGCTTTACGGTTAAGTATGCTGTTATGTTTTTTGAATGCGTTCAGTTCAAATGCACAGTTTACATTAACTGGTCAGTTAAGAACACGTACCGAAGTACGTAATGGGCTTGGCAATCTTGTGTTGAAAGGTTCAAAACCTGCTGTATTTACTTCGCAGCGTACGAGATTAATTTTTGGCTACAAATGGGACAGGTTAACATTTGGTGCATCTGTACAGGATGTAAGGGTATGGGGACAGGATGCATCAACCATTTCCAATGCAGATGGCAACAGGTTAATGCTACATGAAGGCTGGGCTGATTTAACACTGTTTAACAAAGCCGATACAACCATCAAAACAAAAGGAATTGATCTGATGAGTTTAAAGATCGGGCGGCAGGAATTAATTTATGATGATGTAAGGCTAATTGGAAATCTTGATTGGCTGCAGCAGGGCCGCCGTCATGATATGGCCTTATTAAAAACAATTCATAAAGGATGGCAGATAGATTTAGGTTATGCATTCAATCAGAACTCAGATGCCTTTGGTATTACGAATACATCTTACGTTCCGGCCAATGTTCCGGTTTATGTAAAAAATTCATTGGGTGTACTGGTTCCAACACCAGCCGGTATTTTACCAATGGCTGCAGCAGGTAATGCCGGTAATAACAGTGCTAAAACGGGAGCACCTGTATGGGTCAACCCGCCAACTACAAATGGTGGTAACCAGGATTATAAATCATTTGCCAGTTTGTACATAAGTAAAAAAATGAAGCAAACGAAATTCTCCGCTTTATTTTTCAACGACATGTTTGGTAAATATAAACTGGACTCTGTAGGAAGTGTGTCTGCCGGTTATGTATATGGAAGAAGATTTGTTTCTGCCGGTGCTTCTGATATGTTTGATTATACCGGAACATTTAATCGCTACACATATGGTCTGATGATCAATCATACAATCGGCAATGCTTCGGGCTTTGGAAAAATTGCTGTACAGGCTGCTTACTATGCACAAAGTGGTACGAACCGTGATGGGGTTAAAATGAAAAATGCATATCACTATACAGTTTCTGCAACATATCAGAAAGGGAAAATAAGTTTCACTCCCGGTTTTGATGTGCTGAGTGGAAATGATGCCACTACATCGAGTGATGAAAAGTTTGATCCATTGTATGGCACACCGCACCGTCATTGGGGCTTTATGGATTATTTCTATGTAGGAACAGGTTCGCCGGCAGGAGGATTAAAAAATCCTTACCTGAAATTTAAATACGCTGGAAATGTTTTGACAGCAGGAGTTGATTTTCATCTTTTCTCCATTGACAAAGACATGAAAAAAGCAGACGCAACATTGGTTGATAAAAACCTGGGAAATGAAATTGATTTACTTGTAAACTATAACATGAACAAGTTTACCAATATAGAATTGGGTTATTCAGTTATGAATGCAACAAGGAGTATGGCTTTTGCCAAAGGGCAGGCAACTACCGATGCTGCAGCTGATGCTTATAGAAAAACAGGGAATTGGTTTTATGCAATGATCCGTTTTACCCCTGATTTTTTCTATACGAAACCGGTGGCTCTTAAACAATAATAAGTGACAGAGACAATTTAACCCAGTTATTAAAACTTACAACAATGAAATCAATCATAACAAGAGCAATACTTTTTTTAACACTCAGCTGTTTACTCACCGGTGTTACTTCTTTTAAAATACATGCACCATCCCGGAAAATTAAACTGGGGTTTATTTCTCTTACCGATTGTGCCCCGCTCGTAGTGGCCAAAGAGTTAGGACTCTTCGCAAAGTACGGAGTAGATGTTGAGCTGGAGAAAGAAGCATCATGGGCAGTAGTAAGAGATAAAATATTAAACGGAGAAATTGATGGAGCACATTGCTTATTCTCTATGCCCTTCTCAGTATACACAGGTATTGGTGGTAAAGCAGGAAGTGAAATGAAAATTGCAATGGTGCTCAACAACAATGGACAGGCAATTACTTTATCAAAAGATTTCTGCAGCCTGGTTGGGTTTAAAGAAGTGAATAAAGCAGCAGGAGCTGTCAAGAATGTACAGGGTCGTAAGGAAGTAACATTTGCAATGACCTTCCCCGGCGGCACACATGATATATGGTTACGCAACTGGATGGCAGCTGCCGGTATTAATCAGAAATCTGTAAGCATCATTACCATTCCTCCTCCGCAAATGGTGGCAAATATGAGAGTAGATAATATGGAAGGGTTCAGTGTTGGTGAACCATGGAATGGTGTGGCTGCAGCACAGAATATTGGCTTTA
>CAZOLW010000060.1:0-19799 GCA_964580775.1 uncultured Chitinophagaceae bacterium | reverse complement strand
CCTTCATTTGAGTTTTGAAAAATATTCTGATCAAAGATTGTTTTTTGAATACCAATCAAAAGAATCAATGGAATATCTGCGCTGCCTGTATTTGATTTTGTAATCTTGTTTTTACTGAAAACAAGGAGCGGTCCCATTGTACTTTCGTCATTTCCGCCCCTCAGCATAGTTAAGATTTGACCATTGTGGTTTACGAAACTTGTATTGGTGATTTTTATTTTCTCCACATTATAATATCCCTTCTTATCCAGCTCTGTGTCAAATTTCAAAAGAGTGCCGGTAATGTTCGTGAAAGAACAATTGTTGATGATGATACTGTCTGATAGACTTGTTTTAGCTGAAGAGAAGAAAGTGCCGTTAAGTTTATCGAAACTGCAATTTTGCAGGGTCAAATTGCAATGGCTTGAATTCCCAGAAGTATCAGTGCTTATAAATGTTTTTGTATGCAACCCGGTCAGGTCAAGTGTAAGATTCCTGAGCTGGAGGTTATTGCCAGCCACAATGAGGAAAAGAAAATCAGTTGGAGTGCCCTCTTTTGTGAATTTGATTTTATTTTTTTGTGCACCTGTGAATACAATCTCTCTGTTTATTGTAAGAGGTTCATTGAAATGATATTCTTTGGCAGTAAGAGTTAAAATGAGTTTCGCTCCGGGATTTTTCAGTAGTTGGTTCTGGATGTCAGCAACCGTTTTACAATCTGCTTTTACTTCTTTTCCTGATTGTTTATCCGAAGATTGTACAAACCATTTTGCTCCGCATGCGGAATAAGCATTGCTCTCAATTTGCTGAAACAGTTTTTTATCTGTAATTCCAGCCGATGAAGATAGTCTTGTTTTCAGCCTTGATTTCCCTGCTGATTGCAGTGAATCACCGGGTGTTTTATTTGTTCCTGTTCCGGCAATAGGAATTATAAAGTCATTTATTTTTTGCAGTGCGAAGGAAGATTTCATAAAACCATTTGCCATTGGCTCTTGAAAGCTTTTGCTTACCCTATTCCCTGCAAAGTTGATTCCGCTGATGTCATCATAACTATTGTATAAAATTTTATCGGAAGTATTGTAAAAGATATTATTTAAGAATGCCACATTTTCTGGTTGCACAGTTCTTTCAGTATCACTTCCTTCGCAAAAACTCGCAGGTGTGCATTCAATAAAACTATTATTTGCAATTACTGCATCTGTAACAGCTACATACCTGAAGGCTGGTGAATTGGGTACTCCATTCATAATGGATAAGGGTGAACGGAAACCAACGCCCCTGCATTTATAAAACAGGTTATTAACAACCCATTGCCCCTTATTGATAATCCGTACACCACCTGTGCCTTCTTTATTGTTTCCTAAAAAGAGATTGTTTTCAACGGTATTAAAGTTTCCATGTCGCAGTACAACACTTCCCTGGCATTCTTTAAATACATTATTGCGGACAGTATTGCTTCCTGATTTAATAGAAACAATTTCAGTTTCACCGTCGCAACTTTCAAAAAAGTTGTCTGTTATTTGTGTGTTGGAATTGAATTCGCAATGTTGCGATACACCTACCCGGATAATTTCGCCACTGTTAGATGCAAGTGGTAAACGAACTCCAAAATAATTATGATCAATGCTGTGAAAGTTCTCTCTGCTTCTCTCATCATCGAGAATTACCGCCAGCAGAACGCCCATGTTTTTTTTATTCAAAAAACTGCAATGGTCCAGCCGGTTGTTTTTGCCATAAAATTCAACCCAGTAATTTTCATCCAGTCTTTTCAGGTTGTTAAAATTGTTGACAACTGTATTTGTTACCCTGCAATTATTAGCAATTTCATTTGTATTTATTCGAAACGTTATGACTGCATCTTTCCCGGCAAATCCATTTGTAAAATACAGCCCGTCTACAATAATAAAACTGCCGCCAATTTTCAGTTTTGAATTTCCTGTAAGTATTACTTTGCCTGCAGTTTCTGCTTTAAATGTAACAGGCATTTCTTTTGTGCCGGTACAATTCAGCGAAAGCTTTACCTGGTTCCATTCTCCATTTTGAAGAATGATTATATCGCCTGGTTTTGCATTTTTATTTGCGATTACCAGTTCTTCCTGATTTTTTACAAGGATTGTTTTTGCAATAGAAGCTAAGCTCAGCATCAGCAGGCAATTCAAGAGAAGGATTTTTAACATCATATTTATTTTTGACGATTAACAGCAGGAATTATTTTTTGTGAAGATTCTCTGATAAACAGTTTGGGTTTCAGGATTTGTTCTACAGGGCTTATGTCTTCTGTATTGTGCATTGTTTGTATAAACAGTTTGGCTGCAGCTTTTCCCAGCTCAAAGGAAGACATATCAACACTTGATACCTGAGGAGTAACGAGGGTGGTTACGGGTTCATTATTAAATCCAACCAATCCGATATCCTGTGGCATTCTCAATCCTTTCTTCTTAATAGCGAGCATAGCTCCAATGGCCATTCTGTCGCTGATGGCAAATATTGCATCCGGTCTTTTTTTCATTGCCAGCAATTCCTGTGTTGCATAAAATGCATAGTCCTGGTTAAAATCGCAATGAATGATGAGGTCGTTATCTTTTTTCTGTTTGTATTTTTTCAGTGCGTTTAAATAGCCATCCATACGGCTGTTGCTGATGCCTAAATTTTTCGGACCTGCTAAAATGGCGATACGCTTATAACCCTGTTCAATTAAATGTTCCGTGGCAATATACCCGCCATTCTCATTGTCCAGTCTTACACTTGGGGCTGATAGTTCCGGTGTTATCCGGTCAAATATTACCATCGGGATATTTCGTTCCTGTATCTTCTTAAAATGTTCAAATGATTTCGTTTCACTTGACACAGAAATAATAAAACCATCAACCAGGCTGTCAAGCAACCTCCTTGTATTAACGATCTCTCTTCCGAATGATTCATTACTCTGGCAAACCATCACTGTGTAGCCAGCTTCTAATGCTACTTCATCAATACCTCTTACCATCATTGATAGAACAAAGTCAAGGTTGGGAACAATTACACCAATTGTATGTGTTTGTTTTTCACGCAGACTGATGGCTAACCTGTTTGGCTGGTAGTTTAATTCTTCAGATAATGCCAGTACAGCTTTTTTTGTATCGCTGTTTACATCTGATGCATTTCTTAAAGCTCTTGAAACTGTAGAAAGAGAAATATTCAGTCGGTGGGCAATATCTTTTATAGTAGCAGGCTTATCCATAAATGCAGGATCGTTTGATTCATAAAGCTACTTGTTAAAGTGTTACGGAAATACCGGCAGCGTTGCCGGTAACGTTATCGGAGTGAAAAAATTACAAAATTTGTTGCAAAATGTATAAAATGGAAGATTCTATCAATTATTATCGCCATTATTTTAGAAATATTCTATTGGGTTGACTTTGAGTGATCTCTGAAAAACGAACTACTATTACAAATGAAAGCTTGCTGCATGAAAAAATAACTGCTGCCGGGATACAAAAAACCGGGTTCCGGTCGTGTGTTTTTCATCTCCTGCAAACTCTCTTTAAGAGAATCTTTTCAAACAGAAATAAATAAACAGTATGAATTCTTTACATGGGAAAATAGCTTTGGTTACCGGTGGTGCAAGAGATATTGGCCGGCAGGTATCATTAAAACTGGCAGCTGAAGGTGCAAAAGTGTGTATTAATTATTTCGGTAACGAAGAACAGGCAAATGAAACACTGCAATTGATAAATAGTGCAGGTGGTTCTGCAATCATTGTTCAGGGTGATATGACAAAATCAGCAGATGTTCAAAAAGTAGTAGAAGAATGTACTGCAGCTTATGGAAGTGTAATTCATGTTCTGGTGAATGTAGCAGGTGGTTTGATGGGCAGAAAAGTTCTGGCCGATATTGATGAAGAATTTTGGGATGCTGTTATGGATGTAAACCTGAAATCAGTTTATCTCGTATCAAGAGCAGTTACACCACATATGACTGAAGGCGGTACCATTGTAAACTTTTCATCACAGGCAGCAAGAGATGGGGGAGGATTTGGTGCATTAGCTTATTCAACTGCAAAAGGTGGAGTTTTAACTTTTACACGTGGGCTTGCAAAAGAATTAGGGCCGAAAGGAATCCGGGTAAACTGTGTTTCTCCGGGTATGATCAACACTACCTTTCATAACACATTCACCAAACCTGAAGTGAGGACGAATGTTGCTGCTTCTACACCATTAAGAAGGGAAGGAAATGCAGAAGAGGTTGGTGATCTTGTATTATACCTTGCCGGTGAATCATCTTCCTTTATTACCGGTGCCAGTATTGAAATTAACGGTGGAACTTATTTTATTTAAATAATCCCCATGTGAACTGTTTTGAATAACAGTTTCATGGATTGCTGAACTGATTGCCATATGTTACGATTGCTGAAGATCTCCTTCTTTTTTCTTGTGCCTTTTTTTTCAATGGCACAGCACCCGCTTACATTTATTACCAAAGCTGAAGCTGCAGAGTTGAAAGCAGGTCTTATACGTTACCCAATACTTGCACAATCCTATGCAGACATAAAAAAAAATGTTGATACATGGATCGGGAAGGATATTGATGTTCCTTTTCCAAAAGACCCTGCCGGTGGATACACACATGATAAGCATAAGGCAAATTATACACTGATGTTTAACAGCGGTGTATTATATAATCTTACCGGCGAAGCAAAATATGCTACACTGGTTAAAGTAATGTTGCTTAAATACGCAGCACTCAATCCTACGTTAAAAAATCACCCACAGGCGACCAGCAGTTCACCTGGCCGCATATTCTGGCAGGCATTGAATGATGCTAACTGGATGGTATATGCAGGTATGGCTTATGATCTTGTTTACAATTCGCTCAGTGCAGCAGAAAAAAAGCAAATTGAAGATGGTGCGTTTAAGCCAGAGGTGGATTATTTCACAAAAGATTTAAAAGACTGGTTTAACCTGCTGCACAATCATGCGGTGTGGGCATGTGCAGGTGTTGGGATTATTGGCATTGCCACCAATAACCAGGATTATATTGATATGGCTTTGTATGGTACAGCGAAAGATGGGAAAAGAGGGTTTATTGCACAGATGGATCATCTTTTTTCACCTGATGGTTATTATACCGAAGGACCTTATTATACACGCTATGCTATTTTGCCTTATTCGTTACTTGCCAATGCAGTGAATAACTATAAACCTTCCCTGCACATTTTTGAACACCGGAACAGGATTCTGCAAAAAGCATTAAACACCTGTTTACAGCAAACAAATACCAATGGATCTTTTTTCCCATTGAATGATGCATTAAAAGAGAAAGATTACACATCGAATGAATTGGTAACGGCTATTAATATTTTCTGGAAGATTTACGGGGCTGATCAAAACTTTCTGTTTGTGGCTAAAAAACAAAATAGGGTCATGCTGAATAAAGGCGGATTGGCTATTGCAGCTGCATTGAAAGCAAATAAAAATATTCCATCATCCTTTGCTTATAAAACAATTGAAAGCACCGATGGTGTGAAAGGAGATGAGGGCGGTGTAAGTTTTATCAGAAGTGGAAAGGATAAGGATTTGACAACATTGATATTTAAGTATGCATCTCACGGTCTTTCGCACGGGCATTTTGATGAGCTCAATATTAATTTATTTGACAAGGGTAATGAAATATTGACTGATTATGGATCAGTGCGGTTTATTGGTGTAGAACAAAAGTATGGTGGAAGGTACTTGCCTGAAAATAAAACTTATTCTTCGCAAACCATTGCTCACAATACAATTACTATTGATGAAACAAGTCAGTTTGAAGGAAAGGAAAATATAGCTGAGAAGTATCATTCTGATAAGTTATTCAGCAGCATCAGTAACCCGTCTGTTCAGGTAGTTGCAGCAAAAGAAGCGAACGCATATAAAGATGTTCAGTTGCAAAGAACATTGTATACACTTCAGCTTCCCGGCGGAAAGAAAATAGTTGTTGATATTTTTAACACTTTATCAACAGCAGCACATCAATTTGATCTGCCGTTCCAGTATAACGGACAGTTTATCAAATCTTCGTTCAAATACAATCCTTTTACAAAAAGTCAGCAAACATTGAGTGCCCGGAATGGTTACCAGTTTATATGGAAAGAAGCCGAAGCATCAGTTGCAAATACCATCGCTCAGTTTACATTCCTAAACACAAGTTCATACTATACTATTTCAACATTAATTGAAGATAGTGCTCAGCTGTTTTTTACAAGGACGGGTGCTAATGATCCTGATTTTAATGTAAGACATGAGCCTGCGTTTATGATCCGGAAGAAAGGACAGAGCCAGTCATTTATCAGTGTAATTGAAATTCATGGAAGTTTTGATCCGATCAATGAATTTTCTGCTAATGCCTATCCGTCTGTACAACAAATAAAATTAATTCAGCAGGATGAACAATATACCATTACTGAAATAATGATTGGAGATAAAAAACTAATCGTTGCTCAAAGCAATAAAAATGTTGAAGCAGGTAAAAAACATGCAGTGAAGAATTTTAACTGGACAGGACCATTTATGGTTTTATGCAATGGAAAAGAATTATAAACAGATTAAATATAATGTTATGTCAGCAATTGAAAGCTCAAAAGTGTTTATTGAAAACAAAGAAATAGCATGGGAAGAGTTAGGAAATGGAGTGAAGCGGAAAATCATGTCGTGGGATGACCGGTTGATGCTTGTAAAAGTTTCCTTTGAAAAAGGAAGCGTAGGTGCTGTTCACAAACATCATCATACGCAGATTTCACATGTTGAAAGCGGCAGGTTTGAAGTGGAAATAGACAGCGAAAAAAGAATACTTTCCGCCGGAGATGCTTTTTACATTCCACCCAATGTGTTACATGGCGCTGTATGTATGGAAGCCGGTGTATTAATAGATGTGTTCAGCCCAATGCGTGAAGATTTTGTTGAAAGCAGATAACACAAAGCAAAGAATGCCCAAATTATTATATATCGCAGGTTGGTTATTACTTATCAGTTGTGTAAAAAACAAAACAGCAGAATTACCGCAAATAGATCCGCCGCTGGTTGCGAGTGACCGGTATGTGCATGTTTCAACTGCTGCACAATTAACAACTGCTTTACTCGATGCAAGACCCGGCGATGAAATCATTATGGCTGATGGTGTATACCACGGAAAATTTGTTATCAGCTCATCTGTAAACGGTACGGCAGCCAAGCCAGTTATACTCAGGGGAAGCCGTAACGTAATTCTTGATGCAGGAAGTATTACTACTGGCTATGTTTTGTATCTGCAGGCTGATTACTGGAAGATAAAAGGATTTTCCATTACAAATGGTTTGAAAGGGTTAATGGCAGATGGAGCTTCCTTTAATATAATTGACAGCCTGTTTGTTCATGATATTGGAGAGGAAGCAATTCATTTAAGAAAGTTCAGTTGCCATAATATTATTCAGCATACAGAAATAAAAAATACAGGGTTAAAAACTCCTGACTATGGCGAAGGGATTTATATCGGTTCAGCCAAAAACAACTGGGCAACATATACAAACGGTGTGGAAGACCGTTGCGATTCAAATTCAGTTTTGAAAAATAAAATCGGTCCAAATATTTCGGCTGAATGCATTGATATTAAAGAAGGAACAACGGGCGGGTTAATCAAAGAAAATCAGTTCGATGCAACAGGTATTACCGGTGCAAACAGTGGCGACAGCTGGATTGATGCAAAAGGGAATCATTATTTAATTGAAAGTAATACAGGATTTAATCCCGGGGGCAGCATTTTTAAAGATGGATACCAGACGCATGTTGCAGTTTCCGGTTGGGGAAATTATAATGAATTTAAAAATAATAACTGTACTGTAAATGCAGCAGGTTATGGATTTAATATTCAATTGAGCGGAAGCAACGGCGTTTCAACAGGTAATAAAGTATACAGTAATAACAGTGTAACAGGTGCAGGCAGCGGGATCAGTAACATTACACTCAGTAATTAACAAATATGAAAATTAAAGGACTCAGATGGTATATTATTGGCCTGATTGGTTTGGCAACGATCATCAATTATATTGATCGTACGGCTATCAATATCCTCTGGCCTTATATCCATAAAGATTTTGGCATCAGTGAAGCAGACAGTAAAGATGCATTGAAACTGATTACTACGTTCTTTATGATTGCTTATGCAATAGGGCAAACAGTAACAGGTAAATTAATGGATGCAATTGGTACAAGACTGGGATTTGTTGTGTCGATTGTTGGATGGAGTATTTCTATTGCCCTGCATGCAGTTGCCAGAACGCTGGTATCATTTAATATATTCAGATTCTTCCTTGGTTTAAGTGAAGCAGGTAACTGGCCGGGCGCTGCTAAAAGTAATGCAGAATGGTTCCCTGCAAAAGAACGTGCTATTGCACAGGGAATATTTGGCGCCGGTGCGTCATTAGGATCAGTAGTGGCTGCACCGTTCATTGCATACATCTATGTTGCTTTTGGCTGGCAGATGACCTTTGTTGGTATTGGTGTATTAGGTTTGATTTGGATTATACCATGGTTGATGATCAATAAAAATACTCCAGACAAACATCCGTGGATTACTAAAGAAGAACAGGATTATATACTACAGTCTGCAGCAAATAAAGCTACTGCTCCAATAGCAACAACGGTTTACAGCTGGAAACAATTACTGAATTTTAAAAATACATGGGGCATCATCTTATCCAGGTTTTTTATTGATCCTGTATGGTGGATGTTTGTTACCTGGCTGCCTTTTTTCCTGAAAGAAAATTTCGGATTTGATATTAAACAGGTTGGTGCATTTGCATGGGTACCCTTTTTATTTGCTGCAATCGGCGGATTATCCGGCGGCTTCTTTTCTTCTATGCTGATAAAAAGAGGAATGTCTGCTACAAAAGCAAGAAAAAATGCAATTACAATTGGCAGTGTAATCATGATCATTTCTTTAGGAGTCATTGCTTTTTATTTAGATCAGTTGAAAGAACAACCGGGTGTGGCAATTGCATTGATCAGTTCAACTCTGTTTGGTTTCCAGTTTCTTATTAATAATCTTCAAACACTGCCTTCAGATTATTTCCATGGAAAAAATGTGGGAACAGTAGCAGGTATGGGTGGTACGTCAGCTGTAGTGGGTACGTTGATTGTAACATGGCTGGTTCCGGTTTTAACCAAAACAAATTATACTTCTTTTTTCCTGCTGGCAGCATTGGTTGTGCCGTTGGCGTGGATATGCATCATGTTTATAGTTTCAAAAAATAAAATGAACCTGTTGAATAAACAGGATATACAAACACTGTAAAAACTGTTATATGAAACGAATTCTATTTACGATTTTATTTTTTATGGTTGTGGGAATTACAAATGCCCAGGTTACTTATTACTGGGTTGGTGGAACAGCGTCTGCAACCTTTATCAATACCGGATCAAACTGGAACACATCATTGAACGGTACAGGAAGTGCAAGACCATCGTCAACCGGTGCGACAGATATTTTAATTTTTGACGGAACCAATTTGGGTGGTTCAGTGCCGGCCACAGGTCCTGCAACTATTCTGGCGAATGGATCTATTACCTGCGCCCAGATTAAAATTGTAAACAATGCTGATATCATCTGGGTGCGTTCTACATCAGGTACAAGCACTATTACGATCAGCGGAGAACTTGGAGATGATTTTGTTATAGAAGCGGGATCAAAGCTTTCATTTACTTCAACCATTGGAAGTCTTCGTGTTGCTATGGGTGCAACGAATACCGGCAGGTGCAGTGGCGCATTAGTGATGATTACTCCATTGCAGGCAAGGTTTGATAATACTATTACAGGTACTCCGGGAACATTTGTATTTACAAACGGTGCTTCACTGAGAACAAATATTACAGCAGCTTCCAGTTCATATGCATTTGGCAGTTCATCACAGTCATCAGAAAACTGGGTTGTATTTGAAGACGGGGCACATTTATACTATGAAGGAGGTTACAGTCCAATGGGAGGTACTTCAGCTTTTTCAGCAATTAATTTGAAACCGGGAAGCGTTTGGCATCACCGTGCTAACAATGGACTTGGTTCATTTTTCAACCGAAAAAGTTTTGGAAATATTATTGTTGAAAACAATGCAACATTAACAGCTGATGGGCCCATTTACCGAATCAATAATTTAACTGTTAATACAGGATGCACATTCACCACGCATATTTCAGGAGAAACAACCGTAATGGGTAATGTACTTGTTGACGGCACATTGTCTTCAGCTCCGGCAACCACAAATGTTCTGGTGCTGGCAGGAAACACACAGCAAACTGTTTCAGGTACTGGAACAATCAGTGTTGCCGGGTTAACCATTGGCGATAAGGCAGATGTATTATTGAATAAAAGCATCAGTCTCGAAACAGCAGTAAAAGTATATGGGAAATTGAATTTTAATACAAACCAGCTTTCAGGTGCAGCAACCTTTACTGCAGGAGGAGTACTTACTCCCGTTGCGGGAACAGGGAATACGATTACAGGCTCTTATTTAATTAAAGGAAACACAGCCATTGCCTCTTCTTCAATCGGGCAGAGTATCAGCGGATCGGGTATTCCTTCCAATACAATGATTGTTTCTTTTTCTGTAACGAATGATACTATTTATGTTTCAAATCCTTCAATAGCAACTGCAGCGGGTACATCACTTTCAGTAACTGCAGGTGGCGCTACGCTGGTAACGTCCAATACAAATGGTTTCGATCCTGCATCAGGATCTGTTATTACAGCAGGCAATAAAACATACGAGAATAAAATAAATTATATCGTGAATGCTGCCACTGTAACACCTTTTGGTATAACAACCGGTGCAACAGAAAATATGTTGCAAACCGGTTTTGTAGAAATCAATGCGCCGGTTACTGTTAACAGCGGTATAACTGTTTCTGATCATCTGCTGCTCAACGGAAAAATGATTCTGCGTCCGTTAGATACGGTTCATATTGTTTCAGGTGCAACCATAACCGGAACATTTAATTCATCGAATTATATTGCTACCGGTTATAATAATGTAACAGGTGAACAAAGCATTTTACAATATGATGGTCTTGCCGCTTCAACCGTTTTACCAATCGGGACTGCAACTTATTATCTTCCTTATTCAATCAATCCTGTATCTGCATCAAATTTCAGCGCAGCTGTATTTGAAAACATAACAGCCAATGGAACTGTAACAGGTACAGCATTTACTCCTTCTGAAAAACAGAATGTCGTGAATGCAGTATGGAATATAAACAGGTTATCAGGTTCCGGTGCTGCTGATATTCAGATTGGTTGGGATGCAGCATTGGAAGGATCAACTTTTTCAACATTACCAGATACTGATATCGGTATTATAACAAACGATGGAACTTCATGGTCGCTGCCGGTGGGTGTAGCAAACAACACAACCAATAACGCAACGGCAACGATAGGCAGTTTTGGTGCTTTCAGTGTGGGTGCTGTTCCGCAGGTGAGTCCGTTTGTATTTAATCCAATACCTGATAAAGCATATGGTACTCCTGATTTTAATGCCGGTGCCACCAGTCTCAATACAACACAACCGATTGTTTACTCCAGCAGTAATTCAGCTGTTGCAACAATCGTTAATGGAAACATTCATATTACAGGAACAGGAACTGCAGTTATTACTGCCACACAGGCAACTGATGGATTTTATCCTGCTGCCAGTAATACACAAACATTAAACGTAACGAAAACAAACCTTACAATTAAAGCAGATGATAAAACAAGGTTTGAAGGGTTGCCCAATCCAACACTGACTATTACCTACACAGGTTTGGTGTATGGCGAAACTGCTGCTGCATTTTTAACTCCTGTGCAGATAACCACAACTGCAGTAACTGCATCAGCACCGGGAACATATCCAATTACAGTTTCAGGAGCTACTTCCAATAATTATAATATCACATTTGTAAATGGGGTATTAACTGTACAGGCAAAGCAGAATCAGGTGATTACATTTAATGCGCCTGCAACAAAAACATATGGTAATGCCGATTTTGCAACAGGTGCTGTAAGTACAAACAACAGCATCCCCGTTACGTATACAAGCAGTAACACCGGTGTAGCAACGATTACCGGAAACACAATACATATTACGGGAGCAGGAACAACAACCATTACGGCTTCACAGGCAGGCAGTGATGGATATTTTGCTGCAACTGATGTTGTAAGAACATTAACGGTTAATAAAGCTGCCTTAACAATTAAAGTGAGTGATACCGTTAAAGTAACAGGTGAACCGAATCCTGCATTTATCATTACTTATACCGGATTTGTTTTAGGTGAAACAGCTGCTAATTTAAGTACACAACCAACTGTATTAACTGATGCCGTTACAAATTCAGCTCCCGGTTATTATACATTAACACCAGCCGGTTCAGTATCGCAGAATTACAGCTTTACGATTGTTGCCGGAAAGCTGACGATCCTTCCGTTGTCAGGAACAGGCGCACAATACATGAATGCATTCTTAAATGCAAATGGAAACCTTATAGTAAGGGTATATGCACCCGAACCGGCTTTAGCTGATATTCTTTTGTATGATATCAAAGGAAGAGTAGTTGCTAAAAAGAATCTCTTTATGCCAAAAGGGTTTATCAATACAGAACTGTATATCCCTTCTGTTCTTCCGGGAATATATATTGTAATTGTCCGTGGCGAAGGAGTGAACCTCTGGAAAAAAATTCAGATCATAAAATAATTCTGTGAAAATGAAAATAACATCCACTTCTGTCATATTGATCATGCTGTTAGGTTGCAGTGTACTGAATGCACCAGGGCAATCTGGTAAACCTGTTGTTTTTTCGATGAATATAAAAGCACTGGAGAAAAATAAAACCCGCATCAGCAATCATGACCCTTTGATTATGCCTGCATACAAACAATTGATTAAAGATGCAGACAGTAAAGCAATGAAGTTTGCGCCCGTGAGTGTAATGGAAAAAACATTCAATCCTCCCGGTGGCGATAAGCATGATTATATGAGCCTTGCTCCATATTTCTGGCCCGATCCTTCAAAACCAAACGGTTTGCCATATATGCGTAAGGATGGTGAAACAAATCCGGAAGTAAAAGATTATAAAGACAAAGAGTATATGCCGAAGCTTTGTGAGTATGTTCAGTTGTTAGGGCTGGCTTATTATTTCTCCGGTGAAAACAGGTATGCTGAACATGCAGCTGAACTGCTGAGGGTTTGGTTTCTGAATCCTGCTACTAAAATGAATCCGAATTTAAATTATGCACAGGCCATCAAAGGTGTAAATGACGGAAGAGGCGCAGGATTAATTGATACAAGACATTTTGTAAAAGTGATTGATGCTGTAGGATTCATCAAAGGATCAAAATCATGGAAAGAAGCTGACCAGGCAGGAATGAAAAAATGGTTTGCAGATTTTTTAAACTGGATGCAGACAAGTAAGAACGGAATGGATGAAATGAAGACGAAGAATAATCATGGAGTTTGGTATGATGCACAAAGATTGTCAATGGCTCTGTTTATTGACAGTACTGATCTGGCTAAGAAAATTGTACTCAACGCAACAGAACGTTTAGACAGGCAGTTGGATGAAAAAGGATTTTTTCCTGCAGAAATGGAGCGGACTATCTCACTTCATTACACATCTTTTGTAATGAATGCTTTTTTTACCATTGCCCACATGTCAGAAAAAACAGGTTTTGACTTCTGGAATCATACAACGCCTTCCGGCAAATCATTGAAAAAGGCATTTGATGTGCTGAAGCCTTACCTCGTTAAAAATAAAGAATGGGAAGGCAGGCAAATAAAAGAGTTTGGTTTTGAAGATGGGTATCCCTTATTAATGGATGCCTCTGTTTATTTCAAATGCAAAGATTGTGAACAGGCTGTTCAGCAACTGGCAGGAGAGAAAGCAACACATTTAATCTTAAATCTATTATACTAAAACGATTTCTAAATATTTAAACTGCGATTATGAAAAAATTTCATTACTTATTTGTACTGCTGCTTTTGCTGGGCAGTTCAGCTATCGGGCAAAAGAAAGTAATCACCGGCAAAGTTATCAGCCAGGGCGACAATGAACCGATGCAGGGCGTAACCATTCTTGCCAGTAAACAAAAAGGAGGTACCACAACCAAAGCAGATGGCACTTATACAATTACAGTTGACAAAAGTGTAACTACGCTGATCTTTTCTTTTGTTGGTTTTGCAACACAAACGGTTGAAATAGGAGATAAAACTTCTGTTAACATTACAATGGTTGCAGCAGTTACTTCAAACGATGAAGTGGTGGTGATTGGTTATGGCACGCAGAAAAAATCAAGTGTAACCGGATCTGTTTCGAAATACACGAACGACAGGCTGGAAGAAACACCTTCATCAAGACTTGACCAGGCACTGCAGGGAAAAATTGCAGGAGTGCAGGTGCAAAATCTTTCTTCTGAAGCAGGTTCCGAGCCTAAGATTAGTATACGTGGTGTAAGTTCAATTAATGCCGGAGGAAGTCCGTTGGTAGTAGTGGATGGTCATCCCGTACCTGATGGATTAGCTTTTGTAAACATGGCTGATGTTGCATCAGTAGAAGTATTAAAAGATGCTGCATCAGCAGCTATCTATGGATCACGTGGAGCAAGTGGTGTTATTCTTATTACAACAAAAAGTGGTAAATCAAATAAACCAAAATATGGTGTTAAGATTTCAACAGGGATAAAAGAGGCGTACAGTCTTTATCCTATGATGACAACTACTGAGTATACCAACATGCTTTATTATGAAGCAGCTTTAAAATCAAAAGATCCCAGTGTAACTCCACCAACGGCCAGTACCATTGCCACAACAGCAGAGAAAGGAGCCTATATCATTGAACAGACATTAAGAGGTGGTCAGGGTTCTGATTGGCAGAGAGAAGCAATCAGAAATGCCAATACAAGAAATATTCAAATGAATGTTTCAGGTGGTAACACAGGAGTTAAATATTATATCTCAGGTGGTTATCAGAATGACCAGGGAATGATGTATCACAGCGAATATCAGCGGTATAATATTCTCAGCAAAATAGAAGCACAGTTAGGTAAAAGAGTTAAACTTTCACTCAATATCAATCCATCTTTTATTAAACGTGAAAGACCATCTGTCAATTATATTGACTTTGTACGCTTTCAATCTTATATGCCGGTATATCTGAATGAATCACTGGCAGCATTTGTTCGGCAGGATCCTTTATATGCTGATGTGAAAGCAGGTGATTTTGCACAGGCACGTTATTTTAATGGAAGAGTATACAACGGATTAATGCCCGATGGAACAATGTGGGTGAACTCTTCTGTTGTTACACCTTTCAGTACATCGAACAACACGCCTAAGTCTGTAATGGAAACAAGAACAATTACAACAGGTGATTATAGAGCGTTAACTTCCGGAGACCTTACGGTGAATATTCTACCCGGTCTTGATTTTAAAACATTGGCAAGTGCTTATGTAAACTATACATCCGGCCTGGATTTTACCAAACGTAATTCTAACAGGGCGGGTGATGTAAACAGGGGAGTATACAGCAGCAGACTATTTGTTGATCTGCTGAATGAGAATACACTGAATTATACAAAAAGAATAAAGGAACATACGATAGGTTTGCTGGCAGGTTTTACTGTTCAGAAAACGAATGTTAAAACAGAACAGACTACAGGGTTGGATTATCCCAGTGATAATATCACCACATTAAATACAGCGCTTACCATTGACCAGGCGAATACGTTTAACCTGAAGAATCAGATTGGATTGGTTTCCTATTTAGGTCGTGCTACTTACGATTACATGAGTAAGTATTTACTGTCTGCCAGTTTCAGGGCTGATGGAAGTTCTTATTTTGCCCCCGGGAAAAAATGGGGATATTTTCCATCTGTTTCATTAGGATGGGTAGTAAGCAGGGAAAAATTTCTTGAAAAAGTTAACTGGTTAAGCAATCTTAAACTGAGAGGAAGTTACGGAGCAACAGGCAATAACCGAATTGTTGATTTTGCATTTGTTGATCTGTTATATGCTGCCAATTATTCATTTGGATCAGGTACCGGTGCGGCGAACGTCGGGCAGGTTCCATCAAGAAATATTTTGTCAAATGCAAATATTACCTGGGAACGCACTTTCCAGTATAATGGTGGATTAGATGTTGCCCTTTTCAGTAATAAAGTTACTTTCTCTTTAGATATTTATCAATCTAAAACAGATCAGTTATTACTTCAACAGGCTGCATTGGCATTTGCAGGTGTGCCACTTTCCTGGAATAATATAGGAAGGGTGCAGAATGATGGAATTGAATTTGAAATAACCAGCAATACTATCAGGAATAAATATTTTAAATGGACAACTTCTGCAAACATTGCACGTAACAAAAATAAAATACTGGAGCTTGGTGCAGAAGCCTTTTTACTGAATCAGGGAGAGCGTACAGAATTGTATATGAATAAAGTTGGCGGGCCGTTGATTCAGTATTATGGTTATAAAACCGATGGTGTATGGCTTTCACAGAAGCAGATTGATGATGCACGTGCTGCCGGATTAAACAGCAACCTGAGTAATGTGTTTGTGCCGGGAGGATTAAAATTAGTTGATATTAATGGTGACAATGTTATTGATGTGAACGACCGCACTGCAATCGGAAAGCCTTATCCTTCATTTACATGGGGACTTACCAACAAGTTTAATATTGGAGATTTCGATCTCAGTTTCTTATTGCAGGGTGTACAGGGTGGGTCACTGGTAAATGGTGATCCGAATTACAACGAAACAAGACGATATAATAAAAATTATAATCAGAACAGATGGATCAGCCCGATGTTCCCCGGCGATGGTAAAACTCCTTATTCAACATTTGGATTTAACTGGATGCTGACTGACTATGTAATTGAAGATGCATCTTATGTTGCCCTCCGTGAAGTGCTGGCAGGTTATACACTGCCGGAGAAATGGATCAAAAAAGCAAGCCTGAGTTCGCTGCGCATTTATTTCTCCGCACAGAATTTATTTTTCAAAGCTGCTTCCGGTTACAGGGGAATCAACTCTGAAGCAAGGTTCACTTCCGGTCCTTATGCTACACCTCTTGTTGATGGATACCAGAGAGGAAGTTTCCCGATGGCAAGAACTTATTTACTGGGTATTGATTTAAATTTTTAACTGAATAAAGTTTATTTATGAAATATATTCAATTTTTAATCATCGCTTTTTGCATTGGGTTTAGTTCATGCAAAAAAGTAATTGATCTTTACCCGCAGTCGAATTTAAATACGGGTACTTATTACAGCAATTACGATGAAGTGAAGGCAGGGCTTGCCGGTTGCTATAATGGTTTGCAAAGACCACTTTACAGGGAATGGCAGCTCACAGAATTACGATCAGATAATTCAAGACAGGGTGTGCCTGCCAGTACCAATTCTTTTAACCGGGATTTGAGTGACCTGGATATGTTTTTCCCATCTACTACACACGAAGGTCTGTACCAGTACTGGCTGGATACGTATAATAATATCCGTAATACAAATATCATTTTGCAAAAGTTAGGTGTGAATTATAATCCTTCTACAGGTGCAATTTCACTGGAAAATATTACCATTCCAATTTCAGATGTTGACAGAAAACAATTTGCTGGTGAAGCTTTGTTTATCAGGTCCTATCATTATTTTAACCTGGTTCGTTTGTTTGGCGGAGTGTTTTTAATTCATGAGCCCATATCTGCACCTGAGGCAAAAACAATTAACCGATCATCCGTTGCTGATATTTATAAGTTAATTGAAGCAGGTCTTATGTCAGCATCTGCTTATATGAGTAATTTAAAGTATGCACAAATTGTATCAACAACACCTGCAAACTTAGGAAGAGCAAATGCTTGGGCTGCCAAAGCATTGCTGGGAAAAGTGTATCTCACTTTAAACAGGAAGACAGAAGCAGCAACTTTATTACAGGATGTTATCACAAACAGCGGGTATTCGTTACAGTCATCTTATGCAAATGTGTTTTCTACCACAACTGAAATGAATTCTGAAATTCTGTTTGCAGTGCGGTATAAAGCCGGTGGTTTAGGACTGGGTTCAAGTTTCGGAAATGATTTCGGGCCTTTAAACAGTGGTTCAGCAGTGATCAACGGTTCCGGTTTAGGCTGGAACACACCAACAACTGAGATTGATTCTTTTTATGTTGTTGCTGATACAAGAAAAGCATTCAGTATAGCGAAGTATGGAATAGGGTCTGCAGAAAGGATTTATGTAAAAAAATTCCTCACACCTGTTGTATTGACCAATGATGGCGAAAGCGACTGGCCTGTTATCCGTTTCGCTGATGTGTTATTGATGCTTGCCGAAGCACAGGGAAATACGGTTACAAGTGTTGGCTATATTAACCAGGTAAGAGTAAGGGCAGGGTTGAGTACTATTGCATCACCACAACCTACAGTAGCTGCGTTTGAACAGGAACTTTCGAATGAACGAAGAAGAGAGTTCTCGTTTGAAAATCAGCGTTGGTTTGATCTGCTCCGTTTCAATACTACATTAACTACCATCAATGCTGAGCAAACAATTAAAAATCATTTTGCATACGAATATGCAGCACATTACAGTGGTTATTTAGCGCCGGTTCTTACACTTACCCAGTTGCAGGGAAATGTAACTGCAAACAGGTTGCTCCTGCCAATACCACAGCATGAGATTGATACAAACACACAGTTGGTGATTGAACAGAATCAAGGCTATTAATTGATAAATAAACAGATTGAGTATATGAGTAAACAGCTGATGATCGCAATAATGCTGATGGTATCAGCTGGGTTAATGGCCCAGGATACAACAACCTATAAGCCGGTAGAATATCCAAAAGGATTTACTGCCCAGTTGAATGTAGTGTATACAAATGTGAAAGGATGGGATGGCATGATGGATCTCTATCTCCCTCCTGCTGATAAAGGCCCTTCACCTGTAGTGATCAATATACATGGTGGCGGATGGAATCATGGTGTGAAAGAATCTCAAACAGGGTTCAATACTTTTTTCAAAAAAGGATTTGCTGTTGCAAATATTGAATACAGGTTAACAGGGCAGGCAACTGCACCTGCTGCAGTAGAAGACACAAGATGTGCGTTGATTTATTTAATTAAAAATGCAAAGAGACTCAATATTGATGTTAACAGAATTGTGATCATGGGTGGAAGTTCAGGTGGTCACCTTGCATTGATGGGGGGCTTGCTTGCAAACGATCACCGGTTTGATCATAACTGTGCAGGTGTTGAAAATATTAAAGTAGCTGCCATTATTGATAAGTATGGTATTACTGATGTGTGGGATTGGGGCTATGGAAAAAACATCACCAGCAAATCTGCAGTGAATTGGCTGGGTGATAAAGCAAAAGATGAAGTGTTTGCGAAATCAGTTTCACCCATCAACTATGTAACGAAGAATAGTCCGCCTGTATTTATTGTGCATGGAAATGCTGATCCAACGGTGCCTTATCAGCAATCTGTTGATTTGCATAAAAAATTACTGGCCGCAGGAGTGAGAACAGAATTTATAACAGTGGAAAGTGGCCTGCATGGTAAGTTTGAAAAAGAAAAGAACAGTGAAATAAATACTGCTATTATCAATTTTATATACAGCCTGGATTCTTTTAAATAAAACAGCCATTCAAAATAATTTACCGTATTGGTTGACCACACGTAAAATAAAAACTATGAACAGCAAAATCTTTTCAGAATCATTCAGCCGGTTAAAAAACAAATCTGTTCTCACCCTGTTTGTGTGTGTGCTATTTTCTTCCATTACAACAATTGCTCAAGACCGCATTAACGTAGTAACCACGG
>CAZOLW010000059.1:0-20338 GCA_964580775.1 uncultured Chitinophagaceae bacterium | reverse complement strand
CCGTGGTTACTACGTTAATGCGGTCTTGAGCAATTGTTGTAATGGAAGAAAATAGAAAAAACGCAAAGAGGATTTGGATTGAAGCTTTTCTCATCAGAATTGAAATTTGAGCCATAAAATTAGTTGAAATTGGGTAATGCCAATCAATTACGAATAGTTTAGGTTTTACAGAAGAACTAATTTTTGAAGGGCCGATTGTTTTTTACCACTTGAATCTTTTACTTCTAACTGGTAAATGTAGACGCCCCGACCAATTTTTTGTCCATAGTCATCCCTGCCGTCCCATTCAATGTCAAAAGAACGGTTTCCTTCTGTATTTATTGTACGGATGATAGATTTTACAAGCTTCCCGGAAACGGAGAAAATGCGGATCATTATGTGCAGGTTATCACCCGCCCGGTTATGCTCAAACATGAAGGTGGTCTTGCTGCTGAAAGGGTTGGGGTAATTGTAAACCCTTTCAATTTCAAACTCCTCATCTTTCACCACTTTAAACTCAAGCCTGTATTCACTGCTGTTGTTCTGTACATCCCATGCTTTGATAGTAAGCGTATGCAGCCCTTCTGATAAATCAGGCAGTTGAAACCGAACCGAACCTGCCTGGTAACTGTCTGCCTCTGCTTCGTAATAATCATTGAGTATAAAAAAGCGGCTGTTATCGTTATCTAATGTTGCAATCAGATCATGGCCAATACCTGTACCAACGGTATTAATACCGCTTGAATCAAATAAGTTCAACAGCAACACAGGTGTTTGATTGGCAATACCTCCGTTTACGAATTTTTTATCGTTGAGCCAACCTTTGATCGTTGGACCTGTTTGATCACTGATTGGATTTGTTCCTGCACCACCAACAATAATGGATGTTTCAGCTCCGTTTCCATCCTTCGTGCCATCTTCAGCATAATAATTAATCTTCCCGTTTCCAAACTGGTAGTTGATATCTTTTGGAACAACAAACGTATAACTGAATTGTCCGTTCGTAACTTTTGCCTTCCCTTTAAAAATAATACTCGTCTGATTAGTGAAGGTTACAACATTGCTTGTGGCATCGTTCCCAATGGTTTTTACCTGTTGCACCTTATCAAAAATTACAGGATATACATTTCCGTTAAATCCGGTCAGGCGATTACCTGAAGCATCTGTTACTTCGCCTTTGATGGTATAACGATCCAATGCTTTTAATGTATCGGCTGATAGTGATTGATTATTGATTGAAGTTGTTTTTACTTTCAATGTTGGAAATCCAAGACGTACAGCAGGATCGCCAAGCAACGTAAATTTTCTGTTGTTAATCACATCCCCAAAATTCTGATAGGTATAATTCTTTGCCTTCTTCATGGCATCACCGAGAGTTGGAAAAATTCCGTTTGCATCAGTTGCAAGCGCCATCTGGAAATAATTATTGTTGATGATGCGGTTACTGAAAGCGAATACCACACGGGTGGTTGTCATTAATGCAATAGCACCTGTTTTTTCTCTTACTAAAATATTTTCACCAATTGAATTCACAGCAGGATTGTCATATGGAGCAAAATCGCAGGTAGCTGTAATAAACAATGGAAGTCTGTCAGGATTGTTCCAGCTGTTCACCATGTCCTGGTCGAGAACTACTTCCTCAGCCAACCTTCTGAAGCCGCCATGACCGCTGTAATTCCAAATCAATGTGCCGGAAAATATTTTATTGTTGATAGCCTGGTTTGCATCGGGATAACGGCTGCCACCGCTTCCGCTTTGCTGACGGTAAGCATCAAGATAAATTTTTGACAGATTAAATGTTTTATTCTGCTGAATCACCTGTGCATGCAGTTCTGCATCATCTAGGTGAATATTATTGTCTTCATCATCTGCCACCAGTGATACTTCATTTCTCCACGGGCCAAAACTTTCTTTGGCATGATAATGTATCACTTTATCAACCACATACTTTGCTTCCTGCGGATTCTTTGCAGGAATACGACCAATTCCGATATCAATTAAACTTACAGGAAAGGCTTGGTTGATGTTATCTGCATCATCCAGTAATCCAAAAAAATCATCCGATGTATAAGTTGATAATGGATCAAGTGACGCATTACTTTCATAACAGGGAACAAGGTTTGTATTTACACTTACCCTGTTTTGATAATCATACGATGCATCACCAAATAATAGAAGATAACGGGGACGCCTGGTTGTATCATTCCCTGCTTTATCATAATACATTTTTACAAAATCACGGATAGCAGCCGGATCAGCTGTACCCGATGAAAATTCATTGTATACCTGGTCGGTTGTTACAACAAGAGTACGGAGGTTTTGATTTTGCTGATGCCATGCACCCAGCCTTTGCGCTTCTGAAAGTAAAGATGGATGAGTTACAATGAGGTAATCTTTTACAGATGAATTGTGCAGATCCTGGTTATTGATTTTACCAACTGCCTGCGGCAAAAGAAAATTCTGATTCGTAAAAGCAACATATTCCCTTAAGCGTTCAGTAGTATTAGCGAACCTGAATTCTGAACCGGTTAAGATCCCTGAAATATTTACAGGGCTTAAGGGATCAGTTACTTCCCATACCGTTGTATTCGCTGAAGCAGACTGCACCCGAAACTCAGTACTGTTTCCACTGCCAACCGTTTCCCAATCACGGAACATCAACTGATCAATCCCGTTCATACTTAACTGCCGTTGCGGAAATAACTTAAACCAGTTGAGCCATCCCTGTGAATTTAAACTGCCGGGCTGGTATGTGTACTGAATTGCAATACCCGATTGTGCTGAAGTAAACGTTGAAGCTGCTTCATGCGGAAAAGCCACAGGATCGTAAGTGCCGGTACCAACACTTGGAACTGTGTGCTGCACTGCCACATTATTATTTGCCCTTACTGTAAACGAACTGCTTACTCCGTTACTTCTTGCAGCAACATTTGAAACAATCTGTACAGGAGTGCCGGTTACTAAGTTTGGAAAAGAAACAGAAAAATTCCGGGTTACTGTTTTGCCGGGAGTGTTACTGAACTCTTCTCCGTACCATTCTTTACCGCTCTTTAAAAAATTAACAGTGTCCAATTCATAAAAATAACGGTCCCGGAAAGCCGTCACCACTTGATTAGGTGATGCTGCACTGTTTTTATTTTGTACTCTCAGCCCGACTCCGCCAACTGTCAAAAAATAAAAAGATTCATTACTGTATAAATTTTTCTGATGCTGAAATGTATTATTCAGTGAATCTTTTATCCATGCATGCGGTCCGGCAGCAAAAAACAGAAAATAATCATTACCGCTAAAGATGCCATCACCACCATCCACCATCAGTATGGTATTTTCAGTTAAATCATCTGCCCTGCTGATTGAATTTGCTTCCGGCAGCATCTGTCCTCCATTTCCATACAAACGGATAGCAGTACTGGACAGGTTAGTAGTATTAATTCCCAGGGTTTGCAGGAAAGCCACATTCACCCTATAAACACCGGCATTTTTTACAGATAATTTATACCAGTTGCCGTTTGTCAGCACAGAATTAGTACGATAGCTGCGTTGTGCAGTAACGGAGAGAAATAAAAAACAGCCAATTAGCAGTGCAGTGTAACGCATAGACGGTGAATAACAAATATACCTGAAATGGCTTTGAGCCACAATTCGTTCATTAATTGTGGCTCATATTTATCAGAAAATAAACAGTTAATAAAAAATGAAAATTGAACTATTGTTTGCTTCAGTTCATAATTAAATAAGATGCCATTTTACAGGCTGCTGCTGCACAGATTCGTAATTCTACTGATTACTAAGCAGAAATACTGAAATTCATATACAGGACGACTATTTTGTATAGTTTTTAAAAAGAAAAACCTATGTTTGTCTTCGCCCCTTATTAAAATTTGGAGCGTGAAATCCAATACAATATTTTTGAACATTACTCGTTAACTAAAAAACGAAGAGATGAAAAACCTTTTCCACGTAAAAAATCTGGGTATCCTGTTAGTCGGGGCCACACTTATTACTTCCTGCAACTTATTTAAAAAGAAGCCGGAAAAATCTTCCAATACTGGCTGGACCTACAATGATCCAAGCGGTAGTGGATTCCGTGTTTCCAAAGAAAAAGAGCAGAAAACAGGTCCGGGTCTCGTCTTTGTTGAAGGCGGTACTTTTACCATGGGTGCTGTTGAAGAAGACGTAATGCGTGACTGGAATAATATTCCAAAGCGTGTTACTGTTGCTTCTTTCTACATGGATGAAAGTGAAGTTGCCAACGTTCATTACCGTGAATACCTCTACTGGCTCAACCGTGTATTTATGGATACGGCCATTACCAACAAAGCTTTACCTGATACACTTTGCTGGCGCAGTGAGTTAGCTTACAACGAACCTTACGTTGAATATTATTTCCGTCATCCTTCCTATAATTTATATCCTGTAGTTGGTGTAAGCTGGAAACAGGCTTATGATTATTGTTTGTGGCGTTCTGACCGTGTGAATGAAAACATTCTCTACGAAAAAGGCATCACCAACAAAAAAGCTGAAATGCAGAAACAAATGCAGGGCGGCGGACAGGATAACTTTAATACAAAAGCATATCTGTTAGGTGAATACCAGGCAACTCCCGGTAAAAACATCAAAGCATACAAAGATCCTATTACAAAACAGGTTCCTACAAGCATCAGTTTTGAAGAAGGCTTAATCTTACCTGATTACCGCCTGCCTTCAGAAGCAGAATGGGAATATGCAGCATATGGTTATGTAGCTCAAAACCCTAATCCACGTAAAAGCGAAAAGCGTCGTGGTGAGGAATTGATTGCGAACAAGCAGGTTTATCCATGGTCGCAAAATGTAAATGGATTGCGTGATTCACGTCGCAGTACATGGCAGGGACAATTCCTGGCCAACTTCAAACGTGGATCAGGTGATAATATGGGTGTTGCAGGTGGTTTAAATGACCGTGCTGTAATTACCGGACCAATTAAAGCATTCTTTCCAAATGGTTTCGGCTTATATAATATGGCTGGTAACGTGAGTGAGTGGGTAGCTGATGTGTACAGACCGCTTACAGGTACAGATGGAGATGACTTTAACCCTTACCGTGGTAATAATTTTCAGCGTATGGATATGAGTACCGGCAAAGCTGAAAGAGATTCACTTGGCCGTATTAAATACCGCAATGAAACTGAAGACGAAGTAAAAAACCGCCGTAACTACCAGAAAGGTTATGCGATTGATTACTTAGATGGTGATTCTTTAAGCCAGGTACAATATGGATATGGCATCACTACACTTGTAAGCGACAAGAGCAGAGTTTATAAAGGTGGCAGCTGGAACGACCGTGCTTATTGGCTCAGTCCCGGTACACGCCGTTTCATGGAAGAAGAACAGAGCAGTTCACAGATTGGTTTCCGTTGTGCAATGACACGTTACGGCAGCCAGGAAGGAAATGGAAGAAAAACAGGTAACTGGTTCCAGACAAAAAAACAAAACAACCGTAAAAGAAAATAACGGATAAAATAATTCAATAAGAAACCCTCTGCCTGCAGAGGGTTTCTTATTTTCAGTGAGATTTATTTTGAGTTAGTTTGAACTAATTATCTTTGAAACATGCTCATCGAAGAACTCTACAATCTGTTTCTGCAATACCCTTCTGTACAAACAGATACCCGTAAATTAAAAACAGGTGATCTTTATTTTGCACTGAAAGGTGAAAACTTTAATGGCAACCAGTTTGCAATACAGGCATTGGAAAAAGGAGCTGCATATGCTATAGTTGATGAAGAGATTGGTTCAACTGATCAAAGAATTATTAAAGTGGATGATGTTCTCCAAACACTTCAACAACTTGCCAAACATCACCGGCAACAATTCACAATTCCTTTTATTGCTATTACAGGAAGCAATGGAAAAACAACCACAAAAGAATTGATTCATGCCGTTCTTTCATCGCATTTTAAAACCTATACAACAGAGGGCAATCTCAATAATCATATCGGCATTCCTCTTACACTGCTGAAAGTAAAAGCTGATGCAGAAATAGCTGTTGTTGAAATGGGCGCCAATCACCAAAAAGAAATTGCTTCTTACTGCACTTATACATTACCAACACATGGATTGATTAATAACTGCGGTAAAGCTCATCTCGAAGGTTTTGGCGGAATTGAAGGAGTTAAGAAAGGAAAAGGAGAATTGTATGATTTTATAAGAGATACAAACGGTACCATTTTTATAAACAAGGATTATGAATACCTGCGCAGAATGAGCCAGGGCATTCTTTTTCAAATTACCTATGGAACCGTTAATGCTGAAACAACAGGGCAACTGCTGGTCAGTGAACCTTTTTTGAAAGTAGAAATCACAAGTGATGAAACAATCGGCATTGTAGAAACGCATTTAGTGGGAGATTATAATTTGCCAAATGTACTGGCAGCTGTAAGCGTTGGACAGTACTTTCATGTACCTGCTGAAAAGATAAAACAGTCACTGGAAAACTATCAGCCATCGAACAGCCGGTCGCAGTTAATTGAAAGCGGAACAAATAAAATCATCCTTGATGCATACAATGCAAACCCAAGCAGTATGAAACTGGCCATTGAAAATTTTGCACGGATGCACGCAGAGAAAAAAGTATTAATGCTGGGGGGAATGGCTGAAATGGGAGAAGCAAGCCTGGAAGAGCACAAAGCCCTTATTGAACTTATTCAGCTCTATAATTGGAGTGATGTTGTTTTGGTTGGTGGGGACTTTGCCAAAACAAATCATGCGTATAATTATTTTTCAACCTCAGCCGAAGCGAGAACATGGTTTGAAAGTCAGCACTTTATTAATACTTACTTCCTTATAAAAGGTTCCAGAAGCATGAAAATGGAAGAAGTTCTTTCCTGAATAGTTACTAAACTCAATTTTTCCCGTATTTTTACTGATATCTCCTAATATCCCCTAAGATTAACCACTTAGCTTTTTACTCCAATTTTCTCCTGAAATTTGATCCAACCCACTGAAACGAACCGTTAACTTTTTCCGTATTTAATGCACATTATTAATGGTTTGGTTCATGAAACAATTTTTACTTTCTTTTTCTGTTCTTTTCTCAGGTTTATTTTCTTCTGCACAAACATACTGGCCGCATGCACCTACGCCCTATCCTAAATGCAATAGTATGCCTATCAATTGCACAAAGGTGGCCGTTTCATTAGCTCCCGGAGGTGGCAACTGGGATGACCCCAATTCTTGGAGCCCCGTGGGAGTGCCAACCTTGGATCAGATAGTTTGCATTCCTACAGGTACAAAAATTAATATTTCCGGTTCAATTAATGCCCCACGTTTACAGATTTTTGTATGCGGAATACTTGATTTTGATTTTAATCCTCCCGGCAAATTGAGCTTACAAGAATGGAGTTTTATACAGGTTTATGCTGGCGGGTTCATTAATTCCCGTGGAGGTGATGCTGATTTAATTGAAATTGGAGGAGTAGACGTTTGGCGGCACAACAACAACGATATCAATGGGCCTTGGGTATTATCTCACCCTTATGTAGGAGCAGGCACTCTTCCCGTAGCATTTGATTACTTTAAAGCTGAACAAAAACAACCTTACACTGTTCGTTTAGAATGGGCAACACTTATTGAGAATAACAATTCTTCATTTATTATTGAACGCAGTGCCGATCAGAAATCATGGACAGAAATTGGCAACATTGCCTCACAGGTCAACAGCAGCAGCCGTAAAATTTACACACACCTCGATCTGCAACCTGTAAATGGTTATAACTATTACCGTTTGAAACAAGTTGATATTGGTGGCCAGGCTACTTATTCGCAAATTATTCGTTTCAATAACCAAGTACACAAAAACCTGAGTGTGTTTCCAAACCCGGTTGGTTCAATTGCCCAGCTTTATGGCAAAGAACCTTTTAAAACAGGACAGACAATACAGGTAATAGATGCAAAAGGCACAAGAATCAAAACAATAAATCCAACAGGTGGCAACCGCTTGCAAATAGATTTATCAGGTTACTCAGCCGGATTATACCTGCTGCAATTAATTGAAAATGGAATGGTGATGGAGAATCTACAGGTGGTTAAACAGTAAAGCTTACATCCAAATATAAAGTAGCTGCTGAGAGGCAGCTACTTTTTTTCCTGGCACAGTTCAATCAGGATTCCATTGGTTGATTTAGGATGAAGAAAACAAACCAGTTTATTATCAGCTCCTTGTTTTGGTTTTTCATTGAGCAAAACAAATCCTTCGCTCTGCAGGCGTTTCATCTCTGCTTCAATATCTGTTACATCAAAAGCAATATGATGCATCCCCTCTCCTTTCTTTTCAATAAACTTTGCAATCACACCATCGGCAGTAAGACTTTCCAGTAATTCAATTTTCGTTTCGCCCTTTTTAAAAAAAGCGGTATTCACCTGTTCGCTTTCAACAAGCTCGGTTTTATAACAGCTTGTGTTCAGCAGTTTTTCAAACAAAGAAATGGAAACCTCCAGGCTTTTAACAGCAATACCGATATGCTCTATATTTTGCATGGGTTTAAATTTGACAGCAATTTACGTTCATCAGCTTTAACTTTACATGATGCAGGACAAGCAGCAGCAAATCATTTATCTTGATTACAATTCCACCACGCCGGTCGACCCCCGTGTACTGGAAACCATGCTGCCCTGGTTTACTGAAAAATTTGGTAATGCTGCGAGCCGATCACATGCTTATGGGTGGGAAGCGGAAGAAGCAGTAACTATTGCCCGTGAACAGATTGCAAAACTGATTGGATCTGTGAAAGAAGAAATTGTATTTACATCTGGCGCTACTGAAAGCATCAACCTTGCTTTAAAAGGAGTTGCTGAAGCGTATGCTTCAAAAGGAAATCATATCATCACCTGCATTACAGAACATAAAGCAGTGCTTGACACTTGTGCAGCATTAGAGAAAAAAGGTATTGCTGTTACTTATCTACCAGTAAATGAAAAAGGGATGATTGATTTGATTGAACTGCAAAAAGCAATTACTCCTTCAACCATATTAATTGCATTGATGTATGCCAATAATGAAACAGGGGTTATTCATCCGGTTAAAGAAATCGGGGCAATTGCAAAAGAAAAGAAGGTTCTTTTTTTCTGTGATGCAACACAGTCCGTTGGAAAAATTCCGGTTGATGTATTAAAAGATAATATTGACCTGATGGCTTTTTCATCGCATAAAATATACGGTCCAAAAGCTGTTGGTGCGTTGTATGTAAGAAGGAAAAATCCTAGGGTAGCCATCAAAGCACAGATAGATGGTGGCGGACACGAACGGAATATGCGAAGCGGCACATTGAATGTTCCGGGCATCGTTGGCTTTGGTAAAGCAGCGGAACTTGCCCGGCTTGAAATGGAAAAAAGACAGGAGAACCTGCAACAGCTCAGAGATAAATTAGAAAACTCACTGCTGCAATTGGGAAGCGTAAAGATCAATGGAAATTCCGGCCATCGCCTTACTTCAACGGGCAATCTCTGTTTTGGTGGTATAAATGGAACAAACCTGTTAGCTGCTATCAGCAAAAAAATAGCTGTATCCAGCGGCAGTGCCTGCACCAGTGCTTCAACAGACCCAAGTCATGTACTGAAAGCAATGGGCCTGACTGATGAAGAAGCCCGCAACTCCATCCGCTTCAGTTTGGGGATCATGACCACAGAGCAGGAAATTGACCTAGCTATCAAGGAAATCTCTGAGATCCTTCGTCAGCTAAGAGCGGAAGAAAAGAACATCTCAGGCTGAAAAGCCAGCCTGCCTCAGTTCCACCAATTTGTATAATTTTGCAGACAAGACGTCAGACAGCAACCAAATGGTCTGTTTGTTGTTACTATTTAAAAAAGCAGATTATGATTTTCGTTACAGATAAAGCAAAAGAAAAAGTGTCTCATTTAAAGCAGCAGGCCAATGTAGGCGCTGATGCAGAGTATTTTCTCCGTGTGAGTGTTGTGGGTGGCGGTTGCAGCGGCTTAAGCTATAAGCTGGACTTCGACAATGAATCCAAACCAAACGACCAGGTATTTGAAGACAATGGTGTTAAGGTAGTAACCGATATGAAAAGTTTTCTTTATCTCTATAACACAACCCTGGATTTTAGTGACGGTTTAAATGGCAAGGGCTTTCATTTCAACAACCCTAATGCCAGTCGTACTTGCGGATGCGGAGAGAGTTTTGCGGTTTAAATTCCTATTGATCTTTCCTTTTACTGTTTATTTAACAACACATCGACTTTTTCAATAACATTAAAAGCAGTAATTCTCTTCATGCATATGTTATCTCCCTTACATGGCGGTGAATCTGTATGATGTAAGCAAGGTGAACAATAAACCTCTTTACAAATTTCAATAGTAAAATCTGCCTTGAAAGAAAGATGAGCAGGATCGGTTGGGCCCCAAAGCGAAATACTGGGTGTCTGCTGTGTATATGCAAGGTGAAGGGGGCCGGAATCGTTCGTTATGAGCATTGAAGCTTTTTGAAGACAACAGACAAACTCAGGAAGATTGAATTTCCCGGCTATATTAAACAGTTTATCCTTATTCTCAGAAAGCTGTTTTGCAAAATTCAGGTTGATGCTGCCCATTTCAGATTTACTGCCTGAAAGCAAAATCGCATACTCTTTTTTTTCAAGCAGGTAATCAATTACAATTTTCCAGTTTTCTATGTCCCAGCGGCGTTCGGGCATAAGGTCTGAGGCATTGGTATTAATTACTATAAAATTTTGGGTTCCCAATTGTTTGAAGAACATATCTGCATTTTCACGGTGCATACTATCTATCACAAAAGGAAATCGCATATCATAATTTATAACATCAATCCCAAGCGCTTGTACAGGCTGTGCATAAACCTCACGAAGTGGCTTTTTTGTATTGAAATAAAGTAAATGAGTATCGATCCCTTTTCTAAATGCCGCAGATTTACGATAGAAACCATATCGGTTTCTCGCCATACTCAAAAGAGAAAGAAATGTGGTATAATAAGAATAAACTTCCAGGTTGATAAACGTATCTACCTTTCGTCTCATCAAAAAAACAACAGCCTGAACAGATGACCAAAAAAGTGAAAGAAACCTTTGATCATTAATATATAAAGCATGATCTATAAACTGCCCCTGTAACTCAACCAGTTCTTTATTCGCATGTGAAGTAACAAAAATCACTTTCGAATCCGGATACTTTTTTTTCAGAGCTATAAGCGAAGGCCCAAACTCTACAATACTTCCAAGACCCACAATTTTACATATTGCAATATACCTGTGATTGAGATCTCTGAAGCTGTGATCCCGCCTTAATATAAAACCTGTACACAAGGCAACCACATTAAATATAAAGCCAACAGGAGGGCCAATAAAGCGATCAAGAAACAATTTAGTACGATATGTCATTGCTGTTAATGAAAGATAATTGTAATATCTGGGATTGATTTGTCTTGATTATTTTAATATTATCCGGCCGCTCAAAATTCCAGTTTATCTGACTTGAAAGCATCAGCAAATATTGATCAGTCTTATTCTCCGGATTCGTGGAAAATGAAAACTGCCCAAGTAACCTTACCCCGGCAAAATACTGAACAACTATTTCACGGCTCTTTGTTGAGCGATTTCTTATTTGAAAATAAAGCCCGGCACCCGATGTGCTTAACCCACTGTTCCATAATTTTACAGGCACTGTATCAGATTGGTTAGAGGGAAATGATACCGTAGCCGCAGGCACAATGGGTGACTTTTGAAACTGAGCGGTTACATATGGGAGCATTTTCAAATTATACTTTCTTGGAATACTGCTGTAAACATCCGGGTAATATTCATACTCAGAAATTATAAGGCTGTCAATCCTTCTGCCGAACCGGATTGAATGAATTCCTGTTGAAGGTTTTTCAATCAACACATAAGCCAATCTTAAATATTCATTGTAAAAGGCTACCGGCACCCTCAGTACACCATTTACAATTACTGAATCATTATTTACAGGATCTATGCCACTAGCAGAAATCATATAACGTGATGCACTTGCCGGAACAAGTGCATTCCCTGTTGCAATTACACCATTAACAGCGAGTTTTTTTTCACTCAGCAGGTTTACGTTTATTGCCACAGTGTCTCTTACCCACAATGTTTTATCATCAACAATTGCATAAGGGTGAAAATTCTTATAGATATATTGAAAAATATAAGAGTGCCGTACACTATGCGGCACAAAATCAAGATAATCACTCAGAAGGTTCTGAGATACATTATTCACAAGAATAAATCTGCAGTTTGATTTTTCCAGATCATTTATAAAAACCTGTTGCAGATGCTTATTGTGGTAAAAATGAAGCCCCTGGTTAAAAAAATGAATAGATGAATCGTTTAGAAAATAATTCAGCATGGGCCTGTAGCACACTTCATCAACATATCCCATAATAACCCCATCATCAATGAGTTTTTTTACAGTTTGGTAACGTGCATTATACCGTTCAGAGTTTATAAATGATTCGCTCTTTCGATAATTCAATGCTTCTCCTCCTGGCAAGGAATTAAGTTCCTGTGGTGCTTTGTAAATATTTACAAGTTCTCCTATCATTGGGTATCTGAAGATTTGTATTTGCTTCTCTGAGAAGCCTTCCTTCTTAAGCGTTTGGAAGCGATTAATTCGATAGCTGGAATAATCCAATGCGTTATTTGTGTTCAGCTTATCAATACTTGCTGTATAGATACTACGAACATCACGCAAATCCGGGAACTTAAATAAAAAAAGTATAAGGGCAGATGACAAAATAAATGTAGGTATAAAATAACGTTGCTTCCGAGACTTAAAAAAATAATATGAAATAAACAGGGCAATGATGAAAAAAACAAAACTTGACAGTCTTACATCCGTAAATTCCATAAATGAGTGCCTGACTAATCCCCTTTGAAAATTAGCAACATAATAAACACATAGAAAAATTAATATATAGAGCTGAAAGCTGATCCCTTTTCGTTTCTCCAAAAAAACAAGCAAAGAGTAAACAAGAATCACTAAAACAAATACAGGGAAAATAAAATATTGCACAATGAATTTATAGTTGACAATCCTGGTGATTCCCGAGAAACCCCATGACTGAGCAGAACGCAGGTATTCTAAAATAAGTGAACTGCTGCTTAGCATAACCTGATACCCTTTTGTTACTAAAATCATTCCCGCAGTGAATAACATCATTAATAACATGGCTCCAAGCAGGCTAATTACTTTCTTTTTACCCCCTTTAAAACTAAATGCAAGCACAGGAATTACTACAAACATTGAGGCTAATAATGCTACCCCAATGTCCGACCGAAAAACAAGGGAAAATAATAAAACACCTGCCGTTATGAATACTTTTCCTATTGAAACAGGTTTTTTAAAGTAGTCATAAAGAATCAGCATGGGAATTAAAACAAAGCTGTGATACAATGGAAGCAAAGTCCATACAGCAGAGGAAAAAAGGATAAATATAAAAGCAAAATAGCTGCTTTTGAACAACCGCCTTAGAACAAAATAATAAAGCAGAAAAAACAAACCATATAAACATGAATAAATTTTATATCCAAGCAACGCATTCCCATTTAAAAAGGAATAAAAGATCCCTGTTATATAATCATTCAGATTGTGAGGACTAAAATAATTCAGCATTGGTATTTCACCTGACAGAAAGGAACGCTTAACAGCAATTGCTGAACTTGCATCCTCAAAAAAATCAATCTGCCCAACCCATATTGCATTGTATGCATTGTAAACAGCAAATCCTGCTATGGCAACCGTAAAATATAAAGAGGTAATTCCTCGCAATGATTTTGTTTTCCAGCTTACGGTTATCAAATAAGTTATTAAAAAAAGTATTAACAGCACAAAAACGTATCCTTTCTTCCCCATAAAAACAGAGTGACTATTAAGTACCATAAACAATTCTTTAGACAAAAGAATGATTACAGGAGCAAAAGCCACAAATGCTGATTGTTTGTAAAACCAACTGATTTTATCCTCCTTTAAAAATCGGGATTTTGCAAAAATGAATACTAAAAAAAAGGCTGGAAGTAAAAATAAACTGTTGTTGGAAATGATTGCTATTCCTGCTTCATTGATCAGGTAAAATAAACTTATGCTAAGAATAAGATCAAAGGAGAGAGTATAGTGAGCTGTCGCTTTATGACGGGATACCAGGCTGCTTTTTACTTCGACTATAATACTGACAATAAAAAAAGCAAGCATCATCAGGAGACTGGCCCGATATGCTCTTGAAAACTGTACAATTATAAAAACTAATCCAGAGCAAATTAAAATTAACCTGTTAGCAGATACTCCTCTCTTAACTGCCATATTCACAATGAGGAAAACAGGGCCATACAAAATAAAAGGCGCAAGTACTGTAAAAACCGGAATTCCTTTAAGACTACGGGTAATATAGACATGCTGGATTAGAACGTAGAGGTCATTTTTTGCCCCTACTATTAACGAATAGCAAATAAAAATTATGCACGCTGAAGCAACTGCAACCCAAAACAATCTACAACTGAAAAGATTCTGCAATCTCTTTGCAATTACAGGATACCATTTAATAAGTAAATACAACACAGTTAATTGCAAAACCAGAAAAGGCAAGAAAAAAGTGGTAGCAGGATAAACAATAAATGAAATAGTTGCTCCGCTAAAAAGAGCAAACAGGTGAAGCATGTTTTTGCTAAAAGAATTGAATACTATTTCAACTGCAAACTGGAGAAAAACAACACAGAGAAAAAACAACAGAAACCTGTATGAAGGATCCTGATAAAAAACCTGGTTTACCAGTATCAATACCGCAAACAAAGAATTCAATAAAAGTATTTTCTTTAAGCCATTGAGCGATGTTACATTTTTCAGAAAACTTCTGAGGACAAAGAAAAAAAACATCAGTACAATAAACAGACCTGCCGCCTTAAAATAAAACAAAACTCTTGCATTCACATTAACATTCTCCATCGTTGCCTGCCCTATCATATCAGTAAAGGAAGGAGCCAAGGAAAAATTACTTGTGTTCCATAAATAAAAAATTACACTTGCATATACCAGAATAAACAGGCAAAAATATTTTGCCCAATTTTCAGCAGTATGCACTTTCTCTATTTTCCTGAACTTACTCATCAAATCAGATCAGTCATGATTATTTTTTAATTGCAGTGAGGTGTATACCTGTTGCTGTAAAAGCAACCCTCTTTAATAATAAGGATTCAAAGTATGCCAAATAACTTCCTAACGTAAGTGCTGTATTCAAAAGACCGGAAAAAATACTTTTCTTTTCCCTTTGTCCATAAAACTTATTTACAGACCAAAATCGCTCAGAAAAATTTCGGTTCAATAAAGCACTGAAGAGTATATAATCCATAATACTTCCAAATAAGTGAAAACTGTACTTAATATCTGTTACGCTCATTTTTGTTTCAATTAGAGCCTTTGCCTGCTTTCGTGTAAAACGCTGAATATGCCCAACGCTTTTTTCTTTTGTGTGAAATCCCAAAACTTTTTCAGCAATCCAATAAATCGATTGGGCCTCACAGGGTATAAAAGTATGAATGACCCCTCCGGGTTTTAAAAACCTGTAACAATCCTGAATTACTTTTTCAGGATCATTCACATGTTCTAATACATCTAAAACAATAATAGCATCAAATGAACCCTCATCAAAATTCATTTGCTGAGCATCTGCTACCGAAAAATGAATGTTATTCCGCCTGTTATTTTGACTCGCCTTTAAAATTGCACTGTTGCTGATATCAATTCCGGTAAAATGAGCATCAGGAAATTCGTCAGCCAGGGAAAAAATGAATTTTCCGGCACCACAGCCAACTTCCAGAATTTGCTTTGGTTCACTCAGTTTCAGCACATCAAAGAGGAAATCAAATTTTAAACGGGGAAAATCGTAACCCTTTCGATTAATCCTGTGGCCCCAGGTATGGGTTTCGTAACTAAAATTTGTATCCTGGCCAGAATTCATCGGTTGACTGAGGTTTTGCTAATACTTTGCAATAGTATTAAAAGTAGGGGAAAACAAAAACCCCCTCTTGCAGAGGGGATTTTTTTAGCAGTTGGTTTCGGGTCGTCAGTTCTTGACAAAAGACTTTATTGTAAGCCCGTATTTACCCAGGATACGCAGATAATAAAATCCCGCTTGCAAGTGAGATATGTTTAGTTCAGTGTAAAACTGAATATTATTTATCTTCTTTAACACCTGGCCGGATATATTGACAAGTTCAATTCCAGATATGCTGCTTGGTTCGGACAAATTAATGACAATTTTTTCTGAAGCCGGGTTCGGGCTGATCCTGATCAGCTCATTTAACCCAAACCAAACCTTCACGGTAAAGGATTTCTTTTCCCTGTCGAGTTTGTCAATTGCTCTTAACCGGTAATAGTTCCAGCCGTTCAATGGATGCTGATCAACCTCGGCATAAGCTGCCTGATTTAAAATTACTTTAGCCGTAACCTTTCTAAAGAGTTCAAAATTCACACCGTCCCTGCTCCGTTCGAGAATATATTCTTCCTGCTCATCATTATTCATCACATGCCAGTCAATAACTACTTCCGAGTTCTTTGCCCTGGCTGAAAAACTGGAAAGATCGAGCGGTAATGGATTCAGACCTACACTTGTTGTGCCTAGGGCAAAAGAACTGAACGTATTCACTCCATTCCATGTTATTGAGCCTGCACCCGGACTTATTGCTCCTGTTGCAGAACCGCCTCCGCCATAACTATTCCAGCTGGTGCCATTAAAGTGAGCAATCATTAAAGTTGGAAGGTCATTTACATAACTAACGTTGCATGGACTTTGGGATGTCCAACCAATGGTTACATTTACTGAAGTAGCTACCCCGCTATTTACATGATCCAGTGTCCAGTATTCGCATTGACTTACCCTTTGCAAACCGGGTGCTGTAATTAAACCACCCCCAAGCAGACGGGCATTTCCCCGGATGAATTCAGCTGTAAATTCATCAGCAATATTATCAGGAGCAGAAATGGTAATAGTTCTGTAATGGTTCGTTGCTCCTACCAATTTGCCTACGGGAAATTCAAAGGCAGCGCTTCCGATTTTACGTAAAGGACCGGTTACAAATGATGTGGCTTTACCGCCAAAAGAGGAACCTGTTGCAGTAATTGTTAATAGATTGGCGGCAGTTGTTACAACCAAACCATTGTTAAGTAAAAGCAAACCACTCATTGTTGAAGGGCCATTCAGTATTTTTTGTGACCCACCATATATATGCACATTGGCATAATCAGTTCTGCTGGTAAATTGTTGATCTCCCTCTGCTAAAAGCCTGTCGTAAGCAACAATTGAATTAGCTCCAAGCACTTTTGTGCCCGTATTTGCTAACGTGCCTGTTAAAGAAATTCCATTGGCATGCCTTGTATAAAGAGTACCCACCAAACTGAAATTTGTTGACCCGGTTATCTGATATTCATAAGCAAACAATTCTCCATTAACTGTAAAGGTTGAATTGTTGATTTGTTGATTTGCGGTTAAACCTCCCTGTGAACCTGTTGTTAACACAAGACCTGGCCCATTCAAGTTAATTATACCAGCCCCACCCAGATTTGCAAAAACGCCATTCATGATAAACTGGCCCGATGTATTTAATTGGGTTAGAGTTGCGCCAGCTGAAGTAAGAATTCCATCACGGAATGTTTTTGTACCTGCATTCTGGAAAGTAATATCAGCTCTCACATCTAAATACCCGCTAATTGTTGTTTGAGATGCAGAGCCTACAATTCCAACATTACTATAAATGATAAATCTTGGGCGGTCATTTGGCCCACTATTAGGAAAGTAAGTGATATTTACTGTCTCAAATGTTCCACCCGACCAATAGAAATTTGACAGATCAGCAAACGTAACCCTTGTACTGTATGCAAAATCATCCGACTGATTTGGCGTTCCATTTGTCTGTGCGAAAACAGAACCATTCGTTTCAACCCTGATTGTACCTGTTCCCGATGGCATTGTTCCATTAATTGTGTATGAACCAAAAATGGTCATATCTGTTCCTGCAGCATCGAATAAACTGAATGCAACACCGTCATTATGAATCAGGGAACCTCCTGCATCTATTGTTAACCTGTTAGCAGATGCGGCATTATTTATTGTAACAAGATGTGTATTCCTGATTGTAATTGCATTCGCAGCATCTGTTGGAATAAGTGATGCAGGCAGCCAGATTGTATTATCAGCCGATGTTTCCCAGGTGGAAGCATCATCCCACATCCCGCTTTGAACTGATCTGTAATAATAACCGGGCAATGATGCTCCTGCAATTAAAAAACCCCTGATCCTGATATCATCAATATTAGAATTCCCTGTACCGACAACAGGTGTTCCATCCACAGCTGTATTTGAAGACATGATCCATCTGATAAAAACAGAAGGTTGGTCGTTGCAAGCGGCAGGTAAAGCGATATTAGTTAATACACCTGAAATATAATTATCCGCTGTTAATATATTCCCTCCAGCTACAGTAGTCCAAACTCCAGCTGCTCCGATTCTATATTCGAGAATAAAATCTCTTGGACCCGTGACTGTCGATCTTTGCTTGCTGGAAAGAGTGAGTGTATTATAACCTGTCGTTGTAACTTCTGCCATCCAATATTTAGTACCCAACCCAGTAGTCCAATTTCCCGCAGTGGCAGAATTTGTTGTCGATCCAGCTGTACCAAAAGAAGCGGCGTTGGCGCCAACAGTTGCTATTGTCTTTGTTGTATTTAAAGGAATACCCCAATCAGCAATCGCATCATCAGGATTATTCGGAAAATTCCATTCCACTAATGTTGTTTGTCCAAATAAACGGCCTGCTGATTGCAGGAATAAAAAAAGAGTAAAAAATTTCCTCATCCTTTTCAATTTAAAAAGTGAACAATCCTTGACTGTCGGATCTCAGGTAAATAAAGCATCAATAAAAGGGCGAATGAATTGGTGTTTCGAAGAGGAAGGATTAGCGTTAGGTTGAATACAAGATAAATTTTTCTTTTAAAAAATTATAGTTTTTGATATACCATAAACCGGGTATTTCTGTCTGATATTTTTTCCTGAGATTTTCGCTGGCCAGTGGGCTGGCCTACTATCCCGGGGAGTTTAGAATGTATATTCACAACTTTTATTTATCAGCATCCTCACTAGTTGAATCTCAATCTTCAAGATCTTTATTTTATGGAGATAGTAAAAGCTGATGCAGTATATTGAGGAGGATTGCGGAAGTAATACATCTGGAGGAATCCAGGGAGGCGACACGAAAAAGTACAAGCAAACACCACTGTTTGTATCTTCAGACCGGAATCAAGAATTATAACCTCTAAATATACCACAGCAAATGAAACGCATCTTTGTATTTGGATTGCTTTTATTAACAGTAACAGGATTCAGATTCGACAATCCTAAATACTACAGGTACTTTCAGATAATAGAAGCTGTACAAGATGACACCTCATATGTTTTATCTTCAAATCAATTCATCAGTTATAAGGGGTATTTGATAGAATTTATTACAAAAGACTTTATTAATGAAGAGCGATACATAATTTCTGGCAAGCGTAATTATGCAGTAAGAACAGAGCTGGAGAAAGTCAATTTTATTGACATTGCCAAAAAAAACTATTTCAGCATTGATACATTCAGCAAGGAATGCAAAATAATTGAAGACGGCCTGTTAAGTAAAAAAAATCTGGGAGTGAATTATACTGACAGTTTGGAAGGAAACGAAGTACCAGAGTATAAATTATCCTCTTGCAGAGATACTTTGTTTAAAGGAATTGACTACTTGTATTATCCCTATTCTATTAAAGATAAAAAAGGCCAGGATTCAATCTTCTGCAAAGCATTATTTATTAAAGACACAAATATGTTATCTATTATGAGTGTTAATTCTAAGGCATTTGTAGAAAAGTACCCAATGGTAGGCTTTATCGCTCATACAAAGTATTTAAAGCAAGGTCTTTGGATTTATATTAAAGACAAAAAGCAGGTTACAAAAGACGAAATAAATATTATGGAGGCTATTCTTGAAAAACATCGAAAGAAAGTATCTGTTTGAAGGCTTCCGTCGCCATGGGGTCTGGCTAGTCAAATCTCCACTCCCGGCATATCGCCCATGCCGACCTTGACGTCCCATTTGGTAAGCCAGTTATAACAGGTTAAGGTTATAAAGTAAATGAGTTCGGTTGCTGTTCATGTTGTGAGCGGACAGGTATAGATAAATGTACAAATCAAATTCTAACTCCCGGGGTCGGAGGCCAGACCCCTGGTTGACGGAATATTTCTTCCATAGATCAGGAAGCTGAACACTAACAGTTTCTTTTGGAATACACCCATTTCCATCCACATTATTCCTTTATTTTT
>CAZOLW010000058.1:0-20677 GCA_964580775.1 uncultured Chitinophagaceae bacterium | reverse complement strand
GCACATCCTTGCGAACGCTGCGACCTGAACACAGTGCGTCTACCAATTTCGCCACTTGGGCAGCTTTTCCCTCCTTAAAGGGATTCAGGGCTGCAAATATAAGGGACTATGCAGAAACATTAAAATCTCTTAATGCATCATTTAAACTTGTTTTTAAATCGGTGCTTGCTTTACGCTGCCCAATGATCAATGCACAGCCCACACCAAACTCTCCCGCAGGGAATTTTTTGGTATAAGAACCGGGAATCACCACACTGCGGGCAGGAACACGGCCTTTCATTTCAAAGGGTATTGGTCCACTTACATCAATAATCTTGGTTGATTGGGTTAAAACAACATTCGCTCCCAATACAGCTTCTTTTTCTACAATTACACCTTCCACCACAATACAACGGCTGCCGATAAAACAACCATCTTCAATAATCACGGGACTTGCCTGTAAAGGTTCCAGCACGCCACCAATACCAACACCACCGCTTAAATGAACGCCTTTGCCAATCTGTGCACAACTTCCAACGGTTGCCCATGTATCAACCATGGTACCTTCATCAACATAAGCGCCAATGTTTACATAGCTTGGCATCAGCACAACATTCTTAGCCAGGTAAGCACCATATCTTGCCACTGCATGTGGTACTGCACGTACACCGAGTTCTTTATAATTCTTTTTCAACAGCATTTTGTCATAGAACTCAAAGGGAGCAACATCCCAAGTCTGCATTTGCTGAATACCGAAATACAGCAGGATGGCCTGCTTTACCCACTCATTTACTTCCCATCCATGTTCGGAAGGAGATGCGGTACGTAAACGTCCTTTGTCCACTTCTTCTATCACTGCTCTTACTGCTTCTGAATATTTATTTTCTTTCAACAGGTCACGGTTTGCCCATGCCTCGAGGATCAGTTCTTTCATCTTGTATCAATTTTGCTGCGAAATTAACAGTTAACGGGGAAAGTTTGGATGACAGATAAATGTTTCTGCCATAACAATGATCCTTATCTCTTTCAGACTGCCATTTTACTCGCATATATTTGCAGTTATGAATATTGGGTTTGATGCAAAACGAGCTTATCATAATCAAACAGGGTTGGGGCATTACAGCCGCACATTGATCCGTTCACTGGCGACAGGTTTTCAACAGCATCAGTATTTTTTATTCAATCCCAAACCATCCACTCTTTTTTTCTTTGATGATTTGCCGAATGTGAAACAAATATTGCCGCAATCTTTTCTTTCACAAAAATTATCATCTGCGTGGAGGAGTAACTGGGTAAAAAAAGATCTGCAAAAATGCAAGATTGATCTGTATCACGGCTTGAGTCATGAAATACCAAACGGCATTCAGCAAACAGGTATTAAATCAGTTGTAACCATGCATGATTTAATTCATGAACGTTATCCTGAACAATACAAAGCGATTGACCGGAAAATTTATACAACAAAGTTTCGCTATGCCTGTGAGCATGCAGACAGAATCATTGCTATCAGCAATCAAACCAAACAGGATATTATTGAATTCTATCAAATACCGGCTGAGAAAATCAGTATCTGTTACCAGAGTTGCAATCCAGCTTTTGGTGTTGAAGTTTCTGCAGATATAAAACAGCGTATCAAACAGCATTATAATCTTCCCGACCGTTATTTTTTATATGTTGGTTCAGTCATTGAACGGAAAAACCTGTTGAATATCTGCAAAGCCATGTTGCTGATGGGTGAAGAAATGAATATTCCTTTAGTGGTAATTGGCAATGGAAAAGAGTACAAGCAAAAGGTAAAAGATTATATCCACTTAAATGGATTGAGTAACCAGGTGATTTTTCTATCAGATCACCCAACTGCAAAATTTTCACCAACATTTCAGTCGGCTGTTGATTTCCCTGCTATTTATCAGCAGGCAATTGCCATGATTTATCCATCCGTATTTGAAGGGTTTGGTATTCCTGTACTGGAAGCTTTATGGAGCCGTATTCCAGTCATCACTTCCAATGTTTCCTGTTTACCGGAAGCTGGGGGTGAGGGGGCTTTTTATGTTGATCCAACCAAACCTGAAGAAATTGCAGAAATGATGAATTTAATTTTATCTGATCAGTCATTTGTGCTACAGCAGGTGGAAAAGGGTTGGCAACATGCACAAAAGTTTACCAATCACAATACGGCTGCTGAAGTGATGAAAGTGTATGAGCAACTTGTCTGAACTCCCGCTTTACGGGACTGGCAATGATTTGGGTGGATTTATAGGATTTAAAAGATGTGCTAAAGTATTATTAGACTCATTATATAAAGTTTTAAATAAGCGAACTGTTTATCCCCTCCCAGGAGGGGTTTCATAATCTTACACATAGTAAGGCCGAAAGGGGTGGGTTATCCTACTTCTTACTTCCACTTCTTTTTGCTTCCGTATTTTTGCAGCCATGATGATCGATTGTTCAGATAAGGAGTTAGAGTTACTGCAGATTATTGGCAGTTGTGCACAGAAATTAAATGTGCCCTGTTATCTTGTTGGTGGATTTGTAAGAGATAAATTATTACAGCGTGACTGTAAGGATCTTGATTTTGTTTGTGTGGGCGATGGTATTGCTTTGGCGCATGAAGTGGCAAAACAATTTAAACCGCAGCCTCCGGTTTCTTATTTCAAAAATTTTGGTACTGCAAATATTAAGCACAATGAATTTGAGATAGAATTTGTTGGCGCAAGAAAGGAAAGTTATGCTTCGCATTCACGCAAGCCTGAAGTGGAGCCGGGTACACTGGAAGATGATCAGAAACGCAGGGACTTTACCATTAATGCACTTGCCATCAGTTTAAACAAAGAAGACCTGCCTGCCGGACAGGCAGGTTTCGGACAATTGATTGATCCGTTTCATGGTGTGGATGATTTAAAACTGAAAATTATCCGTACTCCATTAGAACCAGGAACAACATTTAGCGATGATCCGTTAAGGATGATGCGTGCAATCCGTTTTGCATCGCAGTTAGGGTTTACAATTTTTCCTGAAACATGGCTGGGTATTATTGAGAATGCAGAACGTATTCATATCATTTCAAAAGAACGCATTGCTGATGAACTCAATAAAATTGTGCTGAGTAAAAGACCTTCTGTTGGGTTTGAATTGTTATATAAAAGTGGGTTGCTGAAATTATTTTTTCCGCAGATGGTTGACCTTGCCGGTGCAGAATATATTGATGGCAAAGGACACAAGGATAATTTTTATCACACACTGCAGGTGCTCGATAATATTTCTGTTCATACAAATGATCTGTGGTTACGTTGGGCTGCTATTCTGCATGATATTGCAAAGCCGGCCACCAAACGTTTTGAACAGGGGCATGGCTGGACCTTTCACGGACATGAAGTTGTTGGAGGCAGAATGGTGCCGAAGATCTTTGCACAGCTGAAACTTCCTGCCAATGAAAAAATGAAATTCGTTAGGAAGATGGTAGAGCTGCATCTGCGCCCCATCAGCTTAACAAAAGAAAATATTACCGACAGTGCTATCCGTCGTTTATTGTTTGATGCAGGCGAAGATTTTGATGCATTGATGACCTTGTGTAATGCAGACATCACCTCAAAGAATCAGCAGAAAGTACAGCGTTACCTGCAGAATTTCGAAATGGTGCGTCAGCGCTGTAAGGAAGTGGAAGAAAAAGATCACCTGCGCAACTGGCAACCACCGATTACCGGTGAAATTATTATGCAGGCGTTCAATGTCCCGCCGTCTAAGATTGTGGGCATTCTGAAAGATGCCATTAAAGATGCCATTCTTGATGGTGATATAGAGAATAATTATGAATCTGCCTACACTTTCATGCTGCAAAAAGCAAAAGAAGTAAATCTTGTTCCTGTGAATGAATAAAACTATTTTTGTAAATGAAATATGAATGAATAGCAACTGATTTTGTATTCATATCAAATTTTCAAATTAAGTAATTTTCAAATTGATTTATGGCTGTATTACGTTTCAGGGCTTATTGGGAAGAGGATGATGCTGTTTACCGTGACATTGCAATCAAGCATGTGCAGAACTTCAAGGATCTGCATGAAATTATATTAAAGGCCTATGAGTTTGATAATAAACACAAGGCAACTTTTCACCGCAGTAATGATCACTGGCAAAAGGGCCGTGAAATTACACTGGAGAAATATGAAAAGGAGTACAAAGCTGAGCCTTTGTTAATGGAAGAAACAACGGTTGGCAGTGAAATCAGGGAACCGAATCAGAAATTTGTTTATATCTACGATTTTAATAAAAACTGGACATTCTTTGTAGAACTGATTAATGTGAGCAAAGAAGTAAATCCCAAACTCACTTACCCCGCTGTTGTAAGAACAGAAGGGATTGCACCAAGTCAGTACGGAACAAAAGGATTGGTGGGCGATAAGCTTGCAGAAATGGAAGAGAAATACGATCTCAGTTCCGCTGCGGAAGGTTTTGGAGTAGAAGGTGAAGAAGATGCCAATAGTGTAAATGATGATGAAGCCGCACAGGGAGATGAAGAAGAAACAGGTTTTAGTGCTACGGATGAATTAGTGTAACGATTACTATAAGAAATTGAATCGTCAGACGATAAGTTGCTGGGTTCTCTACAAACCCATCATACAATATGAAAAAAACTGTTCTCTTAATTGCAGGGCCAACGGCTGTTGGCAAAACTGCACTGGCCATTCAACTGGCAAAACAATTCCAAACAGAAATTATCTCTGCAGATTCCCGTCAAAGCTATAAGGAGATTTCTATCGGTGTTGCAAAACCTGCAGTAGAAGAATTGCAGGAAGTAAAGCATCATTTCATCAACTCACATTCTATTCATGATAATCTAAATGCAGCTTCGTTTGAAGAATATGCATTAAAAGCGGCTGACGAAATTTTTCAACAACATGATGTTGCTGTAATGGTTGGTGGTACAGGCTTATACATCAAAGCATTTTGTGAAGGCATGGATGAAATTCCCCCTATCGATGAAACAATCAGAAAACAGTTGCAGAACGACTATCAGCAACAGGGAATAGAATGGTTACAGCAACAAGTTCAAACACATGATCCTTTATTTGCAAAGGAAGGTGAAATGCAAAATCCCCAACGGATGCAGAGGGCACTGGAAGTTGTGTTATCGACCGGGCAATCTATTCTTCAGTTCAGGAAAGGGGAGAAGCGGAAAAGAAATTTCAACATCATTAAAATAGGATTGGATTTACCAAGAGAAGAATTATATCAACGCATTAATCACCGGGTAGATATCATGATGAAGAATGGTTTATTGGAAGAAGCAAAATCAGTTTATCCGTTACGTCATCTCAATGCATTGCAAACAGTAGGCTACAGGGAGTTATTTGATTTTTTTGATGGAAACAGTACACTGGGACAGGCAATTGAAAAGATCAAACAGAATTCCCGTCATTATGCAAAACGGCAGTTAACCTGGTTTAAACGGGATGCAGAAATGAAATGGTTTCATCCTGCAAATACTTCTCAAATACAGGATTATATTTTACAGCAGCTCAGTGCTGAGCCTCAAAACTAACAGCAAAGGGAACATCGGCACAAAACTTGTTAGGGTTGGCAGGATTCCTTCGTGATAAAGCTCTCAATTCCGGGAAAGAACATTTACCAGCCTGTTGTGTAAATAATTACGGATAAAATTCTTTATCTTATATGTGAAGATTGATGAATTACTAAACCCGTTCTATGTTTAAACCGAACTCAGATTACCGGAAGCTGTCTTTTACAGTAATTGTTTTTTTGATTTCGTTTTATACAAATCCTTTCAACGGAAATGCTCAGTTCAGCAATTATAACCGCAATGTAAGGGAACTGAATTACTACCTGGTCTACCTCGATCATCTTTTATCTTATAATGAGCAAACAACACTCATGGTAAAAGACATCAGTACTAACTATCAAAAATATGACAGCACTTCAAAGGTCCGCAAGAGCTGGACAGACTATAAAAAAGTTGATGTTGATTTGTACCGCCAAAGACAGAATAAAATAACTGATGCACAGTTAAATAACTATGATGCAGGAGCTTTTAAGCAGTATAACAAAAAAGCAAACACCATTCCTGATTCTGTAAAGAAGTTGTTTACAGACTGGATAAAAAGAGCTGATACAATTGCTGCATCACAGAACAGGATTGCAAATAATCTGCTGACATTAATTGTGCAATACAACCTGATGCCAGCTTATGAAAAAAAGAATGTGGACAGAATTCATGCATACATCAAAAGCTATCATGATCAGATACAGGCATTAAAGGAAATAAGAGACAGTGTTACTTCTGCAGCTCTTTTATACTATGAAAGCAAACGGAAAGAAAAAAACTATCCTTTCTCTGTTTATGCACAGGCCGTTGAATCTTTACTGCAGGTGACCATTTTTTTGAATCAATACTTTACGGCAAATAATGAAGAAAATTATGAAGCCGGCATTTTTGCATTGCGCAGGGCAAATGAACATATTCAGGCTTATTTGAAAAATGAATACATCTACCGGAAAAATAATGATGCTCTTCCGGGTCATCATGTATTCCCCTTAAATGAAGAAGTGCATATAGCTATTTCCAATTCATTAAAGGAGATGGCCGTTCAGATAAACCAATATACCAGCAGCTTCGAGGATAAAGTGGATTCTGCTTATTTCTCAAGGCAGAATATCAATCTCATCAACCTGCTGAATGCGGTCAGTTTCAGTCATGATGAAAATGTTGATGTTAGAAAAAGCGGTGATGTACCTGAACGTTACCATGAAACTCTCAAAGCCATGCTGCGTTACGATTTTTTAATGTACCGCTATGATACGTACAGTAATTCCCGTTCGAATAAAAATACAGCACCAATGCCGCTAAGCTGGAGCCGTTACGTGTATACATTCAACTATTTGCAGCCAGCTCCGGACAGTAGCATCACGCCAGCACAAGTTACTGCCGTAGAACAAAAGCCTGTTGATGCTCCGGCAGAAGTAAAGGGGTCAACCATTCAGATAATCAACGTTTATACGGATAGTATGAGTCTTTTTTTCTATGACAATGGTGAGGTTGATAATGATACAATCACTGTTTCAGTAAATGGCATTGTGATTGCAGCAGATGTAAGGCTTGATATTACTCCTTATGAGTTAAAGCTTGCTTTTAAGCCCGGTGAAAAATCAATTGATATAACTATTTCCGCAAATAATCTTGGAAACATTCCACCCAACACAGCTTATCTTAAAGTTACAGCCGGTGACATCGTACACAGATTATATGTGTTTTCTACAAAAGAAGTAAATGCTGTTGTGCGGATTCTGAATTTAAAAGAATAGGAATTCATTCAGAAATAATGAGCAATAAAAAAGCCGGAACCATTTATGTTCCGGCTTTTACAATTTTATTTGTTCTTAGAACTTAAATCCAATAGTTGCCATAATCTGTCCGTTGGCTAAATTGTTTTTAGCAATGGGATAAGTATTTCCCTCAAGCATATACGGAATATGAAAGTCTCTGCCGATAGTATGCGCATAGGTAAGATCAGCAAAGAATCCTTTATCCCTGAAGCCAACTCCAAGGCTTGGAGTCATACGCCAGTTCTTTGTTCCTTCCGGTAATGAGTTCATGGTTTCTTTATTATATGGGCTTCCTGCATAATTAAAACCTGCACGAACCATAAATGTTTCGAATTTCAATTCTCCGCCAATCTTTGCATTCAATGCCATCTTGTATAAATTGTCGATAGACTGGTTCACACTTTTAAAATAATCTTTTTCGCCCTGTGTTGCATTATCAGTATTCGAACTGTAAGACATTCCTTTGTAATTTACCAATTCCACATCGGCAGTAATAAATGCCTTTTGTTTGGTTACATCATTTATTTCACGAAATACATACGACATGCTTCCACCCAAACGCCAAGGGGTTACAAGCTGGTAACCGTAAGTATAATCAGTTCCACCTGTAATATTGTGTGTATTATCAGTAAAGCTGCTGGGCTTTGAATTATTGTTGCTGATCCGTCTTGCATAGTTTTCAATATCACTTGTAATTGATACATCTGTACGGTCAGTTAATGAAATAATGGAAGGAGTATGGAAGGTGAGACCAATTCTGAAATATTCTACGGGTTTGAAAATCACTCCCAGCTTTGCATTGAAACCGGAACCTTTTGTAGAAAATGTTTCAGAAAAAGTGAAACTCTTAAAATCATTATCAGGATTATTGCTTGCATCCGATTCACTTACCGTTGTTTTTCTTTTATAATCAATCATTGGAATACCAATGGTAACACCATACAGGAATTTTTCTTTCATATTCCATGCCATGGCAAATGCTGCTTCATGCATTCCTCCTCTTGTTTCATAGGAAAAGGATTGGTTGAGTGGCATTTTAGAAACATCCGCATTTGTATGATAACCTGTTTGCCCGAGCAGGGTGTCAATTAAATAAGTAACATAAGCCTGGCTGGCACCGGCAGGAAAATTATTTTCTGCATCGCCCAGGTTAAATACATTATTATACGTTAATTCTTCCACCCATTTTTCAGAGTAAGAACTTTGACGGGTTCCATTATTTCTGAATGAAAAATTTGAATTAAAACTTGCTGATTGATTAATGGCAAAGCTTACCGTTGTGTTACGGATATTGCTGCTTTTAAACCGGTTACCCCAACTGAAAATAAAGCCACTAACGCCGGTGTTGAACCCACTTCTCTTTCCTTTAAAACTGCTGTCGTTATAATTAAGTTTAGAACGGTTCATTAAAAAACCTGGACTGAGTACAAGTTCATTTGTTTTAAACTGCGCCAATCCTGCCGGGTTAAGGAATGTAGAACTGATATCGCCGCCTAATGAAATATTTGCACCACCAATGGCCTGAACACGGGCTGAACCGGTGGGAGTGAGGTAAGAAAAACGAAGGGCATCAAAAGCATCCTGTGAAAAACTCTGTTGCAGTATAAACACAGCAAGGCCTGTTATGAAAATTTTCTTCATGGTTTACAATTTGGAGAATTGAAAATTGGAACAACAATTAATTACGACGGCTTGGGGTACTTGTTGAACCACTGCTGCCAGAACTTGAGGAACCGGAGCTGCTGCCTCCACTGTTACTGAATGTCCTGCTGCCGCTGCTATTATTACTATTGTTTGATGATGAAGAGTTGCTGTTTCCAAAAAGCCTGCTGCCTCCCGAATTGCTGCTATTATTTGTATTGCTGCCTCCGAAGAAACCTGCACGTCTTGTACCGTTGCTGTTGCTATTACCGCTGAAATAACGGCTGCCGCTACCAGTTGTAATTCCTTTACCATTATAATTGGCTCCGGAGTTGGTAAAGCGCTGAATAGGTGCAGAATAACGTATGCCTGTACTGTTCCTGGAAGCACCGGGACCAGATATGATAATTAAATTATTTCCTCCGGGAATACAAACATAACCTGAGTTCCAGCCTTTATATCCGCCGTAACCATAATTATAGTTATTCCATCCCCATCCGCTGTTCATGTTCCAACTGTTATTCCATCCCCATGTATTGTAAGGATTATTCCAGGTATTCCATCCCCAGCTATTGTATCGTGGGGTGTTCCAGTAAATATCCTCTTCAAACCTGAAACGTGAATCACGGATCTGCTGACGCAAACGGCGATCTTCCAGGTTGCTTTCGTTATAAGATAACCTGTTATCATCATCCCGGTCAACCTGCACATACTCGTTCACTTCTCTTGCGGGTGAATAATAAACGTCATCTGGAGTTTGACCTGTCCGATAGGTAGCACAGGAACTGAGTCCTGCGATAATCAAACCAAAGAGTAAAATTCTGGTTACCATGATGTTTGAGTTTTAGGTTTGTAATGTGAAGTTACTACTTTTGCAACTTTAAAGAAACTAACATTTTGTAGCACAAAGAACAAGCCATATGGCGGATTTAATTGTGCAGGGGCTGTTAAATAAACTCTAAACATTTTACAAAAAGGAAAAGCAACAATGGCAGAGGCAATTACTACAAGGGAAAAGGATTATTCGCAATGGTATAACGATCTTATTTTAAAAGGCGGACTGGCTGATTATTCAGCCGTTCGTGGCTGTATGGTTATTAAACCCTATGGTTTTGCTTTATGGGAAAATATGCGTGATCAACTGGATAAAATGTTTAAGGAAACCGGACATGTAAATGCTTACTTCCCGTTGTTTATCCCTAAAAGCTTTTTGAGTAAAGAAGCAGCCCATGTGGCTGGCTTTGCCAAAGAGTGTGCGGTGGTAACGCATTACCGGTTAAAGAATGATCCCAATGGCGGCGGTATTATTGTTGATCCGGATGCAAAACTGGAAGAAGAACTGATTGTGCGTCCAACTTCTGAAACGATCATCTGGCATACTTACAAAGACTGGATCAAATCATACAGAGATTTACCGCTGCTGGTGAATCAGTGGGCGAATGTGGTGCGCTGGGAAATGCGTACACGATTGTTTTTACGAACAACAGAATTTTTATGGCAGGAAGGTCATACCGCACACGCCACTGCTGAGGAAGCAATTGTTGAAACAAGAAAGATGCTGGATGTATATGCAGAGTTTGCAGAAGAATGGATGGCTGTGCCCGTGATCAAAGGTGTAAAATCACCCAACGAACGTTTTGCGGGCGCAGAAGATACTTATTGCATTGAAGCATTGATGCAGGATGGAAAGGCTTTGCAGGCTGGTACTTCTCATTTTCTCGGACAGAATTTTGCCAAAGCATTCGATGTGAAGTTCAGCGATAAAGAAAACAAACTGGAATATGTATGGGCGACCAGCTGGGGCGTGAGTACTAGATTGATTGGCGGATTGGTAATGGCGCACAGCGATGACCAGGGATTAATTCTTCCTCCGAAAATTGCTCCTTTGCAGGTGGTGATCGTTCCAATTTACAAAGGCGATGATCAGTTAAAAGCCATCAGTGATAAAGTAAATGTGCTCACAGCAGAGTTGAAAGCGATGGGAATCCGTGTGAAATATGATGATACCGATAATGCAAGACCGGGCTGGAAATTTGCCGAACATGAATTAAAAGGTGTTCCTGTTCGTCTTGCCATTGGTGGAAGAGATCTCGAAAACAATACAGCTGAAGTTGCAAGAAGAGATGAGAAAACAAAAGCAACGGTGAGCATGGATGGCTTAGCCAAACATATTCAGCAGTTGCTGGAAGATATTCAGCAGAACATGTTTAATAAAGCCAAGGCTTACCGTGACAGTCATATCACCAAAGTTGACACCTGGGATGAGTTTGTTGAAACACTGGAAAAGAAAGGTGGTTTTGTATCTGCACATTGGGATGGTACGGCTGAAACAGAAGATGAGATCAAGACAAAATCAAAAGCAACGATCCGCTGCATACCGTTGAATAATGAACAGGAAGAAGGCAAGTGTATCTTAACCGGTAAGCCTTCAAAAGAAAGAGTACTGTTTGCATTAGCTTATTAAGCTCAGGTAAAAGTTAATCGGAAGCATGGTCAATATGGCCATGCTTTTTTTTGTTGAATTAAAGATGTTCCTTTCTGTAGTATGTTTGATGTATGCAATTCCTTCTGTTCATTAGCTTTTTTTCAGAGGCAGTTCTCTGGCTGGAGAAGCACATGCTTACATGTCCCAGCAAGCTGTTGTTTCACATGGATTGCCCTGGTTGTGGTTTGCAGCGTAGTTATATTGCTTTGTTCAAAGGCGATTTTGCTGCAAGCTTCCATTTATATCCCGCAGCGGTTCCGATCCTCGTCATGATAGCCTTTTTATCCCTTCATCTTATCTTCAAATTTAAGAATGGTGCATTTCTGCTCACATCACTGTATATTTTTTGTGCTATAATTATCCTCGTACATTATATTTACAAAATTCTAACTCACCAAAACCTGACTTAATGGAACAAAATTCCCAACAAGATTATTTATCTCAATCAAATCAGCAGGTATTACCGAATCTGCCAAACGCTACCGCCGTTCTTGTATTAGGTATCTTATCAATTGTTGTTTGCTTTATTACAGGCATCATTGCATTGGTGATGGCAAAAAAAGATATGGCTTTGTACAATGCTAATCCGGGTATGTACAGTCCGGCATCTTTGAGTAATATCAAAACAGGACGTATCTGTGCCATCATTGGCATTATCCTCCAGGGAATCGGAATTTTAATTTATATCGCTTTCATTGTCATCTTTATTGGCGCAATGGGTGCAGCAGGAGGGTTTAAATAATCAACAGTTTAACCAAAATCAACTCTATATGGATCAGTTTAACAACCCTTCTGAACAACGTGCTTTACCTAATGCAACCGTTGTCCTTGTATTAGGAATTTTATCAATTGTTGTATGCTTTATCACCGGCATCATTGCATTGGTGATGGCAAAAAAAGAAATGGAACTTTATAACGCCAACCCCGGTCTGTACACGCAGGCATCTTTAAGTAATATCAAAACCGGGAAGATCTGTGCCATCATCGGTATTGTACTGCAGGGAATTGCTGTACTGGTTTATTTAGTCATCATCGTTGTGGCATTAGGTGCTGTGGGAGCATCGGGTGGTTTTAATTAATTCAACAATAAATCAATTAATAATGGATCAGTTAAATAATCCTTTAGAACAACGTCCTTTGCCCAATGCAACAGCGGTACTGGTGCTGGGTATTTTATCAATCGTAACCTGTTTCTGTTATGGTGTGATTGGTTTAATACTGGGGATCATAGCTCTTGTTCTTGCATCAAAAGACAAAAGACTGTTTACTGCAGCTCCTGAAGTGTATACTGCAGCAAGCTTTAAAAACCTGAATGCCGGGCGCATCTGTGCTATTATTGGTCTGATTCTTTCTTTATTATACCTCATCTTTATTGTTGCGTTTACTGCCATGATTGGCTATGATGCAATGGGTAACCCTGAGGAAATGATGAGAAGGATGCAGGAACTTCAGAAATAATTTCAATTTACTTGGTAAGGTCGCTTTAATTGAAGCGACCTTTTTTTATTTTTCAAAAATACTAATGTGGGCTAAAGCCCGGGCTGTTTTATATTTATTAACCCTATGCTTAAGCATGGGGTTATAGCGAAAAGGGAACCGGGTTTTATCCCAAAACCATTTTATATTTTTCGAAAGATTTTATTCTTTTGTTGCGAGGTAATTGTAATCAGCAATCAAACGCTCCAGGAAAATATCCACTTCCATATCTGTTTCTATCTGCAATACACTTTTAATACGTGCAGCAATACGGTGAGCTGTTTCATACTTATTGGTTTTAAAGGTTTGTTCCAGCACTGCTTTGATTGTATTGATATCCCGGTCGCTTAGTTTTAATACCTGCGGAAACTTCACCTCATAATCTTTTTGGGTGATTTCCATAAACACGGTATCATGAATGGAGCTGTTGATCCTTGTATTTACAATAGCTGTATTGGCAGCTAAATCACCCAAACGTTGATTCTTTGCTGTAACGGCAATAATGATCACTACAATAATTCCAAAGAAACCAACAACAACCAGCTGAAGCATGATGTAAAAGCCGGGATAAACAAATGAAAATACAAGCGGCCATTCCCACACCCTGAAAAACCAACGCAGCAAATACTGGCTGATGCCCGGATCACCGCCTTCCACACTCATTACTCTTATGCCCAGTGCCTTTTTACCAATACTCTGACCATGAAAAGCAATTTCACAAATCAAATGATAGAGCAGAAGTGGGAGTGAAACAGTCAATATATCAACACCCATTGCAAACTCACCTTCCAGCCGTAACCCATCATAAAGAAAATACCTCATAAAGACTGCATACAGAACAAGAATGGTGAGATCAAGGAAATAAGCCAGCAAACGCTTATAAAACGGGGCAATTTCAAAGTCGAGTGAAATATTAAATGGTGTGCTGATCTGTACGTCTGACATACGGTTATTTACGTTTGTAAAATAAAGGAATATTTTCTTGTGGGCTGGCTGTAAGCAAAGTATTTAAAATAATTTTCGATTTACATTTGATTTGCTCACAATGTATCTAATTGCCGGGAAGGCGGTAAGTAGGGAAGAAAATGATCATTGCTTTTCAATACTTTCCGTCTTGCCGCCTTCCCGGCTGCTGTTTCCGAATTCACTTTTATGACAACCTCAAAGCAATGTCAGTGAAAAAGCAAAATTCATTCGCAAGAATTAAAAATTACTTGTTATTTTCAATTTTCTGACACACTATGAGAGAAGCACTCTTCATCAAAAAAAATGCGCAGAAGTGGAACGAGTACCAGTATCTGCAAACCGAAGACCCCGACCAGATGGCCGACAGGTTTATTACACTTCTTGACGATTTATCGTATGCCAAAACATTTTATCCGCACAGCCGGGTAACCAGGTGGATCAACAGTTTGGCGGTAAGTATTTATCAAACCATTTACCAGAATAAAAAGCAACGGTTTTCAAGGATCATTACGTTTTGGCAATATGAACTGCCGCTCATGTTCCGCAAGTATCACCGAATGCTGCTATATACCTTTATCATTTTTGCAGTGTTTTGTGCCATGGCTGTACTTTCTTCCATGAAAGACGACCAGTTTGTAAAGGGAGTGCTGGGCGAAAATTATGTATCCATGACGGAAGAAAACATTGAGAAGGGAGATCCGTTTGGTGTATACAGCGACTCCAGCCGCTTTTCCATGTTTGTACGGATTGCTTTCAATAATATTAAGGTTGGATTTTTAATTGTAGCCAGTGGTATATTTTTCGGCATCGGAACAATGCTGTTCTTTTTTCAGAACTGCATTATGCTGGGCAGTTTCCAGTATATGTTTTTCGCCAAAGGATTGGGTTGGGAAAGTGTACTGGTGATCTGGATTCACGGTACTCTGGAAATATCAGGAATGATCATTGAAGCATGTGCAGGTTTTATTTTAGCCCGGAGCATTTTATTTCCCGGCACTTATTCAAGATGGTATTCATTTAAACAGGGAGTGAAGGATGCAATGAAGATTTGTGTAAGTCTTATTCCCATCACTATCACAGCCGCATTCCTGGAAAGTTATATTACACGTCTCAGCTCCAATGCATTTGATAAAACAACCAATACATCTCTTCCTGTAGCTGCAAGCATCAGCATATTGGCTGTGTCATTTATTTTTATCGTCTGGTATTTTGTTATCTATCCAATTATGCTGGAAAAACGTATGCGTAAAGATCCTGAGTGGGCAGCAAAGATCAGGGCATGAGTAAGCTGAAACCAATTGCTGTATTTTTATCACTGTTCTGCAGTTTGTTTTTTTGTGCGGCAGAAGTAAATGCACAGGAAACAGATACAACGGTTGTTGTAGAAGCCCCGCAATCAGTTGCAGATACTGTTTACACCAATGATGAAGATGATGAACAAACAAACGTAGAACAGGAATTCACAGATACAACATTAACGGTTAACACTTGGATGTACCCGGCCGACAGTTTGAGAAACCTGCAGCGGCAGAAAGAGTTTGCGTATGTAAAAAATTTAGACAGCTTATTGAAAGTAAGACAGGATGAATACCTGAAGAATCAACAGGAACCAGAACCTGTTAATACAGCACCAAGAAGCGATGTGTTTCCCATTTTTCAATTTTTATTGTGGGCCATTGCAATTGGAGTTGTGTTGTTTATTATTTACAGGCTCTTTCTTTCAGAACGTGGATTATTTGCTGCACCAACCAGGAATAAAACATTGCAGGTGGAAGAAGAACCGGTTGCAGATGAAGAATATCTTGAACGCCAGTTGAAAGAAGCAATCCGTATAGGCAATCACCGTCTCGCTATCCGTTATCTCTATTTACAAACATTATCGAAGTTGTCTGATAAAGGGTGGTTGCAACTGTCTCCTGATAAAACGAATTATCAATATGTAAGAGAGCTGAGCAAACCGCAATACAAAAATGAGTTTGCACGTATCACCCTGCATTATGAATATGCATGGTATGGCGATTTTACAATTGATGAGGATGTATTTAAACCGGTGAAGCAGGAATTTGATCAGTTTCATGTAAAGCTGAAACAGAGTTGAGAAATCTTTTACGATACGGTTTACTGCTTGTATTGCTTTCAGCAATGATTTCCTGTGGAAAGAAGAGCGGAGTAAAGCTGCCTGACATGAAGCACAGCTATTCCAAGCGGAGTAAAAAACCATTTGGAACCTTTACTGCTTTCCAGATGCTGAGGGAAAAATATAAAGGCAACAGTATAGAATCATTCAGCAAGAATTTTTATGATAACTGGATCAATCACATCAGTGGCAGAAGGAGTTTATATGTTGTAGTAAGTAAAAGAGTATTGCTGAGTGAAAAGGACCTTGACGCAATGCTGCAGTATGTAAACAATGGCAACCAGCTGTTTATTGCAGCAGAATATATTGATGAAACATTGCTCGATACACTGGGCGTACAGGTGCAGTATTATTCGCTCAGCAGTATGTTCCAAAGCCAGGTTTCGTCCAAAGGCCCCATGCGTTATTCAACAGTTCAGTTAAGCGACAGTAACCTGTTGGGTAAACAGCGATATGGGTTTTTCTATTATCCCTTTGATCCAAATTTTGTGCATACCGACAGTTTTGGCGCATCAACTCTTGGTTTAAATGAAAGCGGTGATCCCAATTATATTTCAGTAGTGTATGGTAAGGGACGTTTTCTCTTTCACCTGCATCCGCAAACATTCAGCAATTATTTCGTACTCAACCGGAATAATAAAGAATACGTTGAAAAAGCATTGAGTTATACAGCTGCTGATCGTTATGCTGTTTACTGGGATGATTATTACCGGATAGGCAATGCCCCGAACGAAAGCTTCTCTTCCTTTGCTGTGTTTATGAAATACCCCATGCTCAAATGGGCATTGCTTATTGCTGTTGCATTGATGCTGCTCTATATTGCTTTTGGAAGCAAACGGAGACAACGGCTTGTTCCGGTGAAACAAAAAAATACAAATGCCAGTATTTCCTTTGTAGAAACAATCGGGAGACTGTACCTCAACAAAAAAGACAATCACAATATTGCCCATAAGATGATCACTTATTTTATGGAACATATCCGCACACATTATTATCTCAACACTTCACAGCTCAATGCAGAATTCTTTTCTTCACTTGCAAGAAAGACGGGAGTGGAAGAAACAGAAGTGAAAAACTTTTTTCAATTCATCAGTATCTTACAGGACTCAGCTGACATCAATGATCAGCAGATTCTTGAATTAAATAACCGCATGCAAATTTTTCTTAAATCATAAACTTCATGGACAATCAATTTTTTCAGCAACGCACCGATCTCACTCAGCTCAACAATGCCATCAGCACCATTCGTGAAGCAGTGGGTAAAGTAATTGTAGGGCAGGAGCAGATGGTAGAACTGATGATCGCAGGTATACTGGCTGATGGTCATATCCTTATTGAAGGTGTGCCGGGAGTGGCAAAAACATTGTCGGCCAAACTCATGGCTAAACTGATTGATGCAGATTTTTCACGCATACAGTTTACACCCGATCTGATGCCGAGTGATGTGCTGGGTACATCAGTGTTCAATCCGAAAGAAGCAAGCTTCCAATTCAGGAAAGGACCGCTGTTCAGCAATATTGTTTTGATTGATGAAATCAACCGTGCACCTGCTAAAACACAATCAGCTTTGTTTGAAGTAATGGAAGAAAGGCAGATCACTGTTGATGGAACAACTTATCACATGAGTGTTCCGTTTATGGTACTGGCTACACAAAATCCAATTGACCAGGAAGGAACGTATCGTTTACCCGAAGCACAGCTCGATCGCTTTTTGTTTAAGATTGAAGTGGGTTATCCAACACTGGCAGAAGAAGTAATTATTCTTACCAACCAGCACCAGGCCGATAACAGGCATTTGCTAAATGAAATTGTGAAAGTGCTTTCTTCCAGTGAAATTGCTCAATACCGTGAGACAATCAGGCAGATTGTTGTTGAACCAAAACTGCTGGAGTTCATTGCAAAAATTGTAAACGAAACAAGAAATAATCCATCCCTGTTTTTAGGTGCATCACCAAGAGCATCCTTAGCAATTGTAAAAGCATCGAAAGCATTTGCTGCGATGCGTGGAAGGGATTTTATTACACCCGAAGATATTATTGAAGTGGCACCGCATGTACTGCGTCACCGCATCATCTTAACTCCTGAAAAAGAAATGGAAGGCATTACAGCCGATGAGCTGATCGACCGTATCATTAAATCATTAGAAGTACCGAGATAATATGTTCTGGCTGTTACTACTTTGCGGCGGCTTATTGTATGTACTGGCTCAGTTTGTACTGAAGACCATGTACATCAGCAATCGTTTTTTTGTATTGCTGGGAATCTGCGTGCTGCTTTTTTTAACCGCCTTCTTTTTTCCTGCAATGGAACTGGCAGCCAAGCTCATCTTTTTTATTTTAATAGCAGCCTTTACTGCCGATCTGTTTTTCCTCTTTGCATTAAACCGTAAACCTCTCATTGAGCGTTACTTACCGGAGCGGTTGAGTAATGGAGATGAAAACCCGGTAATGATTACAGTGCAGAATAATTATCCGTTTACTGTAAAAGCAGAAATTGTTGATGAACTGCCGCCACAGTTTCAGTTGCGTACATTTTCAATAAAGGATGTATTAAAACCCGGACAGGAAAAAGAGTTCAGGTATAAACTGCGGCCCATTGAAAGAGGCGAATATCATTTCGGAAAAGTGAATGTGTACCTGCAGTCATTGCTTGGTTTAATTGAACGGAGGTTTACAGGTGATGAAGAAGAGATGGTGCCGGTGTATCCATCGTTTATGCAGATAAGAAAATATCAACTGCATGCAGAAGCTGCACAAACCAAAGATGCAGGCAACAGAAGATTACGTAAGATTGGTCACAGCATGGAGTTTGAACAGGTAAAGGAATATGTGCAGGGCGATGATGTACGCAAGCTCAACTGGAAAGCAACTGCAAGGAAAGGTTCACTCATGATCAATTCTTACACCGATGAAAAAAGTCAGCAGGTGTATTGTGTCATTGATAAAGGACGATTGATGAAGATGCCTTTTAATGATCTCACGTTATTGGATTATGCCGTCAATGCAAGTCTTGTAATGTGTAATGTTGCATTGTACAGGCAGGATAAGTTTGGGTTGATGACCTTCAGCAATAAGATGGGTTCCATGCTGGCAGCCGACAGAAAACCGGTACAGTTAGAAAAAGTTTTGCAGCAGCTCTATAACCAGCAAACCGCTTTTCTTGAATCTGATTTTGAATTGCTGTACACAAGAATCCGTGCAACAATAAAGCAACGCAGTTTAATTATCCTGTTTACCAACTTTGAATCATTGGCCGGTATGCAACGGCAGATGCCTTACCTGAAACGCATAGCCAAATATCATTTGCTCCTGCTTGTCTTCTTTGAAAATACAGAACTGAAAAAAGTAACCACGCAGAATGTAAATGATATTGAAGACCTCTATGTAAAAACCATTGCTGGTAAATATGCACATGAAAAGCGTTTAATTGTAAAAGAATTGCAGAATGCCGGTATCCTCAGTATCCTCACCGCTCCGGAGAATGTAACAGTGAATACGATTAATAAATACATTGAAATAAAGACAAGGCAGGCGATATAAAAGGAGATAGGAGGTAGGAGATAAGTACTTTGGGTTATTTTGGTCTTCAACAAAGTTTAGTAAGAATGAATTAGTTAGTTAGCTATTATCCTGACAATAGCAAAGAAATTTTAAAATAGGTAGGTTTATAGGTATGAAAAATTTACATATTATATACTCGGATTTTGATAAAAGTCAAGTAAAAATTCTTGAGAAATACGGAATTAAGGTTGAAGCAAAGTATGACAGATTTGACATAGAGGAAAACGAAACATACCTGGCACTTAAACCATATTTAGATAAATGGGAAATATCAGATTTTATTATTTCAAAGTTTACTAAGGAAGAAGAAAGCAAAGCCAAACGACTTGTCTATGCAGGCGTTTGGGCAAATGGGTATCCGATGAGTGATAATGATAATGGGTATCAAAAAACTACTTATGATGACACTGAATATTGTAATGCTTGTGGCATGGGTTTAAAGCAAAAAGAACCTTTTAGGTTGAAGAAAGCTCCGAACTGGGGTGGAAGAAGAAAAATATTTTCTTTAAACTGGGTATATGATGAAGTGTTTGTAAAAAAAGAAGTTTACGAAAGCCTATTTAAAGCCAAAGGCATTAAGAGTGAAAGGGTATTACTGTACAAAAAAGAAACTGTTATTGAAGATACAGTTCAATTAATACTTCCGGTAGCTGAAGTACCAATAAATTTAGAAGGATATTCTTATGAAGTATGCAAAGATTGTAACCGGCTTCGTTATGATTTAATCAACAAAGGTTTTTTCCCTTCATTTATAAATGATATTGGTAATACCCCAATCTTTAAAAGTAAAGAATGGTTTGGAACTGGTGCAAATGCGAGGAAATACGTTTTTGTTACACAAGAAATACGAAAAGAGTTAGCAAATATGAAAATAAACCCAAATTATATTCCTTGTCAGTAGAAAATAAAAATATTATAGACGTTGTAAGTATTGATAAAAACGATAATGCTGTTCTTACAATCAGTGATCATTTAGAATGGGACAAAGAAAATGAACACTAAATGGCGCAAGTATATAGGGTTAAATAATAGTAAGTCTGGCGCATTCTATGATAATAAACAAATAAAACCACAACAATTTTAAGCTACTGC
>CAZOLW010000057.1:0-24410 GCA_964580775.1 uncultured Chitinophagaceae bacterium | reverse complement strand
TAAGCAGGGAATACAAACTAATTTCTGATGGAACAGATAATCATTTAATGCTGATTGATCTCCGCAATAAAAATATCAGTGGTAAAAAAGCGGAACAGGTGTTGGGTAAGGCCGATGTTACCACCAATAAAAACATGGTTCCTTTTGATGATAAAAGTGCATTCGTAACAAGTGGTATCCGTACAGGTGTTGCAGCTATTACCACAAGAGGCATGACAGAAGATCATATGGATTATGTGGTTGATGTTATTGACAGAAGTCTGATGAATGCAGATGATGAAACAATTTTAACAGCAATCAGAAAAGAAGTGAATGCTTTCATGGAGCAGTTTCCATTGTATCCTGAATTGTGATGAGGTTTCATTGAATGACTATTAACTTAAAACTTATTACCTGACACTTATAACTTATCAATGATACAACGCATACAATCAATCTGGCTTTTATTGGCAGGAGCCGGTTCACTGGCTACCTTAAAACTATCGTTCTACAGTGGCAATAAAGACAACAATTTATTTGAAGAATTAAATGGCACATCGCATTTTCTTTTGCTGATACTGGCTGTTGCAGTTGCATTAACAGCATTTGCTGCTTTCTTCCTGTTTAAGAAACGTAAACTGCAGACTCAACTTTCGTTACTTGGATTATTATTGCAGGTTGGAGCATTAGTTCTGTATTTCCTGCAAGCCCAAAAATTTATTACAGGAAATTTCACTTTAACATCTGCTGTTTCATTTGCCATTCCTGTTTTTTTTATTCTTGCGATTATAGGAATACGAAAAGATGAGAAGCTAATCAAAAGCATGGATCGCCTGCGTTAAAAAAAAAGAAAAATATTAGTATAGCCTGGAAAAAGTCAACCGCTCCTACAACAGGAGCGGTTGACTTTTTTACCTGAATTCCAATCGTAAAAAAACAGGAAAAACGTATTTTTACTGTAACTAAAGGGCTAATACTCTTATTTCAAAAATGGTGTATACACTCTTGTTTGAATAAGTGCATACCCTTATTTTTGTTAGCCCAAATCCAAATCCATGAAAACGATTCTTACCGTTTCATTCCTGTTTATCTATCCATTTCTTATAGGTGCAACTACACGTACAGTAGTTGGCAATTCTGGTCAGGGTTGGTCTGTTGCCGGTAACTGGTCTCCTGCAACTGTTCCACAGGATGGGGATACAGTTGTTATTCCGTCTGGAATTACGATCAGTGTAAAAACAAGCATTTACAATTCCACACCAAACCTGATTATCCGTGTTTTTGGAACACTTAATTTCTCCTCAGGAGGTAAACTTGATTTGGGGATCAATTCAGAAATTATTGTATATGCCGATGGCTTTATCACATCTGCCGGCTCCCCTTCAGAAGTAATAAAGATTAATAATGTTTCAAAATACAAAGGCAGCACCGATGGAACAATCGTAGGTCCGGCATATTCTGACAGATATTCCAGTTCAACTCCTAATGGATTTTCACTTGCTATTTTACCGGTAAAATTTCAATCCTTTGTTGCCAAAACAAATGGGTATCGCCAGGTGCAGTTAACCTGGATGGTAAGTGATGAAAACCAAATTACAGGTTATACAATTGAGAAAAGTAATGATGCGATTAACTGGATAGCCTTTAACAAACAAACAGCAAGAAACAGTAACCAGTCAGTTAATACCTATTTTGAAACAGATCAATTTTTACCGCCAGGAAAAACGTATTACAGGATTAAGGCAGAAGAGAATACAGGTCAATTTTTCTATTCCAAAACAGAGATAGTGGAAGAACGGGTCAGGAAAGGCTTAACTATTTACCCCAACCCTGTTACATCTGTTTTACACTTAAACATTGATCCTTCAATTATACAGGGAGCTGTTACCATAACATTGTATACATCCAATTCAGTTCGTGCAGAACAGTTGCATTTTGACCGACTGCCAGCCAGCGTAGAAATGGATGTGAGTCATTTACCAAAAGGTAATTACAGGATTGTATTAATCGATGGATCGGGTGCCAAACATGGCCAGTCGATAATTATCCGTTAGGCAATATATCTTGCAGTCTGGCTGTTTTTTGATTTATTCATAGCTGCAGGCACTCCGCTGTAAACAAGCTCACCTCCTCCATCACCTGCTTCTGGGCCAAGATCAATTACCCAATCTGCACGTTTGATAACATCAGTATTGTGCTCAATTACAATCACTGAATGTCCTTTCTCAATCAGGGCATGAAAACTTTTCAGTAATTTATTGATGTCATGAAAATGAAGACCTGTAGTAGGCTCATCAAAGATGAAAAGAATATTACCCTGTCCATTTCCTCTACCTAGAAAAGAAGCCAGTTTTACACGTTGTGCTTCGCCACCACTTAAAGTATCACTGCTCTGCCCGAGTTTAATATAACCCAACCCAACATCAGCAAGAGGAGATAATTTTTTTACCAGGTCCTTCTCAAAACGGAAAAAGTCAAGTGCTTCATCCACACTCATTTCCAGGATATCATAAATGCTCTTATCATTATACTTTACATCCAGCACTTCTTCTTTGAACCGTTTACCGCCACATACTTCGCAGGTTAAATGCACATCAGCAAGGAACTGCATTTCCACAACCTGTTCACCTTCACCTTTACAGGCATCACATCTGCCACCATCCACATTAAATGAAAAATGCTTTGGCATAAACCCTCTGATCTTACTTAATGGTTGCTGTGAAAATACATCCCTGATTTCATCATAAGCTTTGATATAAGTAACAGGGTTACTCCGGCTGCTCTTTCCAATAGGGTTCTGATCAACCATTTCAATCTGAGCGATCGATTCAATATCACCGCTGAGTTGTTTGTGCATCCCTGCCCTGTCGCCAAACTCACCTTTCAGTTTATTTAATGCCGGGTACAGAATATTTCTCACCAATGTTGTTTTTCCACTGCCGCTTACACCACTTACAACGCACAACACATTCAATGGAAACTCAACCGTGATATTTTTTAAATTATGCTGTCTTGCACCCTCTACTTTTATACTGCGGTTCCATTTGCGGGGCTTACCAAAATCTTCGATCGTTAAAGCGCCACTCAGATATTTTCCGGTTAAACTTTTTTTGTTGCTGATGATAGCATCATAATCTCCCTCAGCAACAACTTCACCTCCTAAATGACTGGCGAAAGGGCCCATATCAATAATATGATCAGCTTCACGCATCATCATTTCATCATGTTCCACCACCACAACTGTATTACCCAGGTTACATAACTCTTTTAATACAGTAATCAGGTTAGCTGTATCTCTTGGATGTAACCCAATAGAAGGCTCATCCAAGATATATAATGAATCGGTAAGGTTACTTCCCAATGAACGTGTAAGCTGTATGCGCTGACTTTCCCCTCCACTTAAAGTATTGGCCAAACGATTCAGCGTTAAATATCCCAACCCCACATGCAACAGGGTACTGATCCTGTTGTTGATTTCAAGTAATATCCGTTTCCCTACTTCCAGCTGGTAAGTACTCAGCTTTAATTCATCAAACCATACTTTCAATTCTTTTACCGGCATTTCACAAAGCTCACCGATATGTTTATCTGCAACTTTAATATACAGTGCTTCCTTGCGCAAACGGTAACCATGACATTCTGTGCAGAGTGTTCTTCCACGATAGCGGCTTAACAAAACCCGATACTGCACTTTATATAAATTCTGTTCTACTTCTTTAAAAAAATCATCAATACCCGATGCTGCTCCAACACCTTTCCAAAGCTGATCATATTGTTCAGCAGTTAAGTCAATGATTGCTTTGTGTACTGGAAAATTTGCCTTGCCCGCTGCTTTTACAAAATGATCACGCCACAAACCCAGCTTCTCTCCTCTCCATGGAGCAACAGCACCTTCATATACACTTAAACTTTTATCAGGAATCACCAGGTCTTCATCAATACCCAATATCTGGCTGAAGCCTTCGCAAACAGGACATGCACCATAAGGATTATTAAAGGAGAATAAATTAGGAACAGGTTCTTCAAACTTAATTCCATCCAGTTCAAACCGATTTGAAAAGTGAATCAGTTTACTTTCATCCACTTCAACAAATACTTCACCTTCGCCTTCATAAAAAGCTGTGCCTGTACTGTCGCTGATACGGTGCAGTTCATCTTCATCAAATTGCTTTACCACCAAACGATCAATCAAAACATACGTCTTAAGTTGTGGATCCTTAGCCGTGAGTTTTAAATTTAATTCTTTCTCGTTTAATTCTAATAAATCTTCGATATGTAATAATTCACCGGCCTCATTTGCTTTCAATTTCCCTTTAACTGCTTTTGGTTTTTCTTGTGCAATTTCCAGCTTCGTATAAACTCTTGTAAACCCTTTCTGCAGTAAAATATTCAGTTCTTCTTTTACATTGCGTTTAGCATGGAAGGGAAACTTAACTAACAATAAAATCTTTGCTCCTTCTTTGCATTCCTGAATTGCTTTCACCACATCAGCCACATCATCTTTTTTCACTTCTCGTCCGCTTACCGGCGAAATTGTTTTCCCTACTCTTGCAAACAGTAACCGCATGTAATCATAAATCTCCGTCATACTTCCAACCGTGCTGCGTGGGGTTCTGGTAATCACTTTTTGTTCTATTGCAATAGCCGGGCATAGCCCTTTAATATAATCCACATCGGGTTTATTCATTCGGTTTAAGAATTGCCTTGCATACGCACTTAAACTTTCGGCATAACGACGCTGGCCTTCAGCATATAATGTATCAATAGTGAGAGATGACTTACCGCTGCCGGAAACACCCGTTACAACAATCAGTTTGTTACGTGGAATACGAACAGAAACATCCCTGAGATTATGAACCCTTGCCCCTTTAATAAAAATATCGTCCTTTTTTATCGCTGCTGAAAGATCGATCTGCTGATTTTTAACTGCTGTAGCCATAGAAAAACAAATGTAATTGATAAACAGATTGCTCTCATTCGGGGTAGCAGGATTCTGTTTGCCAAAGGCATAAATGTTCAACAACCCTTACTCTGCCTTCGGAAATTACCATTAGCGATTTAAGGGGTAATACGTTAAATTATTCAGAATGTTTGAGGTTTGAATTATTTCAGTTAATTTTATTCTGAAATTCATTATCCAAATACAGAAATCTAAATTTACTTCAGCCTATAGCATCAACTTCTACACAGTAATTTCGAACATTTTTCGCTGAACCCAATTTTGAAAACCATCAACTGTAGAAGTGTATGCGCCAGTATCAACAATTTACCGATCAACAACTCATTCATCTGTTTAAAGATGGAACTGCTGAAGCTATGGAAACATTAGTGCTGCGTCATAAAGACAAGCTCTATACCTCCATCTTCCTCCTTGTAAAAGACAAATACCTGGCCGAAGATCTGTTTCAGGATATGTTTATCAAGGTAATTGATACCTTCCGTAACAACCGTTACACAGAGGAAGGAAAATTTTTACCCTGGGCCATGCGTATTGCTCACAATTTATGTGTGGATCATTTCCGCCGGGTAAAACGTACACCCACTATTAAAACAAGTGACAACCACGATATTTTTGAAGTACTGAATTTCAGCAATGAAAATGCTGAGGAAAAGATGATGAAAAACCAGAGTTACGACCGCATTCGCCGAATGCTCGATCTGTTACCCGAAGAACAGCGTGAGGTGATCGTACTTCGTCATTACGCCGATCTGAGTTTTAAAGAAATTGCAACACTTACCAATTGCAGCATCAATACTGCTTTGGGACGTATGCGTTACGGACTCATTAATATGCGTAAAATGATGATGGAAAAACAAATCGCTCTGTAAAATCATTCCTATAAGAGAACCTGACAAAGCCAAACAGCCCTCCGCCTTTACCTGCGGGGGGATTTTTTTATCCGGTCGGCCCGTTTTAAGCGGTCTGAACGATAATGAAATATCAGCTACGAATTCACACGAAGAAGAAATTTTGTGTTACCGGCATTTACTTTTCATAGCATCGCTTCTTGCGTCGCAACAGTTGAGTGCTGATTCTTTATTGAGCTGTTTTTGCAAAGGTTTCTAATCCGCATTCCAGCCATAATTTAAACTCAGCTGCAGTTGGAGTATATCCCTTTGTTTTAGTTAATGCCTTTTCATCTAATCCTATGATTGCATATTGAGGTTGTGCAACTGCATTGAAATTTTCACTTTGAAATGTTGCCCATTTATCGCCAACCGTTATGATCTGTTTTTCAACTCCTGTTTTTGTTCTGAAGGTTTGCTGCTGAGCTGCAGGCAATACTTTCCTTTCATCCACATACAGTGAAACAACCACAAACTTGTTCTTCATGAGATCAAGTACTTCAGGGTTGGTCCAAACATTTTCCTCCATACGTCGGCAATTGACGCAGGCCCAACCTGTAAAGTCAATTAATAATGGCTTGTTTTCTTTTCTTGCTAAAGCCAATGCTTCTTCATAATCTCTTAATGGTTCCAAAGAAGTTTCACAGTTAACAGGATGTTTGTAAACACTGTAACAAAGCGGTGGAGGAAAACCACTGATCAACTTCAGATTCGCCCATTTTGTATTCGTTACACCCGGAGCAAGATAAATTGTAAATGCTGCGAATAAAGCAATAAAGGTCCAGCGTATACCACCAATTTTCACTTTCTTATCATCATGCGGAAAACGAATGAAGCCCAGCAGATACATCACCAATAAAATACCAATCAGCACCCAGATGCCTAAGAAAATTTCTCTTGGTAAGAGATGCCATTGTTTTACAAGATCAGCATTGCTTATAAATTTCACGGCCATTGCCAGTTCAAGGAAACCAAGAACAACTTTTACTGTATTGAGCCATCCGCCACTCTTAGGTAATGACTGTAGCCAGTTAGGGAACATGGCAAACAACGCAAACGGCAATGCCAATCCCAAACCAAATCCACCCATTCCAAAGCTTAACTGCATGGCACCGCCATCTTTGGTTAATGCACCCGCCAGTAATGAACCAAGTATTGGTCCTGTGCAGGAGAATGAAACAATGGCCAGTGTCAATGCCATGAAAAAGATCCCCAGGAAACTTCCAACACTTGCTTTTGAATCGGCACGGTTGGCAATACCACCCGGCAATGTAATTTCAAAATAACCAAAGAAGGAAATAGCAAACACCACGAAGATGACAAAGAATGCAATATTCAGCCACACATTGGTTGAAATATTGTTTAGTATTTCAGGATCAGTTTGATCAAGCAGATGAAACGGCAGACTCAGCAATATATAAATCAGGAAAATAAAAAATCCATACAGTGTTGCATTCCGGATTCCTTTTCCTCTGCTTCCACTTCGCTTTGTAAAGAAAGAAACCGTTAATGGAATCAACGGAAAAACACATGGCGTAAGCAATGCAATAAAACCACCAACTAAACCCAACAGGAAAATGCCCCATAAACTTTTTCCTTCTGTTCCTTCATCGCCACAATCACTTGCCGGATTATTAATGTCAATTGAATTGATTTTGATTCTTGCAGTCTGGACTACACCTCCTTCCAGCTCCACATCAAATGCTGCTTCCTGTGCAGGAAGAAATTCTTCTTTTGCACCTGTTGCAAATACAATTGTTCCCTTCAGTTTTGCAGGAACAGTTCCATTAATTTGCATTTGTTGAATAAGTGTTACTTCGTCATCAGCAATCAGCACCGATTTGTTTTCAAAAGTTGGATCGGTAAAAGATCTGCTGCCTATCTTAACCTGCATGGAACCATCTTTTACAATGGCGCTATCAGTAAAATTGACGGTGATTGAATCAAGTCCTTCTGCATCCTTACTGAAGAGGTATAAAAATTTTCCTTTTTTTATTTTTCCGCTGAACTGCAGTTCGTATGTATTGCTGCTGATTTTTTTGCTGCTTACTTTCCAATGAACAAGCGATGAATCCTGCGCAACAGATGAAACAGAAACACCTAACCCAACTATAACTAATAATGCAGACAGTAAAAATAATCTCATTCCAAATTGATTTTAAAAATCCCGTCTTTTGAATGACGGGATTTAACTTCTTATCCTTCTAACTTAACAGTGAATTTTGTTTTATCGGGAGGTAAACATTGACGGTCGTCGCAAACCATAAATTCCACATCACCCACAATGGATGTTTTTATATTACTTTTTACCATAACAATCTGCACAAACTCCACTTTATTTGAGTAGAACCGTGAACGGGATTGTGTGGCTTTATCAAATGCATCAGTTACTTTACCAACCTCCTTTACTGCACCGCTAACGGTGATCAGTGGATTTTTTGCAAAAGATATTTTTGTAGGCAGAGCAATTGCATCAGCACTTTGTGTTTGACTGTACAAATGCCATCCGGGCTGAATGGTTGCAATCATCCGCACTTCATATTTTTTATCGCTGATCTTTTTTACTGTATAGTCCCATTTTACCTTTGTTCCGCTTTGTGCAAAAGAAAGTACAGAAACAAGGAGAAATACAATTGACACTGAAAGCTGTTTCATTCGTTTGATTTATTTGAATTCTTTTACAAAGTTGCCGCCAAATTGCTTACAAAAATGTCAGCTTAGTCACAAAAGGAAACTTTACCAATTCATTTACGAATCAGCCGGAAGATCAGATTGTCACAGCTGCATTGATAAGCAGCATATTGAGAATTTTACGGCCATCAGTATTGCCTAAAAGAGAAGAAGTTGCCCGTTCAGGATGTGGCATCATGCCAAAAACATTCCCGGCTGCATTACAGATGCCTGCGATATTCCTGATAGCGCCATTGGGATTAGCCTCGGCTGTTTCGTTTCCATTTTCATCGCAGTAGCGATAAAGTACCTGACCGTTGGCCTCTAAGGCATCCAATGTTTTCTCATCAGCAAAATATCTTCCTTCGCCATGAGCGATGGGAATTTTCAGGGCAGTTCCACCCGGCCCATTCATATAAATATTCTTACAGATGAATTTCTGGTTGGCATTCCGCAGCAAAGCTCCGGGGAGAAGATGACTTTCGCACAATATCTGGAATCCGTTACAAACACCCAGTACTTTGCCCCCTTTATTAGCAAATGCAATTACACTCTCCATCATGGGGCTGAAACGGGCAATGGCTCCGCAACGCAGATAATCGCCATAGGAAAAACCGCCGGGCAAAACAATGCAGTCTTCAGTTGAAAACATACTTAGGTCCTTATCCTTATGCCAAAGCATAGTTACATCCTGATTCAAATCATTTTGCAGGGCATCCTGCATGTCTCTGTCGCAATTACTGCCGGGGAAAACAACGATTCCAAATTTCATAGTAAAATAGAAAGTGCAAATGTAAGGATTGATGCCGATTAGCTATTCAGCACGGCATAATTTGCTATAATCCAGAGCAGGCTCAGCCAGAAAATAAGTTCAGGGAAAGTCTTCTTTCTGGGGTAAAAATAGAAAGCAGCAAAGAATAGGCTCATAGGTACTACTGCAAGTACCCAATGAGTAAGACCTGCAAAACTGTTGATAAAAGGAATAAACAGGGCTATGATGAGATAAAACACCATAAAATTCCAGCTGGTTCGGGTTTGTACAAGCATTCGGGAAGAATAGCGGGCACTCATAAGTAATCCGATGCTTAATGGGAAAGTAATAAGGCTAAATTCCACCCAGAATTTCCAGTCAAACGTTACGGCTGGCAAGCGGAGAATCTGTTTGGGAACAACCCGTTCAATCATTTCCCAATGATCCCACACAAAAAAGTAAACAAGTAAAAAGTAGAATGGAGTAAGAATACCCAGCACGGCTACCAGCCATTCGGTTAAACGGAATGGGCGGAATAAGATGAGGGCTACAATCAATAACAATAGCAGATAAGCGGAAGGAAAGTAGAAGAAAGACGTAATTCCAAAGCCAAATCCGATATTAAATAAAACGGTTTTTGGTTTTGGATGATTGTACAGGCCTACCATTCTTGGCCATGTCCATACCAAAATGGTATTAATAATTAAAACTGGCGAAAGCACATTCCATTCAGGAACAATACTGGTTATAAGCAGGTATGATAAGGCCAGTAAATAATTGGATGATGGAAACAGTTTCTGGCCATTGATCAATCCATTAAACGTAATTGCCTGTGTAAACAAAAGGATATAGGCAAGTAAAGGATACAGAACCGGGAAAGCTGAACCGGTCACCTGTAAAACTTTCAGCAGTTCAATATACAGAAAGCTATCTGTTGAAGCCGGCACCGGAATAACAGGCGTAATGAAATTAGGCAACTTAATGAGGATGCCTATAAAGAACAGAATAATTACATTAAGTGGATTATTGCCAGAAAAAAAACGAATCACGGTTATAATTGATTTCGGGCACAAACATTCCGAAAGAAATTCATATGACCAAATAAATTCCCCAATAAAGTCATTTAAAATTCAATCCGTGCAAAGCTGAAATCATTTCTGTACAAACAGGGTACTATCATTTCCCTTGCACTTACCTGTTTTCCAAAACGGATCAGAAACTCAAACCCCTTATCAAGACTTTTTAATGGTGGCTGTTTATTCACTCTGCCGCCTGCTTCAAGTGATTGAGCATTCAGCATTGGTGAGCGTTTGTTCCACTCATTATACAGGAATAATAATTCGCTGCCGCTATTCATGATCTGATAACTGAGCATATTATCTGTGTTATCATCAAACTGTGATTTGGCAATAATGTTATTCCATTGCAGGTTGCCATCTTTATCCAGCGATAAAATCATTACGTTATCAGTATAGTAACGTGTTTGCTGACTGTTATTCCAGTTATAGGGCGACCCCCATCCGTACATACCCATTCCTCTCATTCCCCAGTTGTTCCATGAGTTCCAGCCATAATAACTGCCAGGGCCATAAGCACTACCCCACATCCACGGATTATCCCAGCGGTTATAAGAAGAGCCTCTGCTGTTTCCGTAAGTACATTCGCCTGTAATCAGAATCCCGCCATCTTTTTTAACAATGAGGTGTTTGAGAAAATAATCATTGAACGCCATTTTTGTTGAATTATCCCCTTTTGCCAATGCACGGAAATCATCATTAAATTCAACTGTTTTTTCGATATCAGTTCCCGTCATGCTCTTGTTGACAATTGCAGTAAATAAGCCATCAATATTTCCTCTTTTTGATTTAGAGTACAGAGAAGTTAAAACATATCGTCCGTTTAAATTATCTACTTTGATTCTTAACTCATCGAGAAATACTTTGTCCAGTGTGAGATCAAATACTTTGATGCTGTCTGCATACACAGGCAATACAACCAGTTTTGCATGCTGAATGTATTCCCTCTGCCCTGGCCTTACTACATGACTGAACAGAAAATTCCCTTCATTGTCAAGGTAAAAATCTGCAATGGATTCTTTTGTATTCTCCAGGGTGTAATTGAAACCTGATTTCCGTATCGGTATCAGGTTATGACTTAACAAAAGGGTCTGTATACTGAAATTGTCACGCTCTTTGTTTTTCATCTTAAAGATCATCAGCTTCTGCTTATCATCGCTGATGATGGTGCTGTAAATTTTATTATCGCTGAAAATGCTCAGTTGTGTTGTATCGAGTTGAAGAGGCTCGCCGATTTTTTTTCCGTTTCCATCAATCATTACACCCATGCAGTACACAATGCTTTTTTTCTGATACTGATAAATTACCATGGAGTGCTCAGGGGTGGAAAAAAGATCAACATTAATTGCACGGTCGGGAATAAAATCGAGTTCAACTTTATCCTTCTGCTTCATTTCTGCATCATACACTGTAATGACATGCCGGCTGCGGTTGTTTTTGTAAACAAGATAGTTGTTGTTGTACTTGCCCAGTATTTCAAAATTCAGCTGCCGGATATCATCCCGATCAGGTTCTGAATAATAAATACGTTGTGCTTTAACGGTTACAGCAGAGGCAAGCAACAGAAGCAAACATCCAAAAGCTTTGATCGTCTTCATATTTCGTTGATTATTCTTTCTTAAAATTACGTTGAAAGCAGACATTTCGTATGAAAGATGCCGTTAAAAATTATATTGCATAAGAATTAAAAAATAAATCCACAATTAATGGCAACTATTTGTATTACTGGCGGAACAGGTTTAATTGGAACGGCTCTTTCACAATACCTTTCTGCCAAAGGTCATGCCATTATCATTCTTTCCCGAACTCTAAAGCCTTCTTCAACAAAAGGGATCAGCTATGCAGCCTGGAATGTGGAAGCAGGAACAATCGACAGTGAAGCCATCACTTCAAGCGATTATATCATTCACCTCGCCGGTGCCGGAGTTGCTGATAAACGATGGACAAAAAAACGAAAAGCAGAAATTACCAACAGCCGGGTACGGGGTGGACAACTTCTGGTAAAGGCATTAACTGAAATTCACAACAATGTAAAAGCTGTGATCTGTTCTTCAGCTATTGGCTGGTACGGACCTGATAATGGCAAACCGTTTGTTGAAACCGATCCTGTTTACAATGATTTTTTGGGCGAAACCTGCAGAGTTTGGGAAGAAGCAACTGAGCCGGTTAAACAACTTGGTAAACGACTGGTGAAACTCAGAACAGGAATTGTATTGAACAATAATGGCGGTGCATTAAAAGAATTTAAAAATCCATTGCGGTTTGGTTTGGCAACCATTCTTGGCAGCGGTAAACAAATCATCAGCTGGATACATATCGATGATCTTTGCCGCATGTATGAAGCGGCGATACAGAATGAAGAGATGAATGGAATTTATAATGCAGTTGCGCCAAACCCTGTTACAAATAAAGACCTTACTGTTGCACTAGCAAAAAAAATGAGAGGCAATACGTTTATTACAGTACCTGTTCCTTCCTTGGTTTTAAAAATTGTGTTAGGCGAACTGAGTATTGAAGTGCTGAAAAGCGCTACTGTAAGTTCAACAAAAATTCAGCATGCCGGGTTTCAATTTCTTTATCCAACTATTGATGCAGCATTCAATGAACTGATCAGTTAGATTTTTTTGTTTCTGCCTGAATGATCTTTGCCTGTTTCATGGGAGGTATCACCAGGTCGGGACTCAACTCGGGTAATTTCGATTTCGTTTCTTTATTCCTGTACATCAACGCATCTACAAAATACCATTTCTTACCATCGTTCGATAAGCCGATTAAAGTTGTTTCTGTTTCCATTGATCCCATAAAAGCTTCTATTGTCATTGTTTGCGGCAATGTACATTGCTGAACACTCTTATAAGTTACAACTGCAGAAGGGTTTCCCAGCAAAACGGATTTTACTTTTATCCCAAATTGTTCACGGTACTTTTCAATTGAATCAACTCCCTGCTTAATTTTTTCTTTTCCTTCTTTATCAGTTACCAGGGTTGGGTAAGTATAAGATGCGTATGTTTCAAGATCAAGGGCTGCCAAAGCCTTCGCCATTTTTAATGCTTCTGTTTTAATTACAGTTGCCTGGTTTTGTGCAAATGCAATATTTGCTGAAAAAAGGAAAGCTAAAACAACCGGGATAATATTGCTTTTTTTCATTTCTTTAAAAATTAAAGATCACGCTTTTTATAGATCCAGAAAACCAATCCCCAAAAAATAAACACATACGCAATGGAGATAAACACCTGTTGATTGATGAGACCAAGAGCATGATCATATACTTTCGGATCAAGTCTGCCAAGAAAAGCAGGAACAGGTGTCAACAGATCAGATGATTCTGTGGGCAAAAATCGACCTGTATCGGCATGTACATATTTGTTCAGCAATTCAGCTCCAATATTTTCAACAATAATTTTATAAAAGATAAATACCCCGAGGGCAATGAAGGCTCTTTTAATAACGAGACCCAGGAGGAATGCAAACGATAATTGAGCAAATACCTGAAGACTAAAAAGAGCAGTATAATGTGCCAGTTGGAATTTATCTTTTACATCAGGACCGGTTGTGCTGAAACCAATTGAAAGCGTAACTATGAGATAAAGTGCAATTACAATCAATGAAATAATCACTACGTTCAAAAACTTAGCAATCAGAAACTCGTTCCTGCTCCACCCATCGATTACATTTTGGCGATTCGTTTTGTAAGTATACTCATTGGTGATCAGCATGATCACAAGAATGGCCGGTATTAACACAAACAGAGAAGAAGCAAAAGCTGTCGTTCGGAATACTTCCGGAAATTCAAACGGGTTTCCAAGAAGCATCTTCAGCATTTGTGCTGCGGTTTTTGTATTGGCTGTATTCTCTTTGTAAATGAAATAAAACATGCCATTGATACCGGGGTACGACAAAACCGTAATTCCCATGATCCACCAAAAGCCGGGATAGTTTTTAATTTTAAGCCACTCTGTTCTGAATAAATTAAGCATAGATATAATAATTGATGAACAAGGTTAATTATTAGTGAGTTCAAAGAATCTTTCTTCCAAACGTTTTTTCTTAATGGAGAGATACTGCAATGCAATACCATGATTAAAACAATAACGATTCACTTCTTCTGCACTAGCTGTTCCTTTTGGAAAATGCAGCTGCATTGTTTGTGCATTGACGGTGATTGCTGTTTTACCTGGATAATTGCCAAGCACATTTTTTAACTGCTCAATATCTGCTGCACCTAACTCCACCACATCCTCGTCTACCAATACATCATCTACAGAACCGGAGGTTACCAATGTTCCTGTTTTTAAAATAGCAACATGTGTACATACTTTTTCCACTTCATCGAGCAGATGACTCGCCATAATGATTGTGTGGCCTTTCTTACTCAACTCAATAATCAATTCACGTATTTCCATTATACCTACGGGGTCGAGGCCATTGGTTGGTTCATCGAGCACCAGTATCTGCGGATCGCCCAGCAATGCAGCTGCAATGGCAAGGCGTTGTTTCATTCCTAAACTGTAAGAACTGAACTTACTGTTACGACGCTCATACAATTTTACTTTCTGCAATACTGCATCAATGGCAGCCCTGTCGCCCCGACCGCTAATGCTGTTGGTAATTTTTAAATTATTGACTGCAGATAAATAATGATAGAAGTTGGGTGTTTCCAGCAACGACCCAATCTGCTTACGCAGATCCGGTGAAGCCGGTTGTCCAAACCAGGAATAATTACCACTGTCAGCATTCAAAACATCAAGGATAATACTGAGCATGGTTGTTTTACCGCTGCCGTTTGGGCCTAATACACCGAATACAGACCCCTTCGGCACATTGAATGAAATGCCATTCAGCGCCTGGATTTTTCCGTATCGTTTTTTAAGATCATGAACTTCTAAAATACTCATAGTAATAATTGTGAACTTATGAAAGCTAAATTTAATGGTTTATTCTTCGGGAAGGTAATGCGAATGATAAATGCTTGTAAAATCTCCAAGAACGGCAAAGCCTTCTTCATCAAAACGAAGTTTATGCAGATTCAATGCTTCAATGTCACTGATCAGAACTTTTCGGTGTTGCGGATCAAGTGTTCCGCCTGTTTCTCCTGCTGTGGCTGCAGAATCATATTGAAAATGCGGATCACAAATTGTTCCTCTCGGGTACATGATGCCGGGAGTTCCCTGTCCTCTTATATCAAGTTCATCAGGATGATGCAGGCCAAGCATATGGCCGTATTCATGTGCAGCAGTGGTTGAAGTTTGCAACAAATTCGCCAGTTTAAAATAACCGGTGTTGCATCCTAACCCATCAACAAAAGAAACATGCATGGGTGAATATTCTTCAATACGGAAGTAAAATAATTTCGGATCGGTATTATACCACACAGTTTCAGCTTGCAGTTGCGGATCATAAAATCCTTTGATATCAAATATCACATCATACCAATTCCCCTTGTACTGAATTCTTGCTTTCGGCTCATTCCAGTGCTGATCAATATCTAAAGCAATTTGTTTAGCTAACTGTTCACTGGAAGCATCACCATAAAAATAAAAATGGGAATGAATGATGAGCTGATGTGATGATGTAAGGAGTTGTACAGAGGCCATTGCGCTGCAAGTTATGATTTCCAGTAATCGTACTGCATATACTTAGCCGTTTCATCTGCAGCTTCTTTCCCAAACAGTTTGCCTATTGTATATAAACTCATATCAATACCGGCAGAAATACCTGCTGAAGTAATGATTGTTCCGTTATCAACAAACCGGATGTTTTCTTTTACATGAATCTGTTCAGAAATATTTCTCAGTGAATCGATGGCTTTATAATGTGTCGTTACTTCCATTCCTTCAAGCAAACCAGCTTTTGCTAAAATAAGTGACCCTGTACAAACACTGAGCACCAGCTTTGCCTGTGCTGCCTGCTCTTTTACCCAGTTGAGAACAATTGGATTGTTCATTTCTCTTCTGCTGCCGAATGGAGTTCCATCTGCATGATTACCACCACCGCCGGGAATAAGAATGATATCAGCATTCGGTGCATTTTCAAATGTATAGGTTGGCTTTATAGTTAAATGATTTCTTGCCTGGATGGTTTCAAACTGAGCAACAGTAAATACATGAAAGGGAGCTTCGGCCATTGTTCTGAGACCTGCAATGCTGAACACTTCAAAAGGCCCGGCAAAATCCAGCACTTCCACTTCATTGAAAAGAAAAACGGCGACTTTGTATTGCATAAAAAAAGCGTTGGTTAAAATTAACCAACGCCACACAATTAATTGTTGCTATTTGAATAATATTTAATTCCTCACCGGCTTACCGCCTTTCAACACACTTTGTATCCGTTCCAGTGATTTCTTTTCACCGCATAGCGATAAGAAAGCTTCACGTTCCAGATCGAGTAAATATTGTTCTGTTACAAATGTTGGCTCACTTAAATCGCCGCCACACATTACATAAGCAAGTTTGGTTGCGACCACACTGTCGTGCTCTGTTGCATAACCTGCTGTTTTCATTCCGTTGATCCCGGCAAGCAAAGCACCCAATGCAGAACGGCCCAATACTTTTACATCACTGCGTTGTGTCGGCGCCACATAACCGCTTTCATAAATTTCTATTACTGATTTTTTAGCTTCTGCAATTCTGCGGCCCTGGTTCATTACTACTTCATCCAATCCTTTCCTGAATACACCCATTTCAAAACCTTCCTTTGCTGATGTGGCCACTTTTGCGGTCGCAATGGATAAGAAGCGGTTTTTGAGTGTGATGGTTTCAGGTTCATCTTCATGCATTTCATCAGCAGCACGTAATACAAATTCTTTTGTACCGCCACCACCTGGAATTAAACCAACACCCAATTCAACCAGACCGATATAGGTTTCTGCAGCTGCACAAACTTTATCACTGTGCAGGCTCAACTCACATGCACCGCCTAAGGTTAATCCATGCGGAGCAACAACAACAGGAATAGAAGAATATCTTGCACGCATCATCGTATTCTGGAACATGCGTATAGCCATATCCAGTTCATCGTATTCCTGTTCAATGGCCAGCATAAAGATCATGCCCACATTTGCACCTGCACTGAACTGTGCTGTATCGTTTGCAATCACCAACCCTTTGTATTTATCTTCTGCTAATGCAATGGACTTTTGAATTCCTTCCAGCACTTCACCGCCAATACTGCCCATTTTTGTACTCCATTCCAGTCCCAATACACCATCACCTAAATGATAAGTACGGCAGGCTGAATTTTTCCAGACAGTCTGGTTCTCAAAATTCTTCATCACAATAAATGCATCACCACCGGGAATTACTTTGTATGATTTGCTTGCAGGATCGTAACAAACCCGTTTGTTATTTTCAACTTTGTAAAAACTGGTAAAGCCAGCTGCAATCATTTCATCAATCCATGGAGCTACTTTGTATCCGGCAGCTTTCATTGCATCAGTTGTTTTTGCAACACCCAACACATCCCAGCTTTCAAATGCACCAATTTCCCAGCCAAAGCCGGCCATCATTGCATCATCTACACGATATACTTCATCACTGATCTCAGGAATACGATGAGAGATATAAGAAAATAAACTGTAGTGAAACTGTTTGTAAAACTCTCCGGCTTTATCGCTGCCACTGCAAAGCATTTTTATTCTCGTCTTAAGGTCATCAATCGGCTTCGCTGCTTCTACACTTCCAAACTTTGGCTTCTTGCGTGGTTCATATTCCATAGTAGCGAGATTCAACGTGTAAATCTCTTTCTCCCCTTTAGGGGTTGGGGGCATTTTCTTAAAGAATCCCTGGCCTGTTTTATCACCCAGCCAGTTGTTCTCAATCATTTTATTAAGCCATGAGGGAATCGCAAATATTTCTTTGGCTTCATCATTGGGGCAATTCTCAGCAACACCTTTTGCTACTTTCACCAACGTATCTAAACCAACTACATCACCTGTACGGAAAGTTGCTGACTTAGGACGACCAATGATCGGACCGGTTAACGCATCAATCTCATCAATTGTCAACTTCATCTTATCCATCAAATTCATAATGGACATCATACCAAACACACCAACACGGTTGGCGATGAATGCAGGTGTGTCTTTACATAACACCGTTGTTTTACCTAAATAGAGATCACCATAGTTCATTAAAAAATCAACTACTGATTGATCCGTGTATTTTGTTGGAATAATTTCAAGCAAACGCAGATACCGTGGCGGATTAAAAAAGTGCGTACCGCAGAAATGTTTTTTGAAATCATCGCTTCTTCCTTCAGCCATCATGCTGATGGGAATACCGGAAGTATTGGATGTAATGAGTGTTCCGGGTTTACGGAATTTTTCTACCTGCTCAAAAATAAGTTGCTTGATATCTAAACGTTCAACCACCACTTCAATCACCCAATCACAACTGGCAATATCTTTCATGTTGTCAGTAAAGTTGCCTGTAGTAATTTTCTTCACCACATCTTTCGTGTACACGGGCGAAGGATTGCTTTTAATGGCTGCAGTTAATGCATCGTTCACCAATTTATTGCGTTCAGCAGGTTTGGTGCTTTCTTCAAAACCTTTCGGAACCATATCCAGTAACAATGTTTGCAAACCGATTCCTGCAAAATGACAGGCTATGCGTGAACCCATGACACCGCTTCCCAGAACGGCAATTTTTTTGATTGTACGTTTCATAATAACAAGCGTTTTAAAAATAGTTAGCTATGCAACTATTTAAGTCGAAGATAGCATTATTTGAGATTTGACAAAAACTCCCGGCAGAAATTAACAGCAAAAATTTATTGCGAACAGGAAAGGATCAACTCACTTTACCCAATACCATCATCTGGCCTTCAGGAGTTGGATTGCCTCCTTCCTTTTCAAGTGTTATGGCGAAAGCCTGTGCGCCTTTACATTCTTTCATTTTCTGAATGAATGCTGCATCTGTTTGACTGATCATTCCTGCATCAACAGGTTTTCCGTCAAGAATAAACCAAAGCTGGTACTGTTTACCTGCAGGAGTTGCAGGCAATAAAGATGGATCAATAAATAATTCACCTGTTGCTTTATTCCAGAATACTTCAGCCTGTTGCTTTACACCTTCTTTTACAGTAGCAAGCGCAACAGTTGTAACAGATGCATCAGTTTTTAAACGGCGGTATGTTTCGTAAGAAGAAAGTTTTTTGTTCAATACAATCATCTGCTCTTCATAACCGGCTGTATTCTTCTGCAGATTGGCAACATCGGTTTTCAGTTTATTGTTATTGCTGAACAGATAAATGGATAATGCACCTAACAGAATCAACAGTCCCCATGAGGCGGCTATTGCTAATTTGCCGAATGATGATTTTGATTCTGCAGCAGGCTTCATTGTAACAACCTTTGCAGAAGTTTCGTTTACAGTTGTTTGATTTTTTGAAGGAAGAGAAGACATCAGCTTTTCTTTCACAGAAAACGATGGCGTTACAGCCATTTGCATTGCACCAGCTTCAAATGTTGCAGCAATTGCATCCAGTTCCTTTTGAATTTCCGGAAACAATTGAGCAAGCACTTCCACTTTGCCTGCCTCTTCGGGAGGAAGCATACCCATCACATAAAGTTCAAGGTCGCCGGATTGTATGATACAACTAAGATCCACGTCAGGTTACATTCAGTTTTTTTCTTAATAAAATCAGGCTGTTCCTGATTTTTGTTTTTACAGTTCCCAAAGGCATATTTAACTCTTTGCTGATTTCCTCCTGCGTATATCCCATAAAATAGGCCAACCTCATGAGTTGCCTGTTTTCTTCGGGCAGGTGTAATAACCAGTTCTTTACATCCATTGTATCGGCACTTGCACCGGCAGCGGGAATTGACTCGTTCAGATATACGGAATCTTCAACAGAAGAGTTTTTTGATTGCTGTTTAAATCCTTTTGACCTGGTTTTATCAATTGATTGGTTACGGGCAATATTGATCATCCATGTAAACAATCTTCCTTTCGCCGAATCGAAACTACCAATATTGTTCCAGATCTTGATCATGGTTTCCTGCAATACATCTTCTGCCGTTGCCTGATCAGTAATCACTTTCATAATGATACCCAGTAATGCAGCCGAGAACCGATCGTACAGTTCAGACATCGCCTGCTGATCACCGCTATTTAAACGGGACACCAGTTCAGTTTCATTATATGTTGCAGCTGTGTACAAATAGTAGCTTAATGAACAAATATAGACAAAGAGTTGAGAAAAAATAAGCTTAAACAAAAAGCGGTTAACAGCAGTTTAACACCTACACAGTTGTGGTTCATTAAACCTCAATCTGATGAAAAGGTCATAGCTGTAAATAAATTATTTATACCCTAAAATTAAAAGTTATGAAAACAAAACTGGTTAAAAAAACGCTCAACATTGTTTATGTACTGGCAGCTGCATCATTATTTCATGCAACTATCTGGGTCATTAATTACATTGTGTACAACCATCAATTTTAAGCAGATGAGAAATCCGATTATCCAATCAATTCACCGGGGCCCCGGGATTGACAGCATCATCCGGATTCACAAAATGAAGTTTCCCATCTTTATCTTCTGACATTAAGATCATTCCGTTGCTTTCTATACCACGCATTTTTCGTGTTGCTAAATTGGCAACAACTACAACCTGCTTTCCAATAATCTCTTCCGGTTTAAAATGCATGGCGATACCGCTTACAATAGTTCTTGTTTCAAAACCAAGATCAATGGAAAGTTTCAACAGTTTATCTGCTTTTTCCACTTTTTCAGCGGTAAGTATCGTCCCTACTTTCAGATCAATTTTTGCAAAATCATCAAATATAATTTCAGGTTTCAGAGCCCCCTCTAAATCTCCCCCGGAAGGGGAGACTTTTGAACTCTCCGAATTTGAAACAGCATTTGATTTATCAGACTGTTTCAAAGCCCCTCCTTCGGAGGGGTTTGGGGAGGCTAATCCTGCTTTTAATTTCTCCACCTGGAATTTTATCTCATCATCCTCAATTTTTCTGAACAGCAATTCAGGAGCACGCATTGCATAACCAACACTCAGTAATTTCAATTTACCTGCATTTTCCCAATCGAGTATTTTCTCCACCACCTTCATCATTCCAATCATCTTCTTAGCAGTGTTTGGCAAAAATGGATTAATAAGAATAGCAAGATTGGCTGATAACTGTAAACACAAATGCATGGTGTTATCAATGCTCTTCTGTGCTTCCGGATTTTCAGCTAACTGTTTCACAACAATCCACGGCTCTTTCTTCTGCATGTATTGATTTCCCTTGCGACTGAGATCAATCACTTCATACAATGCTTCACGAAACTTATATTCTTCCAGTAAACTTTCAACTTTCTGTTTGGAGCTTTCAATATCGTTGATCACTTTCCTGTCGTCATCATCCAGGATATCAGTATGCAGCTTGGGAACTTTGCCTCCACATAATTTGTGCATCAGCACCCATGTACGGTTGATGAAGTTGCCGAAGATGCTTACCAGTTCACTGTTCACTGCATCCTGGAAACCTTTCCATGTAAACTCACTGTCTTTTGTTTCAGGTGCAATCTGGGTCAAATAATAACGCAGCATATCCACACACTGTCCGCCACCATTTTCTTTCTTCACAAAATCAGTAATGTAATCCCTCATCTCCAGTTTCCAGTTGCGGCTGGTGCTCATCTTATCTCCTTCGAGATTCAAAAATTCATTGGCCGGAACATTCGTTGGTAAAATATTTCCATGCAGTTTTAACATAATGGGAAAGATGATGCAATGGAACACAATATTATCCTTACCAATAAAATGAACAAGTTTTGTATCCTTATCGTACCAGTAAGGTTCCCAATCTTTTTTATTATCAATCGCCCATTGCTTCGTTGCACTTACATAACCAATCGGTGCATCAAACCAAACATTGAGTACTTTACCATCAGCACCTTTAACAGGAACTTTAATTCCCCATTCCAGATCTCTCGTTACAGCTCTCGATTGTAATCCACCTTCTATCCAGCTTTTACACTGACCAACAACTGTAGCACGCCAATCATCTTTATGTTCTTTCAAAATCCATTCACGCAAAAATTCTTCATGCTTGCCCAATGGCAAATACCAATGTGTCGTTTTTTTCTTGATAGGTTTTTTACCGCTGAGTGTACTAACGGGGTTGATCAGCTCATCAGGACTTAATGTACGTCCGCAGTTTTCACACTGATCACCAAAAGCTCTGTCACTGCCGCAATTGGGGCAGGTTCCCTTAATATAACGGTCAGCCAGAAACGAATTGGCTTCTTCATCAAAATACTGTTCAGTTTCTTTTGTTTCCAGTTCACCCCTGTCGTTGAGATAAGTAAAAAACTCCTGTGCTGTTTCATGATGCAACGGAGAACTGGTGCGGTGATAAATATCAAAGCTGATGTTGAGATCATCAAAATCTTCCTTCATTGCCTTGTGATACTTATCAATAATCGCCTGTGCAGTTGTTCCTTCTTTTGTTGCCTGAATTGGAATGGCCGTTCCATGCTCATCACTGCCGCATACAAACACCACATCTCTTTTCTGTAAACGGAGGTAACGCACATAAATATCCGCCGGAATATATGCACCTGCCAAATGCCCCACATGTTTCAAACCATTGGCATAAGGAAGAGCCGAAGTAATAAGATATCTTTTTGGTAAACTCATACCCCTAACCCCTAAAGGGAAATTTTTTAGTGAATAATGTATTTATCCCCTTTAGGGGACAGGGGCACAAAAGTACCATAAACGACTCCATTACCCAAACCCACACAAAAATGCCAGCCTTTGATTGGCTGGCATCCCTTATTCAGACAAATTTGACTTTATTTTTTCCGTTTCTGTGAAAACATCCAGCTCAGGTATGTTGGTTCAGCAAATGCATTGTCCCAGCTGTTATGATTTACACCGGGGTATTCAGAATACGCAACTTTTACTTTTAAGGCTTTTAGTCTCTCCACCATTTCCCTTGAAAGTTTCACATTAACCGCTGCATCAACATCACCATGAAATACCCAGAAGGATGTATTCTTCACCCTTTGATCATAAAGATCGGTATTGCCCCCGCCGCAAATGGGTAATGCAGCAGCATACAGTTCCGGATACCTGAAAACCGATTCAAAGGTTCCCATGCCTCCCATTGAAAGACCGGTAATGTAAATCCGTTTTGCATCAACCGCTTCTTCTTTCGCCAATTTTTTCACCAGTTCATTTGCTGCAACCAATGGCCAGTTAGGTTCAGCTGCATAATCAAAATCAATCTTCAATGGTTGTTTTGTTCTGTCAACTTTTACAGCAGCCCAGAACGATTCTTCAGGACATTGAGGTATCACTATAATTGCCGGAAAGTTTTTCCTGTTCTCTGCAGTAATAAAAAGTTTAGCCCCATGTATCAATTGCTTTTCATTATCCTTTCCTCTTTCACCTGCGCCATGTAAGAAAAGAATAACCGGGTATTTTTTTGTACGGTCGTAATTTTCTGGATACAGAATCCTGTAAGGCAAAATTTTTCCTTCGCCCAAAACAAATTCTTTCTTTTTATAAATATTTAAAGCAGGATCATAATTGCTTTTTGCAAGTAATCCTTTTGTATTCAGCCAATCTCCAAACCGTTCAATCCATTTATCAGAGGGGAAATTCTGTACACGCATTCCAAAGCCATGTCCGCCTTTTGAATACATGTGCAGCTCAGCTTCGTGTTTAGTTGTAAGCCATTGATTGTACAAATCAACGCTGTGAGGAGCAAGTCCTAACGCATCATCACTTGCAGCAAGTATAAATGCAGATGGTGCATCAGCTGCAACTGTTCCCCACATTTCTCTCGGAAAGAATGCATAAACAGGAGCGATAAAGTTTGGTTTGTTTTCGCTGGTATATTTAAATGCAGTTGATGCTGTTACTGTACCTCCTGCTGAAAAGCCCATGATACCGATCCGGTTTGGATCAAGTTTCATTTCATCAGCATGTTTACGTACATAAGCAATGGCTGTCCTGCCATCTGCAACTGCTAATGGAATTACAGCTGCATTCTCTTCATCAAATTGTTTGGTTCCCCATATCGCACTCATTTCAGCAACGCTTTGGCTAGGCTGATCTAATCCAATCATCAA
>CAZOLW010000056.1:0-26518 GCA_964580775.1 uncultured Chitinophagaceae bacterium | reverse complement strand
TCAAGAAAATCTTTTTTCTCAATGCACACAATCAATCTGCCCCATACAACAGGTGCCTGTGCCTTGGGAGTCATCCGGATGATATAACAGGCTCTGTTATCTATCACCGTATCTCCTGCTATGCTATGGTCATAGTCACTGATAACAGAAGATTCTTTAACCAGGTCATCATTGGTAAAATCGGTACCCATCCAGCTCTGGCTCATCATAGAAGGAGGAAGCTTAATAATACGTTCCAGCATTGGCATCCAGTTCCAGACTTCTTTCTTTCGTTTAAGAAAAGCAACTCCTTTATCCCTGGCGGGAGACTGAATAAGAATAAGTGAATAATCTGTTCCTTTCGTCCATACCTTCACATCCATGGAACGGCTCCATGAAGGGCGTACTGTTCTGATTGTGATTTCAACCACTGAAGTAGTGCCCCGCATTTTATTATCTGCCTTCTGAACAATTTCCTTTGCCGATTGCGCATAAATACAAAAAGGAAAACTATACAACAGCAGGAAGAAATATTTCTTCATGGTTTTTTTTTAACAACCCCTCCTGTCCCTAATAGTAATTGATCAACGCTATATGCTTATAGTTTTCTAAAACCCCTTCATCCACAAACTCCACGTCACCACCATTGGCCAGTACTTTTTCCAGCACATCATCTACCGCATCTTTGATAAAAGAAACCTGATTCGTGGAGCCTGTTACTTCATACAGTACATCTTCAATGCCGCCACGATGCGCAGCATACATAAAATTCTTTTCCACTACCAGCAGCTGACCTTTATTCTGCATCGCATCCCGCCATACTTCTTTGATACCAACAGCCAGTTTCTTTTTCCCGGCAGCATCATCTATTTTATTCATCAGTTCATTCTGTTTTCCTTTTTTCCACTCATCTGTAAATGGCTTCAGCAATTCTTTCAGCTCAGCGATTGAGCTTTCTTCATAATTACCATGGATATAAGCAACAACAGATTTTTGATGTTTCGTAATCTGTTTAAACTGTCCAAGCAATTTTTCTGCGCCCATCACAAATACAGGCAGATGATATTCATTCAATACAGCATCAAGTGAACCATCAATATGATGCAGAAATTTATACAGCATGGTCTCCTTTCTGTCTGATACATCAGAAAAATTTGCATCCCTTTCAGGTATATCGTTTTCAAATGCATCGATTGTTTCCTGCATTCCTGAAATGATCCGCATAAAATCACCTGTGTTACCAAGATACATCCTGCTTTCTTTTCCGCTCAGCAACAGTACAAGATACTTATGCAGTTGCTTTTTGCTGTACACCAGGTCTCTTATTTCAAACGACTCATCAATAATGATCTTTTCATCCACAGCAACATCAAGGAACAACACTTTATCAAATACAGGTGAAACATAGATGGCAATGCCCTTTTTGCTCTTATCAACGATTATATTCCTGATAATCTCCGTCAGTTTCTTCATCACTAAAACAGTCATTTCAGCAGGATAATTATCCGTCAACTCCTGTTCGACTTTATCTGATGCAATTTTTAAAGCATACTTCAGTTCAGTTTCAAGGTTAATTTTTGTTTTAAAAGGAAGAATAACAGAAACAGAAGGCCTGTAATGGAGCGCCTCCATTACTTCAAGGATTTCCGGGGCAACATTTGTGTTCATACAACCAGATTTTGTTCTCTAATCTACTTGTATTCATATTCTTAAACTATGACAGGTATCACCTGCCATACTGAATTCATCCCTGATAAACATTGCAGCGTGTTTGTATTTCACGTGCCAGGGCAATAAAATTACCGGGAAAACAAAGCTTTTATGGACATTCCAGAGTTTGCAAAAATGTCATGTTTGGTGAAAAAACTATCTATAAAACCATAAACCTTTCAATCTTAAAATTTTATCCTGATTTTGATCATACAATGAACTGCTGCCTGTCATTTTCATTTCTGGCATAAAGTATGAATTTTGAATTCTCAAAAGGTAATATATGAAAAAGATATTATTGGCTTTTGACGGAACTCATTTTTCAACCGGTGCCTTTGAATTTGCCCGGAAGTTAAATGAACTGGAACCTGTACTTGTTACCGGTGCCTTTTTGCCACAGGCACAAGCGGCTAACTTATGGAGTTATGCAGACGGTATGAGTGGTCCGATGTTTATTCCACTTGTTGAAGGAAAAGACACGGAATTGATGAAGGCAAACATTGCAAAGTTTGAAATGCTTTGCCAGAAAAATGGAATGGAATACAGGGTGCATGAAGATGATTTTGATTTTGCGCTGCCGGAGTTGAAAGAGGAAACAAGATTTGCAGATTTGTTGATTATTGGCAGTGAGGTCTTTTACAAGAATTTGGGTGGTAAGTTGAATGAATACCTGCAGGATGTGTTGCATAGTTCAGAATGCCCGGTGCTGGTAGTACCGGAAACATATGATTTCCCTGAAACAATTATCCTCAGTTATGATGGTACCGGTTCATCGGTATATGCCATCAAACAATTTGCTTACCTGTTCCCTGAAATGTGTAGTAAACCAGCACTGTTGGTTTATGCACGTGAAGATGGAAAGAACGAGTTTCCCAAACAGTCGAACATTGAAGAATTGACTGCAAGGCATTACAGCAACTTAACAATGATGAAGCTGGATATGCCACCCAAGAAATTCTTTGGAACCTGGATGGGTAACAGAAAAGGAACATTACTGGTATCCGGAGCATTTGGCCGGTCAGGTGTTTCTCAATTGATTAAAAAAAGTTTTATATCCGATGTAATAGCAGATCATCATCTGCCTGTGTTTATCACACATCGTTAAATTTTGGTTGGTTATTGTTTCAACGGGCTGGTTTTTTAATCGGCCCTTTCTTTTTTCCCAATGATGAGGGTCATGAGTCAGCTTTACATACATCATTGCCCAGGGCAGCAGTTACCATTATGTTTATGATGTTCCGGAACGCAAAGTAAAAACTTACATTTACTCAATTAAAATGTACAAATCCATGTACCATTTTGTTTCTTACTTCAGGCTTATATAAACGAAAATTCGTCCTTCATAATAATAAAACTCATCGCATGAAATGAGCCATAAAAAAAAATTCCCCGCCTGAACGGACGGGCAGGATTATTTACCAACCGGAGATGAATATTTTTTTGTGGCGAATACTATGTGACAAATAAAAAACACTAAAAATACACACATGAAAAAGAATATGGGTAATACCGACAGAATCATCCGCTTAAGTGTTGCAGGTATACTGGCACTGCTTTGGTTTCAGAATATGGTTACCGGCACATGGGGTATTGTTATGCTTGCTGTTGCAGCAGTATTTGCAGTAACAGGTATTGCAGGCTTTTGCCCGTTATACACATTGTTTGGCATCAACAGTTGCCCTGCAAAAGAAACTGATACAAAATAAACACAACGTTTCGGTTGGTTTCTCTGCACTTCATGCAGAGAAAAATGTAAAGAGCCGTTTATTTCAACAAATCTCCCTGTCATGAAACTGAACAAAGAATGGCATCTGAAAAACCGTATGCCCGAAAAAGCAACTCTTGAACAACGGATTGCCTGGCATCTTGAGCATGCAAAAAACTGCAGATGCAGAGAAATTCCTGAGAAACTGAAAGATGAAATGAAAAAAAGAAAAATCAAATTCTGAAGAAAATGCTTAAGTACCTGCTGGCCCTGGTTATTGCAATTCATGGGCTCATTCATTTAATGGGCTATGCCAAAGCGTTTGGCTTTGGAAATATTCCTCAGTTAAAGAAACCTGTTTCAAAACCTGTGGGCATCTTGTGGTTAATAGCTGCCATTCATCTTATTACAGTGGCCATTTTTTATTTGTTAGGGAAAGAAGATTGGTGGATAGTTGCCATTCCTGTTCTAATCATTTCGCAGATCCTGATTATCATGTTTTGGAAAGATGCAAAAATGGGTACGATTGCAAACCTGATCATTCTGATACCTTTTATGATTGCCGCAGCAAGCTGGCAAATGAACAGAAATTACAAAGCAGAAGTAAACCAAATGCTGCCGCAAGCAGGTACAACAAACAACTCCATTATTACCCAACAAATGCTTGCAGCATTACCTCCGGCTGTACAACAATGGCTTCAAAAATCTGGAGTAGTTGGCAGAGAAAACATACAGCAGATTTATTTGCAGCAGTCGGGTGAAATGATGACCAAACAAAACGGCAGCTGGATACCATTTACTGCAGAACAATACTTCACCACAGACAAACCTGCATTTAACTGGAGAGCAACCATTCAGCCATCTTCCTTTTTTTTAATGGCTGGAAGAGATAAATATGAAGATGGCAAAGGCCACATGCTCATTAAGGCTTACAGTCTGTATCCTGTAGTTGATGCAAAAGGAAAAGAAACTGACCAGGGCTCCATCCTCAGGTACCTGGCAGAAATATGCTGGTTTCCTTCTGCCGCATTAAGCAGGTATATTCAATGGGAAGCTGTTGATTCAGTTTCGGCAAAAGCAACCATGAGTTATGGCGGTATCACAGCATCGGGTATGTTTACCTTTAACAATGATGGCGACATGCTGAGCTTTGAAGCCGACCGTTATTATGTTGACAAAAAAAATACGACACTGGAAAAATGGTATATCAGCTGTACTGACTATAAAAAATTCAATGGCATTCGTATTCCATCGAATTGCGAAGTAACCTGGAAACTGAAAGGTGGTGACTTTACCTGGCTGCGGTTAAAGATTACGAAAGTCGTGTACAATAATAAACTCAGTTCTTCCAATATATCAGCCAGCATAATTGAAAGTGGTACAAAAAAATGAATCAGTAACTTAGCGATGTATGGATTCAATTACCCACATAGCCATCGGCGCCTGCGTTGGTGAAGCATTTTTCGAAAAAGGTTTTGGCAAAAAAGCAATGATCTGGGGAGCATTGGCTCAAAGTATACCCGATATTGATTTTATTTCATCGTTCTGGATGAACACATCCGAAAACTTATTGGCACACCGGGGCTTTACACATTCTATTTTGTTTGCCTTGCTGATTGTACCCGTATTTGCTTTAGCAGCTGACAAAATACACCGGCCACATAACATCTCTTTCAAAAAATGGATTCTTTTTTTTGCAGCAGAAGTGTTCCTTCATTTACTTCTTGATGTGTTTAATAATTATGGAATTGGCTGGCTGGAGCCCTTCAATCATCAGCGTTTTTCTTTCAACACTATTTATGTAGCTGATATTTTCTTTTCAATCTGGCCGGGCATTGCACTGCTGATGCTGGCTACATTGCACCGCTTCAACCAAGCAAGAAAATTCTGGTGGAAGTTTGGCTTATTTCTTCCCTTTCTTTACATCACTTACTGCAGTTTTAATAAACTAAATATCAACAGGGAAGTAAAAGAAATTTTTGCAAAACAGCATATTCCGCATGAACGGTACTTTACCACTCCTACGCCGCTTAACAACTGGCTATGGTTTGCTGTAGCCGGAAATGATACAGGATATTATGTTGGCTTCCGATCGGTATTTGATTCTAAACCTGAAATGAGTTTTGAATATTTTCCCCGAAATGATTCGATGCTGAAACCTGTCAGCGATCATGAAGACCTGCAAAAGCTGATCCGTTTTTCGCAGCAATACTATACTGTGGAAAAATGGAATGATACACTCGTATTTAATGATCTGCGGTTTGGACAGATACTTGGATGGCAAAAGCCAAAAGAAAGATTTGTATTTCATTACTTTCTCCAGCATCCTGATGGCAATCAGCTTGTGGTGCAGCGTGGCCGCTTTACCGGCTGGGATTGGGATGCAGCAAAATTTCTCTTTAACCGCATAAAAGGAAATTAATTCTGCTGTTTAAAGTAAAAGGTAAACAGGTAAAATACAAACCGGATCATTTCATAACAGAACTTCTGCCACACACGTTTGATGAATGTATTGTGAAGTTCAAATTCTTTTTCGGTAATGAGTTTGCAATCAGCCGTAATAATTTCTTCCAGTGTTTGCTCTACCTGTTTTGCAAAGAAACTGTTCTGCACATCAAGGTTCAGTTCAACACTTGCATAAGCACTGATATTATTTACATTGTACGAACCAATGGTTACAAACCTGGAATCATAGGTACTCAATTTCCCATGCAGAATATTCGGTTGATATTCGTACAGCTCAATATTGTTTTTGAACATCCACCGGTATAAATACCGCTCCGCATGTTTGGCGGTAGCCACATCACTTGGCCCGGCTGCAATCACTTTTATCTTCACTCCTCTTTTTACAGCATTGGCCATATTTTTTCTGAATGGCCTACCTGGTAAAAAATAACTTGACATGATGGTGATATGCGACTCCGCTTTCTTAAACATTTCGAAATAACTTCTGCTGATCTGGTTTTTGCGGCGCACCCAATCATTCCGCCTCACCCTAACCAAACATTCATCTGTATGTATTTTTACAACTGCATCTTCATTCAGCACCTGGTCTTTCTTTTTTCCCCAGCCTGATTTATTCCAGAAATCAACACAGAGGTTGAACAGCTCTGCACTTACTTCACCTTCGCTGTACAGTGCCCAATCCAACCATGCTTTTGCAGCAGGCATATCATTATAACGGTTGCTGATATTTACACCGCCCACCAAACTATGTAGTGCATCTGTTACAACTAATTTATGATGAAGCCTCCGTCCAAAATAAAAATAAGGGCTTCTGAAAATGGGTTCAAACCAGCGGAAAAAAACGCCACGGTTCTTTAACTGATAAATAAATTCTCTGCTGAGATCCTGCGAGGCATATCCATCCAGCAACAGGTACACTTTCACTCCTCTTTGTGCCGCTTTTATCAATGCAGCAGCAACCTGTTTACCGGTTTCATCCTCTTCAAAAATATAGGTTTGTAAATGAATGCTGTGCTGAGCTTTACCAATCAATTCCAGTAATAAAGAAAAATAATCTCTCCCACCACGAATAAGTCGAACCCTGTTATGAGAGCTGTAAGCAGAAGAAACAAAAAATTGTTTACCGGATGACATTCACCTCAAGTTAACATTTATCTTTTTTCAAACCTCCCGGTTTTTTCTTTAATCTTTATACGGTAAACAACAGGTTTAATACGTTCTGCATCACTGATCTCGGTTTCCACATGATGTTCATGTGTATGAATGGTTGAACTGGTCTTCATGGGAAAAACACGATTGTACAAAATATGTCTTGCTTCTTCCGCTACATCTCCTTTCAGCTCTTCAAATACACCACGCACAATTACACTTTGCCAGTTGGCCATATCCGTCATTTGGTCCACTTCAAAACAAACATTTGGATTTTTTCGCAATACATCCAGCTTCATTCCTTCCTTCGTTTGCCCGTAAATGTAAGTTCCATCGAAGGTGTAGGTTAAAGGAACCAAATAAGGCTGATCACCTGCACTGCAGGCAAGCCGTCCAATAACCTGGCTCGCAAGCAGGTTATTCATCTGATGTTCATCTAAATGACCAAGCATAAGGGAGAATTAATATGGTGAACAATAGTATGAAACTAAACTAACCGGAAAGAAGCACAATTCCGCTGATGTGCATCAACCTGCTTATTGACCTTACTCATTGCTATTGGCAGAGAATAAATCTATCTTCAACACATGAACACATTTGAATCACATATAAATGGTGATAAACCTGTGATTCTTGACTTCTTTGCAGAATGGTGCGGCCCCTGTAAAATGATGACCCCTGTGTTGCAGGAAGTGAAAGAAAGAATCGGTGATCGTGTAACGATTCTGAAAATGGATATTGATAAAAACCCCGGATTTGCCCATCAATATCATATCCAGGCTGTTCCTACTTTGCTGATGATGAAAGGTGGGAATGTTATCTGGCGAAAAAGCGGTATTGTTCCTGCTCATGAAATTTTAGAGCATCTTGATTCAGTCATCAGCTGACAGAACCTGCAATGAAAACAGAAGCCGGACAACTCCGGCTTTTGTTATATAAGTACCTGAATAAACTCATATGAACTTTCAATTCGACATATGGAAAATGCTGGCCGGTGTTGCCATTTTTTTATTGGGGATGAGTTTCATAGAAAAATCCCTGAAACAGATTGCCGGACGTTCGTTTAAACTTTTTCTCAAAAAACAAACCTCACATAAACTCAGGGCAATTGGCGGAGGAGCTGTTGTAACCGCCTTACTGCAAAGCAGCAGTATTGTAAACCTGATGATCCTTGCCTTTGTAGGAAGCGGTGTAATACAAATGCAAAGTGCCTTAGCTGTCATGCTGGGCAGCAACATCGGCACAACATTAACCAGCTGGATTGTGGCAACGGCAGGTTTTCAACTCAACGTAGAAAGTTTTGCCTTACCTGTTACCGGAGTGGCCGGGCTAACCATGATGCTGACCAATAAACAAAGCCGTCTGTATAATTTCAGCCAGTTTCTGTTTGGCTTCAGTTTCCTCTTTGTGGGATTAAATTATATGAAAGATGCAGTGGAAGGGCTGGTAAAAGAAGTTGATCTTTCTCAGTTTAATCAATATCCTTTATTTGTTTTTTTATTGATAGGTATTGCCGTAACATCATTGATACAATCCAGCTCGGCAACCATGGCGATTATTCTTTCCGCCTTATACGTGAATGCCATTGGACTCTTACCTGCCATGGCCATCGCATTAGGATCTGAAATCGGCACCACTGTTAAATTGCTGATTGCATCATCGGGAGGAATACCAGCCAAAAAAAGAGTTGCACTGGGAAACTTTCTCATCAACAGCATTACATCAGTTCTTTTGTTTTTTGTACTGAGGCCGGTTCATCTCTTTATTACAGGAACAACTGTTGTAAATGATCCTGTTATTGCAATTGTCATATTTCAAACATTTGTCAACCTTTTCGGTATTATTTTATTTTATCCCTTCCTGGGAGTATTTGGAAAATTCCTCGAAAAAAGATTTACCGGAGAAAAAGATGAAACATTATTCATTCATAAAGTAAAGCTGTCTGAGCCGGAACTGGCAATGGCAGCCATGGAAAAAGAAACAACCGGCTTTATCTATATCGTTGCACAGTTTAACCTGCAGGTATTTAACCTGCAGAACGATATTACGGCGAAGGAATACACACATACCAGTTATCTGAAAATGAATACTACAGAAAAATATGAGTATATCAAGCATGTGCATGGTGAAATACTTGCTTTTTATGTTCATCTGCAAACAGGCGATTGGCAGGAAGCCGACATGAAACATCTTAACAGGCTGGTATCAGCTGTAAGAAATGGCATGTATGCTGCAAAAAATATGAAAGATGCCATGCATGATGTTGAACTGCTGCGCAATTCCTCCAACGACAGTAAGTTTTCAGTTTACCGGGAAACTGGTGAAAAAACAAAATTGTTCTATGAAAAACTGTTACCTCTGCTTATTCAAAAAGATGGAGCACCGCTTTTCAACAACCTGGCGGCTATGTATAAAGAGGTCATTCAAAGCTATACGGAGGGACTGAACCAGCTTTACAAAAAACATGTTCTACAAAACCTGAGTGAAATAGAAATTTCCACCGTCATCAATTACAACAGGGAATTGTATTCGTCTTACAAATCAATATTACTGGCAGCAAAGGACACTTTACTTACAGAAAAAGAAGCAGAAGATTTTGATGAACTGCCGGGAAGTATCCGGTGAATGTGATGTTAAAAAATCAATATCTGAAACAATCGGGCTGCTTCTGACAATAATCATTGTTTACCTGTATGATGTTGAATTAACTTTATAACTGCACTTCCTGTTACAGCTGTTACTTAATTTTCTTTAAATGCTGGGCAAATTAAACATCGAAGAAATTGAAGACTTGTTACAAAACAACAACATGGGGCATATTGGTTGCAGCAGTGGCAGGAAAACATATGTTGTTCCGGTTAACTATGTTTATGATGGGAAAAGCATTATTGCCCACTCTGTTGAAGGAATGAAAATAAAAATGATGCGTACCAATCCAAATGTTTGCTTTGAAATAGATGAGGTAACCAGTAATACAAATTGGAAAAGTGTAATTGCATGGGGCACTTACCAGGAAATAACAGGTGAGAGGGAACGCCTCGATGCCATGAAAATATTTGTCGGCAAAATGATGAAGCTGAAGATCAGCTCAACGGCCCACCCTCCTGAAATGACAGAACAAAGAATGCATGATCAGCATGGAAGTGTAAAGCCTGTTATTTACCGTATTCTGCTGGACGAAAAAACCGGCCGTTATGAAACAGAATAATATCTGACCCACATCACTGTTTATCTTGAGGCAGATCATTGTAATTGCTGAATTTTTTAATTAACTTAGGTTCATTCATTTTTTTCACCCTTTAAATACTTTTTTATGAACAACGCAGGAAAAATTGCCCTGGCACTTGCTGCAGGTGCTGTAATTGGCGGAGTATTGGGTGTACTGTTTGCTCCCGACAAAGGAACCGACACCCGTAAAAAAATTACTGACGGAGTTAAAAAAATTCCGGACACAGTAAAAGAAAAGTTTAACAGCTTACGTGTAAACATCAAAGACAAAACCGATTCGGTAAAAGAAAGAGCTGAAGAAATGGTATAACGAAAGTTAAAAACCGGTATGGAAAAAACATTTGCCAAAGTAGAAGAACTTGCTGAACATATTAAAGAATATGTAAACATCCGGATAGACTCCGTTAAATTGAGTGCGGCTGAAAAAAGCTCAAAGCTCACAGCAAATATTTTTGCTGCTGCAATTGCCGCATTTGTGTTTTTATTATTTATCGTTTTTGCAAGTACTGCCCTGGCTTTTGTTTTTTCCAAACTTACCGGTGAGTTTTACCAGGGTTTTCTGATTGTGGCAGGAATCTATTTGATTCTTGGATTGATTGTATGGAGCATGAGAGAACGGATTCTTCGCATCCCGATTATGAATGCAATGTTAAAGCAACTTTTTAACGAAGATGATGATGACGAAGAAAATTAAATCGATGAAACAGCTGAATGCTGAAAAAAAGCGATTGCTGCAACGGCAGGCCGAACTGGAAAAGGCTATCCGTTACGATTGGCGTGATGTAAAGGAAAGCCTGAAACCGAAATATGTAGCCGGCGAAGTGATTGCTAAACTGTTGAATAATACTGAGCTTAATGGCGAAGATACATTGGCAGCAGGCTTATCACATCTTGCTGCAACCCTTACAAAAATTGCTGTTGAAAAAGCAGAAGAAAAAGTACAGGAATGGATGAATAAAAAATAATGGCTGCAGTTTTTTACTGATAATTCTCATAGCTCCCGCTGACTGGAATCCTTGAAAAGAACAGTTTCGTAAAGTATCTTCAAAGAGCAAACAAAGTTCTTCTTACATTAAAACAAGGAGGTCTGTATGTCAACAAAAGCAGTAACAAAAGTTGGCATGTTACCAACAGTATTTGACGATTTCTTTAAACCATGGAATGAATGGTTTGATAACGGAGGTTCCCTCATGGGACGTATGATGACTGTACCCGCAGTAAACATTATTGAAAACAAAGATGATTATATGGTTTCCTTAGCCGTTCCCGGTATGAAAAAGGATGATTTCAATATTGATGTTGAGGGCAATATGCTAACCATCAGCAGCGAAAAAGAAGAAAGCAAAGAAGAAAAAGATGAAAAGTACAACCGTAAGGAGTACAGCTACTCATCTTTCAGCCGCAGTTTTACTCTGCCAGAAGAAGTGAACAGGGAAAAAATCGAGGCAAAGTATGAAGACGGGTTATTGAAACTTATGCTTCCAAAAAAAGAAGAAGTGAAAAAGCTGGCAGCGAGCAAACACATCGCTGTGAAATAGTCTCTCCCGATGGAGGGATTGTGCCCTTGGCCCTGCCGCAAAGGATTTGTGGCGGGGCTTTTTTTTTGACGTTGGTCAGTTTTTATCCTGACAGCGGTCAGAAAATTCCAGCAAGCCCGAAATTAATTTGCAGTCAATATGAGCATAACAACCAAACAGGCCACTCAATGCTATCACTGCGGTGACGATTGCATTACTGAACAGATAAAAATTGATGACAAAAGTTTTTGTTGTCAGGGTTGTAAGACAGTATACCAGGTTCTTAACCAGAGTGATTTATGCGAATATTATAATCTCAACGAAAACCCCGGCCTGAGCCAGCGTATTGAAGTACGGAAAGATAAATTTTCTTTCCTCGAAGATGAAAAAATACAGCAGCAGCTGATTTCTTTCAAAAACAGTGAGCAGACACATATTACATTTTATCTGCCGCAAATTCACTGCAGTTCCTGTTTATGGTTACTTGAAAATTTACACCGTCTTAATAAAGACATCATTTCATCAAGGGTAAATTTTACCCGCAAGGAAGTTGATATCGTATTCAATCATCAATCAACAAAGCTGCGTACAGTAGCAGAACTGTTAACAGGCATCGGCTACGAACCCTATATCAGTCTGCAGAATTTAAAGGAAGCAAAACCACGCATCCAACGCAGTCTTATTTACCAGTTGGGTGTAGCAGGGTTCTGCTTTGCCAATATCATGCTCATGAGTTTTCCTGAATACCTTGGACTTGAAGATGCAGATAAGGGCCTGCAGAATATGTTCAGGTATTTCAATCTTGTTTTGTCAATCCCGGTTTTGTTATACAGTTCCCTCCCGTTTTATCAGAGTGCCTGGGGAAGTCTCCGGCATAAATATCTCAATATTGATGCACCTATTGCTTTAGCCATCATCATGACCTTTGGCCGAAGTGTGTATGAAATACTCAGCAATACCGGCAGTGGTTATTTCGATTCAATGACCGGCATTGTTTTCTTTATGCTTGTTGGACGGATACTGCAGGAAAAAACCTATCAGCAATTATCATTTGAACGGGATTACACTTCTTATTTCCCCATTGCCGTTACAATCATGAAAGAAGGAAAAGAAATTCCTACAGCTTTACCTGATCTGAAAAACGGCGATACTATTCTTATTCATCATGAAGAACTGATCCCGGTTGATGGTTTGCTTACGAGAGGAAAAGCATTGATTGATTACAGTTTCGTAACAGGTGAATCGCTTCCTGTATTAAAAGAAATGGGCGAGTTGGTTTATGCAGGAGGTAAGCAAACAGGTGGCAATATTGAAATACTTACCATGAAAGAAGTGGCCCAGAGCTATCTCACCAAACTCTGGAACAAAGATGAAAAACCAAAGGAAGATGAAAAATCGTTTGTAAACATCCTCAGCCAGTATTTTACATGGATCGTATTTACAATTGCATTGGCCGGTGCAGTTTACTGGAGTTTTTATGATGGCACCAAAGCATGGAATGTAGTTACAACCATTCTCATCGTTGCATGCCCCTGTGCATTGCTGCTTTCAAATAATTTCACCAATGGTAATGTGCTCCGCATTCTGGCCAGGAACAAATTATACCTGCGCAATGCACAGGTGATTGAAGAAATTGCCAATGCCGATCATATTGTATTTGATAAAACAGGAACATTAACTACAACCAATAATCAGGATGTTATTTTCGCCGGCAATTTCCTGAGTGGAAAAGACAAAACAGATATTGCAGCTCTTGCAGCTCACAGCAATCACCCACTGAGTAAGCTTCTGGTAAAACATTTAGGAAGAGCTGAAAACAGAACCGTTAAAAACTTTAATGAAATAACCGGCAAAGGGATCCAGGGAATTGTTGAGAACAGGATCATTTCCATTGGATCAGCGGAGTTTGTAACAGGTGAAATCATCAACCAACTCCAGGGAAGCAGTTTGTATGTAATGATTGACGGAAACCTGATCGGGCATTTTACTATCCGTAATCATTACCGCCCATCTCTTCTTTCACAAATAAAGAAGTTGCAGAAGCATTACAAAATCTCTGTGCTTTCAGGTGATAATGAAAGTGAAAAAAGAACACTTCAAATGGTTATTGGTAAAAAGTCAACACTGCTCTTCAACCAAAAGCCGCATGAAAAGCTTGCTTATATAAAATTACAGCAGGAAATGGGAGATAGAGTAATTATGGTTGGTGATGGATTAAATGATGCCGGCGCCTTAAAACAAAGTAATGCCGGGATTGCAGTTACCGAAAGCACCAACAACTTTACTCCGGCCAGCGATGGTATTCTGGAAGCTGACAGGTTACACAAGCTTGCGGCTTACCTCCGGTTAACAAAAGCCAACAAACAGATTATTGTAGGAATTTTTATTTTATCGATTCTTTACAATGTCATTGGATTGTCTTTTGCTGTACGGGGTGTTCTTTCGCCACTAATCGCAGCTATTTTAATGCCCTCTAGCTCCATAACCATCATTTTGCTTTCATTCGGAGCATCAACCTTATCAGCTAAAATTTTGAAGCTTAAATAGTCAAAAAACTGACTAAAGTCATAAGAATTTGATAGGAATCAATTTTTTGCCTGATTTCGGTCAGTCTCAATTAGGGTTGTGAAAAATATTTTTACAGGATAAAAGAAAGTCTATATGAGTGTTATAATACTATTACTTATTGCCAGTGTATCTGTGGCATCGTTGTTTTTGGCGGCTTTCTTATGGAGCGTTAAAAACGGTCAGTACGATGACCAGGTATCCCCCCCCTTGAGAATGTTATTCGACAATCCTGTCGCAGAAAAAGAAAACGCTTCTCCAAACTCAGTAAACCAGAACTCAAAACCATAATAATCAAACAGGAAGTTATGCAATTAGAAAAGTTTAACTACGACAATAAGATCGTAAAGTACTTCGCCATTGCCACAGCCGCTTGGGGTATTGTCGGCATGCTCGTTGGTTTGTGGGTAGCCATTCAATTTTATTTTCCGGCTATCTCACTCAACTATCCCGGAACTACTTTCGGTCGTCTTCGGCCCATTCACACGAATGCTATCATTTTTGCCTTTGTGGGCAACAGTATGTTTATGGGAATTTATTATTCGCTGCAGCGTCTTACCAAAGCCCGTATGTTCAACGACAAATTAAGTTGGATTCACTTTTGGGGATGGCAATTAATTATCTTACTGGCAGCTGTTACTTTATTTTTCGGTTATACAACCGGTAAAGAGTATGCTGAACTTGAATGGCCAATTGATATCCTTATTACATTAATATGGGTAGTATTTGGTATTAACATGTTTGGTACATTAATTAAAAGAAGAGAAAGTCACATTTATGTTGCCATATGGTTCTATATAGCCACATGGATAACAGTAGCGATGCTGCATATTGTTAACTCATTTGAACTTCCATTCTCCTGGATAAAAAGTTACAGCTTCTATGCCGGCGTGCAGGATGCATTGGTACAATGGTGGTATGGTCATAATGCCGTGGCCTTCTTCCTCACTACTCCTATTCTTGGTTTAATGTATTATTTCCTGCCAAAAGCAGCGAATCGCCCTGTATATTCTTATCGTTTATCCATTATCCACTTTTGGGCGCTCATCTTTTTGTATATCTGGGCAGGCCCTCACCATTTAATTTATACAGCATTACCCGATTGGGCACAATCACTCGGCACTGTATTCAGCGTAATGCTGATTGCACCAAGCTGGGGTGGTATGCTGAATGGTTTATTTACATTACGTGGAGCATGGGATAAAGTACGTGAAGAACCTGTATTAAAATTCTTCGTGGTTGCTGTCACCTGTTATGGTATGAGCACCTTTGAAGGACCAATGATGAGTTTGAAAAGCGTAAATGCCATTGCACACTTTACTGACTGGATTGTAGGACACGTTCATATTGGAGGCTTAGGCTGGAATGGCTTTATGGCATTTGGTGTGCTCTATTATTTAATTCCAAAAATGTGGGGCACTACACTGTATTCAAAAAAATTAGCCACCAATCACTTCTGGTTGGGAACAATTGGCATTGTAGTATACGCCATTCCTCTTTACTGGGCTGGTTTTGCGCAGGCCGATATGTGGAAACAATTTACAGATGAAGGACAGTTGAAGTTCCAGTTTCTTGAAACTGTAACCAATATTATTCCTATGTATATCATGAGAAGTATTGGTGGCACACTTTACTTAACAGGTGCCATCATGATGGTGTACAATTTAATCAAGACTGCAAAACAGGGAAGCTTTATTGCCAATGAAGAAGCAGAAGCAGCGCCGATAGTTAAAGCAGAAGCACATCAAAAAGAATACTGGCACAGATGGATTGAAAAAAGACCTGTATTGATGCTTGTGTTCAGTTTAATAGTTGTAGCCATTGGTGGTTTAATTGAAATTGTTCCAACCTTTTTAATCAAATCAAATATTCCAACAATAACAAGTGTAAAACCATACACTCCGCTTGAACTGCAGGGTCGTGATATTTATGTGCGTGAAGGCTGTTATACCTGTCACTCACAGATGGTTCGTCCGTTCCGTGATGAAGTGGTGAGATATGGAGAATATTCCAAAGCAGGTGAATTTGTATACGATCATCCATTCCAATGGGGCAGTAAACGCACAGGACCTGATCTTGCACGTGAAGGAGTTGGCAAGCTAAAAAAATCAGATGCATGGCATTACAGCCATCTGGAAGATCCAAGAGCAATGTCACCGGGATCAATCATGCCGCAATACACATGGTTACTTGAAAATGATATTGACACTTCAATAACCCCTGCAAAAATCAGGGCAATGCAAACTTTGGGCGTGCCTTATCCCGAGGGTTATGATAAAATTGCCAATAAGGATCTAATGACACAGGCAAACGGTATCAGGATCAGTTTAAAAATTGACAAGATTCAAACTCCTGCCAATAAAGAAATTATAGCATTAATTGCTTACCTGCAGCGCTTAGGTAAGGATATTACTGCTGATAAGAAACCTGAAACAGCTTCAAACTAAATGATCACCGAAAAAAGTAAGAAATGAAATTCATTAATTATTTAGAAAAAATCAGTAACGTAAGCATTTACGGATTAACCTCTTTTCTCATCTTTTTTATTTTCTTCTGTGTAATGATAATATGGCTTGCCAGAACAGATAAAAAAGAACTGAATGAGATCAGTCGCATTCCATTAGATAACTAAATAAATCAAAGCAAGATGTTAAACATAAAAAAATATCTTTCAATGACAGGAGTATACAAGGCTATACTATCCTTTGCTTTCCTGTTCACAACCTATGCTGTATCAGCACAGCAAACTGCAACAGTTCCTGAAGCAGCACCACCGTCAATCTGGAGCAATCCGATGGCAATTACAATGCTTGCAATTATTTTTATACTGTTACTCGTAATTGCACTGATGGCAAATGTTGTACTCGGCACTGCAAAATGGCACAGTTCTAAACTGAAAAGCAATTCAGTAAAAACAGTTGTTGGTTTGATTGCCTTTTTATCGCCTGCTATTGGTCTTGCACAGGATGCTGCAACAACAGCTCCGGCTGCACCTGCGTCAATTGCAGGGTTAACACCCCTTACCTTTTACCTGCTTGCTTCAGTAATTGCAATAGAGCTGATTGTTATTATTGTAATGGGATTATTTGTAAGAAATTTCCTGGTTAAAGAAAATGCATTTGCAACTGTTGCAGCCGATGGAACTGCAGTAAGCAAACCATCCCGCAACTTCAGTGCATGGTGGGATAAAATCAACAGCTTCAGACCTGCTGATCAGGAATCTAAAATTGATATGGGTCATGAATACGATGGCATCCGTGAACTGGATAATAAATTACCGGGCTGGTGGTTATATGGTTTTTACCTCACGATTATTGTTGGTGTAATTTATCTGTACCGTTATCATATTGCAGAAACAGCCCCCTTAAGCAAACAGGAATTTGACATTGCCTGGCAACGTGGTGAAGAACAGAAAGCCGCTTTCCTTGCGAAATCTGCCAATAATGTTGATGAAAACACTGTTGCTCTGATAACAGAACCTGCTGCCTTAACATCTGCTAAAGAAATCTTTTCGAAAAGATGCGTTACCTGTCATGGCATGGAAGGTCAGGGAAATACCATTGGTCCAAACTTAACAGATGATTACTGGATACACAGCGGTGGCATTAAGGATATTTTCAAAACGATTAAATATGGCTGGCCGGAAAAAGGAATGCAAAGCTGGAAAGACGAATACTCTCCCATACAGATTGCACAGCTGGCCAGTTATGTAAAATCATTGCGTGGCACTAACCCTCCCAATCCGAAAGAAAAACAAGGTGAGCTGTACCAGGAAAATGCAGCAACACCAGCAACAGATTCTGCAGCAGTAAAAGAAGTGAAAACAGATTCGATTAAATAAGCAGAAAGATTAATCATGTCAGATACAGAGGTAAAAGATCAGAAAACAGAATCCTTTCGTGACAGGATTGCCACAGTAGACGAAGAGGGCAAACGCAAATGGATTTATGCCCAAAAACCAAAGGGGAAGTTTTATAATATCCGGACGATCGTAAGCGGGTTCTTTTTTCTGATCTTTCTTACTCTTCCATTTATTTATGTAAAAGGAAGACCGCTGTTTCTGTTTAATGTACCAAAAGGAAAGTTTATTCTGTTCGGCCAGGTTTTCTGGCCACAGGATTTCTTCATATTTGGAATCATCATGATTACGTTTGTGGTTTTCATTATTCTGTTTACTGCAGCATTCGGCCGTTTGTTCTGTGGTTGGATTTGTCCGCAAACCAATTTTATGGAAATGCTGTTTCGTAAAGTTGAATATTTAATTGAAGGCGATGCCCCACACCAGAAATTGCTGGCAGCCGGTCCCTGGACAACCAACAAAATTATTCGTAAAGTAACCAAGCATTCGCTCTTTTATTTATTAGCATTTATCATTGCCAATTATTTTCTGGCCTATATCATTGGCGTAAAAGAATTGTGGGAGATGATACAGAGGCCAACGGAAAATGTGGGAAATATTACAGCATTGATGGTTTTCAGTGGAGTATTTTATGCTGTGTATGCAAACTTCAGAGAACAGGCTTGTATTGTTGTTTGTCCTTATGGAAGATTGCAGGGAGTGTTGCTCGACAGAAACTCTATGATTGTTGCTTATGATTACAAACGTGGAGAAGACAGGAAAAAATTCAATAAAAAGGAAGAGAGAACAGCAGGAGATTGCATTGATTGCGGCCAGTGTGTAAAAGTTTGTCCTACAGGTATTGATATCCGTAACGGTACACAAATGGAATGTGTTGGTTGTACTGCCTGTATTGATGCCTGCGATCATATGATGGAAAGCGTTGGCTTTAAGAAAGGGCTGATTCGTTATGCCAGTGAAAATGGAATTGCCAATCATGAGAAGCTTCATTACACACGCCGTATGCGTATGTATACTGCTTTGCTCGTTGTACTTCTGAGTTTGCTGACAATTTTACTCGCATCTCAGAAAGATGTAAAGGCAACCGTAATGCGTACACCGGGCTTACTATACCAGGAAAAAGGAACCGACAGTGTTTCGAACCTGTACAATATTAAGGTAATGAATAAGACCGTTAACGATATTCCACTTACAGTAAGGATAGAAGGGACAAACGGAACAGTTCAGATGGTGGGCGAGTTCATTCATGTACACAGTGATGGACAGGGTGCCGGATCGTTCTTTATTACGCTACCCAATAAAAGCATTAACAAACGTAAAACTATTTTAAAAGTTGGTTTATATAATGGCGAAAAGAAAATTGATGTAATTAAAACAAGTTTTCTGGGGCCTGTATACGTAATCGAATAAATTAATTTATTATGACACTGAATTGGGGACATAAACTGACCATTGTATTTATTGCTTTTGCTGCTTTCATCTTTTTTTTGATCTACAAAACCACTCAATCACATTTTGACCTGGTGAGTAAAGACTACTATAAAGATGAACTCGCCTATCAACAGGTGATTGATGGTACCAACCTTGCAAATAAATTGAGCAGCGGAATACAGGTACAGCAAAAGAAAGATCAGATCAGTATACAGTTTCCGCAGGAAATGAAACAGAAGAAAGCTGAAGGAACCATTTTCTTCTACTGTTCTTCCGATTCAAGAAAAGATAAAAAAATAAATATTCAGTTAACTGAAGAGGCAGTTCAGATTATTCCGGCAAAAGATATTTTGCCCGGTAAGTATGTTTTAAAAATTAACTGGAAAACAGATAATCAGAATTACTATAACGAACAACCGGTAAGTATTAACGAATGATTCAGGCAATAACAGCAGGATTGATTTTGGGAGCATTCAGCAGTTTGCATTGTATTGGTATGTGCGGACCGCTTGCATTAGCTCTGCCTGTTCAACATCTTGTTGCATGGCAGCAACGTTTTGCTGCATTGATGTATAATGCCGGAAGGATTATTACCTATTCCATACTCGGTTTGGTTTTCGGAATAGCCGGGCGCACTGTTTACATGGCAGGCTTTCAGCAATGGTTATCAATTATCTCTGGTGCAGTCATTCTGTTGTTTATCATCAACTATTATTTTTTACAAAATGCCTGGCAGCCGAAATGGGCACAACTGTTACAGGTATTCGTTCAAAATAAAATGATCCGTTTGTTACAGGCAGAAAAAAAAGGATCTTTTCTTTTTTTGGGAATGGTGAATGCATTATTACCCTGCGGTATGGTATATGTTGCTTTGGCAAGTGCCTTAAATTTCAGTGATCTCAGTTTAAGTACTGGTTTTATGGCTGCTTTTGGTGCAGGAACATTACCGTTAATGATGGTTTTGAGTATTGCAGGAAACGCCATTTCCTTTCCAATAAGAAGAAAAATAAAAAATGCGGTTCCATACCTGATGACAATTATGGCCTTCATTCTCATTTTAAGGGGAATGAACCTGGGCATCCCCTTTATCAGTCCGGTAATGGCGAATACACCGGGAGAGGTGATTAATTGTCATTAGTACTAAGATCAGCCGGTGACTATGACAAGTATCATGGGAGGTGGTGACGTTTGTTATTCCAAACGGCTTCCTTAATTTTTAGATTTGTTAAACAGGGAAAATATATATCGTTCAGATAAAAAATTGTATGATAATTCTTATGGCTTCAAATAAAAAAATTCTTCAGTACCGGCATGAGAGCGATACGTGGAAACGTTATCTGCAGTTTATACAGCAGGAAAACAACCATTTGAAGAATCGTTTGTCTCAGGTTTTGCAGGCAGACACTGATTATGAATTCCTCGAACGTGCAGAATACTTTCAGAATAAGTTCATTTCGGAAGATGATACCGTTAATATGTTGCGCCAGGATATTCATGAGCTGGATAAAATGCTCGCAAAAGAAACGGGTGATGACATTGTCATACTTAAGGAAATGCAAAAAAGACTGAAAAAAATGCATAAAGACATGGAGATAGTTGAAAAGCAATTCAACAAGCTCAAGTCTGATTTTAATTTGTACCTAACGGAGACGATTGCCTGACATACTCTAGCAGTTGAATAGTTCATAAAAAAGCTGTTTGATTAAATCAAACAGCTTTTTTCATTTACCTTCTTAAGGCAGTTATTTAAGAGACCTGTTAATTCAGCAGGTTCTCTAATTTCTTTTCGTTGAGAATAATGATATTCCCTTCTTTAATATCAATCAGCTTTTCAGTTCTGAAATCGCCCAATGTGCGGATGAGTGATTCAGTAGCAGTACCGGCAATACTTGCCAGGTTTTCACGGCTGATATTAATTGAAAAATGTCCATCCCCTGTTTTATATTTTCGTTGCAGGCTCATTAACGCATCTGCCACTTTTTTACGGAGGGAGTTATAAGCAAGCCCTAATAAATGCTCTTCCTTATCGGCCACATTTTTAGCCAGCAGCTGAATAAATTTCTGCGCCACCTGTGGGTTGCTGTTCATCAATTCATCAAAATCAGCTTTTGGAATAATGGCCAGTTCACTGTCTTCCATTGCTTCAGCTGTTTCTTTATACGAGCTACCTTCCAGCAATGCAACATAACCAAGAAAATCGCCTTCAGTATACAAACCAACTACCAGTTCCTTTCCATCATCATTTGACTTGAAGGTTTTCACTTTACCTTTTACAATAAAAAATAAACGGGCGGCACGGTTCCCTTCGTTATAAACTGTTTGCTTTTTCCTGTATTTGTTTACATCCCTGTCAGTTGTCAATGATTCAAGGATATCTTTTGATCCGGCAGCTGCCAACAGTCTGTTTACTCCATCAAGACCTGAGAATTCTTCCTTAATCAGGTCAGCTTTCTTTAATCTGCCTTCAATTGCATTCAGCAACTCTGTTCCACTAAAAGGTTTGGTAATGTAATCATCTGCACCCAGTTCCATTCCCTTACGTAAATCACTGCGTTCTGTTTTTGCAGTTAAGAAAATAAAAGGGATGTTTTTAACACTGTCGTTTTTGTGCAGGGCATGCAGTACACCATAGCCATCCAGAACAGGCATCATAATATCACAAACAATCAGATCAGGGACTTCTGCAAGAGCTGTTTCAATACCGAGTTTCCCGTTAGCGGCTGTTACTACCTTATAGTTGGCCAGTTCCAGTATCTCGGCGGTATTTTCCCTTATTTCGTCATTATCTTCTATCAGCAGAATTTTCTTCATTACTTGTTACTGTTTATTTTTTAAAGATAACGGTGAATTCAGTACCCTGATCAAGTTCGCTTTTACAGGTGATCTTTCCGTTCATTAATTCAGCATATTTTGATACAATATGTAATCCTAACCCTGTCCCCTGAATATTGATGGCATTGTTTGCACGGAAAAAACGTTCAAATAAATGCTCCTGATCTTCCTTTGATATACCAATGCCACTATCCTTTACTTTAACCTGAATTTCTGTTTCATCAACTGAAGTACTGATGTAAATAGATGAACCCTCCGGCGAAAACTTGATTGCATTGGAGAGCAAATTTAAGGTGATATGCTTAAACATGCCCGGATCAAGTTCAGCCTCATTTTTCCCTGTATGTTCATACTTAATCTGTTGACCAGGCTTGCTTAAACTCTGCATCTCAGCAATTGTTTGGGTAACATTTTTGTTGATTTCAAAGGTACTGAAGCGGGCCTGAATTTTCCCTTCTTCAATTTTGCCAACAGAAAGGAAGTCGTTCAGGATATCAGTTAACAGGTTTACCGATGAAATAATCCGGAGAATATGTTTTTCCCTTTTGGGCTGTTCATCGGTAGTAGTATATTTCTGCAACAGGTAAATGGAAGACAATACTGTACTGAGGGGGGTCCTGAACTCATGTGAAGCAACAGATACAAAACGGGACTTCAGTTCGCCTAGCTCTTTTTCCCTGTTTAATGCCTCTACCAGCTCTTTATCCTTTTCCTCTGTTTCTTCAATCTGCAGGTTCAGCTTTTCCACTGTATCCCTCAAAGTAATGGTTCTATCTTCAACTTTCTGCTCCAGCTCTTCATTCATCCGGATGATTTCCTGCTCAATTTCCTTCCGCCTGGTGATATCGTTTACAAAGGCAACCACAAACTTATTGTCTTCAAACTCATAATTTCCAAGGCTCACTTCAACCGCAAATTCAGAACCATCCTTCTTTTTTGCAAAAAGGTCGAGGCCAATGCCCATGGGCCTGTTATTGGGTTTATGGATGTAGCCATCTCTTTGTCCAACATGCTTGTGGTGAAAACGCCCGGGGATGAGTACTTCAATTTTCTTGCCCTTTAACTCGGAAGAATCGGCATATCCAAACTGGAACAATGCAAAATTGTTAACCAATGTAATTTCGGCAGCACTATCGACAACAATAATGCCGATGCTTGCATGGTTAAAAAGAGTCTCAAAAAGTTTGCCTTCTGCAGTTGATTGCATGAAAATGATAGTTAACTCAAACTGCGCAAATATATAGAAACAAGGCTTTACAACCCTGCCATTTGCAAAAAAGACTGAAACCGTAAATGCAGGCAGGATAAATGTTTACGAACATTTCGCTTTTAAGACAGAGATAAGTATTTTGGCAGAAACTTACTCACTTGCTGCAGCGAACACTCAAAGATCCCCGGGCCTGGTTTTTATTACTCATCAACAGCTACCTTATTTACTATTATCTGCAGAACCCGACAGAGTTCAATACCATTGTCTGGATTTACTGGCTGCAGAGCATTCTCATAGGTTTTTTCACATTTATTGAATTGCTGAAAGTGGAGAACCCCGATGAAAAAAGCATGAAAATGAACGACCAGCCTGTTACCAAAAAGAATATGGGCTGTGCCGCCTTCTTCTTTCTATTTCACTTTGGTTTTTTCCATTTAGTGTATGCCATTTTTCTGTTGACGGGTTTCTCTGCCGGTGCAAATGCAAAAATTGTTTTAATAACAGGGGCTATATTCCTTGTTGAAAGCACGCTTGATTTAATCAGGAGAAGGTCTTCAAAAAAGGAAGGGGAGAAGGAAAACATTGGGAAAATGTTTTTTGTGCCCTACATGCGCATCATCCCCATGCATTTAATGATTTTGGTACCGCCTTTACTTGGTTTTGGAACTTCTGTTATTTTTCTAATTCTGAAAATGCTGGCTGATATTGGTATGTACATTGCCACCACCGGGCGAAACACTTCCTCCGGCCAGCTCTGATACTTCTTTCGTAAACTTGCAAAAAAGATAAGATGTCAACCGAAATAAAATGCCCTAATTGCGGCCATGAATTTGAACCAACCGACAGCATTCGTGAAGAGGTGCAGAGAGAGCTGCGTACAAAAATGACTGAATGGCAAAAGCTGCAGCAGCAAAAATTTGATGTACAACTGCTGGATGAAAAAAAGAAAACACAGCAGGAAACAGAGGAACGCATTCAAAAATCAGTTGCTTCTGATTTTGAAAATAAACTCCGCCTGCTTGAGCAGAATAACAAAGACAATGAAGAAAAACTGAAACTTTCCCGTGAAAAAGAACTGGAGTTTTTAAAGAAAGAACAATTGCTCTTATCAAAAGAACAGGAACTGGACCTGCGCCTGCAAAAAATGCTGCTGGAAGAACGGAGCAAACTTTCAGAAATCATCCGCAAAGAAGAAGCAGATAAAATATCTCTGAAAGAAACTGAATACCAGTTAAAGAATAAAGAGCTGGAAGAAAAACTGGAGGCTCAGAAAAAACTGGTAGATGAAATGAAACGAAAATCCGACCAGGGTTCCATGCAAAGCCAGGGCGAAGCACAGGAACTCCTGCTGGAAGACCTGCTTCGTCAGTCATTTCCATTCGACAGCATTGAGGAGGTAGGTAAAGGAGTGAAAGGAGCCGATTGCATCCTGCTTGTACGTAACCAGTTTGGACAGGAATGCGGCAAGATTATTTTTGAAAGCAAACGCACTAAAGATTTTTCTGATCAGTGGATTGAAAAACTGAAAGCCGACAAGCGAAGCCAGGCAGCTGATGTGGCTGTAATTGTTTCGCAAGCCATGCCAAAAGACATGGACAGGTTTGGAATGAAAGATGGTGTATGGATCTGCAGTTTTGCAGAAGTAAAAGCATTGACACATGTTTTAAGAGATGGAATTGTACGTATCGCACAGGCAACAAAAGGCCAGGAAAATAAAGGCGAAAAAATGCAGATGCTCTATGATTATTTAACGGGTAATGAATTTGGAGAACAATGGAAAGCCATCCGTGAAGGTTTTATGAGCATGAAAATTTCTATCCAGAAAGAACGTGATGCCATGGAAAAACTCTGGAAGCAACGGGAAAAACAACTGGAAAAAGTATTACTCAATGCAGCACATATCCGTGGCTCCGTTGAAGGAATTGCAGGAACAGATGTAGATATTAATTTATTAGAAGATCTGTCACAAGAAGAAATTGAATAAGCTCTTTCATTTTTACTTAATTATTTGTTAGTTTTATTTAGATTTGTCACTTCCAAAACTAATTACAATGAAAAAATCACTCTTTATCACATTGATTGCAATAGTATTTGCATGTACGTCCTTTGCACAGGCTCCTCAGATTTATGCAGAATTGGGAGGACCAAGTGTAGCAGGTCTCAACTTTGACTCACGATTTACAAAAAAAGAAGGTGGTTTTGGTGGCCGAATTGGTATTGGAGGATTTGCAATAGATGGTACCGGACTTTTGTTCTTACCTGTTGGATTAAATTATCTAATTGGGAAAAAAGGCACCAAGCATTATCTTGAAGTCGGAGTTAATGTAACTTATGTTCATGCAACATATGACGGTGACTCTGTTGACCCTGACAATAATATTTCTAACACATTTGGAACTCTTACTCTTGGTTATCGTTATCAACCAATTGGCAGTGGAGTTACTTTCAGAGCAAGTGTTAATCCAATTATTGCTTTTAAGGAAGGTGTTTTCTGGCCAATTTACGGAGGATTTTCCGTTGGCTATAAATTTAAATAGTAGATGACCCTTTATTTGAACAAAGCCTCATTGTATTAAATACAATGAGGCTTTGTTCATTCATGTAAAATCTTCACCGTCAAAGTCTTCATCCTCATCACTGTCCCTGCTTGCTTTCATATCAATAATACTTCCCATCAAATCATTAAACTCTACCCTTCCCTCCACTATTTTTTTACTGATTAATGAATAAGATGAAAGGCCATGCAATACAAACTCCATCAGCAAAGCAGCCTGCTGTTCATTGGCCCCTTTAAAATATTTTTTCACTAACGGGTAAAACCCCTCAACATTATCCTACTGGTAATTTTTACCTTCATCTTTTGTATT
>CAZOLW010000055.1:0-26929 GCA_964580775.1 uncultured Chitinophagaceae bacterium | reverse complement strand
ATGAACAAACAGGCCGTATTCTTGATGGCCGCCGTTACAGCGATGGTTTACACCCGGCTATTGAAGCAAAGGAAAATGTAAACATTGAAGCGGCTACTCAAACATACGCTACCATTACATTACAGAACTACTTCCGTATGTATCACAAGCTTTGTGGTATGACGGGTACTGCTGAAACAGAAGCAGGTGAGTTCTGGGATATTTACAAATTAGATGTTGTTAAAGTTCCTACCAATCTGAATATGATTCGTGACGACAGGCAGGATCTTGTTTACAAAACAAAGCGTGAAAAATACAAAGCTGTTATTGATGAAATTGAAATCCTCCGTGCAGCAGGAAGGCCCGTACTGGTTGGTACAACTTCAGTTGAAGTAAGTGAATTATTGAGCAAGATGCTGCAGGTGAAAAAAATTACGCACAACGTATTGAACGCAAAACAGCATGCCCGTGAAGCACAGGTTGTTGCTGAAGCAGGTTTACCAAGTGCAATCACAATCGCTACGAACATGGCCGGTCGTGGTACCGATATTAAATTGGGTGCAGGTGTAAAAGAATCAGGTGGTTTGGCCATACTTGGTACAGAACGTCATGATAGCCGTCGTGTAGACAGACAGCTTCGTGGTCGTGCCGGTCGTCAGGGCGATCCCGGTTCATCACAATTCTATGTGTCACTTGAAGATGATTTGATGCGTATGTTTGGCAGTGACCGTATTGCCGGTATGATGGATAAGCTTGGTTACAAAGAAGGTGAAGTGATTCAGCACAGCATGATCACCAAGTCTATTGAACGTGCACAGAAGAAAGTAGAAGAAAACAACTTTGGTATAAGAAAACGTTTGCTGGATTATGATGACGTAATGAATAAGCAACGTTCAGCTGTTTATACAAGACGTAATCATGCATTGAGCGGCGAACGTTTGGCACTGGATATTGATAATGCATTTTATACAGTAGCTGATGGATTGATTGCGTCATTCAAAGAACAGACTGATCATGAGGGATTCAAGCTCGCCTGTATCATCAACTTTGGAATTGATACGCAGATTACAAAAGAAGAACTCGATAAAGCCGACAGCAATTCACTGGCACAGGCGCTTTATACAGAAGCAAAAACTGCTTACCTGCGCAAATGTGATGGATTGAAAAAAGATGCATTACCTGTATTCCAGAATATCAGAAATACACAAGGTTCTCATATTGAAAATGTATTTGTTCCGTTCAGCGATGGTAAACGTGGTTTGCAGGTGTTAACGCCGATGCAGAAAACAATCGACACCAAAGGACTTGAGTTGGTGAATGCACTTGAACGTACAGCAACATTGGCATTTATTGATGAAGGATGGAAAGAACATCTTCGTGCAATGGATGATCTGCGTACATCTGTACAGAATGCTACTTACGAACAGAAAGATCCATTGGTGATTTATAAAGTGGAAGCATATACATTGTTTGAACAGTTGAACAGTGAGATCAATAAAAATATCGTTTCCTTCTTAGCTCACACCGGATTACCTGTTGAGGAAAATAACAGCGGACAAATTCGTGAAGGGCGCCAGCAGAAAACAGATATGAGTAAGCTGCGTCAGAAAAAAGATGAAATGGTGGCTGCAGGAAGCGGAGAATTAATGGAAACTCCTGATTATTACGATCCTTCTGAGAATGTAAAACAGGAGCCGATTATCGCCGGTCCAAAGATTGGCCGTAATGATCCTTGCCCTTGTGGAAGCGGGAAGAAATATAAACAGTGTCACGGAAAAGATGCATAAATAATTAACCTCCTTCGGGAGGTTTTTTCTTCAGCTGATTGAACTGCCACATAATACTTAACTGATTACATTTGCTCCATGAATATCGCATCATACATCGATCATACGATCCTCAAGCCAACAACTCTTGTCAGTGATATTGAACAGCTTTGCACAGAAGCAACTCTCTACAAATTCGCAGCTGTTTGTGTTCCTCCTCCGTTTACAAAATTTGCAAAAGGATTGGTTGGTGACAGCGGCGTAAAAACAGCTACAGTGATTGGCTTTCCTTTTGGTTACTCAGCTATTGAAGCAAAAGTGACTGAAACCTTATTAGCTATCGTTGACGGGGTGGATGAAATTGATATGGTGGCCAATATTTCTGCCATTAAAAACGGCGACTGGAACTTTATAAAACATGAGGGTGAAACCATTATCCCCATGGCACACAAGGAAGACAAGCATATCAAGATTATTATTGAAAGCGGTGTGTTGACGGATGAAGAAATTATCCGTTGCTGTGAGATCTATGCAGAACTTGGCGCAGATTTTGTAAAAACATCTACTGGCTATGCAGAGAAGGGAGCAACATTGGAGGCCGTGCAACTGATGAGGAAGACTTTACCGTCTACTATAAAAATTAAAGCATCTGGTGGAATACGCAACTATGCATTTGCCAAACAGTTGATTGAAGCGGGGGCCGACAGAATTGGATGCAGCGCAGGTGTGGCTATCGTAAAAGAAAGTATGCTTGCTTAAGATATTAAGTTGCTGACATGATTAACCGGATGTATTTTGAACACTTACATATGAAAAAGATTGGCTTGTTTTGTTTGATGATCGGCGTGGCGGCATTTGCCAGCGCACAAATGGTAACAGATACCATCAGTAATGCAGTGTATGTTGTAAAAGACAGCCGACTTGATCTGCTCACAAAAAAGAAGGCTGAGATCAATAAAAAAGCAGCTGATGCAAAACGGCCAACAAAAGGCTACCGCATCCAGGTGTTGAATACAACCGATCGCACCCAGGCATTTAAGACAAAATCAAAGCTTTTGTCTGTTTATCCCGAACACAAGACTTACCTGATGTACCAGGCTCCTTATTTCAAAATACGTATCGGCAACTTTGTGGAAAAGGGTGAAGCAGATGATTTGAAAAAAGAATTAACCCGCATGTTTCCTGCAGGAGTATTTGTAATACCAAGTGATATTGAAGGAAAGCCGGAGAAAGAAAAGGAAGATTCGAAGTAGGGTAAGTCCTTACAGTTCTCTTTTGTACTTTTGCGCTTCTATGCTCAAAGACAAGATACAATCTCTCGCAAAAAAATATAAGGATGAATTTATTGCAGTGCGTCAGCATTTGCATGCAAATCCCGAACTCAGTTACCAGGAATTTGAAACTTCAAAATTTGTGCAAAGCAAATTAAAGGAGTATGGCATTCCTTTCAGCATCATGGCAGAAACGGGAGTTGTTGGTTTGATTGAGGGCCTCGGCAGCAGAAGCTTAAGCGAAGGCGGCAAGAAATCAAATAGAGTCATCGCACTCCGTGCAGACATGGATGCATTACCAATCCTCGAAGAAAATAATGTATCGTATAAATCAACAAAGGATGGAGTGATGCATGCATGCGGACATGATGCACATACTACCTGTTTGCTTGGTGCTGCAAAAATTTTGAATGAGTTAAAAACTGAGTGGGAAGGAACAGTGAAGCTGGTATTTCAACCGGGTGAAGAAAAGAACCCCGGCGGCGCTAGCATCATGATCAAAGAAGGTGTACTGGAGTCTCCAAAACCGCAGGCCATCTTTGGTTTGCATGTTCATCCGGGTCTACAGATTGGTCAGCTCAGTTTCCGTGCAGGAAAAGTTATGGCCAGTGCCGATGAAATATATATGACGGTGAAAGGAAAAGGTGGACATGCAGCTGCACCACATCATGCAGTTGATCCGATTTTAATTGCATCATATCTTGTTGTAAGTCTGCAGCAGATCATCAGCCGCAACAGAAATCCCCATAACCCTTCTGTACTTTCTATTACTGCATTCAATGCCGGTACAACCACCAATGTTATTCCCAATGAAGTAAAGCTGATGGGTACTTTCCGTGCCATGGATGAAGTGTGGCGTTTTGAAGCACACGATCTTATCCGTCGTAATGCAACTTTGCTGGTTGAAAGTATGGGTGGAACATTGGATCTGCATATTGATGTGGGTTATCCAACTGTGTACAACAACGAAGCATTGAATGAAATTGCAAAAACAAAAGCTGCTGAATTATTTGGTGCTGAGCATGTGGAAGAAACAGAATTAAGAATGGGTGCTGAAGACTTTGGGTATTATACCCAGCAGATCCCCGGTTGTTTTTATCGCTTAGGTGTAATGAACAAAGAAAAAGGAATTACAAGCGGTGTGCATACGCCAACATTTAATATTGATGAAAATGCACTTGAAAATGGTATTTCGATGATGGCGTGGTTGGGGAGCAGTGTTGAGCCGTAGGGATTGCGATTACAACAGATTCATTACTCATTAACATTATGTCAGAGAACAGCATAAAAATATTTAGATATTCTTTAGGTCTATATTTTGTGATAGGAGGATTGATTTCTCTTTATATCGGTCTCACTGGGTTAGGTGTGATGGGTTTTTTATACAGTCTTTTTCCTGCAACATTTACTGTAATTGTTATTTTATTTTTTATTATTTCAGGATATAAATATGCATTTTCGACAAGTAAATCAGGGGCAATAATGATGAAGGTTAGCCTTTGGATTCAGGCAATTCAACTGGTTTTGTTGGGATTCTCTTTCAAAAATTATTTTGGGCCTTATCTTGCTGTTGGATTTACTGATACGCCTGATATTAAGCTTCGGATTCTTATTGAGCCTATTGACAGTTTTTTTTCCAATGGGTTAAACAAATTGAGCGATGAAGTGAGTGTCGTATTTAATCTTCTTGCCATAGTTTTACTGATTTTAGTTTATGGAATTGAGAAAGAGGAAAAAAAGCTTGCTTCAGAAATGCATAAAATTGATATTGAAACTAAAAAGTAAATACACTGAAGTTTATATTATTATCATGGTGTGGTCCGAGAGTAGTTTTAATGCTTGATTTTTATTTTGAAAAGCATTTCTTCAACAACAGTAATTCCTTGATCTTACTTTGCCATAAAACGGTAAGTGTCCGCCATCTTTTTCTCATCATTGTATAGTTAAATCAAATTACTGTCACGCATAAATACTTGCGCTTCTGGTGTTGTTTTTTTAATCCATGCAACTTTTATATTCTGAATGACTTCTATCCATCAAACCAAAAATTGCCTTACATTTAATCAGCACAAAAACACTTTTCTATGCCTATCCGAATGACAGATGATCCGCAGGATCAACAGGAACAATACAACAATGACAACTCAGGTGGTGGCGGTGGAAACTTTCCAACCGGTCCCGGCGGTGGAGGGGGAGGTGGTTTTCTCAGTTTATTACCTCTGTTATTAGGTTTGTTTGGCCGTGGTAAAGGCGGAGGCGGAAAAGGAATTATCATTTTACTGGTGATTGCAGCCGGTGCTTATTTCTTTTTAAGCCGCAGCGGTTGCAATATTTCAGATATAGCCAATTTGGCAACAGGTGGTTTTTTAGATCCCAAGCAATTTGAAAAAGCAGAGATCTATGAACCATTGGCTGATGACAATACCAAAAACCCATTGCCTGAATCTGCAAATCTGCAGAAGTTTTGCCCAACTCCACAAAACCAGGGATCGCAGGGTTCATGCGTTGCATGGAGCAGTGCATTTGCAGCACATACAATTCTGGAAGCAACTAAAACTGGTAAGCAACCAAATGATGTTGCCTTCTCACCTTCTTTTATGTATAACCAGATTGGTTTGGAAGGTTGCCAGGGTTCTTATATTATCCGTGCAATGGAATTTATGACCAAGCAGGGTGGCGTTCCTTATGCTGAGTTTCCATATAATGAGCAGGATTGCCAAAATCAGCCAGGCGGACAATTACAACAGGAAGCTGCACAGTTTCGTATGCGTGGATTTAACCGGTTAAGTTTAGGTGATCGTAATGATGCTGTTGATCTTCGTGCCATCAAAGAAAATTTAGCACAGGGTGCACCGGTAGTTATTGGTATGATGGTAGGGCAAAGTTTTATGCAGCCCATGATGGGACAGGATGTATGGATACCTGAACAGGGCGACAGAAGTATGATGGGCTTTGGCGGTCATGCCATGTGTGTGGTTGGTTATGATGATACAAAATACGGAGGTGCATTTTTATTGATGAACAGCTGGGGGAAAGAATGGGGTACTAACGGATTCGGCTGGGTGCGTTATGGTGATTTTCAAACCTATGTACGTGAAGCCTATGGTGTAAACCCCATGCATCAAAGCAATAAAGATGTTCAGCAGTTTGCCTGTGAAATTGGTTTGGTGAGAGTGGAATATGATGGAAAGAAAACAGTAGCCAGGGATTATATTCCATTAAGAACAGGAAGCGGTAACCGTTTTGAAACAACAGCACCGGTTCGTCCCGGTACAAAATTTAAAATGGAAATCAAAAACACAACAGAGTGTTACGTGTATGTTTTTGGTAAAGAAGTAGATGGAACAAGTTATACACTGTTCCCTTATCCAAGAACAGATGATCCAACCAAAACAAAATATTCTCCGTTCTGCGGCATTACCGGTTACCGGATGTTTCCGAAAGATAAAAGCATGACACCTGACAGTATTGGTACAAGAGATGTAATTGCAGTAGTGATCAGTAAAAAAGAATTGAACTGGTACCAATTGAATCAGCAGATCAGTGCCAATCCTTCTTCTGATTATGCAGCAAGATTGAACAATGCATTGGGATCATCTTTGATTCGTAACGTTCGGTATTCATCAACAGGAAAAGGTACTTTGCGTTTTGATGTAACAGGTGATGCGAATGATGTGGTTGCCTGTATTGTAGAAGTATCGAAATAAAAATTGTATTCATGAATCCCGGAGCAGGAAAGTTTATACAGCAGATGAAACATCCGTTAAAAAGCAGGATGTTTTTGCTGTTGAAATTACCTTCCGCTTTTTTCAGCGGTGTTCGTATCAAATCTCTTGCAGCAGAAAAATGTGAAGTAACCGTTCCTTACAAATGGTTTTCACAAAACCCTTTCCGTTCAACTTATTTCGCCTGTTTGGCAATGGCAGCAGAAATGAGTACAGGTGTTTTGGGTTTAATGCAGGTGATTGAACGCAGGCCTTCTGTTTCCATGCTGGTTGTAAACCTGGAAGCAAATTTTTTTAAGAAAGCTGTTGATGTAACAACTTTTACCTGTGAAGACGGGAAAGCATTGGAGTTGCTGGTGGATGATGCAATAGCAACAGGTCAAGCAAAATCAATCAGAGCAAAATCTGTTGGAAAGAATAAGGCCGGTGAAATTGTTGCTGAGTTTTATATTACCTGGTCGTTTAAAGTAAAAGGATAAATAGTTTGGATCGAAATTCATTTATTAATATTTAAAAAACCCAAAGAGCGGGGACGAATAGTTCCCCTTTAGGGGCCGGAGGGGTTTTATGAAACTGTCATTTCATGGTGCTGCACGTTGTGTTACTGGAAGTAAACACATTATTACATTCAGTAACGGGAAAAAATTATTACTCGATTGCGGTTTGTTCCAGGGTATGGGAAGAGATACCGATGCATTAAACCGCAACTGGGGTTTTGAGCCTTCTGAAATAAATTATATGGTGCTGAGTCATGCACATATTGATCACAGCGGTTTAATACCCAAGCTCTGTGCCGACGGTTACCAGGGAAAAATTTATTGCACACCTGCAACACAAAGTCTCACTGCTGTGCTGCTTGAAGACAGTGCAGAAATACAGGAAGATGATGTGAAGTATGAAAACAAACGGAGGGCCAATCAAAACCTGCCTTATTTAAAACCATTGTACACAATTGAAGATGCAAAGAAAGCTGCAGAACGTTTTGTAGATGTTGAGTATGGAAATTGGTGTAAGATCGATGAGGGAATTGAAGTAATGTTTACAGATGCTGGTCATATCATCGGCAGCGCCTGTGTTCATTTAAAGCTCACTGAAAATGGGAAAACAAAACGTATCACATTCTCAGGTGATATTGGCCGTTATCGTGATGTGATATTGAAATCACCGGAAGTTTTCCCACAGGCAGATGTGATTATTATGGAATCAACTTACGGAAACAGTTTGCATGATAATGCAATGTCAACTCCCGATCAGTTATTGAAATGGATTATCAGAGCTTGTCTTGAGAAAAAAGGAAAATTGATTATTCCTGCGTTCAGTGTTGGACGCACACAGGAAATTTTATATGATTTAAACCAGTTGGAACTTGAACGCCGCTTACCTGATCTGGATTATTTTGTTGACAGTCCATTAAGTATTGAAGCGACACAGATCGTTAAAAGCTACCCTGATTTGTTTAACAGCCGCATTCAGAAAATATTAAAGAGCGATAATGATCCTTTTGGTTTTAAAGGGTTGAAATACGTAAAGACCGTTAGTGAATCAAAGCTTCTCAACTTTCGCAGCGGACCTTATGTTGTGATCAGTGCAAGCGGAATGGCGGATGCAGGCAGAGTAAAGCATCACATTAATAATGGTATCGAAAACAGCCGCAATACAATTTTATTGACCGGTTATTGTGAGCCACGTTCTTTAGGTGGCAAATTACTTGAGGGAAGAAAAGAGGTGAAAATTTTTGGAGTGGAAAAAGAAGTGCATGCGGAAATCGGTCAGATCCGCAGTATGAGTGCACATGGTGATTATGAAGATATGAGTCAATGGCTCGCCTGCCAGGATGCAAAGCAGGTGCAGAAATTATTTTTAGTGCATGGTGAATATGATGTGCAGCAGGCATTTCAACAACGGCTTATTCGAAAAGGATTTACTGATGTATCGGTTCCGGAAATCCACTCTGAAGTTGGAATCTAATTCTTTATAAAAAGGAAAGCCCCCGATAAATCGGGGGCACCCGTCGAAAAATCCAAAGGGATTCTGGGTAAACATTCATGTAAGGTTAGCTAAAGGTTAGCTGATCAATGTGGAGGTGTTAGGGTTAAGGTGTAAAGAAGGTTAGCAATGGTCTGTACTGGAATATGTTTAATTAACTTTAATAATTTTTGAAGTGCTTGTTGCTGAACCGTTACTCACTTTTAAAATATAGTTGCCGCCGTTCAGATTCTGTACATTGATTTGCTGTACCTGTGCTGCTTTCTGATTCTGCACACGTTGAACCAATATACCTGTGCTGTTATAGATTTCGTAAGTAACTGCTTTTTCCTGCCAGTCAGCTGGAACCATGATACGAACTTCACTTGTTACAGGGTTAGGGAAGGTGCTGATCTGTACATTGTTTACTTCAGTTGCCAGGCGAACCATTCTTGTTTCTGAATAAGCATACTTATCGTTCGCATCAACCATTTTCAAACGGTAGAATACAACTTTTGCACTGCTGTTTTGTAAATTGTCTTTGTATTTGTAGTCATTTGCAGCACTTGTGTTAGCTTCATCTGCAAACAAAACGGCTGCTTCCCGGAAGTTTTTTCCATCTGTGCTCTTTTCAATAACAAAGTGACTGAAGTTGATTTGATTGGTAGTTGTCCATACAAGTGATGCACTCTTATCTTTCAGGTTTGCTTGGAAATTTGTCAGGGTTACAGGAAGTGTGGCAGCATTAGCAATGGCAAAATCCTTCATATAAAGGCTGTACATTCTTGCACTGCCGCTTCCGCTTGAACCAGCGAGAACTGCCCCGAAGCGAACTCTGAAAGAAGATACATTGTTATTCTTTACTACGAACATTAACTCAGATGCAGATGTATCAATGCCGCCACGATCAACACCGTCAAGATTTAATCCTCTGAATTTGTTATTTAAAAGAGTAACAGAAATCTTAGGGTTATTATTCATGAATTTTGAAGAGCCGCCATTCATGTCAATTTCACACATTTCTTTTAAATTGGTTGTGCCGTCAAGGTCAAGATTTGTTGCAGAAACGCTTGAAAGAAAAACCGGAACTGCAGTATTTGCAGTAACAAACTTTATTGTAAATACAACATAGGAAAGACCGTTAGATCCTGCTTTTACCTGTGGTTGAAATGCATCAGCATAGCCACCGGAAATATCAATGCTTGAAACAGATGAGCCATTTATAAGGCTGTCAATTGTTACAAGTGCATCAACATTAGTTGTAACATTTGAGAAACGATAAATTGATCCAATAGCTTTACCATCTCCCTGGAGTAATAAAGGGCTTTTAAAAGTCAATTGTGAAAAAGATTCCTGACTTATGAAAAGCAGGATGCTGAGAGAAAATAAAAGTTTATAAACTTTTACTACTGTTGGGTAGAGGTACGTCATGTTAATTCGTTTAAATAGGGACTAAATTGGTACGGGTCTCTCTGGATCGGATCTAAAGGAAAAGGTTGTTAACCTCTAAGGGAACCTGTCGAATCGTTTAAGTGTTATCCCTTATGAACACAAAGTTGCGTCGAGAATTTTACATGCGCAATAGTATAATTACGTTTTAGTCAGGAATTTCTACGATACAGTAAAAATAACATGACAAATACACTGATAATCAATGAGTGAGCCACGAAATATTTTTTAAAATATTTTTAAAAAAGTTGTTTTTATCTGTTTGAAAAGCATTTCTCAGGTAAATAGGACAGTAATTTCAACCCGGGTCGGCTACGTAAAAAAGGTAAATGTCAAGTAAATACTCACATGAAAGTTCCGCTGATTGCAGTAAAATCACATGTTGGCTGTAGTGTATGGACATAAAAAAGCCCTGCTGTTAAGCAGGGCTTTGTACCACGTACGGGATTCGAACCCGTGATTCCTCCGTGAAAGGGAGGCGTCTTAACCCCTTGACCAACGCGGCGTTTATTTTTGGGACGGCAAAGATAGGTTTGGGCAGGTTTCCAGCCAAACAAATTTCAAAAATTGGTCTGTTATTATCTGATCTCATTCAATACATAACATCAATGTAGTAAAAATGGATACGAACGGGAACCGGAAAAAAACAGGAAATTCAAAAACCAATGACGTAGTATAGACCAACTGCTGCTCTATATCAGGCAAAAAACTAACGGTCTTTAATCGCTAAAGTCTTTACCTTCGCAGCGCATTTTTAAACTCCTAAATAATTATTTCCATGAGCACAGTAAAAGTTGCTATTAACGGTTTTGGACGCATTGGCAGATTAGTATATCGCCAGATTTATAAAATGGAAGGCATTGATATAGTTGCTATCAACGACCTTACTTCCCCAAAGGTATTAGGTCATTTACTGAAGTATGATACTGCCCAGGGACGTTTTGATGCAGAAGTAAAAGCAACAGAAAATTCAATCATTGTTAACGGTGATGAAGTAAAAATATATGCACAGAAAGACCCTTCACAGATTCCATGGGGATCGCACAATGTGGATGTAGTATTAGAATGTACAGGTTTCTTTACTGATAAAACTAAAGCAGAGGCGCATATTGCAGCCGGTGCAAAAAAAGTAGTAATCAGCGCTCCTGCAACAGGTGATTTGAAAACAGTTGTATTTAATGTAAACCACAGCATTCTTGATGGCAGTGAAACAGTCATCAGCTGTGCAAGCTGTACAACCAACTGCCTGGCTCCTGTAGCACAGGTACTGGAAGAGAAATATGGCATTGTGAATGGGTTAATGACAACTATCCACGCTTACACCAACGATCAGAATACACAGGATGCTCCTCATGCAAAAGGTGATCTTCGCCGTGCACGTGCAGCTGCTCAGAATATTGTTCCCAACAGCACAGGTGCTGCCAAAGCAATCGGTCTTGTATTACCAAGCCTGAAAGGAAAACTGGATGGCAGTGCTCAACGTGTACCAACACTTACGGGTTCATTAACTGAAGTAACCGTTGTGTTAGGTAAAAAGGTAACTGTTGAAGAAGTAAATGCTGCAATGAAAGCCGCTTCTAACGAAAGCTTTGGTTATACTGAAGATGAAATTGTAAGCAGCGATATTATTGGCACAAGCTTCGGTTCTTTGTTTGATGCAACACAAACAAGAGTACAGAACGTAGGCGATAATCAATTAGTACGTGTAGTTAGCTGGTATGATAATGAAATGAGTTATGTAAGCCAGTTGGTTCGCACACTTCATTATTTTGCTAAAATGATTAAATAATTCATGATAGCAAAGGCAAAAATCTTAAAGGGATATTTCTTATGGAGTATCCCTTTTTTATTTTTTTCATGCGGAACAGTTACAACTGCTGAAAAGAAAGCAATCAATCCGAAAGATTGTGAATGGTATGTTGTGATAGATGAAAAAGCAGAACAGAATAAAAACAATCATCTTGACCTCTATACTATTCGTTTTTATCCTGACGGGAATTACACTCTTTGTGCAGATCTGCTGTTTGAGCAGGGTAAATGGAATTTTGATGAACAGAAAAAATTACTGGTACTTACTCGTTCTGTAAATGACAGTACAGATAATGTAAGATACCTGGTTGATCAAAACCTGCCAGGCAATAAAACTCAGTTCAGCTTTTACCGGGGCTTCCCGATTGATAAATCAAACCCGGATGAAATGATTGAAGTGCAGGCATTGGCCAATCAATCAAAATCGGATCCTTACAGCCAAGCAATGAACAATTGGCGGACAAAACCCCAGCAGCAGGAAACAACTGATCAAATTCAACAGCGTGTGATTGCTTATCTCCAATTTCTGCAGGCATTATATACTCATGCAAAAGAGAATAAGCTGGAGAATGCCGGAGGAAGCTGGTATCCGCACCCCATTAAATTTTACAGTAATAAAGCAAGCATGGCTTATTCAAATGAGTTGATTGACTGGTACAATTGCTTTTTCAATGAAGAGCAGGGAATCCAGGGATATCAACTAATCAGCGGGGCATTGATGAAAGTAAAAATCGAAGGAAAAGATGATGTAAGCAGAAATTTAAATTGTACAGAACAGCTGCTGAAACAGATACAGAAATAGAAAAACAGTTGAACAGGTTTTATCAGGCAATTGATAACTTCGTTCAACGCAAACAATCAAAAGAACTAAATACATATTTTATGAGCAAATTTTCAACTTACAACTTCGCAGGTCAGAAAGCGCTGATCCGGGTTGATTTCAATGTTCCTATCGACAAGCAAACACAGGCCATTGGTGATGATAACAGAATGAGGGCTGCCATTCCGACAATTAAAAAAATACTCAATGATGGTGGCAGTGTTATTTTAATGAGTCACCTCGGCCGGCCAAAAGAAGGTCCTGAAGAAAAATCATCATTAAAACATCTGATCAAACATCTGGGTGAATTGCTTGGTGGAAATACAAGCGTATTGTTTGCCAACGATTGTATTGGCGAACAGGCTTACTTAACTGCAGGTATGCTGCGTGCAGGTGAAGTATTGCTGCTGGAAAATCTCCGCTTTTATAAAGAAGAAGAAAAAGGCGATGAAGCCTTCGCACAAAAATTAGCAAAGCTGGGCGATGTATATGTAAATGATGCGTTTGGTACTGCTCACCGTGCACATGCTTCTACAGCTGTGATTGCGAAATTCTTCCCTAAAGAAAAAAAGATGTTTGGTTTGTTGATGGAAGGTGAAGTGGCTGCTGCAGAAAAAGTGTTGCTGAAAGCTGATAAACCATTTACAGCCATCATTGGAGGCGCTAAGGTGAGCGATAAGATACTTATCCTGGAAAACTTACTGGAACGTGCAACCGACATTATTATCGGTGGCGGTATGGCTTATACTTTCATGAAGGCAATGGGAGGAAAGATTGGAAATTCTCTCTGTGAAGAAGACAGGCTGGAAACAGCGAAAACAATTATTGAAAAGGCCGCACAGAAAGGGGTGAACATTCATCTGCCAAGTGATTCTGTGATTGCAGATAAATTTGCTGCTGATGCAAATACATCAACAGCACCAAGCAACCAGATTCCTGATGGCTGGTTAGGACTGGATATAGGCCCAAATGCCTGTGAACAGTTTACAAACGTATTGATTCATTCAAAAACAATTCTGTGGAATGGCCCGATGGGTGTATTTGAAATGGAAAAGTTCCAGCACGGAACAAAAACCATTGCACAGGCCGTTGCAGACGCTACAAGTAAAGGAGCGTTTAGTTTAGTGGGCGGTGGTGATAGTGTAGCTGCAGTGAACGATTTTGGCTACACAGATAAAGTAAGCTACATCTCTACAGGTGGCGGCGCCATGCTTGAATTCTTTGAAGGCAAAGTGCTTCCGGGCATTGCGGCAATCAATGCGTAATTCCTTTTCCGGAATAAAAGAAGATGCCGGATTTCAAATCCGGCATCTTCTTGTGATGAAAGAAACGACAGTATGTCACCTTTTTTGATGCGGCATTCTTTATGCTTATAAAAGATTCACTTGACAATTTGATTCTTTGAATTAAATTTAATCTCAAACTAAAAAACACAAACATGAAAGCCGGACGTATTATCACCATTGTTATTGTTGCAGTATTAGCCCTTTTGTTATTCAGGGGTTGCAGCGGTTATAACGGGTTAGTTAAACAGGATGAAGTTGTAAAACAGAAATGGAACAATGTACAGAGTGATTACCAGCGCAGAGCCGATCTTATACCAAATCTTGTAAACACAGTGAAAGGCGAAGCAAATTTTGAACAGCAAACATTGATCAATGTAATTGAAGCACGTTCAAAAGCAACACAGGTAAAAGTTGATCCAGCGAATATTACTCCGGAGAAGCTGGCAGAATTTCAACAGGCACAAAGTGGCGTAAGCAGTGCTTTAAGCCGTTTGCTGGCGGTTGTTGAAAGTTATCCTAACCTGAAGGCCAACGAAGGATTCCGTAATCTGCAAACTCAATTAGAGGGAACAGAGAACAGAATTAAGGTTGCCCGTAATGATTTTAACGAAGCCGTAATGAGTTATAATACCCAGGTACGTTCTTTTCCAATGAATATTCTGGCAGGTATGTTTGGTTTCAAACAAAAAACAGGCTTTACTGCAGAACCCGGAAGCGATAAAGCTCCTGAAGTAAAATTCTGATAACATTACATGGGCATTTTTTCTTTTCTTTCCAGGAAGCAGAATTGGTTCACTCAGCAGGAGAATGAAACCATCGTGAATGCAATACGTGCAGCGGAGAAACGTACATCCGGAGAAATCCGTGTGTTCATAGAATCACGCTGTAGCTATGTTGATCCTGTTGACCGTGCCGTTGAAATTTTCTTTGGATTGAAGATGGACAAAACGGAAGACCGGAATGGTGTTGTGCTTTACATTGCTATGAAGGATCATCAACTGGCTGTGTTTGGCGACAAAGGCATTCATGAAAAAGTAGGAACGGAATTCTGGAACAAGGAAGTGAATAAAATGCTTTCATCATTCAGTAAGGAAAATTATACCGGCGGAATTGTGCAGATCGTTACAGAAATAGGCGATGCGCTTGTTTCAAATTTTCCTTACGAAAATGAAGACAGGAACGAATTACCCGACGATATTGTTTTTGGCAGATAACTATGATGAAATTTTTTCAAAAAACCATACTTTCATTTTCATTTCTTCTCTTAATCCTGTTTGCATCAGCACAGGGAGTGGAGAAGTATATTCCTGCAACGCCTAATCCACCAAAACTGGTGAATGATTTCATTGATGTGCTGACAGCATCTCAGGAAGAAGAATTGGAGAGAAAGCTGGTGGCATATGATGACAGTACTTCCAATCAGTTTGTTGTAATTACCATTGGTGATATTGGCGATTATGATATTGGCGATTTTGCCACTGCGCTTGGCCGTAAGTGGGGTGTGGGTGGAAAGGAATTCAATAATGGACTGATACTGGTTATTCTGATTGATAAAGAAAGGGGGCAACGTAAAGTGTGGATCGCCACCGGTTATGGACTGGAAGGTGCAATTCCTGATATTACAGCAAAGACGATTATTGAAAACGATATCATCCCCAATTTCAAAGCGAATGATATTTACCGTGGTTTAGATGAAGGCACAGATGATTTAATGAAAGCGGCAGCAGGTGAATACAAAGCACCGGCAGGTTACAGTAACAGGGGCAGAAAAGGGAAGGGCGGAGGAAGTGTATTAGGTGCGATTATAATGTTCATCATTATTATGATCATTATCTCCCGTATCAACCGTGGCGGTGGTGGAATGATGAGCAGAAGAGGCTGGAGTAATAGTGTTCCTCCTATTTGGTTTGGAGGGGGAGGTGGAAGCAGCGGCGGGTGGGGCGGCGGAAGCAGTGGCGGAGGAGGTTTCGGCGGATTCGGTGGTGGCGGCTTTGGTGGAGGTGGAGCCGGAGGTAATTGGTAAAATAGTTTTGTATTGTATAATAATAAACAACGCCACTCATATTTGGGTGGCGTTGTTGTAATAAATATGTTGTTTGAATGCGGTTGAAAGAAGAACTGATGTAGTTTTATCGCTTACAGATCATAAGAAAACAAACAGGAAAATCAGTTACATTTTATATTAATCAGCAGCAATTACTTATTATGAAGTATTTTATTTTATCCACCTTATTGCTCAGTTCTGTGTTGGCATTTTCACAGGAAGTTTTATCTGTTAAAGATCCGGTTGAATGGGTGAATCCGTTAATGGGCACTGATTCAAAAGGAAGTTTATCAAATGGAAATACCTATCCTTCCATTGCAGTTCCATGGGGAATGAATTTCTGGTGCCCCCAAACAAATGTAATGGGTAATGGATGGCAGTATCAATATAGTGCAGATAAAATAAGAGGATTCAAACAAACCCACCAGCCTTCTCCCTGGATGAATGATTACGGGCAGTTCTCCATTATGCCTGTAACCGGAAAGCTGAAATTTAATGAGCAGCAGAGGGCAAGCTGGTTTTCACACAAAGCAGAAATTGTAAAACCGTATTATTATAAAGTGTACCTGGCAGATCATGATATAACTACAGAAATAACTCCAACAGAACGGTCAGCACAATTCCGTTTTACATTTCCCGGAACTGATAGCTCATTTATTGTGGTGGATGCTTTCGACAGGGGATCGTATGTAAAAATCATTCCCTCACAAAACAAAATCATCGGGTATACAACAAGAAACAGCGGCGGAGTTCCATCAAATTTCAAAAACTATTTTGTTATTACGATTGACAAAAAGTTCAGTTTCAATTATACCTGGCATGATAGTGTACTCAACAAACAGGATCTGGAAATGAAAGCCAATCATGCGGGAGCAGTAATTGGTTTCAAAACCTCAAAAGGTGAGCAGGTACATTTAAAAGTTGCATCATCGTTCATCAGTATTGAACAGGCTGAATTGAATTTAATAAGAGAAACAGGAACAGATTCATTTGATGCAACCTGCAAAAAAGCAAAAGCAAACTGGAATAAATATTTAGGAAGGCTGACTCCTGGAGGTGGAACAGTAGATGAAGTAAGAACTTTTTATTCCTGTTTATACCGCACCATTCAGTTTCCTCAGAAACATTATGAAATGGATGCTGCCAATAATATTGTGCATTATAGTCCGTATAATGGCAAAGTAATGCCTGGTTATTTATATGCAGGAACGGGTTTCTGGGATACATTCCGTGCATTGTATCCCTTTCTGAATTTGATGTATCCTTCCATAAGCAAAGAAATGCAGGAAGGGTTGATCAATGATTATAAAGAAGGAGGATTTCTTCCCGAATGGTCGAGTCCCGGTTACCGTAATATTATGGTGGGAAATAATTCGGCTTCTATTGTAGCAGATGCTTATATGAAAGGAGTAAGAGGTTATGATATCAATATATTGTATGAAGCAGTGCTGCATGGTGCAAATAATGAAGGTCCGGTAGAAGCTGTTGGAAGGGCAGGGGTGAAGTATTACAATGAATTAGGTTATGTGCCTTATGATATTGGCCTCAATGAAAATGCAGCACGCACATTGGAATATGCGTATGATGATTTTACGATTTACAAATTAGCTAAGGCATTAAACAGGCCAAAAGAGGAAATTGAATTGTATGCAAAGCGTTGTCAGAATTACCGCAACCTGTTTGATAAACAAACGAACCTTATGCGTGGCAAAAACAAAGATGGAAAATTTATGTCTCCATTTAATCCGTTGAAATGGGGCGATGCATTTACCGAAGGTAACAGCTGGCATTACAGCTGGAGCGTGTTTCATGACATAGAAGGGTTGATACAATTAATGGGTGGTAAAGAACAGTTTTTAACTATGCTTGATTCTGTTTTTAAAATGCCGCCTTTATTTGATGAAAGTTATTATGGCGGAGTGATTCATGAGATCAGGGAAATGCAGATCATGAATATGGGACAATATGCACATGGTAATCAGCCGATACAGCATATGCTGTATTTATACAATTATGCAGGTCAGCCGTGGAAGAGCCAGTACTGGATAAGAAAGGCAATGAGCCAGTTATACAGGGCAACTCCCGATGGTTATTGTGGCGATGAAGATAACGGGCAAACATCAGCCTGGTATGTGTTTTCAGCAATGGGCTTTTATCCGGTATGCCCGGCAACAGATCAGTATGTGATCGGCTCGCCCTTATTCAAAAATATGACATTGCATTTTGAAAATGGGAAAACTTTCAGCATAGAGGCACAGGGAAATAATGCAGATAATGTATATGTGGGCTCTGCATTATTCAACAATAAAGCTTACAGTAAAAATTGGTTGTCTCATTTTGAGATGTTGAAAGGAGGGTCATTGGTTTTGAAGATGAGCAATCAGCCGGCGTTGAAAAAAGGCATTCAATCCTCTGATGTTCCTTATTCTTTCTCTTCAAAAAAAAAGAAATAAACAAAAGAAGAAGATTAACGAGCTGCTATAGAAATATTCAATGGGCACAGGCCTGCTTTTTTATCTTTATGCCTGCATTTATTTTTTTCTAAATAAAATTTATGATATTTCAACGTTTCACTTTACCGGTATTTATTCTGTTATCTGTCAGCAGCTTTGCTCAAAACAATCATGAAAATCTTGTTCAATATGTAAACCCCATCATCGGTACCGAACGTATGGGGCATACTTTCCCCGGAGCAACTGTTCCTTTTGGTATGGTTCAGTTAAGTCCTGAAACAGATACCATCCCCTATGAAATGAATGGCAAGTATAACCCTGATGTGTACAAATACTGTGCAGGCTATCAATACGGCGATAAAACCATTGTTGGGTTCAGTCATACACATTTCAATGGAACAGGACACTCTGACTTAGGTGATTTTCTTATTATGCCAACTGTAGGTGGGTTACAATTAAATCCAGGTACTGCTGATAACCCGTCATCAGGTTTCCGGTCAGAATTTTCACACAGAGATGAAACAGCCGAAGCAAACTATTATAAAGTAAAATTGAAACGGTATAATATTCTTGCGGAAATGACTACCAGCACCCGTGTGGGTTTTCATCAGTATACATTCCCGAAATCAGATAGTGCCCATATCATTCTTGATCTGATGAGCAGCATTTATAATTACAGCGATAAGAATGTATGGGTGTCGTTAAGAATTGTAAATGACACATTGGTTACAGGTTATCGTCAGACGAATGGATGGGGACGTACGAGGATGCTTTTCTTTGCCATGAGTTTTTCCAAGCCCTTTACACAATATGGTTATAAGAACGCAGATGCACGGCAGGTGTACAGAGGCTTCTGGGGCAGATGGAACCAAACAAAAAATTTTCCTGAAATGGCAGGCAAACAGATCAGGGCATATTTTGATTTTAAAACGGAAGAAGGGGAAGCCATTAAAATAAAATTTGCACTTTCTGCAGTAAGTACAGAAGGAGCATTATTGAATCTCCGTACAGAAATACCCGACTGGAATTTTGAACAGGTGAAGAACAAAGGACAGCAGAGATGGCAGAAGGAATTAAGTAAGATCGTTATTCAATCCAGAAGCACAGAAGAGAAACAAAATTTCTACACAGCCATGTATCACACTTTTATCAATCCAACAGTTTACATGGATGTGGATGGTTTTTACCGTGGCCTTGATCAGAACATACACAAAGCTTCTGGCTTTGATAATTACACTACTTTTTCGTTGTGGGATACTTACAGGGCATTGCATCCTCTCTTTAATATCATTCAGCCCAAACGTAATGCCGATATGGTGAATTCCATGCTGGCACATTATAACCAGAGTGCAGAACATATGTTGCCCATATGGAGTAATTCTGCAAATGAAAACTGGTGTATGACCGGTTATCACAGCGTATCAGTTATTGCTGATGCCATTGTGAAAAATAATATCAATGGCTTTGATGCTGATAAGGCGTTAGATGCATGCATCATAACATCGAACAACAGGCAGTATGACGGACTAAACTATTATTTAGAAAAAGGCTATATCCCATCTGATAAAAATGGAAATGGAGTATCTACGACATTGGAATATGCTTATGACGATTGGAGTATTGCACAGGCTGCTAAAAAATTAGGCAGAACAGATGTTTATAAGGAATACATGATACGTTCAGGTTATTATAAGAATGTATATGATTCAGCTGTGGGTTATATGCGCCCAAGGCTAAGTGATGGTTCATTTCGTAAAAACTTTGATGTTCTGAGCACTCATGGACAGGGCTTTATTGAAGGAAATGCATGGAACTACAGTCTCTTTGTTCCGCATGCCCCGGATGAACTTATCCGAATGATGGGAGGACGCAAACGTTTTGTTGAACATCTTGATTCACTTTTTACGATGTACCTGCCCGATGAATTTTTTACCGAAACAGAAGACATCACAAGAGATGGTATCATTGGTAATTATGTACACGGCAATGAACCTTCACATCATGTAGTGTATTTATATAACTGGGCGGGTGCTGCGTGGAAAACGCAGGAACGTGTGCGGATGATTTTACAGAAGCAATATCATCCCACTCCCGATGGGTTGGGAGGTAATGATGATTGCGGACAGATGAGTGCCTGGTATATTTTCAGCTCACTAGGTTTTTATCCGGTAGCGCCGGGAAGCGATCAGTATTCCATCGGCAGTCCTTTTGTGGATGGGGCTGTTCTTACATTGGAGAATGGAAGAACATTTGAAATTGAAGCAAAGAACCAGAGTGCAAAAAGTGTATATATCGAAAAGATGCTGCTTAATGGTTCGCCTTTAACCCGCAACTATATTACTCACGATGAGATTATGAATGGTGGTAAACTGGTGTTTTATATGACAGCGAAGAAGAAGCTGAAATAAGGGGAATCGAAAAATAAATAAAGCCAGTAGTACTCAGTCGTTGATTGAACAGCACTGGCTTTTATAAAAGCAGATGTTGCATAAAACGCATCAGCAATTCAACAGGTAAACTTATCGAAGACAGCTTTAATCTGTTACGATATTTCTTGTTTCTTCAACGGAACCTTCCGTTTCTCCATTATTAGCCTGGTGTTCATAAAAGAAAAGAATACCTCGGAGTAATTGCTCAGCGGGAACAAAGTTCGGGTTACCAATCAGTCTGTTCATTAGGTTTATAATCTTGGTACATTCAATAACCATAACTATAAATGCCTTCCATATGGAAGGCAATCATAGCCAGTCAATAAAGAAACATTAGTTTTTAATCTTCGTTTTAATATAATCAATCTGTTCCTGCAGGGCATTCACATCTTCCCCGGTTTTTTTAGCTGTTTCTTTTTTACCGATAATTGTTTTTAAGAAATTATCCATCACAGGCCCGAGTCCAAACTGTTCAGGAACAGCATCTCTGAATTTTACAATTTCATCCACACCACGTTTTACTTTATCAGTATTCTTAATCGTGCCGAGGAAATTTGCAAACACAGCAGTTAAGTTAAACTTAGCCTGTGATAAACCCATTTTACCATAAGCGGTTGCAATTTCATCAAATGCGGATTCGTCGCCACTTTTGATTAATGTGGTTGCAACGGCTTCCATCAAAGCTCCTTTCATTTTTTGTTTTGATAAAATCTTTGCTTCAGTTAATGCAGCAGGCGCATCAATTTTTTCCAATGCAAGTAACGCAGCTGCACTGAGTGTATAAGATGAATCGCTCAGCAATGACTGAAAAAGTGATTTATAAACAGGCTTTTTTAAATTACCTAAAATTTCAACTGCTTTGCTGCGTACAATACGGCTGGCATCTTTCTTAGCGATTTCTGTTAAAGATGTTTCAACAGCATTTACAATGGCATCTTTCTTCATATCTAATTTACCAATGGCAAAATTGCGTAAGCCGCTGTATTTATCATTGATGGCAAGTTTCATAAACTCAACTGCTTTTGAATCTTCCTGTTTTTTCGAAATAAAATCAATCGCTTCTCTTCTGTCGAGGTATAAGCCGGCGTATTTGTACTGATGCAGGTAGTTATCAATTGTTTTATTTTCTTTTTTTGTACAGAGTAAAACTTTATCTCCGTCAAAGTTGATGAGATCAGGTTTTGTTGCTGATGCAAACATGAATGAATCCACAGTATTCTCTACCCAAACCTGGTGGCGTATTTTGTTGCTGCCGTTATAAACATCAATGGCAACAGGGAGTTTAAACAGTTTGTCTTTTTGTGTTTGCTTTACAACAACTTTTACCTGCTGTGTTGCATCATCATAACTGTAGTTGATATCAAGTGTTGGATGTCCGCTCCCGAAATACCACTGATTAAAGAACCAGTTGAGATCTTTACCGGTAATTTCTTCAAAAGCCAAACGTAACTGATGTGCTTCTGCTGTTTTAAATTTATTGGTGGTTAAGTATAGATTCAGCGATTTAAAGAAAGCACTGTCGCTAACATAATTACGGAGCATATGTAAAATACGTCCGCCTTTATTGTAACTCACAGCATCAAACATATCTTCTTTATCACGGTAATAAAAACGAACAAGATCCTTTTTCTCGCTGTTGCTGCCGAGATAACCCTGCATAGCACTGTATTGAGTGGCTCCTGCTTTGTCTTTACTGTATTTGTACTCATCCCAGAGTAACTCGCTGTAATTGGCAAACGATTCGTTGAGTGTGAGGTTGCTCCAGCTTTCAGTAGTTACATAATCGCCAAACCACTGATGAAATAATTCATGAGCGATGGTTCCTTCCCAACCATTGCCATCAACCAATTCTCTTGCATCCTGCTGAGCACTTTCCTGGTGAAGGGTGGCAGTGGTGTTTTCCATTGCTCCGCTAACATAGTCACGGCCAACAATCTGGCTGTATTTCACCCAGGGATAATCAACACCTGTAATTTTTGAAAAATAGCTCATCATCTCAGGAGTATTCCCAAATATTTTTTTGGCTACTGATTCATATTCCTTGTCTACATAATAATTTACTTCCTTGCCTTTCCAGCTATCTTTTACAACAGTAAAATCACCTGCTCCCATGAAGAACAGGTAAGGTGAATGCGGCAAATCCATTTTCCAGTAATCAGTTCTTAATCCATTACCGGAAGGTTTCTGGCTCATTAGTTTTCCATTGCTGAGAGTAACCCATTTTGCAGGAACTGTGATGTAGATCTCCTGTGTTGTTTTCTGGTTGGTTTTATCAATAATGGGGCACCAAACACTGGTTGCTTCTGTTTCACCCTGTGTCCAAATCTGAGTTGGCTTGTCTTTATCTGCTCCCGTGGGGTTAATAAAATACAATCCTTTGGCATCAGTAATGGCAGCACTTCCTTCAACCTTCAATTCATTTGGTTTAGCTGTATAGTCAATGTAAATTGTATATGCTTCACCTCCTTTATAGGTTTTATCCAGTTCAATTTTTAACAGCATTCCATCATATTCAAACTTCAGTTTGTTTTTTGAAGTTCCTTTTATTATAGCAACATCCTTGATGTCCATGCCTTTTGCATCTAAGATTAATGTGTTACTGGGATAAAATGGCGGTTTTAACGTTAGCCATAGTTTCCCAAACATATAGGCTTTAGGAATGTCGAAACTGGCTTCTAATTTGGTGTGTATAAGGGCATGTGTCTTTTCAGGGGTTGACCGATACTGCTTTTTCCATGCTGTATCTATTTGTACCGAAGGCTGTGCAACTGATGCAAGGCTGAGGAACGTCATTATCAAGCCTGCTGCAAATTGTTTTTTCATTTTTTTGATGTTGAGGCGCAAAGGTAAAAGGACGAAGAGTTAAAAAAACAGAAATTGACAAATGGTTTGTGAAACGGATGAACAAAAAAAATTAGCTTTGTTTTTATGCGGTATACAATAATCAGAAGATTTTGTTTGATAGCTTTCCTGTGTTTTGGCTTTGGTTCATTTGGCTTTAGTCAGCTGAACCATTATATCTACCTGCAAACGGATAACCAGCAACCATTTTACATAAAGTATAATAACAGGATACACAGTTCTTCTGCCTCAGGATATCTTATTCTGTCAAAATTAAAAGACGGAGCCGTTGAGTTTTCCGTTGGGTTTCCAAAATCTGACCAGCCCGAGCAGAAATTTCAGTGCATGCTTGATAATGCAGACAAAGGCTACCTGATAAAGAATTTTGCTGAGAAGGGTTGGGGCTTATATGATCTGCAAAGCTCTGCAATTGTATATGCCGGTGCAAGTACAGAAATCAAGACAAACAATCCTGCGGTTACAACAAGCCAGTCAGTTACTGATGATCCTTTTGCGAATATGCTTTCAAAAGTAACACAGGATACAACGGTAAAAAACGTTACAGTACGGAAAGAAGAAAAAGTAATTGTTGATACTCCGAAACCTGTAGTAGTTACCGCACCTGTTACAACAGTTCCTCAGGCAAAAGACACAATAAGTACTCAGGTTGTTCAACAGCCCGTACAGGTAATTGAGGCACCTGTTACAGCGCCTGCATGGGTTGCACCAGCAAAATCTACTGTTCTGCAGGTAAGAAAATTCGATAGCCGTGAAGGAAGTGATTTTGTGTATGAAGTTATTAACGCAGATGGCGCAAAGGATACAATCAGGTTATTTATTGCAAAAGACTCAATTGCGTTGGATCCTGTACAGCCATCAGTAACAAACAATGATTTGAAAGCGGATACAATACAGGTAAGCAAAGAGGAAAAGAAAGAAGTTCCCATTGAGCCAATAGTAAAAATTGAAGAAAAGAAGGAAACTCCTATTGCTGTACCCGAAGTAAAAAAAGAAGAAGTGAAGCCAGAGGCAGCTCCCCCAGTACAGAAAACCGAACCCCAATCTCTCCCTAACAGTAACTGTACTTCTATTGCATCTGATGATGATTTCATGAAGCTGAGAAAGAAAATGGCCAGTGAATCAAAAGACGAATCAATGATTAATGTGGCTAAAAAAGTGTTCCGCACAAAATGCTTTTCAACAGCACAGGTTAAAAATCTGGCCGTATTATTTCTAAATGACGAGGGGCGTTACAGGTTTTATGATGCAGCGATGCTTTATATTACAGATTTCTCCAACTTTAAGACTCTTGGCGAAACGATACAGGATGAATATTATAAAAAACGTTTCTCTGCACTGCTACCTAATCAATAATTTATGCCAAGGTATTTTCTTGAGGTTTTTTATAAAGGAGAAGACTTCAGTGGCTTTCAGGTACAAAAGAATGCAATTACTATACAGTCAGAAGTAGAAAAATCATTTGAAATTTTCTTTCGTAAAGCCGTTTCTATAACCGGCTCATCCCGAACAGATGCCGGTGTGCATGCATTACAGAATTATTTTCATTTCGATTGGGACGATGATTTCCCTGAAATTGCTTTATATAACCTGAACGCAATCTTACCAAGGGCAATCGTGGTAAAATCTATCAGAAAAGTAAAAGAAGAAGCACATTGCCGTTTTCACGCAGTTTCAAGAGAATATAAGTACTACATTTTCAGCTCTAAGAATCCTTTTTTAGATGACAGGGCCTGGCATATTCCTTTTACACTTGATAAAGAGTTGCTGAATGAATGTGCTGCTCTTATTAAGAATTATACCGATTTTACAGCCTTTTCAAAAAGAAACACACAGGTTAAAACATTTCAATGCAGTATTATGGAAAGCCGGTGGGTTGAGGAGAGTGGATGTTTGGCATATCAGGTAAAAGCCAATCGGTTTTTGCGTGGAATGGTTCGTGGTTTGGTAGGAACAATGATTCGGGTCGCCCGTGGAAACATGACATTCAACGATTTCCAAGAGCTAATTAGTCAGCAGAATCAATCCACTGCAGATTTCTCAGCACCTGCGAAAGCTTTGTTTTTGGTACAGGTTGCCTATCCCAATGAATTGTTTTTATAAATACTGAAAATATTTTTCTGCTGAAACCCTTTACAGTAAAGCATTTGGGAAATGAGGGTAAAAAAAGATTTGAAAAAGTTTGGTTAGTACTTTACACTGCCCTTATCTTTGCAACCCGCTTTGAAAAACAGGCGGAAGTTCTTCAAAAGGTTGATAAAAATATTCCCCAAAAAAAGCTTCTTCTTAAGTGATTCTCAGTAAAAAAAAGTTGAAAATAAATAAAGAAAAAGTTGGTGGAATAAAAAAACCTCTTACCTTTGCACTCCCATTCAAAAAATGGGTACACAAAAAAGTAAAAAAGTTCTTTGAAAGATTGGAAGCAACAGCAACGTTTTAATTAATTAGAACGGGTAAATTTTAAGCGTAATATAATTCGATTTTTGAACTGTTAATTCTTGAGAATTAATAGTCAGGTCAAACAACATTTACAATGGAGAGTTTGATCCTGGCTCAGGATGAACGCTAGCGGCAGGCTTAATACATGCAAGTCGTGGGGCAGCAGGTTTGTAGCAATACAGATGCTGGCGACCGGCAAACGGGTGCGGAACACGTACGCAACCTCCCTCTTTCTGGAAGATAGCCCACCGAAAGGTGGATTAATACTCCATAATATATTGAAGTGGCATCACTTTAATATTAAAGCTCCGGCGGTAAGAGATGGGCGTGCGTCTGATTAGGTAGTTGGCGGGGTAACGGCCCACCAAGCCTGCGATCAGTAGCTGATGTGAGAGCATGATCAGCCACACGGGCACTGAGACACGGGCCCGACTCCTACGGGAGGCAGCAGTAAGGAATATTGGTCAATGGACGCAAGTCTGAACCAGCCATGCCGCGTGGAGGATGACGGTCCTCTGGATTGTAAACTTCTTTTCTCTGGGACGAAACCCCCGATTTCTATCGGGCCTGACGGTACCAGAGGAATAAGCACCGGCTAACTCCGTGCCAGCAGCCGCGGTAATACGGAGGGTGCA
>CAZOLW010000054.1:0-27927 GCA_964580775.1 uncultured Chitinophagaceae bacterium | reverse complement strand
GGCTCTTGTTGATGTGTTGGTTGCAATTGTAAATAAGTATTATGTGAATAATAATCTACCTACTGTTTCTGTAATTGGCTAAGGGTTTTATAAAATGTATTCATCGCAACATACAGCAATTGCAAAAGAAATGTTCATCAATGTAGGTGGCATCTTAACAGAATTCAGAAAAGTAATTAAGCCCGACCGCCATAATTTTCCTGAACGTAACCGGATTGTCGCCGGTATGTGCGATGCAACAATTGTTATTGAAACCGGAATTAAAGGAGGCAGCATGATCACCGCTAATCTTGCATACAGTTATAACCGTGATGTATGTGCAGTGCCCGGCAAAACAACTGACTCAAAAAGTGAAGGCTGTAATTATTTAATTCAAAGTAATAAAGCTGTGCTCATCCGTAATGGTGAAGATATGATTGAACAGATGGGCTGGCAGCCAAAACAAAAAGACAGTAAAGCAAAACAAAAGCAATTGTTCATTCAGTTAAACGACGAAGAAAAAATCATCGTTGAATTGTTACAGCAAAAAGATACTGTTTCAATTGACGAAATAAATCTTACCTGCACACTCAACAGCAGTTCTATTGCCGCTGCATTGCTTACACTGGAATTACAGGGGGTAGTGCAGAGTTTACCGGGGAAAATGTATGCGCTTATATAAAAAGACACTCTCTTACGGGAGTGCCTTTAATAATCTTAAAAAGCTGTATTTATTTTTCGTTGCTTCCGTTTTCAGGAATTTGTAAAAGATCTTTCACTTGCTCGTAGCTCATTGCCCGTAACTGCGATTCTGAATAACCTGCAAACGGCCCCGAAACAAAACGGCCGCCTGAAATCAAACCCGGAATAAGTATATAACGATACTCTAAACTTTGAGGAAGATTGATCATTACAGGTTGTCCCGGATATGCTTCTGCAATTGCACTGGTAAATCTGCATGTATTGTATGTATGCCTGTATACAAATATTTTCTGAAGATTATAAATACAGTTAACCTGGTTAGTAGCGCCCCCTGCATCCGACACATAAGGTAATTGGTAGGGCCCAATTGAACCAACACGCATGTAAGTGATCATTGTACCGGAAGTTAAGATAGCTGTTGTTAAGGAAGGTGCATTAATATGCCTTACACGTACACAGGTCCCGTCAATCGTTGTATCACGGGAATTAAACGGACTTGTAACCCACGCAGAGTAAACTACCTGGGCATCAGTACCGGGTGCGCCGTTTGCACCGTTTGCTCCGTTAGTACCGTTGGAGCCTGCCGGGCCTGCAGCCCCCGTTGCACCAGCTGGCCCAGCAGGTCCTGTTGCTCCGGCTGGCCCGGTATCACCTTTACAGGAAATGAATAAAAAAGCAATAATGATAGCAGCGGTAAAAGATAAAAAAGTCTTTTTCATGTACGATTTTTTTTAAGTTTATAAAAAATGATGGATACGTCAATATGCTGATTTTAGATTAGCACGATTGAACTTTCGGCCCACAAGATAGATTGCTGATCGTCCTTAATCAATACCACTTTACGGAAATAAACTGACCCGAAAATGAAAGTTTTGGAGGCTATATGTCTGCCCCCTTAACTTTGCACATGGCAACAAGAATTAACCCCTCACTCAGCAAAGCTGTTCTCAACAAATTTTTCGGCGAAGGTTATACGTTTGATGATGTTCTCCTTATGCCCGCTTATTCCCAGGTTTTACCGAGGGAAACAAGCATTACCACTCAACTCACCAAATCAATTCAGCTCAATATTCCTATGCTCTCAGCAGCAATGGATACTGTAACCGAAGCTGGTTTAGCCATTGCTCTCGCAAGAGAAGGCGGCATTGGTATTCTGCACAAGAATATGAGTATTGAAGAACAGGCAGCACAGGTGAGGAAAGTAAAAAGAAGTGAAAGTGGTTTGATCCTTGACCCCATCACCCTTCATGTAAATGCAACATTAGCTGACGCGTTGCAGTTGATGAAGGAAAATAAAATTGGCGGTATTCCCATTGTTGATCTGCAAAATAAACTGGTTGGTATCCTCACCAACCGTGACCTGCGTTTTGAAACAAACTATAAAAAGAAAGTAAGTGAAGTAATGACATCAACCAATCTTATTACTGCACCAGAAGGTACTGATCTCAAAAAAGCACAAACAATTCTCAGTCATCATAAAATTGAAAAGCTGCCGGTTGTAAAAAAAGATGGAACACTCGCAGGACTTATTACTTACCGTGATATGCTGCAGGTACAAAGTCATCCAAGTGCAGTGAAAGATTCCTTCGGACGTTTACTCGTTGGAGCTGCTTTGGGCATTACTGCCGATATGCTCGACAGGGCTGCAGCATTACAGCATGTAGGTGTTGATGTGGTAAGTCTCGACAGCGCCCATGGACACAGTAAAGGAGTGATTGATTCATTGAAGAGTTTAAAAAAGAACTTCAAAAAATTACAGGTTATTGCAGGTAATGCAGGAACAGCTGCCGGTGCAAAAGCATTAGCTGAAGCAGGAGCAGATGCAGTGAAGATTGGTATTGGTCCGGGGTCTATTTGCACAACACGTATTGTTGCAGGTACCGGTGTACCTCAACTTACTGCAATCATGGAAGCAGCACATGCCATGAAAACAAAAGGCATTCCGGTTATTGCAGATGGTGGTATCCGTTATACTGGTGATTTGGTAAAAGCATTGGCAGCGGGTGCTTCAACTGTAATGATGGGAAGTGTATTTGCAGGAACAGAAGAAAGCCCCGGCGAAACAATAATTTACGAAGGAAGAAAATTCAAACAGTACCGAGGCATGGGTTCTATTGGTGCCATGCAACAAGGCAGTGGCGACCGTTACTTCCAGGATGTGGAGGATGGTATTAAAAAATTAGTACCGGAAGGAATTGAAGGCCGTGTACCTTTTAAAGGAAATGTGAGTGAAATTGTTCACCAGTATACGGGTGGACTCCGTGCAGGGATGGGATATGTGGGTGCAAAAAATATCAAAGATTTACAGGGAGCACAGTTTGTAAAGATCACCAACGCAGGTATGAAAGAAAGCCATGCACATGATGTGATTATTACAAAAGAAAGTCCGAATTATTCAAGGTAACTCTTACAGTATAAAAATCTTTTAACATAGAGAATGCCGGAAATATCAGTCCGGCATTCTTATTTTTACAAAAACCATTTACTTGAAAAAGTTTCAGCCACTTCTGCTTTCAATCCTCTCCGGTTTATTGTTATTCATTGCTTGGCCAATGACCAATATTACCGTTGCTATTTTTATAGCATTCATTCCATTATTCATTATAGAGCGATTCAATTTATCGGGTCTTAAATTTTTCGGTCTCGTTTATTTAGCGCTCTTCATCTGGAATATCACAACTACCTGGTGGATCTGGAATGCATCGATGGTTGGTGCATGGCTGGCCATTTTTGTAAACAGTTTACTCATGTGCATTCCATGGATGGGCTTTCGTTTCATGAACAAACGCTTTGGTGCACTCATTGGTTATTCATCATTTATTATTTTCTGGCTTGCATTTGAATATCTGCATTTACAGGATTGGGGATTAAGCTGGCCCTGGTTAACATTAGGAAATGTATTTGCCGGAAAAACAGATTGGGTGCAGTGGTATGAATACACCGGAACAAGTGGTGGAAGTTTATGGATCTTACTGGCAAATGTATTACTGTTCAAAACTTTTCTTGATGCAAGAAGTACAATGAATGACGTACGAAAGTGGAAAGCAGTTGCTGCAGCAGCCGTATTACTTTTGCCATTCGCTATCTCGCTACTCATTAAAAATAATCAGGGTGACGTACATCGTACATCTGACATCGTACATCGTTCATCTAACATTGTCGTGGTTCAACCCAACATTGATCCTTACGAAAAACTGACAACAGGAACATTTGAAATGCAACTTCAGAAATTGATCCGCTTAAGTGAATCAAAAATCGACAGTAACACCACTTTATTAGTATGGCCCGAAACAGCTTTGTATATATACAATGGTTTTGATGAGACCTTGATGAAACGAAATTTCTTCCTTGTTCCCTTATTTGATTTTTTACGCAAACATCCAAAGCTGAATTTATTTACAGGTATTGAAAGCTATCGCTTCTTTGATAAAAAAGTTTCGCCTTACGCAAGACTGAACGAAGGTATGGGTATGTTTTACGAAGTATATAATGGAAGTGTATTACTCGACAGCAGCGGCCCTATCAGCTTTTATCATAAATCCATGCTGGTACCGGGTGTGGAAACTTTACCACGTTTCTTACTATTCCTCGGGCCTGTGTTTGAAAAATTAGGCGGCACAGCCGGTGGTTATGCAAGGCAGAACGAACGGACTCCGGTAAAAACAAAAAAAGGCTATGTCATTGCACCCGCTATCTGCTATGAAAGTATTTATGGTGAATACATGAGTAAGTTTGTTGACAGTGGCGCCAATATGATTGCTGTAATTACCAATGATGGATGGTGGGGTAATACTCCCGGTTACAAACATCACATGCTCTATGCAAAGCTCCGTGCCATTGAAACAAGAAAATGGGTATTACGAAGTGCCAACACCGGCATCAGTTGCTTTATTGATCCGGCAGGAAATGTATTTGAACAGCAACCCTGGTGGACGGAGGCTGCCATTAAAATGCATGTACCTATTGATGATAAAAAAACATTTTATGTACGGTACGGCGATCTCATCAGCAAACTTGCATTGATCCTTTCTGCATTGATGATTTTACTTGGATTGTATAATAAGTTTGTGCAAAAAAAGAAATAAGCAGCATCAAACAATGTTTGCTGCCGGAAATACGGGAAGGGAGAAAGAAAATACAATCGTATTTCAATTCTTACCGTCTTACCGGCATACCCTGTAATCTCAAAAAACAATTCCCATTCAAACATTTAGTCTGCGGCTTCAAACAATAACTCCCTTTCTTGTTATCCACATGCGGATATATGCAGTTTCTTTTCTGTAACTTACTGAAATGCAAAAGGACCTCATAACAGGAAACAGTACTCTTTCCTATTCAGTATATGGAAATGGTGAATCGATTGTATTGATTCACGGCTTTGGTGAAGACAGCCGCATCTGGAATCAGCAGGTTGAATACTTACAGAATAATTATCAGCTTATTGTTCCTGATCTGCGTGGAAGCGGAGGCTCAACATTGAATGAAACTCCTGTGAGTATGGAATCAATGGCAGAAGATATCCGGTTGATACTTGACGAAGAAAAGATCAGCAATTGCATTATGCTTGGCCATTCAATGGGTGGATATATTGCACTGGCCTTTGCAGAAAACTATCCATCGTACTTAAAAGCATTTGGTTTAATTCATTCAAGCGCCTATGCAGACAGTGATGAAAAAAAAGAAGCCCGACGCAAATCCATTGCATTCATTAAAGAACACAGTGCTTTTGAATTTATGAAAACAACGATTCCGAATCTGTTCGCAGCAGCTTTCAATCAACTGCAAAAAAACAAAGTGGATGAACTGGTGGAACAAAGCAAACAGTTCAGCAGTGAAGCAGTGATTGGTTATTATGAAGCCATGATTGCAAGACCCGACCGCACAATCGTTTTATACAATACAACTGTTCCCGTTTTGTTTTTCATTGGTGAAGAAGATAAAGCAGTCAGCCCCGGCGATGCAATCAAACAATCAGCACTGCCTGCCATCTGCAAAGTAAAATTAGTAAGCGGTATTGCACATATGGGCATGCTTGAAGCAACAGATGACCTCAACAAAGCCATTGGTGAATTTATCAACACTGTACAACAACTTGCATATCTTTCTGATCCAGTTTCAGCACAGTAGATATTTATCTTTTTAATTCTTTAAAAGAATATCCCCTTAGTTTGAAGTATCATTCAAACAGGCAGTTTTTTTAACAAAGAAGCTGGACGATATCAGATGAAAGTGAACTATATTGCAGGCCTCCCAATTCTGCTAAAGAATACACAACCATTCCATTTTTTCGAAGAATTTAATCAACCAATTTATTTTATTATGAAGTTATATATTAAAAACATGGCCTGTCAAAGTTGTAAGGTTGTAGTAAGGGAAGCATTGGAAGAACTCGACATCAAACCGCTTGCAGTGCAATTGGGTGAAGTTGAAACAAAAGAAGATTTGACTGATGAAGACAAAAAGAAACTGAACAGCAAACTGAAAAAAGTAGGGCTCGAAATTCTTGAAAAGAAAAACGGAGTGCTGATTGAAAAAATCAGGAAAGTGATCGTTGATTATGTGTACAATTCAGATGAAAAACCGACCTCTAATTTCTCCGTTCTGTTAAGTAAAAAACTGCATTACAGTTACAGTTACCTTGCAAACTTTTTTTCTGAAGTGGAAGCAACCACTATTGAACAGTATTTAATTTCAGTTAAAATTGAGCGGATCAAAGAGCTGATTCTGTTTGAAGAAGATACCTTTTCCGAAATAGCATTCAAAATGCATTACAGCAGCGTGGCACACTTATCTTCGCAGTTCAAAAAGATAACAGGATTAACTCCTTCACATTTCAAAGCGTTAAAACATAAAAGAAGGCTGACCATCCAGGAATTGTAACCTTTGCCTGCATCTTCCTGTATTCAATTTATGCTGATTAACTGCAACCGGCTTTCTAATCTTCTACCTTAGCTTCAAAAGAAAGTCTTGAATGGCCCTTTCTTTTGGCCATTTTACAGCTTGCACAATTCAATGATTACTGTATTTTAGTAACCAAATCTGCAATATGGCAAAATCAACCAAACTTACAGACAGTGAACAGGTAACTGAGCATATCAAAAAGCTGGAGCCTGCATTTAGCAAAATCATTGAAGCCATCAGGCAGGTGATTTTAAAAAGCGACAAAGAAGTTAGCGAACACATCAAATGGAATAACCCCAGTTTTTATTATACAGGTGAAATAAAACCCTTTGATCCGAAAGAATATAAACGGGACATCATTGTAATGAACCTGTATAAAGGAAGGATCATGCTTGTTTTCCCCAGCGGTGCTAAAATAAAAGACCCATCAGGATTGCTTGAAGGTGATTACAAAGATGGTCGCAGGACGATGATTTTTTCAGACATGAAAGATTTGAAAGCCAAAGAAAAAGCTCTACAAAACCTCGTAAAAGAATGGCTGAAAACTGTTGAGAAATAACAATGAACTGAACTTAATTTCTGTTGCCTGCATCATAACTGTAAATTCTAACATTAAAACATTACATCATGACAAGAGTAAGTACCTATCTCAACTTCCCACGAAATACGGAAGAAGTATTCAAATTTTATCAATCAGTATTTGGTGGCGAATTTTCCAGGGGGGGTATTGCACGTTTCCGTGATATCCCTCCATCTGACGATGCTCCACCCATTGCAGAAACTGATAAAGACCTGGTGATGCATATTGAATTGCCCATTGTTGGCGGTCATGTACTGATGGGAACAGATGCACCTGAATCAATGGGTTTTATTGTAAACAAGGGCAACAACATACATATCAATATTGAACCCGAAACAAAAGAAGAAACAATAAAACTATTCGATGCATTATCTGCAGGAGGAACCGTTACGATGCCACTGCAGGATATGTTCTGGGGTGCTTACTTTGGAAGCTGCATTGACAAGTTTGGAATACAATGGATGTTTAGCTTTAAGTAAAGAAATAAGCCTGCGAATTACTCAACGCTGAAATAATATATCTTCATACCGGGGGGTCTGGTTTACCAACCCCGGTTTTTTATGCATTGCAGACAACACTTAAAGATGAACGCTGAATATGAATGCACATGATCATCTGAATTTACTGAAACGGATTAAGGCCATTGCTGATACAGGTTTGCTTTACAGTACCAATGAATATGATAAAGAACGCTATACTGAACTGCAGGAAATCAGTTTTCAGCTTCTGCAGCAAATCAGCAGGCAACCAATTAAATTGCTGAAAGATATTTTTCCAGCAGCAAAGGATTATCCCACAGTAAAAGTAGATGTCCGTGCATTTGTTCTTTCACCTGATCAAAAAGTATTGTTGGTGAAAGAAACAACGGATGGCAACTGGTCTTTACCCGGAGGCTGGGCCGATATTGGATTCAGTGCTAAAGAAGTGGCAGTAAAAGAATGTAAGGAAGAAACAGGGCTTGATGTTGTTCCTATACGCCTGCTGGCAGTATTTGATAAGAAGTTTCATGCTCATCCGCCTGAACCTTTTTATGTGTACAAGATGGTAATTCATTGTGAAGCTGTTTCGTTTGAAAGCAACAGTGGTTTTGACATTGCTGACGTCCAGTATTTCAGCATCCATGAACTTCCTGATCTTTCAGAATTCAGGATCTTAAAAAGCCAGCTTGAATTACTGTACCGGATTGCATTATCAGCAGACAAAGAGGTTTATTTTGATTGAGAAATAAACTGGCAGCAACAAGCAAACAGAAAGAATATTTTTACCCAAAAACTTCAACTTATGAAGATCGGCGAAAAAATTAAAAAGATCTTCAGTGCAATCGGCCCCGGATTAATTACAGGTGCCAGCGATGATGATCCATCTGGCATTGCCACTTACTCGCAGGCAGGAGCAAAGTTTGGTTCACAGCTTTTATGGACGGCTATTGCTACTTATCCGCTCATGGTTGCTATACAGGAAATGTGCGCAAAAATCGGGTTGGTTACAAGGCATGGTTTAACCGGTGTTATAAAACGGTATTATCCAAAATACATTCTGTACTTAATTCTTCTGGTGAGCTTTCCATCCATCACATTGAACATAGGTGCAGATATTGCAGGTATGGGCGCAGTAGGTACTTTATTGTTTCCAAAAATTCCATCGTATGTTTTTTCAGTTGTCTTTACCATTCTCCTGATGGCTGCAACAATCTTCTGGAGCTACAAACGAATTGCTTTTATTTTAAAGTTTCTCTGCATTACTTTATTCTGCTATTTAGTAATTCCGTTTATTGCTGATACCGACTGGCGTGAAGCATTGAGAAGTACCTTCTTCGTTTCCTTCCAGGTTTCATCCGATTACTTTATGGCACTGGTTGGTATCCTCGGCACTACTATTTCTCCCTATCTTTTTTTCTGGCAGGCATCCATGGAAGTGGAAGAAGAAAATCAAAACCACCTGGTGGTTGATAAAACCATCATCGGCAATATGGAAATTGACGTAAGACTGGGTATGCTGCTTACCAATCTTGTGTTTTATTTCATCATCCTTGCAACAGGTACGGTATTGTTTAAAGCCGGCATACACCAGATTGACACAGTGGAGCAGGCAGCACAGGCATTAAAACCACTGGCAGGCGATGGGGCTTATATTCTGTTTGCAGTTGGTGTTCTTGGTACGGGTGCATTAGCCATTCCTGTACTTGGGGGCTCATTAAGTTATATGATGGCCGAAATTTTTGAATGGGAAGAAGGGCTCGATAAAAAATTCTACCAGGCTAAAGGCTTTTATATCACGTTGATTGTTTCCATGCTGATTGGGTTAGTGATCAACTTCGTCGGAATCAGTCCTGTTAAAATGCTGTTCTACACCGCTGTTTTATATGGTTTGATTGCCCCACTGTTAATTGCACTGATTCTGCATATCAGTAACAGCAAAAAGATCATGGGCGAATATACCAACAGCCGATGGGCCAATATTCTTGGAGTTGCCAGTTTTATACTGATGTCGGGGGCCAGTATCCTGTTAATATGGTCGATGCTGGCCGGGAAATAAAAAGAGTGAATAATTATCCCCTGTTTCAGTAAAAATTTTATCCATCCAATTCAGTTTCTAAGTACTTTCATTCCATGAGTAAGACCATTTTTATTACCGGTGCCACTTCCGGATTTGGCAAGGCCTGTGCGGAGTTATTCGCTTCCAACAATTGCAGGTTAATTCTCAATGGCAGAAGGGAAGACCGTCTTGAAGAATTGAAACATGAATTGGAAATCAGGTTTAAAGTGCATGTTCACATTCTTGCCTTTGATGTTCAGAATAAAAAAGAAGTATTTGATGCTGTCAGTCATCTGCCCGAAGACTGGAGGAATATTGATGTACTCATTAATAATGCAGGGCTTGCATTGGGTCGTGATTATTTTGATGAAGCAGATTTTGATGACTGGGAAACGATGATCAACACAAACCTGAAAGGCTTGCTGTACGTAAGCCGTGCTGTAGTTCCCTTTATGATTCATCATAAGAAAGGACATATCATTAACCTGGGTTCAACTGCCGGCAAAGAGGCTTATGAAAAAGGCAATGTGTATTGTGCCAGTAAAGCAGCAGTTGACAGCATCAGCCGTGGAATGCGGATTGATTTGCTGCGGCATCAAATTAAAGTTACTTCAATACATCCGGGTGCAGCTGAAACAGAATTCTCAATGATCCGATTTAAAGGAGACGAGCAAAAAGCTGCTGCTGTTTATGAAGGATACAAAGCATTAAGCGCTAAAGATGTAGCGGAAGTCATTTATTATACTACCACTCTCCCTCCGCATGTATGCATTAACGACCTGGTACTGACCTGTACAGCCCAGGCCAACTCTTTCTATACCTATAAAGGGTAGTGCTTGCAACTAGGTATATTTATTGCTATCTTGATTTGGTAAAAACCACATATTCAACCATAAGAGTTCCTACGTAGTAATAAAACATAGCCATGAAAAGCTTCCAATATCATATTAAATGCGGTATCTTGTCTTTGAAAACATATCCAAATCCTCTGATAGACAGCAGAAAAATTAATAATCCGCCCAAAATGAAAAACTTACTTTTCATCATTGCCCTTACTCTGGGCGTTTCTACTTTACAAGCACAGGATGTTATCCGTCAGCGCAGTTGCGGAAACCAATCTATTTCAGCACAGGTAGACAGTTTAAAGAAAACTTTTGAGGGCAGCGGCTTTGTTGTATTAAAGGAAGCAAGCATGAGCATGGAAAGCGAATTTGAAATGCCCGTGATTGTTCCGCTTACCCAGGGAGCATGGTACCAGATTGTTTTCATCGGCGATCCCAGCAGCAAACTGCATGAAGTAAGAATGTATGATTATGATGAAAAACAGGTGTATTACAAAAAATTATACGGTTATACAGATGGCAATATTATCAGCTATGGTTATATGCCAAAAGTATCAGAATGGCATATGATTAAACCCGTTCAGGTCAATAAAGGAAAGAAAGATTGCTGCGGTTATATTATGCTGCTGAAAAAAGTAAAAGGCAATAACGACCCGATGACTTCTAAATAAAATGTTTTGGTTTTATCAGGTGATATAGATTCCCGGCGCATTTTTTGGCCGGGGATTTTTTTTTGTACTAGGTCAGGACGCTTTGGGCGGCCTGACTTGGATCAACAGACTACTGTTAACACTTCTCCAGCGCCTGTTCTATGTCTGCAATAATATCGCTGATATGTTCTAAGCCAACAGAAATACGTACAAGTCCATCAGTAATCCCAACCGCTTTCTTTTCATCAACAGAAAGTTTTGAATGTGTTGTTGATGCAGGATGCGATGCTATGCTTCTGCTGTCGCCAAGATTATTTGTCATCGATAACATTTCCAGTGCATTTAAAAACTTCCTTCCGCTTTCTATTCCGCCTTTTAATTCAAACGTAACAATACCTCCACCATTACTCATTTGTTTTACAGCAATTGCATGTTGAGGATGCGATGGCAGAAATGGATACTTCACCCAGTTCAGTTTTGGATTTGCTTCTAATTTCTTTGCCAGCTGCAATGCATTATCTGCATGTTTATCCATGCGGATGAATAATGTTTCCAGACTCTTCGTCAATACCCATGCATTAAAAGGACTTAGTGAAGGCCCTGTGTTGCGCACAAACAAATACAGATCATGAATCAATTCCTTTTTCCCAACCACTACTCCACCCAATACTCTTCCCTGTCCATCAATAAACTTGGTTGCTGAATGCAAAACCAAATCAGCACCGAATTTAATTGGCTGCTGCACCGCAGGAGTTGCAAAACAATTATCAACTACAAATAAAATACGATGCTTCTTACAAATAGCTGCCACATATTCCAGGTCGATGATATCTAATCCCGGATTAGAAGGAGTCTCAACATACAGCAGTTTTGTATTTGGTTTGATAAGCGCTTCAATTGTGTCCGGCGCATTCATGTCAAAATAAGACGATTCAAATCCCCACTTAGGCAAATATTTTGTAAGGATGGTATGAGTGGAACCAAATACTGCCGAAGCAGATATGATATGATCACCCTTGCTGAGAAAAGTCATAAAGGTGGAAAATACAGCTGCCATTCCTGTTCCTGTTGCAATACCATCTTCTGCTCCTTCTAAAGCAGCAATCTTATTTATAAACTCATCAACAGTTGGATTTGAAAAACGGGAATAGATATTTACATCAAGACTGTCATCAGCAAAAGCGGCTGCCATATCTTCTGCAGAATCATATGTAAAACTGCTGGTCAGGAATAAAGGAGTGGAATGTTCTTTTTCGTTCGTCCGTTTTGTTTGTAAACGGATGGCATCTGTTTGCGGATGTCTCTTACTCATTGCTTTCTGGTTGATCTGATTGTAAAGCTGCGAAGGTACAGGCTAAAGCCTTTTCAGGAATCAGAAAAATCAGATTTTAAGTATACAGTTTATCCTTTTTTGGTAAACTAACAGTAGTGAAACAGGTATTGGCGGTAATAATTCCCAAGTGTTTTATAAAACAGCAGTAATCCAAGTAAAACCAGGATAAAGAATGTACTTACACTGTACGAAGGATAACTCAACCATACATAAATCCCCAGCAGGCTCAACCGGATATACTCCAGGTAAAAGATCCACCGGCGTTGCTGAAGCATGGCCCCGGTTGTAATTACACTGAGAATAATAAACAGGGAGGCTGTAACCATTTTAGGTGTTGTGAGATAATGCTCAAACAATATGACGAGGAAAAGCAGGAATAAAGAGACAATAGTTTGCCCCTTGATATAATTTTTTAACGGAATTGTTTGCGGCGCATTTGGATCCTTTGTTGAAAATTTCCGTTCTAATCCAAGCCGGATGCGTGGATCAATATCATCGGGTTTGCCAAAAATGGATTTCCATTTTCCTTTGAATGTTGTGGCCCGCTTAAAAGAAATAAAGATCTCGGCCATGAAATGAAAGTGTTGCCATAAAAAACTATGACTGTTCAATGGTTTGGTTAACCCGTAAACAGGTTGTTCCTCTTCTTTTGCAAATGTACCAAACAGCTTATCCCAGATGATGAGTACATCGCCATAATTGGTATCAAGGTATTGCGGATTGGAACTGTGATGCACACGGTGATGGGATGGTGTAACAAAAATGTATTCAAACCATCCCAGTTTCCCGATCAGTTGTGTATGTGTAAAAAAAGGATAAGCACCATGAATCAATAATAATACAGTGATCATCTGTGGGGGGAAACCAAAAAGCGGCAGTACCGCCCAGAATAAACATCTTGCTGCACTTTGAAAAACAGTAATACGTGCCGACACAGTAAAATTATAATCATCGCTCTGGTGATGCACCACATGTACACCCCAAAACAGATTCACTTCATGTCCAAAACGGTGATACCAGTACCACATAAAATCAGTGAGTAAAAAGAGCATCACCCATGTAAGGGGAGTTGGCTTTACAGAGAACAAAGCAAAGTTCTGGTAGATCCATGCAAAGAAATAATAAAACAAACCGGTGGTAAACAAATCACATAACCGCTCAGCAATTCCTACATTGATATTTGCAACGGCTTCATCAAATGAAAAGAAATGATCTTTTTTCTGGCGTACACTAACATAATATTCCAGAAGCATTAATCCTGTAAACACAGGGACAGCCAGTGAAAGAAAATTCAGATGCATACCATTAACTTTTTTTTATTTAACTGATGTAAGCGAAATAGTCAACTGTTTTGTTTCTGCGCTGAATTGTACAGATTGTTTTTTATATGCCTTGTGCTCAACTGTAACTGTTACCGGGTATTTTTGCCAGGTTTTTAAGCTGAACTCACCGTTTGCTGAAGTAAACACTTCTTCCTCGCCCTGTACAATATATACATGAGCAGCTGTAACAGGTTTGCCCGACTGTGCATCCACAACTTTTCCCTGCAGAGTTACCGGTAAAAAATTCACTATTTCAGTATAGGAAAAAATCATAGTTGTCAAAGTGAGGATCAATACAATTCCCGGTTTAAAAAACATATACTGTTGTTTTATTCTTTTGATGTAGCATACAGTTCATACCAATCCTGGTGATCAAGATCAATATCAAATGCAGCAACGATATTCCTGATGCGCTGTTCATTCGATGACCCGATTAATGGAAGTGCACCAAGTTTAGTAAGCCATGCAATGGCAATTGATTCAAAATGCACATTGTATTTTTTTGCAAACTCTTCCAGCTTACCCCTCACACGCAGGGGTGTTCTTTCTGAGCTTTCTGCAATCTGCCCTTCTGCAAGTGGCGATGTAGCTAATGGACGTATATAACGCTGTTTGATATAATCAATCTGCCCGTTATCAAATGCAGTTGTATTCAGCAAATTCAGTTCAATGTGATTGGTTACAATAGGAACATGCAGATAAGAACTGAGTAACTGATGCTGAAAAACAGAAAAGTTAACAACGCCGATATTTTTTACTTTCCCTGATTCCTTCAGTTTGCGGAGAGTCAGTGCTGTCTCTTCCAGGTCAGAAAGTGGATCAAGACCATTGAGCAGAAACACATCAATGTAATCCGTTTTTAATTTTTGTAAAGAGCTCTCGAGGCTTTTTACAATATGCTGCTTTGAAGTATTATAATGCTGCACACGAACATCTGGTCGTGAAGCATGCGGTACATTCAACCCGCATTTGGTAAATAAAACAATATCCTCCCGTTTAACAGAAGAAGAACTGATTACTTTTCCAAACACTTCTTCTGCCTGGTATCCACCATAGATATCAGCATGATCAAATGTATTGATACCAAGGTCAAGGCAGAGGTTAACAGTCTTCTCCACTTTTGCAGCAGTAACTTCTTCCTCTCTCCACCGGTAAAAACCATAAATAGCTGGTGAAACTTTGGGTCCTGAATCGCTTAGATAAATCTTCTCCATTTTATTTTGCTTTTTTTCGTAAATCAAGATTATGAAAATAAAAAACTCTTGCAGTGTGTGTACTTCTGTACTGATTGCCTGCAGCGAGCTGCTGGTAAATATTCATATAGCCAAGCTGCAGGTTATCATGTTTGTTTACATGATAGTGAAACCCTGCAAAAAACCGGTTCTGATCGTACGTATTATAAACAATCTGTTTCCCGAAATTCACAAACACTTCATCAGATAACACAAACGAAAAAGTTCCCGGCTGAAACGGTTTCTTACTCAATGGAAACTGTGAAAGAATATTATACCTGGCTCTGAAATTGAAATTATATCCGTCGGCCAGTTCATCATTGTTTTTGATCTTATGACGAAACCGTTCTTCCAGCCTAATCCATTGCATCAATTTCAGCTTTGGATATTTTGTATGCCATTGCAATTGCTGCCAGAGACGATGCTCCGGTTGTGAAATATTCTGATGCCCTTCAGCAGAAAAATGATTGATGAATGCATAAGCAGCTGTTAGCTTTACATCATCGTTTACATAATAGGTTAAACCCAGACGTACGATTCCCTGCGACAGGTTGTTGAAATAATTTTGCTTTGTACGCAGATGAACATCGGCCCATATTCCCCATTTATCAGTGAAACGTGTTTGATTAAAATAACCAACCCACAGCTGTCTTACATCCGAAACAGTCTTCGTTTGACTGCTGACTTTAAAAGCCAACAGCTGAATGAAAGAAATGAAAAACAGTACTCGTTTGATGGTCATTGTTTATTGATTCTTTGACGCCGCAGTCGGACTCGTCCCGCCAAGGGCGGGATTGCAGACAAGTTTTACCTTGCTTCCCTGCCATACGGCTGTGTTAAATATGCATCCCGAAGAATCGGGACGCCTGCTTACTTTTACGATTGCTTGCCATATAAAACTAACTTGACTATTCTTTATTAAAGTGAATAACGTAAAGTAATACCATAGGTTCTCTGATCACCCAAAACAGCTGCATAATGTCCTGCATTACCACCTGCTGGTAAAAGTTGTTCATAATAGTTTTTATTAAATAAATTACGCCCCCAGATAAAGGCAGAAAAACCATTATTAACTGCACGGAATCCAAGTCTTCCGTTAACAAGTGTATAGCCATCTATATTCAGAAATGCTGAAGGAGACGGGCTTGAAGAGAATGATGAGCGATAGAAACTTTCTAAAGCCACAAAGAATTTGCCCGGCTTATTTAAAAAAGAAGTTGCTGTGGTAAACTCTCCACCCAATGATCCCGACCACTTTGAGATACCGGGCAGCTGACCACCTGATATATCCTTGAATGCAACCTGAACACCATTTACCGTTGTCCCGGTTTCTTCCAATGGTAATGGAGCATTGGTAAACTTCACATACTTAGCATCTGTATATGCACCCGCTCCAAAAAATGTAAAATGCTGGTTCAATTTAATATTTGCATCGAGTTCAATTCCTTTTACATTCACTTTTTCAGCATTGGCAATATAACCACGGTTAACACCTAACTCCGGCGATTGAACATTTGTCTGGTAATCCTTTATGTCTGTATTATAGAAAGTAACGTTTACAATAAAATTATCACTTGGGTTGGTTTTAATACCAACTTCAAAATGCTTTACACTTTCAGGTTTTATAACCGACAGGTTAGTTGCTGCCTCATTATTAACTGTTGGCAAACCGGCAACGTTAACACCAACAGGCTTAAAGCTGGTAGAATAAGTTGCATAAGTATTAATATGCTTATTGGGTCTGTAAGCTGCTGTAAGCTGATACGTGAGGTTATTCTCATCAGCATTTGCAACATAAGACTGACTGGTATAAACTCCATTTTTAAACCCCTGCAAAGTTATTTTTTGAGCAGTTGTTCCATTAAATGTGGCAGTATCTAAACCACCTGCTGCTACACGATTGTAGATAACATCTTTCCTATCGTAGTTGTAACGCAGACCCGGCAATATGTGAAAACCTTTTGCAACTTCCCAATCAACATTTGTGAATACGGCAGCACTCTTCGATTTAATGGAAGCCTTTGTATAGATACCATAGCCTTCAAAAAGACCCGGTGTTTTCCAAAGACTGCTTGTTGAGCTTTGTGAAAAACGCCACTGAGCTGAACCTGATTCTTCAGTGCCGTTAATTTTAACTTCCTGATCAATATAAAATACACCAACTACACCACTCAGGCGGGAAGATAACTGACCTGCATAGCGAACTTCCTGCGACCAGTTTCTGTGCTTAGCTGGATTTTGAGATTTTGCCAAAGCCTGTAATCCGGTAAAATCTCTGTCGTTGGAAGGATCCCAATCCCAATAGCGCCATGCAGTGGTGGAGGTAAGTGTACCGGCTCCTATCTTTTGTTCAATATTTAATGATACACCTCCGAGGTCATTACCTGAATTCCAGGGAACATCATGATCAATTTTCCTGTCAAATGCATTTCTGCCTGGTAATTGATAATTAAGCGCTGCAATGATTGAATCAAACTGACGGTAACCGGCACGTTTTGTTGTTACAACTCCTGCTACTACCTGTGCATAGCCATCAGGACGCTGTCTGGAGTTATCTGCAGACAGTATTATAGAAGTATTGACTGATGGCTTGAACAATAACTGACCATGAAAGCCAAGGTTATTAATATCATTTGTATATTTTCCTGTGCGAACATTTTCAACCAATCCGTTTCGCTGAGTACCTGAGAAAGAAATTCGTCCGGCTAATTTCTTAGTTAACGCACCTGTTATTGAAGCCTTGGCCTGTATGTAACCATAATTACCATAGCTTACTTCAAAATTGGCGCCCGGAGTAAAACTTGCTTTACGTGTAGTAATGTTAAACGCACCTGAAGTTGTGTTTTTTCCAAACAGTGTTCCCTGCGGGCCACGCAATACTTCAATCTGTTCGATGTCAATAAAATCAAGTGTTGCTGCTGCTGGTCTGGCAAAATATACACCATCTACATAGAACCCTACACCGGGATCAAGACCATCATTGGTGAGCCCGAATGGTGAACCCAGTCCACGGATATTGATGCCGGTATTACGGGGATTTGATGTATAAAGCTGTACGCTTGGTATTAATTCTTTTAAACGGTTTACATTAAACGCCCCTGCATTTTCAACCTGTGAGCCGCCTATAACAGAAATCGCAATTGGAACATTCTGCGCTGTTTCTATTCTGCGTCTTGAAGTAATAACAAGTTCAGACAACTGGTTATTGTCAATCAAAACAATATTCAAAACAGAGTCCTTTATTTCGGATATCTGTACTTCACTGGCATAATAACCAACTGATGTAATCAGAAGTGTAAACGGAAGTTCTTTTGGTGCAGGAATACTAAAGCGTCCTTTAGCATCTGCAATAGTAACAATTGTTGATCCTTTTACTTTTACAGATGCTGCCTCAACGGGCACACCTTTACCATCTTTAATAAACCCGGCTAAATTACTTTGTCCATATGCCGCTTGTATCAGTACAGTGAGCAGGAAAATTAATGTCAGATTCTTTCGCATTATAAATTAGTTTTTAAAGTTTTTACTTTTTACAGATATCATGCCTCTTACAAAACTGCATGAAGAAATAAAGAATGACCAGTTATGGTAGAGAAACAGTTAACAAAAGACAACAACAACATCGTTTGCCTTCACTTGAAATTCTGGAAATACCTGTATAAATATTCTGTCCGTTCATTATTTTATAAGATGCAAACATAAAAGATAATTACAACCCTACAAAATTAGTAGACTTTTATTTTAAAAAAAATTACCAGATGGCTTTATAGAGTATTCTGAAGCTCCAGGCAACTACAACCAGTCCCAGGAAAATAAACGATGCCTTTCTTGGTAATTTCCCTGCTAACCTCGCTGCAATTGGAGCCGCCAGTACGCCGCCAATTACCAGGGCCAGTACAACCTGCCAGTTTTGTACACCAATTAAAGTAAAAAAAGTAAACGCACTTGCCAGCGTAACAAAAAACTCTGTGAGGCTTACAGATCCTACTACATATTTTGGAGTTCTTCCCTTCGTAATTAAAGTAGAAGTTACAATTGGCCCCCATCCCCCACCGCCAAATGAATCAAGAAAACCGCCTGCACCAGCCAGCCAGCCAAAGCGCTTGAATTTCTTTTTTTCATTTACTGCACGGAAAGCATTACTGAAGATTTTTATACCAAGAATCATTGTGTAAACAGCCATTGCAGGACGAAGAAACTTAATATGCGTATCATCAAACCACACCAGCAGCAAAGCTCCCAGCACTGCGCCAATAACACCAGGTATGAGCAAAGCTTTGAACAATTTTTTATTTACGTTGCCGAATTTATAATGACTGTAACCTGAAGCTCCACTCGTAAACATTTCTGCTGTATGAATACCTGCACTGATGGCTGCAGGGCTTACCTGTGCCGTTTGTAATACAATAGAACTGGTAACACCATAGCCCATACTTGTTGCACCATCTACCATCTGTGCAAGAAAACCAGCCAGCACCATCCAGTGAAAATTCTTATCCAGTGTTTTGTACCATGCAACTGTATCATCTGTCATTTTCTGCAATGGTAAATACGATAAAATAAAATGTCCTACGAGCATGGAAGCAAAAATGATAAGGGAGAAAGTGGCAATCATTCTCCAGCGTTTTGCACTGTCAGCATTATCTTTTTCCACCAGCACTTTAGTAATGGAATTCAGCTTCTTTACTTTCGTCTCAAAGTTTCCATTTAATCTGTTCCTTACTTTTTGCAGGTTATCAATCACTTCATCCAGTTCGCCGGGTAATGCTTCATGCAAAACTTCTTTAATCCGCTTGGCGGCAGTTGGTGATTTTCCATTTGTAGAAATGGCAATCTTCAGGCTACCCTTCTGCACAATACTTCCGAGGTAAAAATCACAGAGATCAGGAGTATCAGCTACATTCACTAAAATTTTCCGTTGAACCGCAATTTCCTTTATCCTTATATGCAGTTCCCTGTTATCTGTAGCAAGAATGACTAAGTCTTTATTGTCAAGATCAGATTCTTCAAATTCTCTTTGAACAATGCCGCAGGAAGGATGCTTCCAAACAAGGCGTCTTACTTCTTCTTTTACTTCAGGAGCAACAATGGTAATTTTTGCTTCCGGTGAATTGGAAAGCAATGAATGCAGTTTTTCCAGCCCTACATTTCCGGCACCAACCAGCAGAGTATTCAGCTGCTCAAGCTTTAAGAAAACAGGATACAACTGATTTTTCTTTTTGCTTTCAATTTCAGCCTGCGTTAAATTCTGTTCAATTTGATTGTCCATACTTCACTTTCTTTCTTTATATGCTTACTTTTTCAATCCATTCTTTTGCATTTCTTGCTGCATAAGAAATAATAATATCTGCTCCGCTTCTTGTTAATGCAGCCCATGTTTCAATATGAGCAGCTTCACGGTTTAATAAATCCTGTGCCGCTAAACTTTCTATAGCTGCATACTCACCACTTACATGATAAGCAGCAACAGGTTTCAGTGTTTGCTGTTTCAACTTCGCAATTACATCTGTATACAAAGCAGCCGGTTTCACCATCAATATATCTGCTCCTTCCTTTTCATCACGCAATGCACTGGCAATTGCATCATTAATATTGAAAGGCGACATCTGGTAGGTTTTCCTGTTCTTCAATCCTTTGCTGTTGGGTGCTGAATGACAGGCATCACGGAAAGGCCCGTAAAACTGTGAGCTGAACTTTGCTGCATAACTCATGATGCTTACAGTATCATATCCAAACGCATCCAAAGATGTTCTGATTGCTGTAATCCGTCCATCCATCATATCACTTGGTGCAATACAATTGGCACCTGCATTAGCTAACTGTACAGCGTACTTTGCCAGTACCTCCACTGTTTTATTATTGATGAGTGCTGAATGATCTTTATTGAGAATACCACAATGTCCGTGTGTTGTATAACTGCAAAGACAAACATCCGTACTCAGCCAAACAGCATCAGCAAAAGTTTCTTTTATTTTTTTAACAACTGATGCAGCAAAACTGAAATCAAAATCAGTGTCGGCCTTTTTAGCCGGCACGGGAAATAATAAAAATTTACTGACTCCATTTTTAAGATCAGCTTCAATTGTATGTAATACAGATTCAATAGTATCTACTTCAATACCAGCCAAACCATTTACCCCTCTTGGTGCCGACAATGCTTCATCTACAAATAAAGGCTGTATGAATGCTTTGTGAGAAAGCCTTACTGAAGCAGTTAACTCCCTGATATGTTCATCGGCCCTCAGGCGACGCTGCGTGGCCGGATAGAAGATCTTCTCCATTCCTCAAATGATTTAATGGTTGGAAAAATAACAGGTTCAATTCCCTGCTGTTTCAATAATGCAGCAGTCTCTCCTCCTGCACATGCATGTACTGCAGTTGCTTTACTGAATTGTCCATAGAATTGATACTGTGAAAAACTGCTCCAGAATATAAAATCTGAAACTGCTATTTTCTCAGCAATTGATTTATTCTCTTCTGCCAGTAATTTATAATTACTCACTGCATGATAACCTTTTTCAATCCATCGGTCAGCAGCTTCTGCATGTGTTAAAACACAAACATCACTTTGTTCTATTTGCAGCAACGGCATCTCCAAAACAGTCAGGAAATTTTCAAAACCAAGCGCATCTGCGCAACCTTCTACCCAATTACCCTGCTTAGCTAATTCATACCATGTTCTTGTGCCTGAAGCATAAATCTTCTTTCCTTTCAACACATCTTTTGCTGACTGATGCTGTACAGATTTATAATTGGCAACAAACACAACAGATTGTTCAACTGAAATTTTTTCATTGCTCCACTCATAATGAAAGAAGTCCTTCATAAAATCGGTGGATGAAAAAATAGAATCCTCTTTTACAATCATGTCAGTCAATTCGTGCCATTTCAGAAATGTTGTTCCTTCTGCATCCTTACCGGCAGCATACAGATAGCTGCTGTTCTTTGTATGAATGGTTGTTACACCAAATTTCTGGATACATCCTGCACCATAGTTCACTGCTTCCTTTTTTTCTGCATTACAATCTGCGAATAACTGTTCATCATTTACAGCCTTCAAAATTTCAATTGCTTTTGTATTTGTATGATGCGCTTCTGCAGCAATAGCCCCCTGGCAGGGAGCAGGAACACATTCAATTAAAGGAAGAAGCATTAACTTTTTATCTGCCAGCAGTTCCTTTACAAGTTGGACATCCAGATTACTTCTGAGTAAACGGTTGATGCCTGCTGTTGCAAGAATAGTAGCATCGTATTCACCACTGCCCAGCTTTCTTAACCTTGTTTCAACATTACCACGTATTGGTTTTGTTACAATCTTTACATCATTATTTAACTGAGGCAATGCCTTTCTTAAAAACCCAACAGCCATTTCTTCTCTTCTTGGTGAACATGTGCCAATAACAATTGTTTCACCCTGTTCAATCTTCTTTATTATATCGTTGTTGAAGATGGCAATATCTCTTACATCATCCCTGTCAACAATTGAAAAATAATTGCTCCCAAAAAAATGTTCACTGCTCATATCTTTTAATGAGTGAACAGCAATATCCGCCTCTCCTTTCTCCAGTGCATCAAAAATATCCTGTGTAAAAAAATCACTGCCTTCTACTGTGTGCAAAGGAATTTCCTGCAGTGCATCACCCCTGCTGCTTCTTGCAATCACCTCCACATTTATTCCGGGAAATGCTGTGAGAATTTTCTGTTTCACTATATCAATCTGCAACAGTGATAGCCGGGAACTCCTGCCAATCAGCTTTATGGTCTCCATATAAAATTCGTTTAAGGCTGTAGGCCAGGTGATTGATATGCTTGGGCAAATGCTTTGCAGTTATGATCAACCGCAGGCATTCTTCTCCAACCGGCACTGTTGGATAATTGATGGGTTGTAAATAAATACCATGCTGCTTTAATAACTTTTCAGCAACTTCTCTGCAAAGAGAAGCCCCTTTTACCGGCAGTATGGTAATATGTGATAAATTTTCTTTGTAAGCAATATGATTAGCAGACAGGGAAGTTCTGAGTTGCTTTACATTTTCAAAAAACTTTTGCCTGATCGTTTGATCCCGCTGAATAACCTGAATGCTTTTCACTGCGGCAGAACAAATAGCCGGCGGTAATGAAGTGGTAAAAATAAAACCGGTGCCAAAGCTTCTGATGAAATCGATCATTGTTGCAGAAGCAGCAATGTAACCTCCAAAAACACCGATTGCTTTTGAAAGGGTACCATTCACAATATCAACTTTATCCTGCAATCCTTCCTGTTCTAAAATCCCTGCTCCTGTTGATCCGTATAATCCAACGCCATGCACTTCATCAATGTAAGTAAGTGCATTGTATTTTGCTGCAATTGCTGCAATTTCTTTTACCGGAGAAATGCTGCCGCTCATTGAGTAAACAGATTCGAAAACAATCAGCTTTGGTTTATCCTGCGGTATGGCTGCCAGTATTTCTTCCATGTGCTCTAAATCATTATGACGGAAAACTTTCTTTTCATTTTTGCATCCACGGATTCCTTCAATAATTGATGCATGGTTTCTTTCATCTGAAAGAAAAACAAGACCGGGAATATTTTTGCCCAGTGTTTGTAGTGTGGTAACATTAGCCTGGTAAGCGCCATTGAATAATAAAGCCGTTTCTTTTTTATGCCAGGCGGCCAGTATCCTCTCAAGTTCTTTATGATGATTAGTTGTACCTGAAATATTACGTGTACCGCCACTGCCCGTTCCGCTGCTGTGCGATGTAAAACTGAGTTTTGAAATAACTTCTTCATTTGTACTCATACCGAGATAGTCGTTACTGCACCAGTTAACTGCTGCATGCGGCACACCCTCCTCATCAGTATAATGAAATTGCGGAAAATGACGGGCACTTTTGTTTACTTCCAAAAAATAACGGTAAGTACCATCAGTTTTCAGCTGCTGTAATTTTTCAGATAAAAAAGAGTTGTAATCAAACATACTTTCTCAATGTAAACGAATAACAAAAATAAGACTTTCCTACTTAATCAGTAGACTGAATTTCATCCCAAAACAAACAGTAGTTATTTGTTATCTGTAAGATATTAGTGTTTCGCTAAAACTCAGGAAAAGTTTCCGGGAGAAATGAGAATAACCGGCTATGGTTTCTTCAAAACCGGTGAAACCGGTCAGTTATGTCTTATACCAGCCGCCACCCGAAATAAGTGCAGCACATAGGGGAACAATGCATCCATGGTTTCCTCTGCGCCTTTGGTGGAACCGGGCAAAGTGATAACAAGGGAATTGTCAATAAAACCTGCTACACCTCTCGACAGCATTGCATATGGCGTCCGTTGCTGGCCGTAGCTGCGGGCAGCTTCCATCATTCCAGGTATTTCTCTGTCGAGTAATGGCTGAATTGCATCGGGTGTAACATCTCTGGGCGACAAACCGGTGCCACCCGTAAACAGGATGAGGTTATATCCTTCGCTGCTGTATTGTTTTGCCTTTGATTGAATCACATCAAACTCATCGGGAATGATTTCATACACAGATGCTTTGAGTTGATGCTGTTCTAACTTTTGGAGAATGGCTTTACCGCTGCTGTCTTCTTTTGTACCTGCTGCAACAGTATCGGAACAAACGATTACGGCTGTACGGATGCTTTCTTTCAACTCATCTTTGAAATCGGTTTTGCCACCTTTCTTGCTTTCGAGTTTGATGGAAGAAATCTCTACGCTTTTATCCAGGGGTTTCAGCATATCATACATCGTTAATGCAGTGATGGCCGCACCATGCATGGCTTCAACTTCAACACCTGTTTTGTAAATCGTATGTACTTCAACGGAGATACGAATGTTCAATCCATTTATTTCATGTTTAATAGAGGCAAATTCAACCGGTAACGGATGACAATCAGGAATCACATCACTTGTCTTTTTGATAGCAAGTAAGCCTGCTGCACGGGAAAATTCAAACACATCGCCTTTGGGAACGATCCTGTTTTTGATAGCTTCGATGGTTTCCTGTTTTGAAACAGTAAGTATTGCTGTTGCGATTGCCTGTCGTAAAGTAGTTGACTTATGTGTGATGTTGACCATTGCTTATTGATTTACTTTCCACTGATATGTTTCATCTTCAAATAATTCCATTCCCCAAACAGGCAGTTCTGTTTTGATGCGTTCCACCACTTCGTTACAGGCATCGATTGCAGCACGGCGATGTGCAGACGAAGTAAAGACAAACAAACATATTTCGCCCACTGCCACCTTACCCAAACTGTGATGCACATGCATACAGGTAAGTTCATACTTTGCAAACGTTTCTTCACGGATGACATGCATTTTTTCCAATGCCAGTTCTTCATACGTTGTATATTCAATCGCAGCTACTTTCTTTTCATCAATCACATCAGCCCTTACCTGTCCTAAGAATATACTATGTGCCCCGATATTCGTTTTTGAAGTATGCTTTGCGATGCTGTCTGAAATAAATGCAGCAGCAATAGCACCTTGTGTAAATATATTCTTCGGCTTATGTTCCATTACACGGTTTGTTTTTGTTGCTGCATCCATTGCTGAATGCCGCCTTTTAAACTATAGACCTTTTTCGTTGCACCAAATAATTCTGTCAATTGCTTTACCGCCATCGCACTTCGTTTTCCTGACATACAGAATACAACGATCGTATCTTCTGTGAGCCACGATGCATGCTCCTGCAAACCGCTCAACGGTATCTGTAGATGACTAAATGCAGTTACAACTGGCTGTTCATCTTTCTCTCTTACATCCACAATCGCTGCAGTTCCCTCAGCAATGATAGCATTGAATGTATTTGCATCAATTTCATTCACTGCAGTTGCTGAACTGCACAGCCATTCATAATCTGTTTGCAGCAATGCAACTTCTGTTGCAGGTATCAACGACCGGGTTTCAGCTCTTGCTGCTATTTCCAGTTCATAAGTTTGATTATTGAGCGTATTGTAAGTTAGTAAACGATTCACAAGTAACTTACCTGTTCCTGTGATGAGTTTGATAGTTTCATTCGCCATCATACTACCGATGATGCCAGGTAACACACCCAACACACCTGCTTCTGCACAATTCAAAACTTCTCCTTCTTTTGGCGGATATGGAAACAGATCACGGTAGTTGGCAGAGTGTTCATTGTTCTGCTGTACGTTAAACACTGCTACCTGTCCTTCATATTGTGAAATGGCCCCATAAACCAACGGTTTGTTCAATAGCACACAGGAATCATTCACTAAATAACGGGTAGCAAAATTATCGGATCCATCAACGATCACATGATATAACGAAAGAATATCCGCAGCGTTTTTAGTCGTTAACCGTTCGTTGTAAACAGTAAACTTCACCTGCGGATTCAATTGCTGCAATACCTCAACAGCACAAGTTGTTTTTGGCTTACCAATCATTTGCACATTATACAAAACCTGCCGGTGCAAATTCGAAAGCGACACCACATCATCATCCACAATGCCAATACTACCAACACCTGCTGCAACAAGGTATTGCAACACCGGACAACCCAAACCACCTGCACCGATCACCAATACAGAAGCCGACAGTAATTTCTGTTGTGCTTCTGCACCAAATCCTTTGAGGATGAGTTGCCGCTGATAACGTTCATATAGTTGGTCGTTGTTCATGTTTATCCCCCGGAGAATGGTGGCAGTAAAGCAACAGTGCAATTACCGGTTAAAGAAGTATTTGTTGAGATTGCTTTCTTATCAACCGCAATAATAAATTTTTCAGCAGCAAGCAATGGATATTGCAAACGCAATTGCTCCAACAACTCATCGGTTGTTTTCACATCATCCATTGTAAGCGATGCGCCTGCAATTTCTACCAGCTTTCCAAAAAATAAAACTTCCACACGCATCATTGTTGTATTAAGCAGTAAAAATAAACCAACTCAGGTTACCAATAGTTTTACGGCGGCAATTATAAGTACAGTTGCCAGCATATATTTCAACATCCCCTGTTTTAACCTGGCAGCGCCGATATAAGCTCCGGCCAAACCTCCTGCAAAAGCAATGATAACATACAGGTACATATCGGTTGTAAAGTGAATGCCTTTGGAGAACTGCCCCGCCAAGCCCGAAAGCGAATTCACAAAAATAAACAAAGCGCTGATGGCTGCAGCTTGTTTCATGTTTGCCCACTTTAACATTAAAAGTATTGGCGAGAGAATAATTCCTCCACCTATTCCGATAAGCCCTGACAGAAAACCAATTGCAGCTCCAATTACAACAGCTAACCCTGAATTTATTTTCTTCGGCTCATCTACCTGAATATTACTAAAGAAAAGAAATCTTACAACCGGTATTAATAAAAGCAGACCGAGAATTTTCTTATAAACGTCCGCATCAATACCAACCTTTCCGCCAAAATATGCCATTGGAACCGACAATAAAGCAAATGGCCAAAAGACATTCCATTTAAAATAACCACCACGATAAAATTGTATGAATGATGTTAGCGATACAAATAAATTCAGCAATAATGCTGTTGGCTTCATTACATCGGGTGCAATACTGAAGATGGCCATTAGTGCCAAATAACCGCTTGCACCACCATGCCCAACCGATGCATATAAAAATGCAACAAGGAATAAAAGAATATAAAATAGATAAATAAAGTCCATTAAGATTAAACAGGTAAGAGATGAATGGTTACAGGTTCATTGGCTATATATTCTTCCTTTTCGCTATCAAGCATCAATAAACAATTGGCTGTTGCAAACGAATTTAATTTGTACGATTCCTGTGCAGTTAAGGGCAACACAGATTCACCGTTATAATATGCTTTCTGAAAATGTGTAAGTCCCGGTGGTTTTAGGCAAGCCTTTGCCAGCGTAGTTTGCACAACCTTT
>CAZOLW010000053.1:0-29987 GCA_964580775.1 uncultured Chitinophagaceae bacterium | reverse complement strand
TCACTCTGGAAATTTTATGAACCCAGCAGGGTATCGCACGGAAGTTACTGGCATAGCTGGGGAACAGAGCAGGAAGTAGAGTGGAAAGAAAACTATCGTTTATGGATGACGTTTATTAATGAGTACAAAAACCGGGGAGGAAGAGTAACAACAGGAAGTGACAATGGATTTATTTATCAAACCTATGGTTTTGGCTATATCCGTGAGCTGGAGTTGTTTCGTGAAGCAGGGTTTCATCCATTGGAGATAATCCGTTCAGCAACATTATATGGTGCACAGGCTTTGGGTATGGAAAAAGATCTGGGCAGTATTGAAGTTGGTAAACTGGCCGATCTTGTTGTGATAGATGTAAATCCGTTGGAAAATCTGCAGGCACTTTACGGAACAGGCGCCATCAGGCTGAATGCAGAAAACAAAGTGATCAGGGCAGGAGGGGTGAAGTACACGATTAAGGATGGTATAGTTTATGATGCAAAGAAATTGTTGAAGGATGTAAAACACATGGTAGATGAAGAGAAAAAGAAAACCGGATTCGAACTCAAACAACCGGGAGTAGAATAATTTGTACGGAGTTAAAGAAGTTGTTTATTGATTGTGGTAAAGTAAAAGGCCATAAATTGGCTCAAAACCTTGCCTGTATTTTTTTATTTTCCCCTGATCGTAAGAAAGAGCAAGAAGATTTCAGAAATTAGCCGAACCGTCCTATATTTGCAGCCCATTAATTTGGAATGGCTGCGTAGCTCAACTGAATAGAGCATCTGACTACGGATCAGAAGGTTTCAGGTTTGAATCCTGACGCGGTCACCAGGCCCCTCAACACTGAGGGGCTTTTTATTGACATTATGCAACCGTTTGTGCATATCAAGCCGCTTAAGTTTTAATATATTTGGGCCGATAAACAAAGTAAACCAATTGTATGGCCAAAAAGATTGTACCAATAGACCTTATCGACAGTTTTGAAAAGATCCCAACTAAAATTTTTGGAACAGCAAAAGAAGGTTCTGTATTTGCCGCACAACAGGTTGCCCAAATGATCAGGGCAAAACAGGCAAACAATGAAAAATGTGTACTGGGCCTTGCAACAGGTTCCACTCCTAAATCACTTTACGCTGAACTGGTTCGCTTACATAAAGAAGAAGGATTAAGTTTTAAAAATGTTATTGCATTTAACCTCGATGAATATTATCCCATTGAAAAGGACGCCATTCAGAGCTATCATCGCTTTATGAAACAGCAGTTGTTTGACAAAGTGGATATTGATCAGAAAAATTGCCATATCCCTGACGGTACGGTTGAAAAAGAAAATATCAAACAGCATTGTTCTGTGTATGAGCAGACAATATCCGATGCAGGCGGCATTGATCTGCAGATTCTTGGTATAGGGGTGAACGGACATATTGGATTTAACGAACCCGGTTCCAGTGTGTTTACCAAAACAAGATTAACCACCCTGACCAATTCAACCAGATTAGCCAACAGTTATGAATTTGCCAATATCAGTGCAGTCCCCCGTTTGGCAATAACAATGGGGATTGGAACGATTGCAAAAGCGAAAAAAATTATTCTACTGGCCTGGGGCTCTACCAAAGCTCCGGTAATTCAGCAGTCAGTTGAGGGTGATGATACCGAACAGGTTCCTGCCTCTTTGCTGCAGAATCATGATGATGTAACATTTGTGATTGACGAAGCTGCGGCTGGAGAACTGACACGTTATAAAAGTCCATGGCTTACCGGTGAATGTGAATGGACAAAGAAAATGATCAAGAAAGCTGTGGTGAACATGGCGCTTAAACTGGGTAAACCCATTCTGAGTTTAACCAATACAGATTATAATGAATATGGATTAAGTGATCTTCTTGTTGAGAAAGGCGATGCTTATGAAATCAACCTTGAAGTGTATTACCTGCTGCGTGACAGTATTACCGGATGGCCGGGAGGCAAACCAAATGTAGTAATGCCATCACATCCGGAACGTAGTGAACCTTATCCAAAAAAGGTTATTTTATTTTCACCACACCCTGATGATGATATTATTTCGATGGGAGGAACATTTCAGCGATTACATGACCAGGGACATGATGTGCATGTGGCTTATCAAACAAGCGGCAACATTGCAGTAACGGATGAATTTGTTACACGCTTTATGGATTTTGCTGTTGGTTTTGAAGAGATGTTTGGGGTTGACAGCCATCAATCAAAAAGTATCCTGGCAGAAGCAAGGGGTTATCTCGAAAATAAAAAATCAAACCAGGTTGATACAGCCGATATACGCAATATCAAAGGATTAATCAGAAGATGCGAAGCAGCAGCTACCTGCAGATATGTTGGTTTGAAAGAAGGCCAATGGCATTTTCAGAACTTACCTTTTTACGAAACCGGAACCATTGAAAAAAGCCCGATGGGAGAGGAAGATGTGCTGCTTACCATGAAACTGTTGCGTGAAATAAAACCACAGCAGGTGTATTGTGCAGGCGACTTTGCAGATCCGCATGGTACACACCTCGTATGTTTTAACGTGGTACTTGAATCATTAAAGCGCATTAAAGACGATGGTGATGACTGGATTAAAGATTGCTGGCTTTGGTTGTATAAAGGTGCCTGGCAGGAATGGCATATTGAAGAAATTGAAATGGCTATACCGATGAGTCCTGAACAGTTGATGAAAAAACGCTTTGGTATTTTTATTCATCAGTCGCAGAAAGATATGGTGCCTTTCCAGGGAAGTGATAGCCGTGAGTTCTGGCAAAGAGCCGAAGAGCGAAATTCAGCAACTGCTGATCTGTACGGAAAGCTTGGCCTTACACAATATGCCGCCATTGAAGCATTTGTAAGATGGCACTATTAAATGTGAAGTAAAAAAGAATTGAGAAAATATTACAGTTGAAAGTTGATTCCAGAAATGTGATCAACTTTTTTTTTAATTGAAGTGTGCATGAATAAGCTGATCTTTGGCGTGAATATTGTTAATTAATTTTTTAAAACTATTTATGAAGAAACAACTTTTACTCCTATCGTTCTTATCTCTTTTTCTTTTTGAATCCGTAAATGTACATGCCATTGTTCCTATAAAGGAAAGCAGCGTGCCTGCGGGTGTTGTAACAGAATCAGTGAGCCAGTTCAACCAGCTTTCAAAGAAAGAAAAGAAAAGCCGCATCAATGATGTAAAAAAGCAATTGAAACTATTTAAAGAAAATCAACGCCAGGGAAAAGCAAATGATGAGCGGACAATTTTACTTGTGATCCTAGCAATTCTTTTACCACCTTTAGCTGTGTACTTACATCAGAATGCAATCAATACTAAGTTCTGGATCAGTTTGGTGTTAACCTTGCTGTTCTGGATTCCGGGTGTTATTTATGCTTTGCTCGTTGTATTGGGAGCAATTTAAAATGAAGTTTTTTAAGTTCTAAAGTCATAAATAAAAAAGTTGATCGCAGTAATGTGATCAACTTTTTTATTTGATGTTGTCAGGCAGAAAAAAAAATCTGTCCCCCGAAGATTATAAAGAGTAGAAAATAAAATTATTTTAATACTCCTTCCAGACTTCCTCTCTTCACAAATAACCGGTCAATCTTCTTTTCAACTGCAGGATCTTTTTCAACAGGCGGTGCATGATGCGGTTTTAATCTTGCATCAAAAACCACAGGACCATTGCAACCCCAGTGTTTATGACTGGTAAATGAATTGATACCATACACATCATGTGAAGGATTGCATCTTGTATAGGTTACCCATAAATAATTGCGGAGATTGGCAGCGGTGAATGAGCTGTCATCTGTTATTATCAGTTGAACAACTTCATTTAATTGATAATTGATAATTGATAATTGATGATTCAACGCCTCTATTTCTTCCTCTGCTTTTTCATATGTTGTAAATTTCTTTGTTTGCAATGCAACAACACCCGGTATGCAGAGGTGTGCATTTTCAAACAACTGCAACTCTTTCAATACTGCCGGGACATCTCTGCACAATTCTCTTTTCTTTTCGCCATAAGCAGCCAGCACCAGTTTACTTCCGCTGTTTAATCCTGTTCCTGAATAATCTAATGTATCAATCGTAGTGTTGGTATGGAAATGCAGATCCCTTGCAAGATCAATCCGTTCAAAAATATATTCTAAATAATTCTGAACATGATGTGTGTGCAGTTGATTGGTATCATCAGCAGTAATAAATAAAAATTTCGCCAGGCTTAACTGTCCAGTTCCCAACACATGATTGGCAATGGTTAAAATTTCTGCCGGTTGTTTGGCGGGCATATATGGAGTGTAACGTTCACTACCGATAGCAAGTAACAACGGATGCACGCCCGCAGCATCAACGGCATGCACTTCTTTTAAGCCTGGAACTTCCTGTGGAATGGCATTTCCTGTTAACTCATGAATCAGTTCGCCAAAGCTGGTATCTTCCTGCGGAGGTCGGCCAACTACTGTAAACGGCCATATGGCATTTTTCTTTGCATACACATTGTTCACTTTCATTAACGGGAAAGGATGCGTTAAACTGTAATAACCAAGATGATCACCAAATGGACCTTCGGGTTTATTATGAAGAGGATCAACTTCACCGGTGATTACAAAATCAGCATCGGTGCTGATGGCATTGCCCAGTTCATCATAAGCATAATGAAATCTTCTTCCTCCCAACACTCCGGCAAAAGTCATTTCACTGATTCCTTCCGGTAATGGCATTACTGCACTTAATGTATGTGATGGCGGGCCGCCAACAAAGCAACTGACTTTTAACGGTTGTCCTTTTGCATTTGCTTTTGTTTGATGAATACCAATTCCACGATGCAGCTGGTAATGCAAACCAATCTCCTTATTCAGTTCATATTCATTTCCACTTAACTGTATACGGTACATACCGAGATTTGATTGCATGATGCCGGGCTTATCAGCATCTTCAGTGTAAACCTGTGGCAGTGTAACAAATGCTCCTCCATCCTTTGGCCAGTGATGAATCAAAGGCAGATCGCTGATCTTTATTTTATCAAACGAAAAGGACGATTTCTTTTTTGGTAGAGCTTTTAAAGCAGCTAAGCCGGTGCTGAAATTCTGAATGGGATGTTTGATGGCTTTGATAGGATCGCCTTTGAGTTCAATTAATTTCTGTACCAATTGAAATGTATCACGGAAAATAAATTTGCTGCGATCTAATGTGCCAAAAATATTGGAAGCTGCACGGTACTTACTTCCTTTTACATTTTCAAACAACAGGGCAGGACCCTTGGCTTCATACACACGGAGATGGATAGCTGCCATTTCTAAATATGGGTCAACTTCTTCTTTGATCCGAACCAGATGTCCATTTTTTTCAAGATCGAGTAAACATTCTTCAAATGAGCGATAAGCCATAGTATAGTTTCAATTTACAAAAATAAGGAGCGAATGGGTAATTGATTGATATGTTTAATTATGCCATTCCCGAACATTTGAATGCCAGAACTGTTTAATCCCGCAAGCCTGTAATTTTGCAGGACAGCCACAAGGGCACAAAGGCAGGAAGGAACACAAAGGAAAGGCAGGAAGTAAATCATGAGAAGAAAGCATTCTTTTTATCTTCTTCGTGCAGCTTTGTGTCTTCGGGTCTTTGCGGCAATAAAATACAAAACATGGTTCAGGCATATAATTTTTTAGCATCGTGGCAGCTGTTCCCGGAAAAATGCAGTTATGAATTTGGTGAAACACCAAAAAGCGGAAACTGTAAAATTGAATCAGTGAAGAATGGAACAGAACTGGCGTTGAGTTTAAATTGGGTTACACATTTAAACGAAGCTTTTTACACCTCATACAATTTTGTTCCTGATGGGGCTTTGCATGAGTTTGAAAACAAAGAAGTGGCACAGAAAATTCGTGCAGAAATTTCCAATTCATCAACTATGACAGTTGAACTGCTCACCAACGGGCAGGTGAAAGTTTCTGCAGTACATGAAATCCTTCCCAATGGCTTTCTGAAAATTACTCAGGAAGGTTTTACACCGGAATACAAACGGTTCAAAAATGTAGAAGTGTATCATAAACAGATGAGTGTGTTACCATATGCTTCCAGCGTAAGCGGTGTGGCTATCCGTCCAACAAAAGAAGGGGTGATCCGGCACCAGGCTTTAACGGCCATGGAAGAGCAAACGAATATGCAGCTGGATCAGATCAAACAACAGATTGAATTGCTGGCCAGACAGGCGCAGGAAATTGTGAAACGGAAAGAATTATCATTGATGATTTATGAAGCAAAACTCAACTTTCGTCCAGTCATTGGACAGGTATATCATCTGTATCAACGCAATGATGATTCATATCTGTTGTCGATGATCAGTCCGCAGGAGTGGGGTGATGGCGGACCATTCAAACAATTTGTAGCTTCGGCGAAATTACTGGCCGATCATACGTGGATGGAGATTTGAAGAGGTATGATGTAAGATGTACGAGGTACGATGTACGAAACCCCGTCAGCGGTTACAAACCCTGACGGCGGTTGAATATAAATGGTAAAATTAAATTCATGAGTTTAAAATTTCCGATTGAAGTAAGAAAAAGTAAAGTAGCCGGTAAGGGTGCGTTTGCATTAAAGGCTGTTCCGGCAAAAAAGAAGCTGGGAAATATGGCTGGCGAAATCATCAGCTATAAAGAAGCACAACGCAGAGTAAAACAGCAGCATGCAGGTGAACTGCTGATGGTGGAGTTTGATCATGAACCAATCGCCCTGGATGCAAGTAAAAACAGAAATGCATTATCGTACATCAATCATTCCTGCGATCCCAATACATATATGCGAAGAGCTTATCAGCAGGTGGAGTTTTATACATTACGCCCCATTAAAAAAGGAGAGGAACTAACCTGCGATTATGGAGAAACACATCATGATGGAAAGCTGCCCTGTAAATGCGGAGCGAAGAATTGCAGGGGGTTTATTTAATTTCAACACAGAGATACAGAGATACAGAGATGTTGAGAAACACTGAGTTTGGTTTCTCTGCGTTGCTCTGTAACTCCTAAACTCTGTGTTGAATCTTCCTAACTTTGTTTCATGACCAAACTCTCCGTTAACATCAACAAATTTGCAACGATCCGCAACAGCCGTGGAGGAAATAATCCTGATGTATTGAAAGCCGCCATTGATGCACAACGCTTTGGTGCAGATGGGGTAACGGTTCATCCACGTCCTGATGAACGGCATATCCGATATGATGATGTGAGGCAAATTAAACAGATTATTACCACTGAATTTAATATTGAGGGCAATTGCCGTGAACAATCTTTTATTGACCTGGTACTGGAAGTAAAACCCGACCAGGTAACACTGGTGCCGGATACATTGGGACAATTAACCAGCGATCATGGATGGGATACCTCTGCACATAAAGAGTACCTCACAGAAATAGTTGCTGTATTTAAGGATGCAGGTATCCGCACATCTATCTTTGTTGATCCGGTTATTGAAAGTATTGAAGGAGCTGCATTAATAGGTGCCGATCGGGTAGAATTATACACAGAAGGGTATGCAAAGTTTTATGTGGATAGAAAAAAAGAAGAGGCCATTGAAGCTTACCTCGATGCCACAACAAGAGCAAAGGAACTGGGACTTGGTATTAATGCCGGACATGATCTTGATCTTCATAATCTTCATTACTTTATCAAAACCATTCCCTGGATCGATGAAGTAAGCATTGGTCATGCACTGATCTGCGATGCATTGTATTTGGGATATGAAAATGCAGTGCAGTTGTATAAGAGGCAGTTGAATGGAAAGTGATTGTGTTTTAGAATAAGTTTTATACTTATTCCATGTTTAACATTAATCTGCAGTGAAGCTTAATTTAAATTTTAAAACTAGTGACAAGTTATATTGATGTAATAATTCCTTTAGTGGGTGGATTGGCGGCTTTTTTTTATCCGGAAATCTTAATTAAAAATAGGGACGCCACTTATGAACGTAGAAGCAGGATACTGAAAATGGTAGGAATAGTTTTAGTTGCTATTTCAATTGCCTATTTTATTATTAAAAAATTTGAGTCAGGTTAAATTGCTTTACACAATTCAGCTGATTTTCCCGCAGTTGATTTATTGTCGAAAGAAGGACGCCTTGGTTATTGAATCGCTTGTTTAGCTTGTTGTATTTAAACAATCTTGACAGCGCAATCATAAGTTGTATCATCTGAGTGTTACAACTGGTCATTTCAGATGTCAAACATCAAATCTCAAATTTTTATCCTCCCGTCTGTCCCGTCCTCACTTTAATCTTTTTCTTCCCTGAGTTTTTCTTTTCGTACTCTTCTACTTCTTTTGGTTTGGGCTTGGGCTTATCATCTTTCTTAACAGTGGTTGTAGTAGTGCCATCTTCACCGGGTTCTTTTTTAATAATGCCATTGGCTGTACCTGTACCATCATCAATTTTACCGAGGATGAAATTTTCTTTCTTTAATATTTTCCCTGTGCCCGGTTCGTAAATCGTCCAGATGCCGTGTGCAACAGTTGAGCCTTCCATTTTCACTTCGACCAAATACACTTTCTTGGGATCGTTTACATCATACACTTCCACCATTTCAGTTGGGTTTTCAGGATTATGCGCCAGCCAGCTTTCTTCACGCACAATATCACCCATGGCATTAAAGTATTGCTGCTTGCCATGTTTATGTCCCCAACGGTAATTTTCAATCGCCAGTAAATCGCCCTGTAATGTGTACGATCTCCACGGACCTTCTTTATTCCCGTTGCGGTATTCGCCTTCTTCTTCATAACCGGGTTCACCTCTAATTTCATCAAAACGATTTACCCACTTGCCATGTTTTAAACCTTTTACATCAGTACAGTTAAGTGTATCACCTTTTACACCAATTGTATAGTCTTTACACTGTGCTGTGCCGTTCATCCAAAAAAGGAACAGGGCTACTGCACTTAACATCAACATTCGTAAGTTTGAAACTGTTCTTCCTTTCATAACATGAGATTTAAAAAACCAAAACCAATGCTCCCACTAAAAACGACAGCAAGTTTTAAAAATTGCCTGTACAAAGTTATCCCGATTCTATCTTTTCTGCTTATTTCCCTTGTATCAGGTGCACAAATCAAGCCAAGCACCGCTGAAGAAAGGCAAAAAGGAATGCTGGTGAGGAAAGAACTGGAAAAGAAGTCATTACTGAAAGATGTGAAATTCCGCAATATCGGCCCCACCGTTATGAGCGGCCGTGTAACAGATATTGATGTAAATCCGCAGGACCCAACCGAGTTTTATGTGGCTTATGCCAGCGGTGGTCTTTGGTACACAAAGAACAATGGGCAATCATTGACACCCATTTTCGACAACGAAGATGTTATGACCATTGGTGATATAGCCGTGAAATGGTACGGTAACCGCATTATCTGGGTAGGAACCGGCGAGGTAAACAGCAGCCGTTCTTCATATGCAGGTAATGGCGTATATAAAAGTATGGATGAAGGAAAAACATGGGAATATCTCGGTTTACCCGAAAGTCATCATATCGGAAAAATTCAACTGCATCCAACTGACCCTAACACCGCATGGGTTGCAGCTTTGGGTCATTTATATTCTGCCAACAAAGATCGTGGTGTTTATAAAACAACCGATGGCGGTAAAACATGGAAACTTACTTTGTTCATCAATGAAAATACCGGAGCGGTTGAAATGGAAATGAATCCCAACAATCCGCTTGAATTGTATGCAGCTGTTTGGTACCGTACAAGAAGGGGATGGACGTTTGAAGAAAGCGGCCCTACATCAGGAATTTATAAAAGTGCAGATGGTGGTAATACATGGGCATTGATTACTGCAGCCGGCAGCGGTTTTGCTGAAGGAAAAAAATTAGGCAGAATAGGGTTGGCAGTGTTTCCGCAGAACCCCAATACCGTGTATGCGGTAATTGATAATTACGAACCGAAACCTGATACTTCAAAGAAAGCGGCACCATCAGATACTGTTTTTCAGCTGAAGGATTTCAAAACAATGACCAAAGAGCAATTGCTTGCAGCAGATGATAAAAAGCTGGAATCATTTTTACGTAAACAACGTTTCCCTGCAAAATATACAGCCGGAGTTGTGAAAGAACTGTTGGAGGCTGATAAAATTCAACCCATTGCTTTATGGGATTATTTTGATGCCGGTGATGATGGTTTCAGCAATACAGCCATTAAAGGTTGTGAAGTGTACCGCAGCGATGATGCGGGTAAAACATGGAAGCTGGTGAATAACAAATTACCACAGGCATTTAGTACCTATGGATATTATTTCGCCAAAATATATGTTTCTCCAACCAATGCCGATAAAATTGTTGTACTTGGTGTAAATGCGTGGCTGAGTAAGGATGCAGGAAAAACATTTAAGAATATAGACAAGGGAAATGTACATTCCGATCATCATGTGTTGTGGATCAATCCAAAGAAAGATTCACACATAATTAATGGTAATGATGGTGGATTAAATATTTCTTATGATGATGGTGACAACTGGTTTAAAGCTAATTCGCCTGCAGTAGGTCAGTATTATGCCATAACAGTTGATGATGCAAAACCTTACAATGTATATGGTGGTTTCCAGGATAACGGTACATGGTATGGTCCATCGAATAACAGGGAAAGCAGCGACTGGCACGATGGAGGAAACTATGCTTTCAAATCAATCAATGGCGGCGATGGTATGCAGGTGCAGGTTGATATAAGAGACAATACCACTGTATACACAGGTTCACAGTTTGGATCATATTCACGCATTGATAAAACAAAACCTTTCATGGGAAGAGTAAGTGTTCGTCCGGCACATGAGCTGGGCGAAAAGCCATTGCGTTTCAACTGGCAATCACCGATCCTTTTATCAAAACATAACCAGGATGTATTTTATTTTGGGAGCAACCGTTTTCACCGCAGTTTCAGTAAAGGGGAAAATTCAGCAAACCTCAGTGCTGATTTGACGGGCGGAAAGAAAGAAGGCAATGTGCCTTTCGGAACCCTTGTAACCATGAGCGAATCACCACTGCGTTTTGGATTGATTTATACCGGCAGTGATGATGGCTTTATTCATGTTACAAAAGACGGCGGTTATACATGGGCGGCTGTTCATGCAAAACTTCCAAAGAATGTGCAGGGCTTATATGTAAGCCGTGTTATTGCATCAAAGTTCAAAGAAGGCAGGGTTTATGCTACACTGAATGGATACCGCAACGATCAGTTCAATGCTTATGTTTTTGTAAGTGAGGATTACGGTACAAGCTGGAAACAGATTTGCCTTGATTTACCGGTTGAGCCGGTGAATGTGATCAAAGAAGATCCGAAAACGGAGAATGTGTTATATGTTGGTACAGATCATGGTCTGTATGTTTCTGTTGATGCCGGTATAAGTACAATGGCCTGGATGAGCAGCCTGCCAAGGGTAGCTGTTCATGATATTGCCATCCAGGAAAGGGAAAATGAAATTGTGCTGGGTACACATGGCCGCAGCATTTACATTGCTTCTTTAAACGAAGTGCAGAAACTGGGTGCAGATAAGGCTTATTATGAAAAGAAAAAGAGCGAATTGAAATAAGTTAAACCTCAGGGTTAAATCAGCCCTCTGATAAATACACAGGCGGTTCATACCCGGGAGGTTTTAGGTTTGGAAGAACAAAAAACGTTGTATTTTGTAATGCTAAAGAGGATTTATTCAACCGATGCATCCATTGAGCAAATTATTTCGACTAAATATCAGATCATTCAATAAAACAAAAATCATGAAACGTTTACTTACATTATTGCCTGTTTTTATTTTGCTGGTTTCTATTACTGCCTGTGCGCAGAATGCAAAGCCAAGCCCGGCAGCATCCACTGAATTTAAAGTGGGGACAGCTACAATTAAGATTGCATACAGCGCCCCGTCTGTAAAAGGAAGAGAAATATGGGGTAAGCTGGTTCCTTATGCACAGGTTTGGCGTACCGGTGCCAATGAAGCCACCACATTTGAAACCGATCAGGATATTAAAGTGGAAGGCAACTCTCTGCCAAAAGGAAAATATGCCTTGTTCACCATTCCCGGAAAAGATGAATGGGTGATCATTTTTAACAAAACTTCAAAACAGTGGGGTTCTTTCAGCTATAAAGAAGCGGATGATGCTTTAAGAGTAACGGTTCGCCCCGGTTTAGCAGGTACTCCTGTTGAAGTAATGAAGATTGAAGGAAAGGTTGACGGCAGTGTTTCAATTGCATGGGAAAAAATAGAAGTAATATTTACAGTTAGTCAATAAAGAAAAGCCATCAATGTTTACCATCCCCCGAACCCACGGGGGATTTTTCATTTCACAGCTTTTCCACAGAGTTGCCGATTGGTTGTAAGCTCAGCTTTAAATAAGTAGTTTGCACAAATAATGAAGGACACAAGAAATATTCTGCTGTTAGTGGTTTCTGTTTGCCTGGTGGGAACATGGGCTTATCATGTTTATGATAAAAATCAATACATACAGCAGGTCCCGGCAGTAATTCAAAAAGACAGTATTGCAGAACAAACAGCGGTGAATGATTCCATCAGGAAAAGCTACAGCAAAACGTTGGCTCAAATGGATACATCGGCTGCAGGTAACGAAACAGAAAAGCCGGCCTATGCCGATAAATCATCTGAAATTGACAGCCTGAAAAATGAAATCTATACTATTCTAAATGTCAATGCTATTACAAAAGAAGATTTACGGAATGCGGAGGAAAAAATAAGACAGCTGAAGCAAAAGCTTACATCAACTAACGTAAAGCAGGATGTGCAGACTGATAATCAGACTGCAACAACAGAAGTGAAAAATGCCGGAGCTGAAAATATTTCAAGATCAAAAACCGAACAAAAAAATACAAAGTCATCTAAGCAGGAAACCCCAGCAGCATTACTCAGTGCAGTAAATATCAGTTTTAAAGCAATTCAAAGCAAAACTAAAGATCAGGCAACAACCAAAGCCAGTGCTGCAGGTTTTTTTTCTGTATCCTGTCTGTTGCAAAACAGTTCAGCTTCTTTTACTGATACAGAACTGTTCATTGTGTTAACAGATCCAGGCGGCAATGTGGTTCAGGATGATCAATGGCAGGCAGGTATGTTTTTAACCAGCCTTAATACAAGGATTCCCTATAGCCGTAAAAGTATTTTCAATTATGCAAAAGGCGATGCAAAAAGGGTTACTGTTACAATTGAGCCTTCCGATTTTATGCAGGGCTCTTACAGTCTGCAGATCTATCATAATGGTGCAAGAATCGGCAAATCTGACCTGCGGTTAAATTAAGCCATAGTAATAGAGTCAACTTAGTCACATTTTTTACACAGTTACTGACATGCATTTAATATGCTGCAGATAAGCCTGTTGATTATGTTACTTTTACGGTTAGTCTTATAATTATAACTACAACCATGCATAAAATCTACTTTACCCGCCTGCTTTCCATTATTTCCCTGTTGTTCATTTCGGAAGTATCTGTTTTCGCCCAGGCAAATTCAAAGTCAAAATTCAGTACACCCAATATTTATGCTGGTATTGAAGTTGGTTCAAAAGGTGTAAAGTTGAGTGTAATTGAATTGAAGAAAAATGCCGAAAATGGAAATTCATTTACTATTCTGAAAGATACTTCTGTCAATACTGATTTTATTTCCTTTACACAACCCACTTTTGATGCAACTGTAAACGGGTTGACCTCGTTGTTTAATAAGTCAATGTCTGAGTATAAGATACCGTCTTCAAGAATCTTTACTGTTATCAGCAGTGGTGTAAAAGTGCAGGCTGAAAAAGATAATAAAAATGTATGGATCGATAATTTCATAAAAGCATTCAGGTCAAAAGTAAATGAACCGCAACGTAAGGTTGAAGTGGTAAGTGTATTACAGGAAGCTAAATTATCACATCTTGGAATTGTACCGTCTTCACGCAGATACAATACTTTCTTGATTGACATTGGAAGCGGTAACACCAAGGGCGGGTTTTTCCCTTATGGAAATGACAGTGAGTTTTACCTTTTCCAGTTAACATGGGGTACAAAAAGCACGGCTAATGCAACTGAAAAAATGTGTGGTGAAGATAAGTCGCAGCAAAACTTTAACCGGCAGCTTGCCCGTGTTGCTGCCAGTGCTGAAACATCTGAAATTATTTATGCCATCAATTCAAGCGGAAGTTATCCCGTAAGTGATCATGTTGCATTCAGTGGCGGTATAGCATGGGCTGCAGCTACATTGATTTATCCGGAACTTACCAATAATTCTGTTATACCGGTTACATATGAAGATGTGCAGAAATTTGCTGAGCGTCTTTCAACGAATTATGCATCCCTTTCAGAAAAGGCGATTACAGATATGATCAGGGATGCTAAATGGGACAAAAGTACAATTGGTAAAGAAGTAAAACGTGTGCATTCTGTTTTTGATCAACGTTCTTTAATGTCAGGCACTGCATTGTTGCTGAAAATTATGCGGCAGTTTAAATCTGTAAATGAAACAAAACAGTTTTATCTCATTAAGAACGGATCAGTAGGCTGGGTGTCGGCTTATGTTGACCAGGCTGTTGAATAAAGAAATCAGCATTCTACTCCGTGAAATAAAGTGTTGACCAGTTCAGTTCCTTTCTCTGTTTAATCAAAATTGAATCAGCTGCAATGCGTATTGCATTCAATGAAGTATCCTTGAATGTTGATTGATATAACTGAATAGTCTTTGTCAGTTCATGTTCATAGGCTTCTGCATCTTTCTTTAACAAAAAGCGATCCCAGAAGAAACGTTTCACGGGTTTGTACACGGGATGAATATTCCTGATTTCATCACCAATGATATAGTAGTAATCAATATCTGCCTGCTGATCTGCAGGGCATTTTTTCAGCAGCACTCAAAAATAGCGATTGTAAAGTATTTATTGTGAGTGTTGAAAAGCAAAACAGCAGGGTTCCTTTTAAATTTTTCTAACATTATTTTTTTCAACTCGGTTAAACTTGTTTCTTTTCATGCAGTCTGAAACCAACGTGTTGAAAACACGTAAAGGATCATTTACATCATCTTTATTTTAACCGTTCCTGAAATGTTTTGGCATAATGTTTGGCTAAGGAACATAAAATTATCATTATGAAGCTTAAATTAATTTGTTTGATTTTAATGGGTGTTGGTATCGGAAGCGTATCAGCTCAAAAATCGTCGGTGTTTCTAAAAGGAGGCTTAAACATGGCCAATGTGTCTATTGCAAAAGATGGCAGCATTGATGATGCAAAAACACTGGTGAGTTTTCATGCAGGTCTTCAGGGCGATATTCCAATTGCGTCTTTTCTTTCCATACAGCCTGGTATCTTTTTTACAGGCAAGGGTTCTAAAACACAAGTCGGCAGTACATCAGATGCAACTTACCATAAAGCAACTACCAATCCGATGTATATTGAAGTTCCTGTAAATATTGTATTGAAATTGCCAGTTGGTGATCAGTCGAAATTTTTTATTGGGGCCGGTCCTTATGCCGCAATGGGTGTTGGGGGAAAGAATAAGCAGGAAGGGAAATTCTTAGGAGCATCATACAGCAGCACTAAGAAAATTGAATTTTCAAATGATGATCCTACAACTTCTACTGAAGAGGGAACAGGTTTTGGTATTATGCGCCGTTTTGATTACGGATTAAATGGTACAATCGGTTTTGAAGGTGAGAAAGCATTGTTCTCTGTGAACTATGGTCTTGGTTTGGCAAAACTGCAATCGGGCAGCAACAGCAGTGCCGATGAAAATAATAAACATAGGGTTTTGAGCTTTACAGTTGGATTCAGATTGTAAGCTTACCGAACTGAAACAGGCGCAGCTAAAACTCCCAAAGTTTAACTGCGCCTGTTTAATTTATACAGCAGAGTATTTCTTACTTACCGAATTTTTTCTTCAATGCACTTAATGCATCATTTACACTCATGCTGCTTAAGTCTTCTTCTTTCTTTTTAAAGCCTGCACTCTGATTTCCCCGTCTTGAAGTTGAATTATTGAATCTTGTTCCCTTGGCCGGTGCTTCCTGTGTTTGTTTAATGGATAAAGCAATTCGCTTTCTTGCAATATCAACTTCAACAACTTTCACCATTACTTTATCATTCAGCTTTAGTTTTTCTGCGGGATCTGTAATATAGTCGTGTGAAATTTCTGATACATGCACTAATCCATCCTGTTTCACACCAATATCTACAAACGCACCAAAACGTGTAAGGTTGGTAACCATACCAGGGATTACCATTCCGACTTTTACTTCGTTAATGCTGAAGATGTTGGCATATTCAAATACCTGTACTTCACTGCGTGGATCAAGTCCCGGTTTCACCAATTCTTTCAGGATATCAGTGATGGTTAATTCACCAAACTGTTCACTTACATATTTTTTTGATGCTACTTGTTTAATGTTGGTTTCATTGCCAATCAAATCTTCCACTTTTAACTGCAGATCAGTTGCCATTTGTTCAACAAGAGTGTATGCTTCCGGATGTACAGCGCTTTTGTCTAATGCATTTTCACCATCGGGAATACGTAAGAAACCTGCACACTGTTCAAAGGCTTTTTCACCAAGCCTTGGAACTTTCAATAATTGTTTACGATTCTTAAATCGTCCGATTTCATTTCTGTACTTCACAATATTTTCTGCAATGCTGCTGTTGATACCGCTTACATAACTCAACAGGTTTTTGCTGGCGGTATTGAGATTAACCCCCACCTGGTTTACGCAGCTCACTACTGTTTGATCCAGTCGCTCTTTTAACCGCATCTGGTTTACATCGTGCTGGTATTGTCCAACACCAATACTCTTTGGATCAATCTTTACTAATTCCGCTAAAGGATCCATTAATCGTCTTCCTATACTTACTGCACCACGGATTGTAATATCATGATCAGGAAATTCTTCTCTTGCCACTTCACTTGCACTGTAAACAGAAGCTCCATCTTCATTCACCAGGAAAATCGGCAGACCAAGATTTAATTTCTTAATGAACTGTTCTGTTTCTCTTCCTGCAGTTCCATCACCAATGGCAAACACCTGTGTATTGTAGGTTGAAACCAGATGACGGATGGTTAGTTCTGCTGTATGTAATTTGCCGGGCTCATGAATGTAAATGAGATCAGTTGTCTGCAGATCAGCTTTCTCATCGAGACAAACAATTTTACACCCGGTGCGGTAACCGGGATCAAGTGCAAGAATTCGTTTGCTCCCTAAAGGGCTGCTTAGTAATAACTGACGGAGATTTTCTGAAAACACGTTGATTGCATCTTCATCGCCTTTCTGTTTTAACTGCGAACGGAATTCTGTTTCAAGACTTGGTTGCAGTAATCTCTTGTAAGCGTCTTTAATTGCTTTCTTTACATGAGCACTGCTTTCGTTCATACCCTTTATATACTGTTCTTCGATGAGTTCAATCGCCAGTTCTTCTTCCGGCTCAATACTCATCTTTAAAATACTTTCTGTAAAACCACGTAAAACAGCAAGAATACGGTGAGAAGGGATCTTATGTACAGGCTCACTGAAATCGAAATAATCTTTATACTTAACACCTTCCGTTTCCTTGTCTTTGATAACGGTGGTTTTTACAAGTGCATGGTCGTCAAAAAACTTACGCAGTTTGGCACGTACAGTTGCATCTTCATTCACCTGTTCAGAAATAATATCTCTGGCACCCTGCAATGCTTCTTCAACTGTTTTTATTTTTTCGTTGATGAATGCGGCAGCCTGTTCATTTATATCGATATCTTTTTGTTCAAGCAGTAAAACCGATAATGGCTCTAATCCATTTTCTCTTGCCGTTTGAGCTTTTGTTTTACGCTTGGGTTTGTAGGGAAGGTAGATATCTTCCAGTTCATTGATGGTTGAAGCCTTATCAAGTTTCTGCTGCAGGGCTTCTGTCATCTTTCCCTGTTCGGTGATCGTTTTTTCAATAAAGGCTTTGCGTTCGGTAAATTCTTTTAAAAATTTTGATTGATCCTGGATCTGCTGAATCACAACTTCGTCAAGGTTGCCGGTTTTGTCTTTCCGGTAGCGGGCAATAAAGGGGATGGTGGAACCTTCTTCCAGCAGTTCAAGTACGGTTTCAACCTGCTGTACACGCAGGCTCAGCAGCCCTGCAATCTTTGATGAAAAATCACTCATTTTATCGTTTTGTTTTCTGTTTTTTTAATCGGGCTGCGAATATAAGCCTGTGGAGGAATTAAAAAAATTTGGAAACTAACTATCAGTTATTCAGAGAAAGTAAATTGAGCAGGCATAAAAAAATAAAGTGGCAAGGATAATTGCCACTTTACAAAATTCTGTGGTTTTTCAGAGTTATTCGTTGATCGTAATGTTGTTTTCTTCGGGATTAATGCTATTCATCATCTCTTCTATTTTTTCATGTAATTGGCCCGAAGAAGCTGTAATCCAAACGGCTACATCCTTTTCTACAATTTTCCAGGTAGCATCTTCTTTTTGCATTTTAAAAAGGAGGCGGTTGCCACGATCATCCACCACGTCCACACTGAACATGCCTTTCTGTAATCCACCCAATTTTCTGAAATTGAATTCCCTGAGACGGCCATCAGCTTTCAGCAGACGGGTAAACTGTATATTTTTGGATACTTGAAGTTTCATCAGATATTGTTTTTGATTTGCCATGCTGATGTTTTCTTTAATGTGGTTAGTGAGCAATACAGAGTACAAATCCTGTGCTCAAATTCCATTATGTGGAAAACTTAGAGAATTTTTTTCTTGAGAAGAGAATAAAAGAAGGCAATGTGAATGTGCAGTTAAAATTTTCTGCCATAGTAAGTAATATTGTCAATGATCCCTGCCAAATGGGATTGTCAACTGCCAATCAAAGTTTAATCTATCTGAATCTTTGCTTCTTTAATCATATCCAGCTCAGGGAACTTTTTTTTAAGGTAGGCATTGCCTTTAAAATAAACAGAATCAGCAAACTTCATGGTTTCATTGCCATAGTCGGAGAAGAAGAGCCGAACCACATCCATTCCGCTGATTACTTTAGCAAATGGAACAAAACCTTTAACACCTGCAGCATTTAAGGTATCGTAGGTGAGATTGTTCCGTAAATTGATAAAGACAGAAGTTTTCCTGGTATTGGAAGCTCCCCTTGAAAAACAGATTGTACTGTCGGTATTAGAACCAATTACCGGCTCATCTTTCAAATTCTTTCCCTGCCAGAAAATGTTTTTCGGCTTGTCTTCAGAAACGCCAAACTGTACAAGGTAATCTTTCACCACCCGGAAGACGATGGTATTGTTGTAATAACCTGTTTTGATCAGCTGATAAAAACGGTCGGCACCAAGGGGCGACCAGTTACGGTATACTTCAACTGTGAAATTCCCTTTTGTTGTTACAAACTCAGCTTTAAATGTATCGGGAGCTTTCAACTTTAAAACAGATGCATCTGTTTTGATGACCTGTGCATTTCCAGTGAGTATGAATAACAGTAACGGCAGAAAGAAAAAAAGTTTACCCATATAAATCAGTTGAATGAATAAAGGTATGATTGAAATCAGCTATTAACTAAATCACGAACAGGTTTTTATGATGCTATGGTCAATAAATTTGCGTGCTTTTTTGTTTGCACTATTCAATTCCTCTGAATTAACAATATCTCCGTATCAATAGGGAAAACTTTCAGTTTACTTACTGCAACGTTGCGTTGGCTTGTTGTCAATGTATGTTGTTTATTTTTTGTTTTCAAAGTATAAACCATGAAGTTAATCTTTACCCTTTTTTTAGTTCTTTCTGCATGTATTTCAAAAGCACAGATTACAGTTAATTTTGGGGGAGCGGTCAGTAATGCAGGAAAGTTAGTTGCAAATATTGAAGCAGGTTATCAGTTTAATAAAATAAAGATTAACACAGGATACTTAGTCAGTATCACTGATGAGTCTGAGGTTCATGATGTTTTTTTTCTGAAAGCAGGACATTTGATCAACCTGTCATCGAAATCCAGTCTTGATATTGGAACAGGCGTAGCAATGCATACCTATAAAAGAGAGCAGGTGAGTAAGGTTGATCAGCGTTATTCCTATTTCAAAACTATAAATGCAGGCAAGCCGCTTCTGTATGTCAACTATCAGAAACTTGTAATCAGTGATGGGGCTTTTTATATACAGGCTTTGTACACAGGAGGCATTATGTATGCTGGTGCAGGTCTTACTTATTTCTTTGGACAAAAGAATAAATGAAAATAAAAATCCAAAATCATTAGGGAAAATCAAAAGCCCGGTCTTATGACCAGGCTTTTCTTTACACTAACTATTTCTGTTGAATTATTTTGTCTTAACCGCAGTTCCACCTTTTCTGCTGTCGGCAGTTACTGTATATTTTCCACTGCCCTGTATAATCCATCTTACTTTTACAGTTGATAGACCGGGAATATTGTTTACACTGATTGTTTCAGGATTCGTTTTTTGTTCGCTTGTTATATTCAAATCTGCATTTTCTACTACCATACCTGCAACAACTTTTGCACCGGAGATAGTAATATAATCAGGCCGTTCAATTTTGTACTTCAAATCCTGGCTGCTATGAGTAGGCATAATGCGGCTGTTTGAAATAACAGCTGTTACTTCTTTCAATCCATCACCCAGATCTTTTTCCACAATTGTATCAACATTCAACTTAGGTGTATGAAAGCTGTGATAGATGGTGAACGACATATTCCTGTGTGCATCACTTTCCAGTAAGAAGCCGGGATGAGCTCTTCCGAAATTCTTTTTAAACCCACCGATTTCAATTTTGCCATATTGCGGATGATCGTATTCATGCCAGTCAACAAATGCATCTTTAAAAAGCAGATAGCGGTCAAACTGAAAAGAAGAATTATCCTGTGGATCTCTTGTGGCTTCTTTATTAAAGAAGAGGTAAGGAGTCCATAGTTCATTGGAGTAAGTATAAATTCCCCGACCGCCATAGAACCAATCGAGTTCACCACCATAAGCTGAATACAAATCCTTGTACACAACAAGATATTTATAACCCGGAATTAATTCTTCGCCTTTTTTAGCAATGGCATCATATACCTGCACATCCTGTGCATTGTATGTAACAAGATCAGTAGGATCGCCAGGTCCACGTAAAATCATACCACCTGCATTATGATACGATTGTGCACCTGCAATATTCGGGTGCTTCATTACAAACTCCATCACTGCACGGTTCTCCGGTAAAGAGAAAGGATATTTGTATGCACCATTCTGAATATAGTTTGGCTGCCATCCCCATCCCCAGTCACGGTTGGGATCATACTCGAATGTGTAACCATCTTCATTTACCTGTCCGTCACCATCATTATCTTTTCCTTCCAGCCCCAGCATTTCATAGTCGCCTTTTTCATCCGGACCAACCTGTATCATTCTCCTTGGATCAGTTGGATCAACACGAAGACGTCCGTTTGGATTTTTACGACGCATGATAAGGATTTGCTTATCGCCATCCAAATCATCATACCCATCTTCATCTATTTCTCCGTCACGGTCATTGTCAACAGGTATTACACCTGAGCGTGGAGAACTTCCGGTATTCGGTTCATGAAAATAACTGTCTCTGCCATCAGGATTAATAGTTGGAATGATATAGAAAACTTTATCGGCCAGTAACTCCTGGATGAATTTTGTATCCTTAAATGTTTCGGTTAAATACCACGCAGTGTATAAAGAAAATTCAGCTCCTTGAATTTCATTGGAGTGAATATTCCCATCAATATACATCCCCGGTTTTTTATCAGGAGTACCCTTTTTAAAATCAGTGATGGTTAGGCACCAGATGTCACGGCCTTTAAATGATTTGCCGATTGATTCGAGTTTAGCCAGTTCTGGATGTGCTGCTGCAATTTTTTTAACGATCTCAGTTATACCTGCATGATCGTTATAATGATTCCAGCTGATGGCCACTTTTGGATTGGCAGGTGAACCGGCTGCTTTAAAAATCTGATCAGCATTCTGTGCTGTTGCAAGCAGTGTTGTGGCAGCCATTACAACTGTTGCAGCAATTTGTTTTATATGAAATTTCATTGTACTCATTTTTTGGGTGAACATTAAAGGTGAACATCAATGGATTTGGAACCGGTAGTCGGGCTTCCTGCTTCAATAGAAACTTTGCCGCTTCCTTTGATAAGCCAGCTCAGCTTTTGTGAACCATAGCCATCCAGTACATTGAGCAGCTGAATCTTTTTTCCGCTGATGACAGATTGATTACCTGTTGCATTCACTTTTACATTGATACGTTTTACCCAGTAACTCCGTTCACCTAATTTGGAATGTGAAGCCAATGCACCCTTATTAATTATATCAACTGTAATTCTTGTTAAACCACCTGCCAGCTTTTCTGTTTTCAGATTAACGATATCAATCTCCGGTTGATATGTGGCGAGCTTCACTAAAAAGCTGCTGTGTTTTTTTACCAGGTCAGGAACCAGCGAATAGGGTGGAGTGGTTAATACGAAAGGATCAACACCGCCAACTTCTACTTTTTGATTGGGAAAATCAGGATGCTGAATGGTTTTCCAATCAGTGAATGTATTGCTGATACTCTGTTGTGAAGCCCAGCGTAAATAATTGGCAGTTGCATCTTCAATTGTAAATACTTTTTCATTTTTTGCTGTATCGGGTTTTGTTTTCGGCACCCACCAGCCCGGTGTGCTGAAACTGAAACGTCCGTAATGATAATAAGCCCAGGAAAGGAAATCACCACCGCCTGTATTCGTTGCAGGTGCATCTTTCATGTTCACCGTTTTGCTGTAAAGATCAGCAACCATACTGTTCACTTTTGTATCGGGTTGCAACCAGCCGGTAATAATTGTTTGTGCAACGGCGGCCGGATTGAAAGCATAAGCTGTACTTAAATTATTATTGCTGCCAAAACTTATTACAGCATAAACATTGTAACGCTCGTACAAATAATCAAGCAATGCTCTTGTTTCATTTTCTGAAACGGCAAACTCACCTGAACCGGGAGTGAACGAAGGATGTTTGTAGGATAAATTCTTATTAAACCAAACACCACCTTCACCATCTTCATTAAAAAGGTTGTCTTTATCATTATCAACACCTTCCTGTATTAAAATGTATTTTCCTTTTTCACCTTTGCTTACGTCTGCTTTGATCACTACTCTCGGATCATTTGGATGTGTTTTGTATTCACCAACAGGGGATTCAATCCGCATCCAGGTGATTTTTTTATTTCCATCGAGGTCCTCATATCCATCTTCATTTGATTTGCCATCTCTGTCTTCATCAGTAACAGTTGCATTGCCCTGCCGTTCATATTGAAGTGCAGCAAAATACTGTTCCATTGCATCGGGGCTCATGTTGGGAAAAACATAGAAGGTTGTTTTGCTGAGCAGCGTTTTAATACTGTCGGTATTTGTTCCCTGTAAAATATTTTCGGCAAAGCCAATGGCCAGTTCGGTACTTAGCGGCATGTTTCCTTCCACGCCCCCAACTACGAGTATGGCAGGTTTGCTGTCAACATTTCCTGTACCGATTGTTAGCTGCAAGATTTCTTTGCCACCAACTGTTTTGGTAAGCGATCTGATTTTTACAAATTGCGGATAATTTTTAGCAAGTGCATTGATGCGGTTGCTTTGTGCAGCAAAATTGCTGTAATTGTTTTGTGCCTGTGCTATCGATACAAGCAATGCACAAAAAAGAAAAGCAGTTGTTCTTTTACTCATGGAAGAAAGTTTAGGTTGGCTAATATACTGAAAACAACAGCCCGAACCTGCTCATGTGATGAATGGCCGAATGTGGGGATAAAGGATGTTCGCTGGTTAACGGAACTTAGCAGAAAGAGTGTAGCAAACCTTGTCATTAATCCTTCGGAAAATTTCATTATTCACCTTACGAATGCGGCGAACATTCCGTTTGTCTAATAAAATTCCATCCGCATCATAATACTGCGGTTGTTTGTAAAAGGTAAGGATGAAGTATTTCTCTGGAGCAAAAGGAACATCAAGCTGTTTGTTTCGGATGGACATAAAGGTCAGCAGCCGTTTCTGGCTATCGACATAATAATCCAGCGTATTGATCCAGGTGCATCTGATCTGTTTCATATACCTGATCATTTGCATAACAGTTGCTGTGTCGTATCCATATTTCTTCAAACTGTCTTTCATGGAAGCATCCTGCAGACTGAATTCGTACACATATCTCAAAGAATCGGTTTTCATTTCAAGTGAAACATGATTGAACTCTTTATCAGTAAATGCGGCAGCCAATGGTTTTACAGGATAAATTCTGCTGTACAGGCGTTCAATTATGGTAAGTTCTTCTACATGCTCCTTGTAATATCTTACCGGAAAATTCTGAGAAGGTGCACACGACAGAACTGTGCAGGAGAGTATGCTGATGAATATCGTTTGTTTCAGTTGCATGTATTTATTTTCTTATGCTCCAGCTTACGCCATAGAGAATTTTACTCAATGTTTTCGTTGTAGTCAGTCTGAGGGTTTTTGATCCAACATCCCAATAGGTAAGGGCAACAACTCCGTTTTCTTCTGAAATACTCTGCAGAACAATATAATGTGTCGGAATTCTCTTCCTTAATTTATAATGATTTTTCTTCCGCAATATGGTATTGTTCAGGTATAAAAATACATCGCCTGTTTGCAGTTTCTCATTTAGAAAAGAAGTAAGATTTTCAAATGAAGGTCGGATGAGATCTGACCCGGTTGATTTAATCTCTGCTTTAAACATTACTCTCAGCATCCGGTTAAATTTACGCAGGTTCGTTGCAGCCCAGAATCCCTGTTCGTCACCGGGTGAATAGTTATGATGAAAAATATTCAGATAGCCTTTAAAATGATCAGCAAGTGTAAAGAATAACATCTGGTCAGCATCATTTCTATCCAGCTCGCCTTCATACATGATTTGCCCGGCCATTTGCATAATTGCTTTTGAGGGAGTAAAGGTAGTATTGCCGTAATCAGCTTTTCCGTTCAAATACAGATCAGTCATGAATTTTGTATAACCAAACGGATCTTCTTTCAAAAAAACATAACCCAGTGCGGCAAAACCACAGAAGTTTGTATTCCTGCCTGCATAGAGAAAAACCGGCTGTTCAATATTTCTGTGAAGGTTTTCTTCAAAAAGCTGTGGGTTGATTTTTGGCCAGTAGCTGTTTTTGCTTAAATGAATATTACTGAGATAAATCAGCGCCTTCTTTTTTTCAGTTGAAATATCTCTTGCCTGTGATTGAGCACACAGTTCAACACGAAAGCCGGTTAAGAGAAACAGAACAAAAATAATTTGGTACTTCAGCATTCCTGCAATGGGGATTAATCAGTATAAAAATACAGTATTACAGCCGATGAACTGGATACATCTTTACACTTCAGGCAAGTGACTATAGACATGAACTGTGGCAGCTGTATAACTTTTTTTAGCACTGCCCCTTTCCTCCTTGCATTTTTCTTTTAAAGTCAGTAGCTTAGAAGTCTTACTGGCCGTTGTTCCGCTCCCCCTGCTTACTCCATTGCTTACCTGGTAAAGCATCACAAAGAACAGCACTCAATTCTGAGTTAGATACAGGTGAAACAATTTCTTAACCATTTAATTTTTTCAACATGAAAAAGATGAAACAGGATGAGATGACAGCACGTCGTCAATTCTTAGGAACTGTTGCTGCAGGTGCAGCAGCTTTTGGTTTGGCTTCTTTTCCTTTAAAGCTCAATGCTGAGCCATTGGCACTTGAAGAAACAATAAATCCGGATAGCCCTGAGGAATGGTTCAATAAAATAAAAGGCAAACACAGAATTGTATTTGATGCTACACGTCCGCATGAGATTATGCCATTTGTGTGGCCAAAAGTATTTTTATTAACGAACCAGTCAACCGGAACAGCACCAAAGGACAACAGTGTAGTAGTAGTGTTGAGGCACTCTGCCATTGGGTATGCATTTGAAGACCGGCTTTGGGAAAAATATAAAATGGGCAATGTATTTAAAGCAGATGATCCCAAGACCGGGAAGCCTTCTTTACGAAATCCATTCTGGAAACCGAAGGCAGATGATTTTGTTGTTCCGGGTATTGGTCCCGTAGCAATTGGCATTAATGATCTGCAGGCTGATGGCGTAATGTTCTGTGTTTGCCAGGCTGCAATTGCAGTATACTCTGCTGTTGCTGCCGATATGATGAAAATGAACGTTGAGGAAGTTCGAAAAGACTGGATGTCGGGAATGATCCCGGATATTCAACCGGTACCTTCCGGTGTGTGGGCGATTGGCAGGGCACAGGAAAAGGGATGCGGTTATATTTTCGCAGGATAGAATTTTTAAAGCATGCCGGTATTTTGACCGACTTGCTGATAGTATAAAAATACACAATCACTGTGCAAACTGCTGATAAAAGAAAACAGACTCTTTAATGAGTCTGTTTTCTTTACAGGCTTGTTTTGATTGGATCTAAAAACTGTAAACAAGCATCGCAACAAAGCTTCTTCCTGGTGCATTCAGAGGACGGTTGCTGCTCATATAGCGGCCGAGATGTTCCCTGTAAGTTTTGTTCATCAGGTTAGTTACTGCCAATGATAATTGTACATTTTTAACCGGTATTGCTTTTATTCCAATATCAACTGTTGTAAAAGAGCTGGTTTTTTTTTCACCAAAATCTGCGGCTACCCGATCTTGTTTGCCGGCATAACGAATCGCCAGGTTAGGCATCAGTTTTTTATTCCATAAGGCCCCTTCTAGTTTATAGCGAAATTCCATTGGAGAAATTTCTGGCAAAGGGTTATTAGTAATTCTATTTTCACCATATACATAAGTGAGGCTGATTTGCTGTTGCAGTTCCGGAATCCATTGCTGAAGCCAGCTGAACTCAAATCCATATAATCTTGCATCTTTAATATTGATGTATTGACGTACCCCCGGAGCAGTTGTAATACGGGGTGCAACAGAAGTATTGATAACTGACGAAATATAGTTGCTGATAACAGATGCATAGGCATTTAATTCAACAGAAGATTTTTCACTTTTATAAGCAACAGTAATATCTGCCTGGTTATTAGCTTCCGGTTTTAATTGGGGGTTTCCCAGCATTTCGTAGGGGTCTAAACCAACAGTAAGGGAGTTGATAAAACGTTCCGTAATACCGGCACTCCGCATACCACGGCCAATCCATATTCCTGCATACCAATTATTACTGAATTGCCGGCTGATACCTGCGCTTATGCTTGGGTTAATATCCGTCGCAGTAGCATCGCTGTATTGTGTCTTAAATTTTGCAGACAGGTTATCTGCTTTGGCATATACAACATCCAGCCTGCCGGCAACTGATAACTTATATAATCCAAGTTGCTGGTGCAGGTCTGTAAATATTCCACCCCTTGTATTGCTGCTGTTTTGCCAAACAGTGTCAATAAACTCTTTTCCGGCCATCATTCCTGTAATCATTTTTCTTGTTCTGTTACCATCAACAGTTTCAAATTTTCCATCAGCGCCAAAATAAAGTACAGTTTTTTTGCGCTGAACAGTGAATTCGGTTCTGCCTCCTGTTGTTTGTGTGGCAGCATCAGTGTACATCAGCATAGTTGCAGATGTTGGCTGTAACTGGTTACCCATGCTGTGTTCAACAAATGAAGTGTACAGTTGTGTGTTCCAGTTACTGTACCATTTTGTTTTGGAAGAAACCTTATAACCTGTTTGCAGCAGCCATGTATCATCACTCAGTAAGTCCATTCCAAGTGCTGCAAAATCTGTGTTTCGTGCAAAATTTCGGGTTGCCGTAAATGTAAGTAACTGCTGCTCTTTTATTTTATATGCCGCATTCAGATTTATCGCACCACGGTTGAAGCTGGCAGGCATTACGCTGTCTCTTCCATCTTTATAATCATTTCCTGCAGAATAGGAGGCAGCAGCTGATAAATGTAATTTACCCGTTTGTATTCCTAACAGGCCTTCAGTCCTGTAAACTTCACCATTACTTTCATAACCCGTATTTATTCTTCCGAATAGTTTTGATTTTACACTGAATTCAGGAATAGCAGATTTAAAATTAATAACTGCACCCATTGCAGGGCCGTACCGAAAACTGTGGGGACCTTTCATTACTTCAATCTGCTCTGTCTGGTTAATCATTATCTGACTGGTGGGTGGGTCCATTCGGTTAGGGCAGGCAGCAATAGCAGTTAAAGCGCCATCATTTAAAATGCTTAATTGTTCAAGCTTAAATCCACGGTAAACAGGATCAAAACCAAATGCTCCGCTTTTTCTGATTGCACTAAAACCCGGTATCTGTTGCAAAACACCTCCTGCATCATGTTGTACCCAATCACCATGATTTAAACGAAGGGATTTCTGAGGCAGCTTCCCTTTTAAACCATATACCGTAACCGGGTTTAGCATTTGAGGAGTCACAGATTCTAATGAAATAACACCAACAGGTATTATTTTTTTAAGTTGATCAGCTGTAAGGATGTATTCATTATATGAAATATGTGAAAGAATTAAGGAAGCCCCTTCCTGCATCAATAAGGAAATTTTTCCAGATTTTCCTGAGTGACCTTTTTGAGTTCCATAGATGAAACTTACATGCTCAATTATCTCGTTGGTAGCAGCATCTTTGATAAGAATTGTTGTTTGCTGAGCAAATGAGGATGCCGATATGAGCAGCAATGCTACTCCACTCAACAGTGATATTATATATTTCCTGAACATAATAATTTAATTAAATTAATCGCAATGACGCATGCAGGACTGTTACTGCAGTTTGAATACAGAGCAGCACCAGCTTACACGATCTGTTAAAAAAAGCTATGGGAGCGAAGCAGTAGTTTATTCAGGGGGATGAAATATCGAAATGGCAATACCTACAGCATTGCCTGATGGATAGTAACTGGTATGAGTCGTTGACTTGAATGCAGCAGTAGTTATGCAATATGGAGGATAGGATTTTGAAGAAAATATTTCGTTACGGTTATCTGTTTTACGCAAAGGAGTTTCCTGACTTTGTTTTTCTTCTTCCTGTATCTGTTTAACTAACTGGCATTTTCCGTTGCACTTTAATTTTGGCTTTTCTTTGTTGACGCAGTTTTTTACATAAGCTGTATTGTTGATATAGAAGGCTGCAATCTTAAAACTCATGCTGAATGTTTGAGCAAGCAGGGGAAGAAAAAACAATATACTGATGATTTGCCTCACAAAATGGAACTGTTAGTGTTGCGAAATTAGAGCCGGTCACCTTTACAAAAACTGATCTCAATCATATTTGCAAAAAGAATAGCAATCTCCCTATAATAAAAAACAAGAACCCGTCTCTTTCGAAACGGGTTCTTTTATTTTCTTATAATCTTCTTCTTAGTAACGGTACAGATCAGACTTGAACGGACCATTCTGCGGAATACCAAGATATTCACTTTGTGCAGTTGTCAATTCATCTAACTGTGCACCAACTTTTGCAAGGTGAAGACGGGCAACTTTTTCATCGAGATGCTTAGGAAGAACGTACACTTTGTTTTCGTATTTGCTATAGTTCTGCCATAATTCAATCTGCGCCAGAGTTTGGTTGCTGAATGAATTACTCATAACAAATGAAGGATGTCCAGTTGCACAACCGAGGTTTACCAAACGGCCTTCAGCAAGTAAGATGACATCTTTACCATTGATATTATATAAATCAACCTGTGGTTTGATAGTATCTTTTGTGTGACCATAGTTTGTATTTAACCAGGCAACATCAATTTCAATATCGAAGTGACCGATATTACAAACAATGGCTTTATCTTTCATTGCTTTGAAATGTTCGCCGGTGATCAGATCACGGCAACCTGAAGCAGTAACAATAATGTCAGCTTCTTTCACTGCATCAATCATACGCTTTACTTCAAAGCCATCCATGGCAGCCTGTAAGGCACAGATTGGATCAATTTCAGTAACAATTACACGGCAACCTGCACCACGTAAACTCATGGCACTTCCTTTACCCACATCACCATAACCACCAACTACTGCTACTTTACCAGCCATCATTACATCAGTTGCACGACGGATCGCATCAACCAGACTTTCCTGGCAACCGTATTTGTTATCGA
>CAZOLW010000052.1:0-31161 GCA_964580775.1 uncultured Chitinophagaceae bacterium | reverse complement strand
CGTTTTGTTTGAATGGCTAAAGCATCCGTTACATATTCATAAAAACAGGTAAGCACGGAAGAAGGATTGCCAGGCAAACCAAAAACCAGTTTTTCATTTTTTGTTCCAAAGAACAATGGTTTACCCGGCCGTTGCTTTATTTTATGAAACTGTTGAACAACACCGCAGGCATTTGCAGCACGAATCACAAAATCATAATCGCCAACACTTACACCACCTGTGAGTAATACCAAATCACTTTCATGCAGAGCCTGTTTCAATATTGCAGCTAGAACTTCCGCATCATCTACTGCTTTGTAAATACGATGAACAGAAATATGCATTGACTCCAATGCAGCAGTTAAACTAAATGAATTGGATTCGTACACTTGTCCATATGACAATGCTTTGCCCGGCTCCTGTAATTCATTACCGGTAAGAATAATACTGATCACAGGATCAGGAATTACCAATACTTCTGTGATACCGATACCAGCTAAAAAACCAATCGCTGCTGCTGTTAATAAACTTCCTTTCGGTAAAGCGAGTTCGCCTGCTTTTATTTCTGAACCAATCGGTCGAACATTACTGTTGCGTTGCAGCTTGTCATCTTCAATAATTAATACACCGTTTTCGGTTTTTACTTTCTCCTGCATTACAACTGTATCAGCTCCTGCCGGAACAGGTGCTCCGGTAAAAATGCGGATGGCTTTGCCTGCTGCTACTTCAATTGCTGAAGAGCTTCCTGCTGCCATTTCTCCATCAATGATCAATTCTTTTTTTAGATCATCAAATGCAAATGCATAACCATCCATGGCTGATTGCGGGAACGCAGGAATATCAACTGTTGCATACACATCAGCAGCCAAAACCTTTCCTCGGGCCTGCAATAACGAAAGCGTAACAGGTTTTAATGCTGTCACTGTTGTTGAAATAATATGTTTTGCTTCTGTTACGGTGATCATTGTTTGCTGAATTTCCCGTCAGACGGGGCGTAACCTCAATTACTCTTTCGAAAGACTTTCATAATCTTCCTTTGTATCAATATCAATCTTTCCTTTTGGAAAAAAAACAAATGCTGCTTCGCTCATATACTTTCGAACCAGGCTTTTTGCTCCCACATCACCTGTCAATTCTATCAGTTCCGGAAAAAAACGTTTGGCAAATAAAACAGGTGTTCCAAAAGTAGTTCCATATTTACTTGCAACAATACTGTTCTGTTTTTTTCTGTGCACATCCATCAAATTATTTAACAACTCAGCTGTTACAAATGGCTGATCGGCTACCAGAAAAATAACAGCATCCACCTGCGGATTCATTTCAACCAAGGTTTGTAATCCGTAGCGAATGGTTGATGCCATCCCCTCTTTCCAATCTGCATTTATAATTACGTTAGCAGTTGTAATTTTTAATCCATGTTTGATTGCATCTGCATTTGCTCCTAAAACAACAAAAACGGGGACCGCATTAGAAACCTGCGCCACTTCAATAGAATGTTGCAATAGTGTAGCACCTGCATAATCCAATAATTGCTTGGGAGAACCTAAACGGGACGATGCGCCAGCAGCGAGTATAACAACTCCAGTATTTGTATAACTTTTATCATCTGCCATTGCTGCTGCTGTTCTGTAATTCCAATTCATTACGGGTATGAATACTAACCGAACGGTTTTTCAGGAAACCTCCTTCCCGATTTGCAAACACCGCTTTTATTTCTGCAAGAGCAGATAATGCAATTTCTTCTGCGGCTTCTGCGCCGATGTCTAAACCGATCGGCCCATGGATCATATTTCTTTGTTCATCTGTTACAGCAATACCTTCTTTCTTCAATTCTTCAATCATCCTTTCCAAACGCTTCTTTGGCCCAAGTGTACCGATGTATCTGCAGTTGATTTGCAGCAACAGCTTCATCATTGCCAGATCATACTTGTAGTTGTGCGTCATCAACAGAAACACCGTCCATTCGTCAATGACAAGTTGCTGAATAATATCTTCCGGTTTCCCTGCTATCAATTTCTGTACGTTGGGAAATCGTTGAACATTTGCATGTGTTGTTCTTCCGTCTGCAACAGTTATCTGCCAGCCTAAAACCCCCGTCATTTCAACTAATGGAAATGCATCGTTGCCTGCACCGATAATAATTAAAGAAACTGGCGGCTGCAGCAATTCAACAAAGCCAGCCAACTCAAACGCATTGTATTCTTTTATGGACGATGCTCCTGCTTTAAGCACAGACGATGCATCTTCATGAACAATCACCTCTAATCCGGCATTATCAATTGTACTGTACGAACTTTCTGCATCAAGAAAAAAACATGTGCCCGGTTGATGACCGTGAAAGTTGTGCAATGAAAACAATGTTACCAAAACTGTTTCTTTTCGAAACAGCTGCGATCTTTCCAGCAACGCAATGGGATTATTCTCATCTTTCGTATCAATCGGTTCAAATAAAATATGTACAATACCATTGCATCCTAACTGTACACCAAACTCAACATCATCTTCTTCCAGTGTATTATAAGTAACCAGTTTGTTTTGCTGCTGATGAATTGCCAGCAACGCTTTGCGTAACGCATCACCTTCCAGGCATCCGCCACTTATTGCACCGGTCATTCGTCCATCGTCTTCTACCAGCATACGGGCTCCGGGCCTTCTGTAGGAAGAACCTTCAACGTACACAACAGTAGCAAGGGCCGTTTTATTTCCTTTTTGTTGTGCCCGTTTACTGGCAGCGATTATTTCGTTTATTTCTTTTGTCATTCTTTTTCAAAAAGAACAAGACTGTTTATGATTACTATCCTTAATACTTTTGATATCCTTTTACCTGGGCTTTTAATGCAGGTTGCACCTGTGACGGTAAAATAGCAGGAGCCTTATTACCCCATGAATTACGAACATAATTTGCAACATCTGCCGCCTGTTCATTGGTAAGAACGATGCCGGCCATTTCTCCATTATAATCTACACCATTCACTTTTGACGGCCCTCTCATCCCCTGCACAATCACTTTAATCAAACGGTTTTTATCAGCCATATTTGATTTTACTAAGGGAGGATAAACGCCTTCAAGCCCTTTCCCATCTGCCATGTGGCAGGTAATACAACTTGTTTCGTAAATAGTTTTACCACGTTTAACACTGGCTTTTAAATCAAAATTCTGATCAAAGGAAAGCAGTGTTATGGCCAATATAGAAACTGCTAAGGTTACAAGAATCACTTTCATATTCCGCTTACGTTTTATTACTTTTATATTTCAGGCAAAACACCCAACTAACTTTAAACTTTCAAAATTTTTTACGGCTTTTTTTGAAACTCAGCTGAAAAAGGCTGATTGTAAAACCGTTTCCCCATATTCTTATACAACGCATTTGCTACTGCTCCAAATATCGGCGGAAAAGGTGGTTCGCCTAACCCCGTTGGATTAATATCATTCTGTACAAAATGAACATCAATCTTTTTGGGTGCCTCACGAAGGCGGATCATCCGGTAACGGGTAAAATTATTTTGTTCAGGAACTCCTTCTTTAAATGTCAATCCACCATACAGTGCATTTCCAATTCCATCAACCACAGCTCCTTCAACCATGTTGATCGCAGCATCAGGATTAATCACTATACCGCAATCAAGCGCACTGGTAACTCTTTCTACAAAAGGTTGTCCGTCTTTCTTGACCATGTCGACCACATGCGCAGCATAAGAGTTGTGACAGAAATATGCAGCCACACCACGACTGTACTTTTTGTTTTCCGGTTTATTCCATCCTGATTTTTCTTTTACTAATTTCAACACACCTGCATACCTGTCTGCATCGTACTCATTATTTTTACCAACAGGGTTTTCTTTGGCACGTTTTAATAATTCCAGTCTGAATTCAATTGGATCCTTACCCATTGCTTCTGCCAATTCATCTAAGAACGATTGCTCGGCAGCTGCATTGAAATTAGATCGTGGTGCTCTGAATGCACCAATGGTAATATTGGAAGGTATTTCCCAACCCTCTGCTAAATAATTATCAACAGCACCGGCAGGAAATCTGTTTGCATGAATGGCATGTTCAGGAATACCTCCACCCTTTACATGAAAGGCAATTAAATTTTTATTTGCATCTAAAGCAGCACGGTAAGTAGCTGTGTACATGGGACGATAGATGCCATAGGTCATATCATCTTCACGGGTGTACACAAGCTTGATTGGAGCTTTTGCTTTTTTAGAAATAAGCGCTGCTTCTGTAACATAATGTCCATATGCCCTGAGGCCAAAGCCGCCACCCATCCTGGCCATTCTTATTTCAATTTTATCGGCCGGCAGATTTAAAATTTTTGATATCGTAGGCTCAATCCAACCCGGCGCTTGGTGAGGTCCTATCAGCAACGCTTTTTCATCCGTAACATGAGCGAAGAAATTCATCGGCTCCATACAGTTGTGTGGTAAGAACGGAGCATTATAAGTGCGTTCAATAATCTTTGCTGCATTTTTAAAAGCCGTTTCAGGATCACCGTCTTTTCGTAACTGCTGTGCAGGTTTCTTTGCATACTCCCGCATTTGTTCAAAGTGAGTGCTTGTGCTTTCCAATGCGCCGGGAACAACTACTTCTCTTTTTGCGCCCCTGCCTGCCATCGTATCTTTTGTATCTCCCTTCGGCTCCCAGGTTACTTTTAGTTTCTTGCGGGCATTCATTACTTCCCATGTGGTATTGCCCACCACTACCAACAAGTCGTTGAATGTACGTGTATCGAATCCAGCCTGTTCATATCCATCTTCATATAATTTCAACGTAAACACATCTTTGATACCCGGCATTTTCAAGGCTTCAGCTGCATCAAAGGTTTTCAATTTCATTCCAAAAGCAGGCGGATGATGAATCATGGCAATCAGCATTCCTTCCTGTGTATGATCCAATGCAAAAAGAGGTTTACCGGTTACGATTTTTAAACCTTCTACATTCTTCTGTGAGTTTCGTACAACATTAAAATTCTTTACTTCTTTCAGCTTTACATTTTTTGGTATTGGAATGCCTGAAGCTTTTGAAGCAAACTCGCCATAGGTTCCTGACTTACCAGTTTTTTCATGATAGAGCATTCCTCCTTTCGTTGTTATTTCTTCCACCGGTACGGCCCATGTTTGCGCCGCTGCATCCATTAACATGGCACGGGCAGCAGCCCCTGCATCACGAAGTGGTTTCCAGTACATCCTTACAGAATTACTTCCGCCGGTAAATTGCGGACCTAATTTCATATTGTCGTGTGGGCCCATTTCTACCACTACTTTTTTCCAATCCACATCCAATTCTTCTGCAACGATCATTGGAAGTGAAGTCATCACATTTTGTCCAAACTCCGGATTAGGGTTTAGAATTTTTATGATATTATCGGGTGTGATTTTGATATAGCCGGTTATTTCATGCCATTGTTCCGCCAAATCTGCTGGATTTATTTTATCCTCAAGACTGAATTCTGCCAATCCGCTGAAACTAATCATCAGACCACCACCTGCGAGAAAAGAAGATTTTAAAAATGCTCTTCTATTATATCCAGCTTTGAACTTTTCCATTGTTGATGATTTTTAAAATTAAAAATTCTGAACAGCTTACCTTCTGTTGCGTGTGTTTTACTTGTTTATTTTACGAAATATGTCAACCATCGTTTCTGAATCTATGTTGTTCATATCTACAAGTTTCAACGACTTTACCATTTTAAGCGTGCTTGTTTTATATTTTAGAAAATGAGGTGTTTTTAAATGTGCCTCATAAGCTTCCCGGTTTGCATATATTTCTAAAATTCGCACCTGCGTTGGATTAGCCTTTTGATACATGGGATAAATAGCAATCACTCCCGGTTCTAATTGAATTGAAGCCCTGGATTCTTCCTGAAGAATTGAATTATACTCTTTCAGATAGTTAGAATCTATTTCAATTTCGGATATACGAATCATCATATCGTTTGTTTGAGCAAAAGCATTGCTGTATGTGAACATCAAAATAGCTAATAAATATTTCATTGATCGGCAGGTTTAAAACTTTAATGAACTATTTTTTAAAACGATTCAGAACAAAAGGCTCTCCGGGTGCTAATACTTTGATGCGTTCTGGATTAACAACTACATCATACAATTTTTTTGGGTCTCCATTAAATGGTGAAAATTCAGGCGAATCCACCGAACCCCAATGACATAACAAAAGCAAAGCATCAGGATATGCATTTGCAATTTTCACTGCTCCTTCAAACGTAAAATGCCACTCACTATCTGAGAAGTCAAATAAAATTGCATCAGGAGCTTTCACTGTCAGGTGTTCAGGCATTAACCTGGAATCACCGGTTGCCCAAATGCTGCCATCCGGTGTATCGAACCAAAAACCGCAGGCATCTTCGTTTTTGAACCAACGTGTACTCGTGCCTGGGTAAGCATTCTGATAGGCATGGTCAGCAGGAGTTAATCTGACAGAAATATTTTTCACTTTGAATGTATCACCAATATCATGTCCAACTGATTTAAGTTTTAAGTTCTTCATTAATGAATCAACATAAACTGTTGAATGATACACATCAACAGCTTTCGACATTGCCACATTTGTCGGAACGCTGAAATGGTCATTGTCGGCATGCGTTACAAAAACTGCATCTACATGCGGAACATCTTTCGCCAGAATCGGAAACTCAATTAAAAGCGGCATATCAAAGCCTTCCAGTAACGGGTCAACCATAATAGTTGTACCACGACTATTAATCAGAAACCCTGCCATTCCTAACCATCTGAGAGTGGTTTTTGTTGATTTGCCAAATGCTTCCTTTCCGAATAATTGGGTTGCGGGTGCTTTCGCCTGGTATTTTTTTTGAGCAGGTTTTGTACTGTCGGAAGATGTTTGTGCATTCGCATTCCCGGCAACAAAAAGTGCAGCGATTATTGTAGCAATAAAAAATATCTTTTTCATGTTGCCGAATTTTTCCGTTGCTGTGATAGTCAGGTTTTCTTAGTATGTCAACCTGTAATGCAGTATCCATACTATTCTGCCCAACACAACTTTATTTTTGTTTAGCTGCTGTTTTAATTGCCTCTTTAATCCGCAGGTAAGTTCCGCACCTGCAGATATTACCACTCATGGAAGCTTCAATTTGTGCATCTGTTGGATTGGGATTTGTTTTCAACAAGGCAACCGCACTCATGATTTGGCCGGTTTGGCAATAACCGCATTGCGCCACATCATGTTCCATCCAGGCTTTTTGTACAGGATGATCGCCATTTTCACTCAATCCTTCAATTGTTGTGATCTTCTTTTTTGAAACTGTTGAAACAGGTAACATACAGGAACGTACAGCAACATTATCGAGCATGATGGTACAGGCACCGCACTGTGCCACACCACATCCGTATTTGGTGCCAACAAGATGTAAATGTTCTCTCAGCACCCATAGCACAGGTGTTGAAGGATCAACATCAATCGATACCGTTTTACCGTTTACGTTCAAATTGATTACTGGCATAGCGGAATACTTTTATGAAAGTTAGTGATTGAAAATTTGATCTGTTTACTTCGTATCAAAACATTTGAAGCCGGTCATAAAACAATGGCTGGAATATTTTACTTGTTTATACGCATTAAATTTCTTTATTTTTTCTGTTTGATGGGTATACAGATTACGGATTTACCTACCATAATTACTGATTGGGATATGATGAGTAATTACAGTACAGAACCGGGTATAATGATCACCGCATAAAAACGATGCCGATTTAAGCCAACTGTTCAGCAAATGGCAACTTGCGTAATCGTTTTCCGGTTGCTGCAAAAATTGCATTGGCAAGTGCAGCTGCTACAGGCGGTAAAGCTGGTTCACCCAAACCGGTAGGAGCTTCATCCGATTCAACAAATTGTACATCAATTTCTGATGGTGCATCTTTCATGCGTAGAAACTTATAAAGATGAAAATTTGTTTCGGCCACAGCACCATTCACAAAGGTTACTTTCGGGAACATTGCATGGCTGATGCCATCAACAATTGAACCCTGTACCTGGTTTTCTGCACCACTTAAATTAATGACACGACCACAGTTTACTGCACAATACACTTTCTTCACCTTCGGTTGTCCATCTACCATTTGCACATCAACTACCTGCGCTACATAAGAACCAAAGGAAAACCAGGTTGAAAAACCTCTGAATACGCCGGGTGTTTTTGTACCCCACTTACTCATCTTCACTACAAGTTCAACTACACTTTTATACTTCTCCGGATCGTAATTAATTCTTCCAACAGTTTGTTCTTTTGCCTTTTTCAACAACTCCAAACGAAATGCAACCGGATCTTTTTTCAATGCAGCGCATACTTCATCCATAAAACTTTCGGCAACAAATGCGAGCGTATTTGCACCGGGCGCTCTCCACCAACCTGTTGGTGTATTGCTTGTGAAGCCTTGTCCCTCTGCACGGTAGTTTGTAACAGCACCTGCAACATAACTATCTCCACGAACACCACGACCAATACCAATACCTGATTGATGCCAGGATAATAAGTTGTCGGCAGAAAGTGCTGCACGGTATCTCCACATTTCAGCAGGACGATAAAAATCATTTTGCATATCATCTTCACGAGTCCACTGCACCTGCACCGGGCATTGTGCTGCGGCCGAAATTAAAGCGGCTTCAACACCGTTATCGGTCATTAACTTGCGACCAAAACCACCACCCTGACGAGGCGATGAAATGGTAATATGTTCTTCAGCTATTCCCAATAGTTTTGATACTTCGCTCCTTACTGAACCTGGCACTTGTGTTGGGCCAAACAACTCTACCTTACCGTTTTGCACATTCGCATAAAAATTAAGCGGCTCCATCTGTCCGTGTGACAGTGCAGGTATTTCATATGTTACATCCAGCAGTTTAACAGCATTTTGTTTTGCAGCATCTACATCCCCATCATTTCTGGCGGGTGCTGTTGGCGCAGGCTTTTCAAGCAATTTTTTAAACCCTGCAAAATGCTCTGCACTGTTTTCTAATTTTTCTCCTGCATTCCATTGAATCACCAATGCATCTCTTCCTTTTTTTGCAGCCCATGTAGATGTTGCAAGCACAGCAACTGCATTCTTGATCTTCACTACTTTTTTTACCCCTTCAATTTTCAGAGCAGCTGCATCATTTACATCGCCCAATGTTTTTCCATAGGCAGGCGGGCGGCTTACCATGGCGAAAAGCATTCCTTCTTTTCTTGTATCGATTCCAAACAACGGCTGACCGGTTACAATTTTATGTGCATCTACATCCTTAACTCTTGTACCGATCAGTTTAAATTCTTTCGGATCTTTTAAGGTTGGTTTTGTTGGCACTTCCAGTTTAGCAGCTGCAGATGCCAACGATGCATAACTTATTTTTTTTCCGCTTGCTTTATGTATTACTTCTCCGTTTTCAACTGTACACTCAGTTACAGGTACATTCCATTGTTGCGCTGCAGCAGTCGTTAACATTTCACGTGCTGTTGCCCCAACTGTACGCAACTCTGTAAACCGTCCTCTTACCGATCCGCTGCCACCAGCAGTTTGTCTGCCCATTCTGCTATCTAATGGTGCTAATTCAACCTTGATTTTTTTCCAGTCAACACCCAGCTCTTCTGCAATGATCATTGGCAACGATGTTTTTACACCCTGTCCAATTTCCGGGTTCGGTGACAGTAACACAATAGAACCATCAGCAGCAATTTTAATATAAGCATTCGGAGCAAAAACCATTTCTTCTAATACGTTTGCTTCTGCAGGCAGGTTGAATAAACTAAAACTGATAAGCATACCACCACCTGATAAAGCAGATACCTTAAGAAAGTTTCTTCTTGAATGTGTTGTTGCCATAATTATTTTTTGCTTTGTGTTTTGGCCGCTAAATGAATTGCTTTGCGAATGCGGACATGTGTTCCACATCTGCAGATATTTCCCGACATCGCATTGTCAATATCTTTATCTGTTGGCTTTGCATTGCGTTTTAACAAGGCAGCTGCACTCATGATCTGGCCTGCCTGGCAATAACCACATTGCGAAACGTCGAGTTCCTCCCATGCCTGTTGCAATGGATGATCGCCTGTTTCGCTTAACCCTTCAATGGTAACAATGGCATTATTTTTTACAGATGAAACCGGTAATGAGCAGGAACGTACAGCGGTACCGTTTAAGTGGACGGTACATGCACCGCATTGTGCTATGCCGCAACCAAATTTTGTACCAACAAGATTTAAATGATCTCTCAGCACCCATAACAGAGGGGTTGCCGGATCTACATCAACCGATACCATTTTACCATTTACGTTCAAATTGATTGCTGCCATACTGAAATACTTTTCGGAAAGTTAGTTATTCTTTAAAACATGAAAACATAAATCAGCCACAATTATATGAATGACTGTTTTGGGAAGATTAACGGAAATTGATTGATTTTTTTACCTGCTTTTACTGTGATACTCTTCATCCGTTACCGGCTGCAACCAAACAACGGCACTTTTTTGCGTGTTGGTGACAGCAACTTGCACAAATCCTGAATCAACACTTGCTCCATGCCAATGAACAACATTTGGCGGACACTTTACAACATCTCCTTTATGAAGTATTTTTTTGGGTTGCCCTTTTTCCTGGTAATAGCCCACTCCATCGATCACCAATAAAATTTGTCCGCCGGGATGATAGTGCCAGTTTGTTCTTGCTCCCGGCTCAAACGTTACATTACCTACGGAAGTTTGATTAAGACTGTCGTTAGCAACAAGCGGTTGCAGGTAAGCAGTGCCGGTGAAATTATTATTAGTAATTTTTTCACCTGTTGGAAAAATAAGTTCAGAGAATTTGTTCTGCTTTGTTTGATGTGCAGCTGCTGCAACCGACTTTTGTTTCAACAATGGCTGTAAAACTTCAATTGCAGCGATGCCTTCTTTTGCAGCAACTTTTGTTTGAATGATCGCTACCAATTCAACAAGTTGTGCTTCCGTTAATCCATTGTAGATACCTACGTTGAAATGTGAACGCAATTGATTTTCGACGCCACCTAAACCAGCTAATGCAGAAATGGTAGCGATCTCTCTTGTTTTCCAGTCAATATTATCCCGTCCGAAAATATCGCCAAACAAATGTTCTTTTAAAAACTGATCAATGGCTGGCGCAAATGCATACACTTCACCTTTTACAGGTTGACCAACAAGTTTGGTTTGCATTTCTGTACCGAATTGCAGTTTGCTTTTATCAGTCGGCAATGGCTTTGGTTCTTTGCCCTTTACATCGTTGATTCCCTTTTGTTTTCGTTCTTTCAGCACATCCATTAAAGTGTGAAGTGCATTTAAGCTGCGGGGAAACCCTGCATAAGCATACAACTGCACCAACACTTCTTTTATTTCATTCACAGTTAAACCAGCATCCAATCCGTCATTCAATGCGGTGTGAAGTTTGGGCATATTCCCCTTAGCTGTGTATGCTGAAATAAAGACAATGCTGCGTTCTTTTTTACTCAGGGACATAGCAGTATCCGTTTTTGTTTGCGCAAACGCTACCTGATTTATCAATACAAATAAACAGAGGAGTATTTTATTTTTTACCATTTTCAGACTATTTACGTTGCTTATAAATGCTTACCAAAGAAAGTTATTAGTTTATTTACTGCCTGATCTACATACACAGGCTTCCAATAGGTTTGAATATGAGTAGCACCATCAATTACAAAAAATTCTTTATTCTTTGCATTGGTTGCTTTGCTGAATGCTTCATCTGTCATGTACTTTGTATCGGCTTTGCTACCGGCTATCATCAACAGTGGCTGGTTAATTAAATCCATATTCGTGGCAGCATCCCATGTCATCAGGTCTAGCAGACTACTCATCGTATATAAAAAGGTAGAGTTTACATGAGCATGCGTTCTATAATAATATTCGTATCCTTCACGATATAAATCGGTTGAAGTTTTAGCAATTTCTTCATCTGTAATACTTGCGACGCCTGCATAAATTATTTTGCCGCCTGCAGCTTCCTGCGCACGGGCATCTGAAGCTTTCTTTAAGCGTTCGTGTATGGTATTTAATTGTGAATTCTGAAAACCGTTGCGTCTTACTTCTCCAGAGTTAAACATACTTAATGTTGCCACTGCCTTAAAACGTTTATCGCCCTGTGCCGCTTTTAAAGTATAACCACCGCCACCACAAATACCTAAAACGCCTAAGCGGTTAGCGTCAACGCCGGCATAACTGGAAATAAAATCTGCCATACCACGGATATCTTCAGTTCGGTTTGCTGGTTTATCTGTATGACGTGGCTCTCCACCGCTTGCTCCCTGGTACATGGCGTCAGCAGTAATAGTGATATAACCCGCCTCTGCCAAACGCTGTGCATATAGTCCTGCTGTTTGTTCTTTTATACCGCCGTTAGGATGTGCTATCACCACTGCCGGATATTTTTTTGATGAATCGAAGTTGGCAGGTGTATAAACATTAGCTGCGATAGCAATGCCGTTCAATTTGTAACTGACATGATGGATATTCACTCTGCCCGGAATATTTTCTGTTATAGCACCTTCGTAAACTAAACCGAAAGGATTCGTAATTTTTGTTTGAGCTGTTGCGAATAAAATTGCTGACATAAAAAGAATAAGAGAAATGCTGTATTTGGAATATTGTTTCATGATCAATTTTGTGTTACTGATTTTATTTTTTGCTGATGATTTAATCAAGGTTTTTTTCTTTCAACCATTTTGACATAAGGTCAGCAATTTCAAGATTGTTTAAATCGGAAAACGGAAAGTGTGTGTTGCCATGAATCCCAATTTCAGGCAGATGCACTACAGTTACATCTCCACCATGTTTGTTTACAACATCACGCCACTGTTTTGCCATTGCAAGCCTTGCCCGCCAGCCATCAACACCGGGATTAGGTGATTGTATTGCGGGAATGTTATCGCCATAATAAATGATGATGGGAATTTTAGTAAGTTTTAAAAAGTCTGACAAAGGCACAGCAACAGGTGTTAATGTGCCACCAGTAAATTCTATTGGCGCAGGAACTTCAGCTTCAGGAAATAAAAAACCACTCCCTGGTTCGTATGAAACAATCGCTTTCACATTTTGATTTTTTACCGCAGTAATCCAACCCATGCCGCCAGCATGTGAGTGCGTTACCAAAATAGCTGCACCAATCTTATTAAAAAGTGCGGATGCTGCATCTGTTGTAACGTTGATATCAATTGGACCAATGTTTGGAGTCATTGCCCGGAAGTATTGATTGAGCGTATTGCTGTCATGGGCAAATTGCACACCTTCAAAGTATGTTGGCCAAATACCTATCCGAAAAGTACTGAACCATTGTTGCTCGTCTGCTGTTGCGGCAATGCTGCCACCTGTTATACTACGGCCTGCATTACCCCTTCTTGGTTGATCAAGTATGTAAACAGGAAAGCCACGGCGAAGAAAAATGTTTTGATAACCTTCTCTTCCGTCAGGAGTTGTTTCCCATGTTTTAGAAAATTGTCCAATGCCATGCCACATCACTAATGGATACTTACGTGCCTTAACTGGAATCTGATAAAACACATAAGCATGATCTCCATGATAAGTTTGTCCATCAGGTGTTGGCTTGTTTGGATTAAATACGCCGTTGTTAGTAATTACTGTGCCGCCAACTGCAAAGCTTCCCTGCTCCCGGATGCTGATGTATTTACTGTCAACACTTTTCCTGTTTGTTGCACAGGACGTCAATAGCAGGGTTGCCATAACGGATAAGAATAGCTGCCTTTTATTCGATCTGACCATAGTTTATTTTTTTTCTGGTGCCTCCACATCAGACATATTGAGTACGCCCTGCGGCAGGCGTAGTCCTTTAATTTCAATCTTAGCTAAGTCTGTATTGAAACTTGTCCATTCGTCAATACTCAACTGCACCTGGCCGGCGCCGTTGTTTTCCAGCATGTGTGCCATCTGTGTTGTGCCCGGAATAGGTACTATCCACGGCTTTTGTGCAAGTAGCCATGCAAGAGAAATTTGTGCAGGCGTAGCAGATTTTTGCACAGCCCACTTTTTAATTAAATTTACAAGGGCAAGGTTGTTCGGCAAATTTTCCTGTGAAAATCTGCCTTCTCCGCCACGAATATCACTGGCGGCAAACCGTGTATTTGCATCAATAGCTCCTGTAAGAAAACCAACGCCGAGCGGACTCCACGGCACAAAGCCAATGCCAAGCTCTTCACAAAGTGGAATAACTGCTTTTTCAGGGCCACGCCACAGCAATGAATATTCATTTTGAATAGCAGTAACCGGGTGAGTGGCATGTGCCCTCCTGATGGTTTGTATGCCCGGTTCAGAAAGACCATAATGCAATACTTTTCCTGCTGTAATTAAATCTTTAATAACACCAACAACATCTTCGATAGGCACTTCACGATCTACCCGGTGCTGATATAACAGATCAATGCGATCGGTGCGTAAGCGTTTCAGCATTCCTTCCACCTTCTCCTTCAACTTCTCTGGGCGGCTTCCGAAGAATTTTGTTTCGATCACTATTTTATTTCGAAAAGATTCTACGGCCTCGCCAAGAATCCGCTCACTTTCCAAAGGGCCGTACACTTCAGCAGTATCAAACAGTGTAACACCATTATCAAAAGCCTTACGAATAATATTGATCATCTCTGGCCGATACGGTATAGTGGTTTGATAGGTGCGTGGCATGTTCTGCACACCGAGCCCAATGCTTGAAACTTCCAATGTGCTGCCCAGCTTTCGCCGGGTGATCACCTGCTGTTTCGGTGAATTGCTTTTACCTGCATTTGCCGGCGTTGTACAAGCAGAAGGCAACATGGCTCCACCAGCCAGCACCAATCCTGTTTTAAAAAGATCACGGCGATTAAATCCAGTATCCGCTGTTTTAGTAATTGAATTTTTCATAATTAACAGGTTTGAAAACCGGCATTTTTTAATGCTCTGATTATTTGTTAGTCCCGGTCATTTTTACGGGTCTCATCAACTTTGAAAAAGTAAGTGAGCCCATCACCCACCTGCCATTTTCTTTGATATACACTTCCGTTACCATAAACGGATTGATGACTTCGTTACCACCAACAACCGCCAGCAGATCGATATCGTTTAACAGGATGGCTGTATTGCCAATGATATTAACTGAAGCCGAATACACTTCGGCTTTCTTATACCAGATGCCTCCGCTTTTGATCACATTCATCTCCTGTTCTTTTCCCCAGCTTCCACCCATGTGTACAAACATGGATTTTTCATGAAAAAGAATTGTCAGTGAATCTGCATTCTTATCTGCCATCCATTGCCATTTCTGTTTGGATAAATTAATCACCTCCTGTTCTGCAGCAGAAGGAATTGGTTTTGTTTGTTGTGCGGTGCTGTATTGCACAGCTACAAGAAAAAAACATAAAATAAGCATCGTTAATTTCATATAGTTGTATTTAATGTTTGCGGTTTAATAATTAAAACTCATTCGCTGTTTTTCTAGCCATTTCTTTACTTCAGTCTCCACATCCTTTTTCTTTGCACCCTCCATTACAAATAAAACACCGTCTCTTTCTATTCCTCCTTTTGTAGAAAACCCTTCCAATACCTTACTGTTTTTACATAATTCTTTTACAGTTTCAAAACTACTTCCCACCCCATAGCCTGCATTTGTATTGAATGGAACAACCGTTTTACCAGAAAGATCATATTGCTTTAAAAAACTTTTCATGGGTGGTGGTAATTGCATTCCCCATGTAGGAAATCCAACGAACACAATATCATATTTTTGAATACTGTCGATCTTTGTTTTCAATGGCGGTAGAAATCCTGTTGCATTCTCGTTTGCCACCTTTTCTACAATTGCTTTGTAATCTTCGGGATAAGGATTTGCAAGCACTAATTCTACCAATGTGCCGCCTGTGTTTTTGTGCATGATCTCTGCTACTGCTTTCGTGTTTTTTGTTCTTGATAAATAAACGATCAACACTTTTTTATCTTTCAACACATCGTCAAGTTGAGTTGGTGGGGTTTGCGCCGCTGTGCAACCTCCCAATAGCATATAAGCTGCCAGAATCAATGCGAAATATGTTCTTCTTTCTTTCATTCAATAGCTTTAGACCATATAAAGGTCTCAAGAAAAAAACGCCCCAGGGTATATGCATTACTGGAATACCTACCATTTTTACTTATCCGGCCTTTTTCGTTCAACCATGCAGACATTTGGTCTTACATCTCCACATCTATCGGTTGATCAGCTTTTGCGATTGTTCACCATACCGGTTGCCCTGCACGGTAATTTTTGAAAGTGCATCGCTTATTTCTCTAATATCTTCTTCGCTGAGTACAACGTCAGTTGATGCAATGTTTTCGTCCAGGCGATGCAGTTTTGTTGTACCGGGAATGGGAACGATCCATGGCTTTTGTGCCAACAACCATGCTAAAGCAATTTGTGCAGAGCTTGCATTTATATTCTCCGCAATTCTGCCAAGCAGATCGATCAAAGCATAGTTCGCCTTCCGGTTCTCTTCTGAAAAACGAGGCACTGTGTTTCTGAAATCAGTTGCACCGAATGTTGTAGTTGCATCGATCTTGCCTGTAAGAAAACCTTTGCCCAATGGACTGAAAGGAACAAAGCCAATACCTAATTCTTCTAATGTTGGCAATATCTCTTCTTCAGGTTCACGCCACCATAAAGAATATTCACTTTGCAATGCGGTTACCGGTTGTACAGCATGTGCTCTACGAATAGTTTGAACACCCGCTTCAGATAATCCAAAGTGTTTTACTTTACCTTCTTTTATTAATTCCTTCACGGCGCCCGCCACATCTTCAATAGGAACAGTTGGATCAACACGATGCTGATAAAACAAATCAATAACATCTGTTCTCAATCGTTTCAATGATGCTTCTGCAACGGCCCTGATATTTTCAGGACGGCTATCGACACCAGGTGTTGTACCTGTCTTGAATCCAAACTTTGTTGCGATCACAACTTCATTTCGAAAAGGCTGCAATGCTTCACCAACCAATTCTTCATTTGTAAATGGTCCATATATTTCAGCGGTATCGAAGAACGTAATTCCTTTTTCGTAGGCGGCACGTATAAGCTTAATTGCCTCCGGTTTATCCAACACATTGCCATAACCAAAGCTCATGCCCATACAACCTAAACCCAATGCGGAAACTTCCAAACCACTTTTTCCTAATATTCTCTTTTGCATATTTATTTTTTTTAATTGAATTAAAGATTGTCAAATGCCAAAGAGTTGGATAGCTCCCGGTAAGCGTTGGTTTGCTGTTGAAGTATTTCAGCTACCTGCTCAGACGTACTAATAGCATCAGCACCTGCAATAAAACGTAATGGAGGCTGTTCTTCATTTGCGATTGTCAGCAATGCCTTTGCAAGTTTCGCAGGGTCGCCCGATTGCTGACCATTTGCTGCTTTCCAGAATTTCATTTGCTGTTCTCGTCGCTCCTCATAGTCCGCTATCGGATTTTCAGCGTAATTCGTTGATTGCTCGGTAAGCAACTCTGTACGGAAAAATCCAGGATTGACAATGGTCGTATTTATGCCAAAAGGATTTACTTCTGCCTGAAGTGCCTGCATCCATCCTTCCAATCCAAACTTGGCTGCGGAGTAAGCACTACAAAATTCAAAACTGGTAAGTCCTGCAGTTGATGAGATTGAAATGATATGCCCCGATTTTTGTTTACGCATAACAGGCAACACAGCACGTGTTACATTCATTGGGCCATACAGGCTTGTTTGTAATTGCATATCCATCTGCTTCGGCGTTAGTTCTTCAAAAAAGCCTGCATAAAAATTCGCAGCATTATTCACCAGTACATCTATACCACCAAACTTTTCAGCAGCTGTTTTCACGCAAGCCTCGGCATCTGCCGGCTTAATAACATCCAGCTTAACAACTAAAAGATTTTCAGATTCACCAATTGCCTTTGCAACGGTATCAGTATTTCGGCCGGTTGCTACAACTTTATGTCCTGCTGCCAAAGCAGCTTTGGTAATGTCGACACCCATACCACGGCCTGCGCCTGTTATGAGCCAAACTTTCTCTTTCATATCTGTCGTTTTTTTATTCACTGATTTGATTTTTTATGTCTGGGGATGCTATTCGCTCCAATTACAGCGCAAAGGTCTCTTCATTTTCCTGCGTAAATGGTATACCAATTACGGATTTACCTACCAATTTTACTGATATTACTACAGTAACTGTTAACCTACTCTTTGAATGTTTAAATTTGTATCATAAAAAATAGCAGTATGGAACAAGTGTACAAGTTTGATACCGTGAATGAATACAATTCGTTGAATAATCATGAAACATTGCACCCGTTGGTAAGTGTGATCGACCTTTCAAAAGCAAAGCCACGCTCATGGGGCGACAGCAAAACGGTAAAACTTAATTATGGCTTGTATTGTATTTTTTTGAAAGAAATAAAATGCGGCGATTTAAAGTACGGCTGTAATTACTACGACTACCAGGAAGGTACATTGGTATTTGTGTCGCCCGGACAAGTGATGGAGTTAGAAAATACAGGTGTTTATCAACCCAAGGGACACGCATTGGTGTTTCATCCCGATCTGATTCATGGCACTGCACTTGGAAAGCATATCCAGGATTACAGTTTCTTCGGCTATCAGTCGAATGAAGCACTTCATTTATCAGAACGGGAACGACAGATCGTTATGGACTGCTTATCAAAAATTGAATTTGAACTACAACAATCCGTTGACAAGCACAGCAAGAAACTCATTGTTTCAAATATTGAATTGTTTTTGAATTACTGTGTTCGTTTTTATGATCGCCAGTTTATTACCCGTGATAATGTTCACAAAGGAATTTTAGAACGCTTTGAAAACCTGTTGAACGATTTTTACAGGTCAGACAAACCCCAAACAATTGGTTTGCCTTCTGTCGCTTATTGTGCAGGTGAATTAAATTTATCAGCCAACTATTTTGGTGATCTCATTAAAAAAGAAACAGGCAAAACAGCGCAGGAATATATTCAATCGAAGATGATCGATGTGGCGAAGGAACGGATATTTGATGCAAGTAAATCAGTAAGCGAAATAGCGTATGACTTAGGCTTTAAATATCCGCAGCATTTTACACGTTTGTTTAAGCAAAAAGTTGGTTACACGCCGAATGAATACAGGATGTTGAATTGAGTTATTGTTTTTTGTCCGACTGACGAGGGCGTCTGACTTGGCGTACTTCTAACTTCGTACTTGCTCTCATCCTCCAATACCGATCATACTTCTGTTATGAATTGATGCTGCATTGATGTGTTCAAAATCGGCTGTGAATTGTCCGCCGAGTTCTTTTGCTTTCTCAGCAATATTTTGTTTGATGAGAGCTGTTACATCTTGCCCACTTCGTAAAGCAGTTAACAGATCCATTTCTTTTTCTGCAAACAAACAGTTTTTCATTTTACCATCCGCCGTTAAACGCATGCGGTTGCAACTGTTGCAGAAAGGAGCACTCATGGTACTGATAACAGAAAATGTTCCTGCATGACCGGGAACGATATAACCCTTTGCTGTGTCATGCTCTTCATTCTTTAATGGGAGAAATGAATATTGTTGCTCTACAACTTGTAATATCTCTTGCCAGGTGAAAACCTGGTTGCTTGTCCAATGGTTACCGCTGAACGGCATAAACTCAATAAACCGTACATGCACCGGTGTATCTTTTGTCCATGCAATAAAATCGTTGATCTCACCATCGTTTAAACCCTTCATTACCACCACATTTATTTTTACATGGAAGTTGCGGCTGATGAGCAGCTGAATATTATCAACCACTTTTTGAAACTGATCTCTTCGTGTAAGATGCTGAAAAGTAGCAGCCTGTAATGTATCGAGACTTACATTGAGTGAACGCACTCCAGCTTCCTCCAGCACATCTCTAAATTCATGAAGCCTCGTACCATTGGTAGTGAGTGTAAGTTTAACCGGCAATTTTGATAAACGAAGAATAATATCCGCCGCATCTTTTCGTACCAATGGTTCGCCGCCTGTTAAGCGGATTTTATTTACACCGAGTTGTACAAATGTTTTTGCCAGCGATTCAATTTCCTCTGCCTGCATGAGGTTTGCTTGTTTCGTAAACTCATAATCTTCCTCCGGCATGCAATAAAAGCAACGCAGGTTACAGTTATCGGTTAACGATATCCGTAAATAATTATGTACACGATTATATTGGTCGATCAACATTTCCTTTTTGTTTTAATCGTCATTGCAAGCCTTGTTAGATTGCTTTGTCCCTCGCAATGACGTTCGTTATTTACTTTAACTGCAACGCTTCTTTTACCTGCACAACCTTCAACTCATCTCCCACTTTAATCATTCCTTCGTTCTTATATAAAATATTCTGCCCGAAATACACTTTGTTATTTCCTGTTCTGTACGATGCTAATGTTTTCAACGGCTCTTTTGCGGTACTGCCTGTTTCCTGGTCGGTAGTTGTTACCACACATCTTGCACAAGGCTTTGCTGCATACAGATCAATTCCGCTGATTTGGAAATGTTGCATCGTATCTTCCTCAAATGCAGCTCCACCAGTAAACACAATATTCGGACGAAAACGATTCATTTGCACAGGTTTTTCTAACCGGCTGTTCAAATCATCCAGCGATGCCTGCCCGATCATCAACAAGGGGTATGCGTCAGAAAAACCAGTGATCTCATTATTCAATGCATAATCCATATCCACTTTTCGTTTGCTTTCATCAGGCATATACATCAGCTTACAGGACATGTTCAGTTTTTTTGAAAACCACACATTCGCTTCACTGCTGATCTCAATTGCATTACACACATCATCCCATATTTCGACTTTTGTTAATTCGCTACCCCTCGGGTACAAGTTAACACTGATCTTGCCCGCTTCATTTCCCTTTTCATAAACGGTTAATTCATTTGCATGAATGGCTGTGCGAAGCAACGCCATCTGTGGAAATTCCCGTTGCGTTAAAAAACGATGGTCTTCATCCACCAGCATCCATCGGCGGTCGTGTTCAATACCACGATCGGTTAAACTGGCCGAGTTGAGTTCAATTCCACCTAAGGACTTGATGGGATAAACATATAAATGGCTGATCGAAAGCATGCCTAAAATTACAGTATTTGCAAACGCCTGCTAACTTTGCTTTTGCTGCAAAGAATAATTTTTACCCGAACAAAATAACAGTAATTTTATAGTGCTCATTCATCCCTAACAATCAATTAGAAAAAATGAAACCCGTTATTACCATTGAATACTGTCCGAAATGTCATTGGCTGTTGAGATCAGCCTATATGGCCCAGGAGTTACTCACTACGTTCGAAAACGAATTAAAAGGCGTTACACTTCAACCAAGTGAAGTAAGCGGCGACTTCCATATTTCGATTGATGGTAAGGAAATCTTTAACCGTAAAACCTATGGCGGTTTTCCCGAAATAAAAGAACTGAAACAACTTGTAAGAGATCATGTAAGTCCGGGGAAAAGTTTAGGTCATGCTGACACCAAACCTCATCATCAAAGTTCCCTTTAACGGTTATGACAGGAATTATTTTATGTGGCGGACAAAGCTCCCGTATGGGCAGAGACAAGGGCCTGTTGAAACTGGAGGCAAAAACATGGGCGCAAACAGCTGTTGATAAACTCAGCACATTGGGTATTCCTGTAAAACTATCTGTCAGCAGGCAACAGTATAATGATTATGCAGAAGTATTTGCTGCCGGCGATTTAGTTGTTGATGCAGCTTCACTTCAACTGCATGGACCATTGCTGGGCGTATTAAGCAGTCACCTGCAATATCCTGGTGAAGACTTATTTGTATTTGCCTGTGATATGCCGCTGATAGAACCAGCCTTACTCAAAGAACTTTATACATTCTGCGAACAAAATCCGGATCATGATGCATTTGTATTTATGAACGATCATGAACCAGAACCTTTGTGTGCTGTTTATACTGCAAGAGGATTATCAACTATTTTCGGGATGTTGCAAAACGGCACATTAACAAAACACAGCATGAAGTTTATGCTCGATCATCTTTCCGTATTTACTATTGCATTAAAAGAAGAACAGAAAAAACAGTTCCGCAACTTTAATGCACATGCCGAATTAAACGGACTGTAACCCCAATTTTGATTTTTCAATTTTTACAAACGCATCTTTCTCTGCTTCACATAAAGAACAGGAATAATCATCTGGCAATGATTCAAATTTCACACCTGCACTGATATTATTTTCAGGTTCGCCAATCGTTTCATCATAAACTGACAGGCAATGCCTGCACTGATGTACATAGGCCGCAACTGCTTTCTTTTCTGTTTCCTTTTTCACCGGAGCAACTTTTTGAGCGGCTTTGGTTTTGCCTGCACGGTTTTGCTGAAAAGCAAGAATAGAACGGTGCAATTGTTCTGCCAGTAAAAACTTTGGATTATTTCTGCTGAAAACAAAACCTGTCCGTTCGTTGGGATTAAAATCTTCAGCACAAAGAATATCATATACATGAAAGAACCCCCATCCGAATATCTTCAACAGTGGTTTGCGTTTCACCAGTATACTGCTGAACACTTCACTCTTTACTCTTGTTTTGATACCAATACAGATACCAAAGGTCCGGGTATCTTCATCATTGAACTGTTTAACAAGATAATTCTTCAGCTGCAACCCTTCCACGCAATTATCTTCTACCTGGAAATTTAATTCATTGGCTGCATGCCTCATATTCAGCTGGTACTTTTCAAGTAAGCTGCTCCATTTCGCTTTATCATTTTCATCAATTCCTTTTACAACAATACTTTTCCACGGAGTAGAGCATAACTGACCAATCTTGGTTTCAAGACAAAGCAGACTTAACTCTTTCAAAAAATCAACATTAAACAATTCGTCTCTGCGATAAACACCCAGCCAGTATTTATTATTGTTATACCTGTTTAATCCTTCGTAATAAGGCAGATTGAAGAAAGGCAGTTGCAGGTTTTTTTCAGCCGGTTTAGTAATGTAGCGGTCGCTGTGAACGAGCTTCATCAGGTCTTCGCCCCTGGCATCTTTGTTGTCATAAAACATCGGGCGATTTTCCAGGATGAGCTGTTCAATTTCCTTTGAAACATTTGCCACATCATTTGTGTACACCATTTCCGACCATTCGTAAATAGTATTGGTTTTTGGAAAGCGGATAAACAGGTGCCAGAAGTGCAGCGAATCATTGGATGCAACCCAGTTGATATTACCCGTAAGCATAGGTGTAAAACTCTGATTATTGTCAGACACATTAATCTTAAGCTGTGGCTGGTAATCCATGCCATCGAAAATATCTTTGTACACACCTTCACTCAGCCAGGTATTGCTAATAAAAATCTCTTCAGCCGGATAAGAGCTTACAATATTCGGAAACAGCTCATTGCCCGCTTCATACTTAATACCAATTGCATCAAGTTCAGTCAATAACACAGGCCTGCTTTCATCGCTTACAGTAATGATCAATTGCTGACGCAAACCAAAACTGACATAACGTATTCCTGCCCTGGTTGATGCAACCAATATATTGTACAGATCACCGGGCGATATAATACCGCCACGAAAATTGATCATTATAGCTGAACTGCTTTTCATTTTTCTACCAGTACTTTTTCTGTTACATTTTTTGATAAACTGTTTTCAAGAATCGTCTTCACTTCAGGTCTGCAACTGCCACAACCCATTCCGGCTCCTGTTAACTGGCATAACTGTAAATGATCTTTGCAGCCCTCTTTAATTTTATTTGTAAGGTTCCCTTCTCCTACATTATTACAACTGCAGATTAATTTCCCAATCACGGGTTCTGCTGCTTTACCACTACGTAATAATTGCAACCTCTTTTCACTCAGCTCCATTTTATTTTCAATGAGGTTGCGGAATTCAAGAAACTCACTCTTATCCCCAATTAAAATAGCCCCAACCAGTTTATCGTTATGAACAATGCATTTCTTATAATACCGCTTTGCTTTATCAATAAAAATGATTTCTTCGTATGAAGGATCATTACCCGGCACTTCTGCCAACCCAAGTGAACACAATTCCGTGCCGTGCATTTTCAAAATATTCATCAACAATGACCCGTTATAGTATTTCGAAATATCACCGCATAAATATTTTGCAACAATTTCTGCCTGCTGTTCAGCAGCTGCAGTAATGCCATATAAAAACCCTTTAAACTCGGCAATTTCTCCAATGGCAAAAATGTTTTCATCACTGGTACGCAGATATTCATCAACCACCACCCCACGTTTACATTCAACACCAGCCGCCTTTGCTATTTCAATATTTGGCACAGTGCCAATTGCAATAACCACTGCCTGGCAATTGATCATTAAACCACTCTTTAACCGAACACCTGTAATTTCTTTTTCACCGAGAAAGCGGTCAATTTCATCGTTGTAAAATATTTCAATGCCTTTATTCACTAATTCTTCATGCAGCAGCTGACTGCCCAATGGATCCAATTGTCTGTCCATTAAACGGGAAATACGCTGAATGATGGTTACCTCCACATTTACTTCACGTAATGAAGCGGCCAGTTCTATTCCCAGTAAACCTCCGCCCACGATGACCACCTTCCCGTTGGTAGGATCAACATGATGTTTAAAATTATCTGCATCTGTACGGCTGCGCATTGTAAAGATTCCTTTTATTGAAGGAACATCCTTCAGCATGAATGCACGGCTTCCCGTTGCCATCAATAACACATCATACTGATGTGAAATTCCATTACTGTCTGTTACTGTTTTATTTTCCCTGTCAATATGTTCAATACTTACACCTCTGTGCAATTTTATACGAAAGTCCATCTCTTCATCATCCGTCATTTTAACCAGATTATGCCAGGGTAATGCGCCACTGATATAATCAGGCAATAACACCCTGTTATAAAAAGGGAAATTCTCTTTACTGAAAATCTCAATTTCATCATCCGTGTTTAAAGCCCGATAGCTTTTTACAAAACCACATGCACCGGCACCGGCACCGACAACAATAATTTTCTGCCTGGCTTTTTCGTACAGCACAACCTCAACTGCACTGAATTTAAAATCCGGCTCTTTGCTTTTGGGATCAACCAGGTTGTTGGTGAGATTATTGGCACGGTTCAGATCACTGTTCAAAATTTTGCCCCAGTGCATGGGCATGAACACAACTCCCTGTTTAATATCTTCTGTAAGTTTTGCTTTTACTCTTACATTTCCTCTTGTATTAAACACTTCTATAACATCCCCTTCTTTGATGCGCCGGATAAAAGCATCTGCAGGATGTATTTCAAGAAATGATTCACTTATATGCTGATTGAGCTTATTAACCTTACCTGTTTTGCTGCGTGTATGCCATTGATCACGGATACGCCCTGTTGTAAGTATCAGGGGATGTGTTTTGGAAAGATTTTCACTTTGATTATTATCATCAAAAGAATGAATATTCGCTTTTTGAGATGGAGTATGAAATTTTTTGTCAGCAAACAATCTTGGAGTACCATGATTTGCCTTTGCATTTTTGCCGTATTGATTTTTATAGGGCCATTGAACAGATCTTTTTTCTTTCAGTATTTCATAATTGAGATCACTGATATCAATGGTTGTCCCCTTTGTTAATGCTGCATGCTCAGCATAGATTGCTGCCGCATTTTTATAGTTGAATCCATGATAGCCCATCTTCTTTGCAAACCGGCAAATGATCTCTGCATCGGCTAATGCTTCACCAGGCGCCTCATTAATTTTAGAAAGATGAGAAATGTAACGGCCGGCATTGGTCATGGTGCCTTCCTTCTCCGACCATGCAGCAGCAGGTAATACTACATCAGCATAAGGAAGTGTTTCCAGTTTATTTGTTACATCCTGTACAACTACAAACTTTGCTTTCTTCAACCCCTCTTCTGCTTTGCGTACATCAGGCAAACTGATCAATGGATTAGTACACAAAATCCAGATAGCTTTCAGTTTTCCATCATTCAACGCATCAAACATTTCAGTTGCAGTTAATCCGGGTTTGGGTTGTATAGTTCCCAATGGAACCTGCCAGAATTTTTCCACTTCATTTCTATCTGTTTCGTTTAACAGATCCCTATGTGCCGGTAAAAGATTTGACAAGCCCCCTACTTCTCTTCCTCCCATTGCATTTGGCTGACCAGTTAATGAAAAAGGTCCTGAACCGGGTTTCCCAATATGCCCGGTTATTAAATTCAAATTAATGAGTGAAAGATTTTTATTTACTCCAATTACACTTTGATTCAATCCCATTGTCCACATGGTAATAAACCCTTTTGCATTCCCGATGAATGATGCAGCTAAGCGGATATCATTTTCACTCACACCGCAAATTGCAGCTGCCTCTTCTATTGTACGTTCGAATACTGTTTTCCTATATTGTTCAAATCCATTTGTATGATCAGTAATAAAATCAAAATCAATCTGCCCTTCTTCAATCAAACATCTGCCAATGGCATGATGAAGTGTAACATCTGTTCCGGGATTTAACTGCAAATGCACATTCGCCATGGAACAGCTTTGTGTTTTGCGTGGATCACTTACAATGATTTTCAGATCAGGATTCTTTTCCCTTGCAGCTTCCACTCTTCTCCATAAGATTGGATGGCACCATGCGGGGTTTGCACCTGCAACAAAAATACAATCGGCCAGTTCAAGATCATCATAACTAACCGGTACACTGTCTTCACCCAAACTCATTTTATAACCAACCACTGCCGAGCTCATACATAATCTTGAATTCGTATCAATATTATTACTGCCGATAAATCCTTTGATGAGTTTATTCACTACATAATACTCTTCCGTTAAACACTGGCCCGAAGCATAAAAAGCAACAGAATCGGGGCCATACTTTTCAATAAATGTTTTAAATACTGCAGCTGTGCGTTCTAAAGCAGTATCCCATGAAACTATTTGCCGTGGCTGACTGCGGCTGTAACGCATTTCCGGATACAGCAAGCGGTCTGATTGATCATTAACCGTATAATGCAGGTTCATGCCTTTAGAACAAAGCATTCCTTTATTTACAGGATGATCTTTATCTCCTTCTACAAAAATGCGCCCCTGTTCATCTTTGTTTACAACAATACCACAACCAACCCCACAGTAACAACAGGTAGTTTTAAAACCATGATTATGGTTAACTGATGACTGTCCGTTTATTTTACCCGACTTATCCAATACTGGTTTTTCGTTTTTATTTAATTTATTTATGCTTTTACTTCAACAGGAACAACAACCAGGTCTTTAATACTGGTGCCTCTCTTAGCGGTTATTGTTCTGAAAATAAAAACGGCAACACCAATTCCTAAAATGATATATCCCAGCAATGAAAATGCTGCGGTGTAATCAATTACTGTTTTGGTAGTGGCTACTCCATTTTCAATTACTTCCTTTGTTACATTCACTGCTTTTGCTTTAAACATAAAAGCAATAAGCATAGCACCAATGTTACCACCGGCACCAACAATGCCTGCAACACTTCCTACAGCAACAGGGCTGATGAATGGCACAAGACTGTATGTAGCTCCATTCGCCATTTTTAAACTGAGACCAAAGAAGAACATCAGAAAAATTGCCATGCCCAGGTTGCCCGATTTGGCAAACCATATAATACCAATACCCTCCAGCAGTAATAAAGTGGCTAATAAAAATGATTTGCCGTCGAAGCCCCATACTTTTCCAATTTTGTCGGCTACAATGCCACCCATTGGTCGGGCAAAAATATTAATCCATCCAAATATACCTGCAGCCATACCAGCAACAGCAATTGAAGCACCAAAGGAATCAGTAAAAAATATTGGTGCAAAATTGTCAACTGTAATTTCAACGCCAAAGCAGGCTGCATAAGCTATCGTCAGTATCCATGTGCGATAATCTTTCACGGCAATCAGGAATGTATTTTTTTTATCATCAACCTTGTATCCAATTTCTTTATAATCTCCTGCAGGTGTGTCTTTGGTAAATTTGTAATACAGGAAAGCACATACAAGCAGCATTACACCGGGAAAAATCATTGCATAGCGCCAGCTGTCTTCCCTACTGCAAAAACCCAAGGCAGTAAAAGCTGATGCAATCAATGGCATAAAGAAATTAGCTGCACCTCCACCTGCATTACCAAAGCCGCCGGCTGTGGCATTAGCAGTACCTTTAATATTCGGTGCAAACATTACGGATGTATGAAACTGTGTAATTACGAAGGATGCACCAATAACACCAATCGCCAATCGGAATAATAAAAACGAAGTATAGGAATGACTTGTTCCGATCAACAATACAGGAATAGCACACAATACCAGCAGCCATGTGTAAATAATGCGTGGGCCATATTTATCAATCAGCCTTCCGATAATTAAGCGGGCAACAATTGTAGCAGACACTGAAGCGATCTGTATATTTCCAATCTGATCTTTTGTTAAATGCAACTGCTCCCTCGCAATCTTCATTAACGGCGCCATACCAAACCAGGCGAAAAAACAAAAGAAGAAAGTGAGCCAGGTAATATGAAATGTTTTCATCTGAACTCCTTTCAGTGAAAAAATATTTAACCTGCCTAATGGTTGTGCTGCTGTAGTCTGTTGCATTGAACTGGTTTAAGATGTATTAGTTTAAAGGATGTCATCAATTGAAAATTTATCTATCAGCAGGTTCATCAGTTTATCATGAATGGTCATGTAAACTTCATCATGCACGATATCTTTTTTATTACGTGGCCGGGGCAAAGGCACATCAACAATTTCCTTAATGGTTGCTTCCGGTCCGTTATTCATAACCACAACACGATCGCTGAGAAATATTGCTTCTTCAATATCATGTGTTACCATTACAATGGTCTTTTCCCGATTATCAAGGTTCCAGAGTTTTAATAACTCTACATGCATACTGCTTTTTGTTAAAGCATCTAATGCGCCAAACGGTTCATCAAGCAATAAAATAGAAGGATTGATAGCAAACGCTCTTGCAATAGCAACACGCTGCTTCATACCACCAGACAACTGACCGGGCAGTTTGTCTTTATGGTCCCAGAGTTTTACCATTTTCAGATTATTTATCACCAGTTCTTTCTTCTGTGCAGCTGTTTTGTGTTTTATTGCAGAGTCTACAGCTTCATATATATTCTGATACACTGTTAACCAGGGAAGCAGGGAATAATTCTGAAATACAATTCCTCTGTCAGGTCCTGGTTTTTCAACTTCGTTACCATTTGCTCTTACAACACCAGTGGAAGGTTTTACCATTCCGCTGATGGTGCCCATTAATGTAGACTTTCCGCAACCTGAATGACCTATCAGGCAAATGATTTCTCCCTTCTTTACACTTAATGAAATATCCTTAACGGCTGTGTAAATACCTTTCGGTGTTTTAAAACTTACAGTTACGTTTTCGATCTCAATGCTTTTTCCTGCATTATAAACAGGCTTCAATAAGTTCTCTGAAGTAACATTGCTCACTTCCACTGTTGATTCTGCTGCCATTGATGAAGTACTCATATAATCAGTTTTACTGTTAGAAATTATATATTTTCAATATCCATTTTTTTTCCTGCCATTTGCTGTGCCGCTTTACCTGAAGAATACAATGAAACACAAAACGGAGTGATATAAGTCAGTACAATCCGAAGGATGTTTCTACTGGTAAACTGTGCTTCCATAAAAACATCATAACTGTTAATCAGATTCAAAACAGACCCGATTACTAAAGCAACCAGCAAAGCCCTGTTTATGTTTTCTCTGTTCATAACATATTGTTTTATGATGTTTTTTTTCACGTTCACTTTTTACAGTTTATATTATTCTCGATAAATCGCTTCCCGGATACTATACAGCATAGCTGAATTTCTTTTGCAATGCCATAAATAATTTATCCAGTATTAATCCTACAATTCCAATGATAATGATGGCTACAATAATCTTGGCAACACTTCCTCCATTAAAACCTTCTTCCCAAACAAAATATCCAAGACCTATACCACCCGATAACATTTCACCCGCAACAATGACCATCCATGCCACACCAATTGCCAAACGCAACCCTGTAAGTATATGCGGCAAAGTGAACGGCAACATTATTTTCGTGAGGTACTTCCACTTCGAAAAACCAAAAGCTGTCCCAACATTTTTATGATCCTGCGGTATTGCCGAAACACCAAATGCTGTATTGATAACTGTTGGCCAGAGTGAACAGATAAAAATCATGAAGATGCTGGCGGCAGGTGAATCTTTAAAAATTGCCAGCCCTAATGGAAACCATGCTAATGGTGAAACAGGACGAAGTATCTGAACAATGGGATTCACAATAGCCATCATTGTTTTACTTGAACCCATTAATAAACCCAATGGTATTGCTATTATGCTTCCCAACCCGAAACCAATACCCACCCTTGTAAGTGAACTCAGCAGTTTGGTGCCAATACCTTTCACATCCGGTTCATTCTGCATTGGGTTTTGCATCACTTCTTTAAATGTGATCCAGGTCATCCGTGGATTGGGTATTTCATTTTTAGTAAACAGAGAAATTAATTCCCATATACCTCCCACTAATAAAAGCCCTACAGCAAAGTATACAACTGACAGAAGTGTTTTTAACGTGAATATTTTTTTCATCTTAAATGATTTATTTCGCTTAGAGCAATTAAGTATTATCTTTTTGTTGTCTTCAGGTACACCGAAGGATTGTTCGGATCAAACGGCACATCGTAAGTTGTTTTAAATGCCTGCATATCGGGCTGAACAGGAACTCCCATTTCTTTCGCCACTTCTGCAAACAAATCATCAAGAATTAATTTCTCAGCAATTGCTTTATAAGCCGGCTCGGCTTTTAAATACCCAAACCTTACAAACTGGGCCATAAACCAGATAGCATGCGATTTTCTTGGTGTACTCACAATACCATTGTTATAAAAAGTCATGTAATCATCCTTATACTTTTGTACACCCAATTCGCATCCCAGATCATAAGAACCTTTTAATCTTGCTTCAATTACCTGCATAGGGGCGTTTACATAATTAGGTTTAGTAAGCCATGTAGCTGCTTTAGAACGGTTACCCATTACATCGAGCCATTTGCAGGCTTCAATAATTGCCTTCATTACTTTTTTTAAATCTTCCCTGCTGTTAGTTGCAAAAGCTGAGTTTACTACTAAAGCTTTTTCCGGGTGATTTTTCCAGATGTCCTGTGATGAAATATGTGTAAAGCCA
>CAZOLW010000051.1:10937-31761 GCA_964580775.1 uncultured Chitinophagaceae bacterium | reverse complement strand
CCCTGGCAATATGAAAAAGGCTGGCTTGAATACAGTAACAGGCATTTCACCGGAAGATTTATTGCGGATGGAATGTTGCTGATAAAAAAAACTGTTGGTGAAACCAGGTACCAGATCGTTCAGCGTTTCGGGTTTCAGAATTTACCGGTTACTACAAAACAGGGTGAATTATTTGGCCCCCTTCCGACTTCCCCCTGAAAGGGGAAGCCATCAACGCACAGCCTCGCTTATACAACCAGCCTTTATACAACCAGCAGATGAAAATTATCTGTGTTCATTCGTGCAATTAGCGGTAATCAAAAACAATAACCAACATGTCAGAAGAATTAAAACAGGATCACTTTAAAGTGCAGCCAAAAAAAGAAGATGCTTCTCAACCCTCCCCCTTTGGGGGAGCCGGAGGGGGCTACCTCAAAGGACGTGGCGCACAGTTCAATACCAAAAACCGATTCCTGAAAAATGAATCAACCAGGGAACATATTGAAGGCATTGATGATTGGGAAGAAACCAATCTCAAAACGCAATACATTGAAGTGGATTCAAAAACGATCGTCAACAATGTGGCAAGTCCCGATGTAGGCATGAGCTACAGTATGAATCCTTATGCAGGCTGCGAACATGGATGTATTTACTGCTATGCCCGTAATGTACATGAGTACTGGGGTTACAGTGCAGGTGTTGATTTTGAACAGAAGATACTGGTGAAGAAAAATGCACCGCAATTGCTGCGGAAATTTTTAATGCACCCGAAATGGGATGCCACACCCATTATGCTCAGTGGCAATACAGATTGTTACCAACCTGCCGAACAGAAATACCGATTAACAAGACAAATGCTGGAAGTGTGTAATGAATTTAATCAACCCGTTGGAATCCTCACCAAAAATTCATGGATCCTGAAAGACAAAGATGTACTGCAGGAAATGGGCAAGAAGAATATTGTATCGGCCATGGTGTCCATTACATCCTTCAATGAAGATTTAAGAAGAGTGATGGAACCACGAACTACAACTGCCAAACAAAAATTAAAAGTTATCAACGAACTGAGCAGTGCCGGTGTACGCATGGGTATTATGATGGGCCCGATGATTCCGGGATTAAATGAACATGAAATGCAGCGCATCATGAAAGCAGCAAGAGATAACGGTGCAACATTTACGGCTTATACATTCATCCGTTTGAATGGAGCCATTAAATTATTGTTTCACGACTGGCTGTATAAAAACTTCCCCGACCGTGCAGATAAAGTATGGCACCTTGTTGAACAGAGCCATGATGGAAAAGTAAATGATACACGCTGGGGTGTGCGGATGCGTGGAGAAGGAAATATTGCTCAGCTGGTAGCACAGCAGTATAAAAAATATGGAAAGCTCTATGGCATGAATGCAGAAGAATGGAGTTTGGACAGAAGTATTTTTAGGAGGCCGGGGCAGCAGGGGAGGTTGTTTTGATTTTTTTAACGATAATCAATAACCTAAGTTTAGTACTGAGAAATTTATTTTAAAAATTTCTTTCATAAAATTTGGCACTATCAAAAAAATAAATTCATCTTTGCATCGCAAATAAAAATTATAAAACAGAAACATGCTGAACATACAGTTACATATTGAAGCAGTGAATAAGTTTAGTCGCAGGAGCGATTATACTGTTTGCGGGGGCGTGTTACGCTGTAGAATAAGTTGAAGAAACAAATTCGTTATAACACAGACCCCCGACAGTATCGTCGGGGGTTTTTTGTTTATCCGCTGTAGCCCTGGTAAAGGTGGATTAGAAACATATTGTTACGGATATTTTGCAAAGGCCGTTGCTATGAAATGAAAAACACTATTTAAAACAATGAGTAAATGATCAGAGCAAAACGACAGTACATACGATTGAGTTTAACACATGCATTTGAATCATCAGTGCATAGCTGGCTACTGCAACCAAACAGGAATCGTATGCCCGATAGTTATGTATTTGATTTTATTCATGAACGACCGGATTCTATCCATACATAAACAGTTATGTGTTGGATAACAGGAGCCCGGTCGCAAAAAACGACCGGGCTTTTTTGTTCGAGGAAAAAAGGAGGATGATATGAAACTGATTGCAGTTGTGTTGATTGTTCGACTGTTCTTACAATTGATCAGCAACAAAAATGATGGAGAAGATAACAGCAACGATATGAATGTGCAGGAGAATGTCATGCATCCTGCAGCACATCAGTTGCGGTAAGAAATTTATGTGCAGAGGAGGGAAATAAGCGACCCCGTTTATACTGTTGCAGGCAGTATGAGATGCAGCGGGGCGCTTTTCCAAAAAACAACTGAACAGAGATTTTAAGAATGGCAGAAAGTAAACGTATAGAAACATTCCGACTGGGTTCGTTGGTGTAACGGCTAACATCACAGATTGTCGATCTGTTGCAACGGGTTCGATTCCCGTACGAACCGCAGAATTATTGAGTAGTGTAATGGTTCAGCATATCAGTCTTTGACTCTGATGGTGACAGTTCAACTCTGTCCTCAATGACAAACGTTGGCTTTTGCTTATGTGGCAAAGCATCACACTGTGAATGTGAAGAACAGGGTTCGAATCCCGGAGTCAACCAATACGGCTTGGTGTAAAGGCAACACGATTATCTCCCTCGCTTTCTGAGAGGTAAATAGCAGATGATTGTTTTCAGTTCGAATCTGGAAGCCGTACAAAAATGGTTTATAGTTCAATGGATAAGAATACTTCACTACGAATGAAGAGATACGGGTTCGAATCCTGTTAAACCAACAACGATGACTTAGCTCAATTGGTTGAGAGCATTATCCTGATACGGTAAAGGTTGAAAGTTCGAGTCTTTCAGTCATCACAAACAAAGTGCGACTTAATTCAACGGAAGAAGATCATCGTTACAGGGTGATAGTTGACAGTTCGAATCTGTCAGTCGCAACAAAACTGGCTCGTAGCTCAACTGGATAGATGTTCCCGGCTTTTATCCGCCAGTTGGCGGATGTGAGTTCTCCCGCTAAGGCGGGATCACCGGGCCAACATGGATGAATAGCTCAACGGCAGAGCTGCAGTTTGTTAGACTGATGGTTGAAAGTTCGAATCTTTCTTCATCCTCAATATTTGGAGAGTTGACAGAGTGGTAATGTGCCAGCCTGCTAAGCTTGGGCTGTCGTTTATTCGATACAAAGGTGCCGACGATGAATGTCGGCATGCAGACCAAAGCGTCTGCATTCGATCCCTTTACTCTCCGCTTTTAATGAACGAAGCATTTGCATAGTTGATATTGTTTGGAACAGTTTAGTTCGATGATGAGGAAATAAGATATCAGTCAGTAGCTGTAACAAACAAATGGTGCTTTGGCAGAATGGATGTATGCACCGGAGTGAAATCCCGGACATCGTGGTTCAATTCCACGGGGCACCACATGAAATGAGAATTGAAAAATTAAAAATGTAAAACAATGGAACAGCAGCAATGGAGAAAATTGAATGGTCAGAAAATTCAGCGGCCTATTGAGGACGAAGTGAGGTCTGTGCTGGTACGTGAAAAAGAAATGGGGCATCAATTAAAAGTTTGCATTGGTACTGATAGCCAGGTGAAGGGAAGAGAAACTGAATTTGCAACGGTGATCGTTTTCATCCGGAAAGGAAAAGGTGGATTTATGTTTATTCACAATGAAACAACCAGGCAAAAGATGAGTATTAAGCAACGGATGTTATCTGAAGTTGCAATGAGTATTGATGTGGCGTATGGATTGTGCAGGTTGTTCACTTTGTATGATGTGGATATGGAAGTGCATGCTGATATTAACACCAACCCTTCTTTTAAAAGCAATGATGCATTGAAAGAAGCAATGGGTTATATCATGGGAATGGGTTTCGCTTTTAAAGCAAAGCCGGAAGCCTTCGCCAGTTCCAGCTGTGCCAATAAAATTGTACAATAGAACGGAACCAGGAAAAGGGAAAAACAAACAAGTAAGAAAATGTAAAACAGACAAAATGGACAATTTATTTAATCAAAAAGTGATCAGTGCCAATAATGTGTTTTCTGATAACTTTTTAGATACGAAAATTTTATACCTGTATTGCTTCAATAATTTACCGAGTATCAATTTTATGAACCAGGTAGATGGGGAAAAAGCATTTGCAGCATTTAAAGAACGCTACCGGGAAATGATTCAGCATATCCATCAATACCGCTGGTATAAACGAAAAGGAAATAAATACCAGTTCGATAAAACGGTTGTGATTTTAAAGAACAACTGTTTACTGGAGTTTGATGACAATTACTGTGAAGTACTGCACGATGGTGCCAGTCAGCAGTTTGTTGAAGAAATAACAAGCATGGTCAACCAGTTTAAAGAACGTCAAAGACGTCAGCCACTGGAAATAAACCTGATTGTGCAGAACAGGAGCAGACTCGACTTAAAGGCAATGGAAATTAAACGGACAAAACTCGATCTGAATCTTTTTTATGAGGATGATTTTAAACCGGTGGATGAAATAATCAGGAAAAGGCTGAGCCAGAAGAATGACAAAGGAATTGTATTGCTTCATGGTTTGCCTGGAACAGGTAAAACAACTTACCTGCGCTACCTGGTAGGAAAGATTAAGAAGAGGGTAATGTTCTTATCACCTTCTGTTGCCGGTAACCTGATGAACCCTGATTTTATTGAACTGCTGATTGATAACCCGAATACGGTATTGATCATTGAAGATGCAGAAAATATCATCATGGACAGAAAGCACAGCAGCAGTTCATCTGTTTCAAACCTGTTGAATATTTCAGATGGCTTGCTGGCAGATTTCCTGAATGTGCAGTTGATCTGTACGTTCAACAGTTCTCTTACAATGGTAGACAATGCGCTGTTGCGAAAAGGAAGATTAATTGCCAAGTATGAATTCGGCAGGTTGGGAAAGGAGAAAGCGAAACGCCTGTCAACGCATTTTGGATTTGATACAGTAATTGATCAGCCAATGACTATTGCCGAGATCGCCAACCCGCATGAAAAAACGCAGCAGGTTGAAACAAAAGAATTGATTGGATTCAGGCGACAGGCAGAGTTCCTGAATTAAGTTCTTTAAAATATTACTGATGCATAAGCATCAGGTGAAAGGCTTGCTTTACGGCAAGACTGGTATATGCAGATTGACAGCAAACCGGATCTGTGTTTCAAAGAAGCACAATAGTGCAGCGGTAATAACCGGCTGTATGCTGTTGTTGCAGTTATGCTGTGCCAGCCACACACTGTGAGTCGAAGGTTCGAATCCTTCTCCCGGTAATACGGGATAGCTCAGAGGTTAGAGCAACAGTTAAAAGTGCAGGTTCGATTCCTGCTCCCGGAAACGGGATAACTCAAATGGTAAGAGTACTACACTGATAATGTAGAATGAAGAAGTACACCGCTTCTCAAATGGTGACCAGGAAAATGAAAGCCGGGTTATTTGCCGGCAGTTTCAAATGGTATTTCCAATGTGAAAGCCCAAATGAAACTGCAACCAGGTTCTTACCCGCAGGCTGATGTAAATACAGTGAACGTTATTTCACTTCAACATGCATCTTTTTATACACCGTATAAGTAAGAGTGTTTGATGAACTGTTTTAACCGGAATTGTTGAAGTCGGCTTCCGTAAAAACAGGATGGTAAAAAAGCCCGGCTTTATTAAAAGAATTAAAAACAGTTTAAATAGAAGTAAAATGAAAAAAGTAAAAGTAAACGCCTACCAGGTTGCACTGGTATTTAAGCGTGGCGTGTATCAGCGTATGCTGAAAGAAGGAAACTACTGGTTGTGGAAGGAAGAAGCCTACATCTATGATGTAACAAGACCATTCATTGCACCAATTGAACTGAACATCCTGTTGCAGGATGCAGTACTGGCAGAAGCATTGTATGTGGCAGATGTAAAAGACAATGAAATTGTACTGATGTACGAAAATGGATTGCTGAAACAGGTATTGAACCCGGGCCGTTATACTTACTGGAAAAGTGCAGTACAGTATGAATTTGTGAAAGCCGATATCAGCAAAGTGGAGATTACCGAAAACATCGAACGTGCTGTGTTGCAGAACCGGCTGGTAGCTCCTTATGTAAGGTCTTATTCTGTTGAAAACTATGAACAGGCTTTACTGTTTGTGGATGGTAAATATGTAAAAAATTTGCAGAGCGGTATGTACTACTGGTGGAAAAATGTTATCAGCATTTATGTTGGTAAGATTGATATTCGTCAGCAGCAACTGGAAATCAACGGGCAGGAAATTCTCACTAAAGACAAAGCTGCATTGCGTATCAACGCTTGGGCTCAGTATAAAGTGGTGGATATTGAAAAAGCATTGTTGCAGAACAAAGAGTACGATAAACAATTGTATGTAGCTTTTCAACTGGCCCTGCGTGAATACATTGCCGGTTACAGCTTTGATGAGTTGCTGGAGAAAAAAGATGCCATTGCAGCTTATATCCTGCAACAGGTAAAAGAAAAAGCGGAAGCATTGGGTATTGAAGTAAGTGGTTTCGGTATCCGTGATATCATCCTGCCGGGTGATGTGAAGGAAATCATGAACCAGGTATTGATTGCCGAGAAAAAAGCACAGGCAAACACGATCATGCGTCGTGAAGAAACTGCAAGTACCCGTAGCTTGCTGAACACTGCTAAACTGATGGAAGACAATGCAATGCTGTGGAAGCTGAAAGAGATGGAGTATGTAGAAAAGATTGCAGACAAAATCAGCAGCATCAGTGTAAGCGGTAACGGCGTGTTGATTGAACAATTGAAGCAGATTTTCGTGCCGCAGAAATAAAATGGTAAGTAGTGGCGAGCGATGATTATTTTGTTGTCTCCGCCACTGCTTCTATTGAACCTTTGTTGCGTCGCACACTTGTATGGTTGGTAATTATATTGAGCATAACAATAATAATGTTAATAATTTTAGGCAATGACTATAGAACAGATTCTCTATAAAACACCAATTGTTAGGGATAAAACCTTTCTTAACTCAAAAGAGTTTTTTCAAATTCTTTTACTAAAGCATTCGGGCCTTAGTAAGCAAAAGGCTGATACAGCCAAAGTCGAAGAAGATTTAAAAATTCTAATTGACTTGGAAAGTGTGATATCATTGATTAGTAATGATGAGAACTTAATGTTCTTACGATTTGTAATTGGGATCAGATATGTGGACTTGGGAGCGTATCTTGATAGTAAAGTCTATTTAAGTAGAGGCATTGAAAGCTTGGAATTAATCAATGAAGAGAAACTCAGCGACGATTTAAAGCCCACTTATTATTTGAAGAATTCAAGAACTATTTTGCTTCTTTTTAATTCAGAAATAGGAAAATCAGGTTTTGAATATTCGTATGATGGCATTGAGCCATTGCTTAAAGCAAAGTATTATTTATTTAAACTTTATAATCTATTGGTTGAAGGCAAAATAATATTTGATGTTAAGACGGAGTCAAAGTTTATTGCAGATTTAGTAACAATCCTTGTATTACTTAGCCGATGGAACGAGCCATTCTTTATTTTGAGTAAACGGAAGGTTGTCTCGAAATATAATCCTGAATTTGTCAGCTATTTAAAAGCTCATACATTAAACGAAATTGCACATTTCACTTGTTGTACTATTTATCCAGTAATGACATATGAGATGAAGAAATTTATTGGGCAAGCTAAGACATCAAGCGAAAACGATAGAGTGTGGGTTACACAGTTACAAAAACTAGAGCAAGAGGTAGATGAAATAATTGAGAAGAACCCTTTTAATATCGAGGAGTTCAGAAATCAAGAACAAGAATTTATAAAACAAATAGACGATCATAATGCTTACAGAAAATGGGTGTTAGAAAATCATGTTTCTTTGTGTGAACATGCCGTGTATTGTTTTTGTTCTTTAAGTAAGGCAGATGACTTAACAATACGAAGCAAGCATGTACACACAGAGATTGAATGGGTCGACAAATTTGAAATGCTTCTTGATAAATTAAAAGGAGAATATAATCTGGCTAGATACTTTCTATATTTAGCTGAAGACGACTCGAGACTTCATTATAATCGTAATGATGAAATTAAAGGGTTTGTTGATGAGTCACATCTCCTAAATACGTCTTGTTCTGACTATTTGATTCAGTCGTTTAAGTCAGCATACTCGATACTCGATAAAATAGCAAGAGCTGTTTATCTGGCTTTGGATATAGAACAAAAGGATATTTATTTTCACAAATGTTGGAAACGTATTAGAACTGATAGGATTGAAAATACAAATCGTTATTTGTTTGCTCTTTATTCAATAGCGTGTGATTTAAGTGAAACTTCTAAATTTTCCGCATTTAAAGAATACAAAGAATGGAGAAATCTAATTGAACACGAGTTCTTTTTCCTGAGCAATGAGACTCAAGTACTAGCCTACAGTAAGGATGTAAAACACAAATCAATCAATGTTTCAGAGTTCAAAGAGAAATCCTATTACATGCTTCAATTATGCAGAACGGCTATTTTTTCTTTTGCTTTTTTCATAAGACATGAATCTAAAAAGCGAGTAAGCAATGGTACTGCTTAGAAGTAGTGATTAAGCTTGGGCTGATTAAAAAAAATTAAAACAATGAGCAAGTTAAAAATAACAGGAAAAGAATTAAGAGCTATTGGCTACCCGGAAGGACCGGTGATAAGCATAGCAATGAATGTGATGCAGAAAAATTACAAGCGTCACACAAAGGAGGAAGTAATGGAATTATTAAAAAAAGTATTAGCAAGTCCGATTGAGCATAAAGATGATGCTGTATTAGCGTTGATAGCAAAAGAACTAATTGTAAAATCGGAGTCTGAAATCCCTCCTTTGGAGGGACTTAGGGAGGCTGGTATTCAGTTCAATGTATTCGGAAGCGAACATATTGAAGAAGGCGCCATGCACCAGATGTACACCGCAGCAAAATTGCCAATCGCAGTTGCAGGAGCATTAATGCCCGATGCACATAGCGGTTATGGTTTGCCGATTGGCGGCGTACTGGCAACAGAAAATGCAGTGATCCCTTATGGTGTTGGTGTAGATATTGGCTGCAGAATGTGTTTAAGCATTTTTGATCTTGATCCGAAAGACCTTGTACAGAAAGAAACCTTCTTTGCAAGAGAACTGGGAGAAGCAACTTTGTTTGGAAGCGGTCAGCAGTTTGATCAGGCATCAAACCATGAAGTAATGGAGAATGAATTATTTTATCAGTTGCCATTATTAAAAAATCTGCATGGTCGTGTATGGAAACAATTAGGTTCAAGCGGAAGTGGAAATCACTTTGCAGAATTTGGTGTCATTGAAATTGCAGAGAAGGATGAAGTGCTGGGTATTGATGCAGGAAGCTATGTAGGTTTATTGTCGCACTCAGGTTCAAGGGCATTGGGTGCTAATATCGCCAATCATTATACAAAGATTGCCATCAGCAAAAGACGGTTGCCGCAGGATGCAAAAAATCTTGCCTGGTTAACATTGGATGAAGAAGCAGGAGTGGAATATTGGTTGGCCATGAACTTAGCTGGTGATTATGCATCTGCCTGTCATCATATCATTCATGAAAAGATTGCAAAGCAGTTGGGACGTAAACCAATGAAGATGGTGGAGAATCATCACAACTTTGCATGGAAAGAAAAGTGGGAAGGAAGAGATGTGATCGTTCATCGTAAAGGTGCAACACCTGCGGGTAAAAATGTGCTGGGAATTATTCCCGGGTCTATGACGGCTGATGGATTTATTGTAAAAGGTAAAGGCGAATCAGCAGCAGTTAATTCTGCAAGTCATGGTGCAGGAAGAAAGATGAGCCGTTCACGGGCAATGGCTTCTGTTACTGACAAACAGTTTAAAGATGAACTGAAAAAGTTTGGCGTGAAATTGCTTGGTGGTGGATTGGATGAATCACCATTTGCATACAAGGATATTAATGAAGTGATGCAATCGCAAAAATCATTGGTTGATGTGGTTGGAAAATTTACTCCTAAGATTGTAAAAATGGATGGCGCCAAACACATGAGCTGGAAGCAGAAAGACAAAGTAATTGGCGGGTAATAAAAAAACTCCTGTTCTGAACAGGAGTTTTTTTTATTTGTTCTTGTACTGTTATTTTGTAAAAGCTTTCACTTCAATAGCATTGCCTTCACCCTGAACCCGCAAATAATATTGCCCGGAAGAAAGGGTATTAATGGGAATTGTAATTTTTCCATACGGTTTATTGATGAAGTGTGATTGCTGTTGCAGCAAGGTGCCTGTTGTACTGATAATGCTAATGATAAGTTTTTGACTGTTGATAACACTTATATCCGCAATTAAACTTCCTGAAGAATTGTCTTTGTATAATTTATGAATCGACAAATTCTTTTCTTTCATCTGCACACTGATTGTGTTTGAATAAATGATTTGTCCTGCTTCATTAATTTTTAAGCGGTAAAAACTTTTGCCCGGTAAAGGGCTTAAATCTGTGGCGGAATAATCGGCTGCCTGTCTTGCTTCGGGTATTTGCTGAGACAGAACGGTTTCAAAACTTCTTCCATCGCTGCTGCGTTGCACTTCAAAACCTGTGTTTGCTTCCTGTAGTTGCGTATTCCATTTCAGCACAACTGTATTGTTTTTTAATACGGCTTCAAAGCTGGTAAGTTTTATTGGCAGCGGCCCTGAAGTAACAGTGAAAATCTGTTTATCCCTTACCCGCAGATACATGTAATTGTGCCCGGCATCGTTCAGGTGATAATCACTGCCCGGATCTCTTACTTCGTCACGCAAGCGGTTTAATCCATCGGTAGTTACCAGATCGTCCCAGAAATTCAGGGAAAAAACCCCGAAATTATTATTGATTGAATCAACCAGTTCCCTTTGCAATAGACACTGTGCTGCAGTTATATCATTCCGGGGTGCAGTTGTTCCAATGAAACACTTTGCTCCTGTTGCAGTAATGGTTAAGTACATTAAACGCAGATTATCCATCATTTCCTTTTTAGTATAACCAAAAGCAATATCATTACTTGGCAGGTTAATAATGACAATGTCGGGTGTATAGGACAACGCCATTGTAACATTATGCAAAGGGTCGGGTAAAGGTCTGGCTGGAGGCGGAACAAATGAGGTTGGCATTTCATGATAAGTGGAATAGCCATACTCTGCAATGTTATGTACAACTGTATCAACGCCATCAACCATATTTTGCTGAAATAAAGCGGTCATTTTACCCACCCAGGTATTGGCATACGAACTGGCATTTGAACCGGCAGCAGTAGAAGATCCCATAACCACAATCTTTTTCTGTGCAATGGTGATACTGGCAGCAGATACGCTTACTAAAATAAAAAGGCAAAGTGTTTTTAATTTCATAACCAAACTTTTTCAAAGTGTTAATAATACTGTTTGTTGGCTTCGAAAGGATAAGAGAAGAAAAAGCTGGAACGTTAAAACTATAAAAAAAAGAACAAGTTTCAGCTATTTACATGTGAATTTTATACGATACAGATTTCAAACGGGAATCTTATCTTCATTACATGAAAACAATCGGACTTATTGGTGGTATTACCTGGCTTTCTACAGTTGACTATTATCGTTTACTTAATCAAAAAATAAATGGACGGTTGGGTGGGGTTTCATCTGCAAAGCTGTTGATCAGTTCGGTGAACTTTGAAGAAATTAAAACCCTGACAGTTGCTGAAGATTGGGATGGTATTGCCGCCATCATGTGCAGCGAAGCAAAAAAACTGGAGAAAGCAGGAGCCAGCTGTTTACTGCTTTGTGCCAACACCATGCATAATGTTGCCGATAACGTACAGGCCTCTATTCATATTCCGTTAATTCATATTGCGAAAGAAACAGCAAAAGAAATTGTAAAACTGCAACTAAAGAAAGTAGCGTTGCTTGGTACGAAGTATACCATGCAGCTTGATTTCTATAAAAACAAACTGTCAGATCGGGGGATTGAAACCATCATCCCCAATGCCGCGGATATGGAATATATCAATACCGCTATTTATGATGAAATGGGAAAAGGCATTTTTCTGCCCGAACGGAAACAGGGGTTCATCGGCATCATCAATCAACTCAAAGAACAGGGAGCAGAAGGAGTAATTCTCGGCTGCACAGAAATCCCTATACTTATTCAACAGAACGACAGCCCCATCCCTGTGTTTGATACTACCGCTATACATGTAAATGCAGCAGTGGAATTTGCTTTAAGCTGATTCTGCCGATAAAACAGGTTTAACGACCCTTTTTGTAAAAAACCCTTCACATATAAATAAACCTTCGTTTCTTAGCCATTCATTTAATCAGGTAATATGAAGAAAATCATTGTTATGCTGGTAAGCATCTGTCTTACCACTGTTCTTTTTGCTCAAAGTAAGTATGATCATCGTGAAGCATTTCATCCGTTCTTTTATCCGTATCCCGGAACTGAAATCAGGAGTGCAAGTGGCGAACCCGGACCCAAATACTGGCAGAACAAAGCCAACTATTCCATCCAGGCAACGATTAATCCGGATGACCATACTATTAAAGGAACCGTTGCGATCAATTATATCAACAACAGTCCCGATCAGTTACGTTTTATCTGGCTGCAGTTAGATCAGAATATCTACCGCAAAGATTCACGTGCTTCTGCAACAACCACTACACAGGGTGGCCGCTGGGCCAACGGACAATTTACAGAAGGCGATGAAATCAAATCGGTAAAACTGGAAGTGAACGGAAAACTTATTGAACCAAAATTTTCGATCACTGATACACGTATGCAGGTTTGGCTTCCTGAAGTATTAAAGAATAATGGTGCTGCTGCAAAAATTGTTATCGAATACCAGTTTATTGTTCCTGAATATGGAACCGATCGTATGGGAAGGCTGAAACAAAAAGATGGCTGGATCTATGAAGTGGCACAATGGTTTCCCCGTGTATGTGTGTATGATGATTTGCTGGGATGGAATACGAATCCTTATCTCGGCGCAGGAGAGTTTTATTTAGAATATGGTGATATTGATTATGCAATTACGGCGCCTTCAAAAATGATTGTTGTGGGCAGTGGAGAGTTAACCAATCCGCAGGAATGTTTAACTGCTGAACAGTTGAAGCGCTGGAACGATGCAAAGAACAGCGATAAAACAGTGATGATCCGTACAGCTGATGAAGTAAACAACGCTTCTTCAAGACCGGGCAATCCTTTCACCACATGGAAATTTAAATGTATCAATACAAGAGATGTGGCATGGGCTGCAAGTACAGCCTTCATTTGGGATGCTGCAAGAATTAATTTGCCAAGCGGAAAAAAATCAATGGCTGTCAGTGTGTATGCAAAAGAAAGTGCATCACGTAAAGATGGTAATGACTGGCGCCGTTCAACCGAATTCACCAAAGCAAGTATTGAATTTTACTCTAACTATTTATTTGAGTTTCCTTATCCTGCAGCTACAAACGTAGCCGGCATTGTGGGTGGTATGGAATATCCCGGTATTGTGTTTTGCGGAGCAGGAGCAACAGAAGGTGGATTATGGGGTGTTACAGATCATGAATTTGGACATACATGGTTCCCGATGATTGTGGGAAGCAATGAACGTAAATATGCATGGATGGATGAAGGCTTTAATACATTCATCAATATTTTATCAGGCGAATCATTTAATAATGGTGAGTATTATGATCCTCCTGGCGTTGGTGGTATGGCAGGTTATATGTTTGGAGATAAGATGGATGGATTATTAAATACACCTGAAGTGCTTCAACAGCAAAACCTCGGTGTGGCTGCTTATTTGAAACCGGGAATGATGCTTTATGTTTTACGTACGGATGTGCTGGGTAAAGAACGTTTTGATGCTGCTTTTAAAGAATATGTAAGGAGATGGGCATTTAAACATCCTACTGCATGGGACTTTTTTCATACAATGGAAAACGTAGCCGGCGAAGATCTCAGCTGGTTCTGGAGAAGCTGGGTAATTAATACATGGAAGTTTGATGTGACAGTAAAAGAGGTTTCTGCTATCCGTGGCGACATTAAAAATGGCACAAGCATTACCATTCAGTTACTGGAAAAAATGCCGATGCCAGTAACAGTAAAAATTACCGATGTAAATGGGGATATGCAAACGATTCATCTGCCTGTTGAAGTGTGGCAGCGTGGTGATACATGGACTTTTCCTGTACTTACAAAAGCCGAAGTGAGTGAAGTGGTGGTTGATCCGGGGAAACATCTTCCTGATATAAATACTGCTAATAATAAATGGAAAAAATAAATTGTTTTTCTTACTGATAAATCAAAATGCCACGCTGTACAGCGTGGCATTTTGATTTGCAGAGAGCTTACAGGTTGATATTAAAAATACTGCTGATGATAAAACCATTGTTATGCTGAAAAACATTTCTTCCGCTTATCTCTCTTGATAATTGAACAACCTGGCTGAGATAACCTCCTTCAATTCTGAAGGCAGGATTGAAACGGTAACCCAGTAAAACACCCAACCTGTTTTGATCAAAAATATTTTCATTCACATTTTTACCGAAGCCAATGAGTATTTCATCGTAAACAGCGATATAAGGCTCTTTATCTTCCAGTGTTTTTCCTTTTAATGATTGCTGCAAACGGAGCATATAACGGGCCCTGTTCATAAAGAGCCATTCATCCGGTTTTGATGATGCAGCAGACAGATAACGTGGCAGCCATCTTTGTTCCAGCATAATACGGTGACTGATATCCACTGTGCCGCTTCGCTGTGTAAGTGTTGCCAGTTCATACATACGATGTTCGCTGAAGGTTTTCCCAAATGCATTCACCGGATAATCGCCATATGGATAAGTTTCTGCCCATGCATATCCAATACGAAAAGCAGTACTGCTGTTAGCTTTATAATTAATGCCGGTACGAAGTAAACTCTGCTGCCAGTTGCGGATATAATTTTCTCTGCGCCATTGATACTCAAGATGAGCACTCCATTTGTTATTAAAATTGAATGTACCTGTTGTTGTGTACCAGCCAATACTGTTATTGTCTCTTATTCTTGTATTCTGTGCAGAGCCGTTTGATGCCGTTACTAAAAGAATGATAGCTGTAATAATTGGAATGATTTGTTTCATGGGCAGCAAAGTTAATTGCAAAAGTTTATACAAGCAGATCGCTGAGTTTCATTTCTTCAAGAACATCACGTACAGAAAGATTGTCTTTCTTTTTCCATTTAATTAAGCGGATCATTCCTTCAGCCAGTTCAATACCTGTAATATCCCCATCACTGAAACAGCAGCAGCCGGTATTAAAGTAAAATGGTTTCATGTTGATGTAATTACCACTTACGTAATCATATTCCTGCTGACGGAACCTGATTTCCGCATTCAGTTTTGCAATAGCCATTTCATCATTATTCTCTCTTGCCTTCATCAGTTGCTTGTATAAAAATTCAAGATGTGTAAGTGAAGCAAATACGGGTTGATGTGTATGTCCGGTAACTAAAACAGGATTGTTTTCAAGTTTGCTCCATTCATACATAAACCGGTTATGGGCTGTTTTTAATTCCTGACTGGCTGATGGAATGTTCGGATTCAGGTTGAGATAGCTTTGCAGCGGTGCCCATATTCTTCCGACAAACCAGGCACTGAACGGGTTGCTGTCACTCTGTCCATCACCCTGGTGACCATGAGTAAGAAAGAAGGGAAGCACAGTCTCATTGATATGTACATTTAATAATACAGCTTCATAAATTTTTACCGGATCGCCATACATACTCATTAACTGCAGTCCTGCAAAAGGATCGTTATTCCAGAAAGTATCATGATTGCCAAATACTTTGGTGTAACGTTTTTCTTTTAAGAATTTTTTTTCTGCTTCTGTTGTGATTTTATTATTTGTTTTAACCGGTCCAACTGTATTCTCCCAAAGCTCTTCACTGTCGCCCAAAGAAATAAAATGAAAGTTCTGCTCATAATAATATTCTAATGCTGCTAAATAGTTTGGTTCTGAATTTATGAAATCATCGCTGCCATTTTTTGCACCTTTATGCTGATCGCTGAAAATGATGAAGCGATCAGTATCAGGATTCATATCCATCACCAATCCTTTTTTACCGGGATTTTCCAGGCTATGTTCATACAGTTTCGTCAGTGCAGTATGTACACGTTCAAGATCAGGCTTGCTGGAAAATTTATTGGCCAGCCAGATGACAGGTTTGGTTAAAATCTTTTGCAGAAATCGGCGCATGGTTAAAATTAGCGAATGAAATTTATGAAGAACCGGGTTTCTTCAGACAAATAAAAATTTCAGTTACTTTTACCACAATCAATTTCTATGCAGTATATCATTGAACAGATCGCTTCTTTATATTCATCCAGGTTTAACGTAAACCCTGAACATATTGAAAAGATTCCTCAGAGTGGAAGTGACAGGGTGTATTACCGTGTTACAGGCCCTGTTACCTGTATTGCAACAGCCAGTAAGAATATCAGGGAGAATCAAACCTTCTTAAAATTCAGTGAGCATTTCAAATCGCATGATTGCCCGGTTCCTGAAATTTTTTTGGTGAATGCGGATGAAACCATTTATCTGCAGGAAGATTTTGGTGATGTTTCTTTATTAAATGTGCTGGAACAAAATGGCTATCACCACCATGCGTATACACTCTTTCAGCAGGCCCTGCAAAAACTGGCGTATATGCAGATCAGGGGGCAGGAGAATCTGAACTATGACTGGTGTATTACCTCAAAAGAATTTGGCAAACAGGCTATTCTTTCTGATTTGCTTTATTACAAGTATTATTTCTTCGACACATTAAAAATTCCTTATGATAAAGAAAAACTGATTGATGATTTTGATGCATTAAGTACTTATCTCACCCATGTGGATCATAAGTATTTTATGTTCCGTGATTTTCAAAGCAGGAATATAATGGTAACCCCCTCTGTTGGAGGTGGCTTGGGGGAGGCTGTTCATTTTATCGATTACCAGGGCGGTATGCGTGGTGCATTACAGTATGATGTTGCTTCTTTATTGTGGCAGGCAAAAGCAGAGTTACCTGATGACTGGAAAAATAATTTACTTGATCATTATATGGATTGTGTGGATGAAGTACTTCACACAAAGATTGACCGGACAAGATTTGTGAGCCAATACAATGGTTATGTGCTCATCCGTTTACTGCAGGTATTAGGTGCTTATGGCTTCAGAGGTTTGTTTGAACGGAAGGCACATTTCTTAACGAGTATCCCTTTGGCATTGCGAAACCTGAAATGGTTTTTAAGTAACAAACGTGTGGGTATCCGGCTGCCTGAATTTGAACGCATGCTGGGGCTGATGGTGGAAGAAGAAGTGATTCACCGCTTTGAACCACTGAAAGCAACAGAAGATACTCCGCTGGTTGTACGCATCAATAGTTTCTCCTATAAACTGAACGGGATACCTGCTGATGAAACAGATAATGGTGGTGGCTTTGTGTTTGATTGCAGAAGTATTTTGAATCCCGGAAGGTTTGAGGAATATAAAACACAAACAGGAAGAGATAAGGATGTAAAAGATTTCCTGGAACAGCAAACAAGAATGCCGCAGTTTTTAAACAGTATTTATAATCTTGTTGATATTGCTGTGGAAGATTATATGAAGCGGGGATTTGCTAACCTGCAGATCAGTTTTGGATGTACCGGTGGTCAGCACCGCAGTGTGTATGCAGCTGATGCACTGGCAAGACATATCAAAAATAAATACGGCGTAAAGATTGATCTGAAACATTTGATACAGGATGCAAAGAACTGGATCAACCAAACCTATTGAGCCCTATCCCACCGAAGTTATCATTCGGGGTTTTAAAACCTAAAGGGGAGTAAATACCATAAACTTTATAGTAATGAATGTTACGTTTAATGAAGATGTTACAAGTTCCCCCTTCAGGGGGCGGAGGGGGCTGAAGGCGATGATTTTTGCAGCAGGGCTAGGCACACGTTTTAAACCATGGACTGATCAACATCCAAAGGCACTGGCATTGGTAAACGGGAAAAGTTTACTGCAACGGAATATTGAATACCTGCAGCAATACGGTATTACGGATGTAGTGGTGAATGTGCATCATTTTGCTGATCAGATCATTGATGCTGTTGAAAAAAATAAGGGTTGGGGAAGTAATGTACTCATCAGTGATGAAAGAGATGAAGTGCTTGAAACAGGAGGAGGGTTATTAAAAGCAAGACCATTGCTTGAAGGAAAGGAGCCTTTTGTTACCATCAATGTTGATATACTCACCAATCTTAATTTAGATCAACTGCTTGCATTTCATCAACAGCATAAGCCACTCATTTCATTTGCGGTAACGAACCGAAAGACAGCGAGGAATTTTTTGTTTGATGAAGAAAACAAATTATGCGGATGGAGAAATAATGTAACAGGCGAAGAGAAAGGTCCGCATCTTCTATCTGCTGAAATAAACGCAAAACATCTGGTTGAAAAAGCATACAGCTGTGTGGTGGTATTTGAACCGAAGGTTTTTTCACTGATCAGGCAAAGAGGAAAATTTTCTTTAACTGAAACCTATTTAGACCTGGCAACGGATCAGCTTATACTTGGGTATGACCACAGCGGTGATGTATTGGTTGATGTAGGTAAGCTGGACAGTGTTGCTGTTGCTGAAGCAAATTTTGTTTAGCCACGAACCTGCCTGACGGCAGGTTACACGGATTTACACGAAAAGGAATTCTTATCTCCGTGGTCTCTGTGTGCAACTAAAATTCTTCCTCTCTTCTCGTTCTTAAATTCTATCTCCTGTCTTCTGTATCCTATCTTCTCAGCGTCTTCGTGTCTTTGTGGCAACAGCTTTACACTTTGATATAGATCTTCTTTTTATCGAGCCAGTAACAGATGGCCCAGTACATCACAATCATACAGATGGCATAAAACAAAGAACCATTCTCCGGAACACCAGGAATGAGTCTGCATATTTTTTCATAGAACCATCCGAATGGACTGAGGTATTTCGGAAGTCCTTCTGCATTGATTCCGTTTGGTATACGAATGAGGCCGAGCAGCCGTGGAAGAAATCCACTCAATACAAAAATGAACAATGGATTTTTTCCAAACACATCAAAGAATTTAGTGAGCCATCCTGTAGCCTGTTTAAATTCTATGAAATAAATCATGCTGGCAATGGTGTAGATGGCGAGCCCGGTTGTGTACACTGTATAAGAGCTGGTCCATATTTTTTTGTTGATGGGGAAGACCATATCCCATATAAAACCAGTGATGATGAGCAGGGTGGCTATTACAAATAATGATGCAATCATTTCAAAACTCTTTCCTTTCTTTTGAATATAATCTCCAACGAGATAACCAAAGATCACCTGTACAATGGCTGCAAATGTGCTCATCAGCCCTTCGGGATCAAAAGCAAGTCCTTCTCCTTTATACATGTGTGCTTCTCCCAAAATGGCTTTGTCAATATCAGTACCAAACCAGCCTTTCAAACTGTAAGGATCACCGGGTGTTCCCAAAGCAAGGGAAAGCATCCAGTAAAACAGTAAGAGTACAGCAGCAAAAACAAAGGCCCCCTTCTGTTTGAAATAATAAACGATCACTGATGCAAAGAAGTAGCAGACCGCTATTCGTTGCAGCACGCCAAAGATGCGCAGGTTGTCAAGTGACTTCAACGCAATATGATCCCCGCTCCATTTGATGAAGGGGCTCCAGTGCAACAGTAGACCGATGATAAAAATAAGAAAGGTTCTTTTGAGGACTTTTTTCCAGAAGATGAGATCACCTCCCTGCTGCAAACGGGGCATTACAAAGGACATCGCATTCCCAACTGCAAAGAGAAAGAAGGGAAATACCAAATCGGTAGGAGTTAAACCATGCCAGGGAGCATGTTCTAACGGAGCATAAATATGTGCCCATGAACCGGGGTTGTTGACAAGAATCATTAAAGCAACCGTGGCACCACGAAATACATCGAGGGAATAGAATCGTTGATTCAAAGCAGATGGTTTTGTATTAAATGTAGGAAAATGTAATGAGCCTGACTCCCATTTATCAACGAAGCGGTGATATTATTTTTTTCAGAATGGGGCTCAACCTTTAAATTGCAGGCTGAAGAGACACTAAAGGGAAACACTTACAGTTGGGGAACATGGGGGATTGAAGAGATAAGGCCTTTAAAGTCATATATTTGCAACCATCAAAAGGGTGCAGAGGCATTTATGAATTGTAATCGTATACCTGAGCAATCAACAATCAAATTTCTGCCGTTGGCAGTATTCTATAAAATAATGGAAGGGTAAACAGGCCTTACAGGCATGTTTGCCTTTTTTTACGTATTAACCAAAAAATATTGGACTCAGTCTTTTCCTGCTATGTGACTGAGGTGGCGAAGCTATATCGTAAATTGTGATGAAGACGTTGAAAAACTGGTATGCTGTTTATACAAAGCCCCGGTGGGAGAAGAAAGTGTGTGTGCATCTCGAAAAAAAGGGACTGGAATTTTATTGTCCGCTTAACAAGGTGCGCAGGAAATGGAGCGACCGTTATAAAGTGATTGAAGAGCCCCTGTTTAAGTCGTATGTATTTGTACATATCACAGAAGAAGAAAAAGGCAGTGTAAGGCTTTCGGATGGCGTGGTTAATTTTGTGTACTGGGAGGGAAAGCCTGCCGTAATTAAACAGGCGGAGATCGAAATGATCCGTAAATTTCTGAAGGAGTACGAAGATGTACAGGCCAGCCCTATAAGCGTTGCAGCCGGAGAAAGAGTGAGGGTGAGGACAGGGTTGATGATGGATACGGAAGGGTTGGTGATTAAAGTGGTGAATAACAGGGTATATGTATTGCTGGAGAGTTTGGGTTATGAGTTGACGGCACAGTTTGAGAAGAATAACCTGGAGGCGGTTGGGAAG
>CAZOLW010000051.1:7488-10837 GCA_964580775.1 uncultured Chitinophagaceae bacterium | reverse complement strand
TTTTTAGATGGCCGGCATTGGTAAAGTATAAGTATTTTACAAAGGGTACGTGGCACAACAGATTTATGAACGAAACGTTTCAACAAATGAAATTTATACCGGATCAAACTAAAACTATGATGCGTACATACTTCCTGCTGGGCATTTTATCGGTTACATTGTTCAGCGCCTGTGTTTCACCTGAAAAACTGCGTAAAGAAAATGTGTATTTTAATGAAGGACTGGATACTGCCAAACTCGGCCAATATCAACTGATTGAGCCGATCATTCAGAAAGGGGATTTGCTACAGATTACCATTTCATCCAGAAGCTCTTCCACCAACCAGTTGTTCAGCCAGAATTATTCATCCAGCAGTTCGGGTTCTGCAACAGGAGTTTCATCTTCAGGAGCCGGAGTTTCTGCAAGCGGGTATCTTGTAGATATTACAACAGGTGAAATTAAGTTGCCCCTGCTGGGAATAATCGCAGCAGATGGTATGACTAAGATTCAACTTGAAAAGGAAATCATTAAACGAACATCTGAGTATCTGAAAGAAGACCCGATTGTGAATATCCGTTATCTCAATTTCAGGGTTACTTTCCTGGGCAGTATCAGGAGCCCCGGTTCAAAAATATTTGAATCAGAACGGGTATCTTTTTTACAGGCTTTAGGTGAGGTTGGGGGCGTTGAACCAGGGGGCGATCTGAAAAAAATTCTTCTTTTCAGAGAGCAGAACGGCAAGCGAACCATGCATGTAATAGATATCACCAAGGGCGATTTTTTTAATTCACCGAATTATTACCTGAAACAGAATGATGTGGTGTATGTGGCACCTTCCAACCGATACCTGGTTAGTTCTGATCAGTCTGCTGCAAAAACATTCCAATATGTGAGTCTTGGTTTAAGTGTGTTAAATGTCATTATCTTAATTTCTACATTCTTCCGTTAATTTATTTTCCTGATGGCAACAAACGATTTTGAACAGGTTCAGCAAACAGAAAGCGAAGGAAAACTATTGACCTTCAAGGATGTGCTGTTTAAATATATTTCTAATCTCCCGCTTTTTTTCTTTGCGTTGGGTATTGCCCTGATTGTGGCATGGGCCTATTTGCGTTGGGCCACACCTGTTTATAGTGTTTACAGCAGTATGATTGTGAAAATGGAGAATGCTGCCAATATAAAGGGTACTGATAAGTTCAGCAGTATGTTTAACCCGGTGGATAAGATTAATATGGAGGATGAGGTTGACCTGATGAAATCTAAAGAATTTCTGCGCAGGGTGGTGGACAGTCTTCACCTCAATTCAACTTATATTGAGCATGGAAAAGTAAGGAGCAGTGAAGTATATAAGTTTACTCCTTTTCTTGTTGAAGTGGTGAAAATAGCAGACAGTGCAAAGAGTTATAGTTTTAATATTCAGCTTCTCAATCAAAACAGTTTTCTGCTCAATAAGTTTACAAAGCCCAGGAGTTTTTTCAGCAATATTGAAATTGAAGGTGCTGTTTTCAGGCTGGTACCCAACGGATCAGATCTATCGGCGGCAGGGAGAAGATTTACATACAGCTGGCAACCATCTAAATCAGCGGCAGGGGAAATTGCAGGCAGTTTAACTATTGCGCCGAAGAGCCGGACCTCCAGTGTTTTAAATCTGAGCTTAAGTACATTAAACCCGGATAAAGGAATTGATATTCTAAACCAGGTAATGAAGGAATATGGAAGGTATAATGTACAGGATAAGAGCCGTATTTCTGAAAACTCATTGAAGTTCATCGGAGACAGATTGGAAAATTTGGAAACTGACCTGGGCATTGTTGAAGGCAATCTGCAGAATTTCAAAAAGAGAAACCAGTTTCTTGATCTGGAAGGACAATCGGAAATGTTCCTGGAAAGTATTAATTCAACAGAAACCGAATTAAGGAAACAGGAGGTACAGATCAAAATTCTTGACCTGTTAAATGAGTATATCCGGGATAAGAAAAACGTTTATAATCTTACACCGACGAACCTTGGAATTGAAGATCCCACCTTAAGTTTGCTGGTTTCCGAATATAACCGATTGATCCTTAAACGGGATATTGAATTGCAGGTAAATAAAGAGGGAAATCCTGTGATCAGGGAAATAGAGCTAAACATTGAAAAAACGAGGACTTCGATGATTGAAAACCTGAAGAATATCAGGGAATCTTATGTGCTTGCTAAAAATGAACTGGAAAAAAGAAACAGCATTGTAAAAAAGGAAATGTTTGATCTGCCGGAAAAGGAAAGCCAGATCAGGGAAATCAAGCGGCAGCAACTGATCAAGAATGAACTGTACACCTTCCTGCTGCAGAAAAGAGAAGAAACGGGCATTCAGTTAGCTTCTACCCTGTCGAATTCGAAAATATTTGCGGATGCAGAGGGCGGAGGCGTTCCTATTTCGCCCAAGCGGAAAAACGCCTATATGCTGGCGATATTCTTTGGGCTCCTGGTTCCGGTTATCATTATCCTGATCCGTGACCTGATGAATGATCGGGTTACGCACAAGGCTGATATTACAAAAAATACAAGGATCCCGGTAATTGGTGAACTGGGTCATAATGATAAACCAGAAACGCTGGTAGTGGTGAAGAACAGCCGTACCATTCTTGCAGAGCAGTTCAGGATTATCCGATCCAACCTTCAATCTGTTTTAAAGAAGGAACGGACACCGGTAATACTTGTTACTTCTTCCTTCAGTGGTGAGGGTAAATCCTTTGCGGCTACCAACCTTGCGGCTTCTATTGCTTTAACCGGAAAGCGTACCGTGATTCTTGAGTTTGATTTACGTAAACCAAAAATTATCAGCGGTCTTGGTATTGCCCGAACCTTTGGTATTACCCATTTTGTTATCGGGAAAGTAAAATTGGAAGAGCTGCCTGTTCCTGTTCCGGATACAGATAACCTGTTTGTAATTGGCTGCGGACCTACTCCGCCCAATCCTTCCGAATTGTTACTGGATCCGAAGGTCAAAGAACTGTTTGAATTCTGCCGGGATAATTTTGATGCGGTGATCATTGATACGGCCCCTATCGGATTGGTGAGTGATTCAATGACGCTGGCGAATTTTGCTGATACTTCTTTGTTTGTGGTGCGCCAGCGGTATACGTTCAAGAAGCAATTACAGTTACTGGAAGACCTGTACCAGCAGAAAAAATTTCCGAACCCTTCCATTATTGTGAATGATATTAAGGTGGAAGGATATAACAGCTATTACGGCTATGGCGGATATGGGTACGGATACGGCTATGGTTACGGCTATGGTTATGGTTATTATGATAATGATCCTTCGAAAAATAAATGGTATAATAAGATTTTGCAGTTTATCGGGATTAAGTAGGGGGAGAGGAAGAA
>CAZOLW010000051.1:0-7388 GCA_964580775.1 uncultured Chitinophagaceae bacterium | reverse complement strand
GTCGGGAGTCGTGAGGAAGAAAGTCGGGAGTTGTGAAGGCAAAGAGGCCAGGAGGCAGGAAGGGGAGGCAAATTATTAACGTGTTGAATACTTCAATATAGAAGACGATTTTTCATCGTTTATTTCAGCAGTCATTTTAATTATTTTTTTACATGTGCCGTATTGCGGGTATATATGATCCCACAGTAAAAAACCTGCAGGAGCAGATTGTTCAGATGCGTGATTCCATGAAACATGGAGGACCGGATGATGAAGGAATTCTTGTACACCAAACATTGCCGCTGGCATTTGGGCACCGGCGTTTGTCACTGATTGATCTGAGTGCGGCAGGTCATCAGCCAATGATTGATGAACACCTCACGATTGTATTCAACGGAGAAATCTATAACTACAAAGAACTCCGCAATACATTAAAACATTATGGTCACCGGTTTAAAACTGAAAGTGATACAGAAGTTATTTTAAAAGCCTACCGGCAATGGGGAGTGGATGCGTTTGAATATTTCAACGGCATGTTTGCATTAGCCATCTTAGATGAACAGAAGCAGGAGCTGGTACTGGCAAGAGATCATGCAGGTATTAAACCCTTGTATTATTTCATTGATCATACCTGTTTATACTTTGCTTCTGAAATGAGAGCTTTTCAACAGGTGGAGAAAAGATTTGAAGAGAATACGAACTGGCAAACAGCTTTCTTAACCTTCGGACATTTACCCGAACCCATCACTACTTTAAAATCAGTTGTGCCGCTGGAAAAAGGAACAGCTATGATTATTCAGCTGCCTTCTTTAGAAACAAAGAAGCAGGTGTTTTTTGAATGGAAGTTCAGCGGTAAACTGAAGAATGAAGATGAAGCATTGCAGTTACTGCGTGAAACCATGGAACAATCAGTGGAACGGCATCTTGTATCTGACGCACCGATCGGTTTGTTTTTAAGCGGCGGAATTGATTCCAGTCTGCTGACCCTGATTGCCAGCCGCACACAAAAAGAAAACCTGCATACGCTGTCGATTGTATTTAATGAAAAAGCATTTTCAGAAGACAGGTTTCAACAGCTGATCATTGATAAAACAAAAGCAAAACATCAATCCTTTCTTGTAACAAAAGATATTTTCAACGAAAAGCTGCACGATGCTATGCAGGCAATGGATCAGCCAACATTAGATGGGATCAATACCTATTTTATTTCGATGTATGCAAAGGAATACGGGTTGAAAGCTGTGTTATCGGGGTTGGGTGCCGATGAATTATTTGGCGGCTATCCCTCTTTTCAGCAACAGGGAAGAATGGACATGGTGAAAAAAATACCGGATAGAATGCTGAGAGGATTGCAGCATTTTCCTGATCACCGTATCCGCAAACTCAGTTATGCAGGTACGCAGAATACCGCTTCAGAATACCTGAGTTACCGTGGAATTTTTACACCTGTTTCAGTTGCTTCTTTACTGGGGAGTACTCAAAAAGAAGTGGAGCTTGAGCTTGCTGATTTAAGTGAGCATTACCCAATCAATGGACTAACCAATGGTAACCGTGTCAGCTGGCTCGAAACCAATTTTTATATGCAGAACCAGTTGCTGAAAGATTCTGATTTTATGAGTATGTGGCATGGACTGGAAATCAGGGTTCCATTCCTTGATAAAGAAATGATGATCATGGCAGGAGTGATTGATGCTGCACTGAAGTTTAAAAAATCGCCTCCCAAATATTTACTGGTGAAAGCTTTTGAACAGGAATTGCCTGTTGAAATATGGAAGCGGAAAAAACAGGGTTTCACGTTTCCGTTTGAAGGATGGCTGAAAGAAAATGAATTTATTATGCCATCAACAGAAGATGAGAAAAAATTCTACAAAGCATTTCAGAAAAAACGTTTGTCGTGGGGCCGTTACTGGTGCGCCCTGCTCATGAGCAGGTTTTCGCAAAACGCATTTCATGCAGCAGCGTAAGATCCAGTTCATTGTGTTGACTGCTTTTTCGAGTATGGGTGGAATTGAAAAATTCAACCGGGCTTTTATGAAAGCCATGATAGACTTACAGCAACCGCTGAATTTCAAGGCATCATTTGCAGGCATGTATGACGATCATTCGGATGCAGCCTATGTTCCACCCGAAAGTTTCCAGGCGTATTCCGGTAACCGTCTCCGGTTTGTTGCACAGAATTTTTTACAGTCGCTGCGGGTTGATGAATTGATCATTGGCCATATGAATCTTGCTATGGTTGGAGTGTTGTATAAATTCTTCCGGCCATCAAAAAAATTAACGGTCATCTGTCATGGTATTGAAGTGTTTGAACCGGTGAGCGGAATGAAAAAAAAATTATTGCAAAAGGCAGATCATATACTGGCGGTAAGTTCATTTACGAAAAACAAATTAGTTGAACTGCAGCAAGTGCCAGCGGAGAAGATCAGTGTTTTTCCAAATACACTTGATCCGCATTTTCAACTGCCTGCTGAGTTTTCGAAACCGGCTTACTTACAAAAAAGATATGGACTGAGTGAACAGGATCAGGTGATTTTTACCTTAACCCGTTTGAACAGTGAAGAAGGATACAAGGGGTATGATAAAGTGATCAGCATTTTACCGCAATTAGTGAAGAGTGGATTATCCTTTAAATATATTCTTGCCGGTAAAGCAGATGAGGCAGAAAAAAAACGGATGCAGGAATTAATTGCTGCCAACGGGCTGGAGGAATATGTTTTGATGCCGGGCTTTATTGCTGATGAAGAAGTAACTGCACATTATTTACTGGCCGATGTGTTTGTGATGCCGAGTAAAGGCGAAGGATTTGGCATCGTATATTTAGAAGCCATGGCCTGCGGACTGCCGGTAATTGCAGGCAATAAAGATGGCAGTGTGGATGCTTTAAAGAATGGTGAGCTGGGAACATTAATTGATCCGGATGACGTCCTGCAACTTGAACAGGCATTGCAGCAGGTATTGGGAAATGATCAACTGCAAAAGCAACAGCTGCAGAATGAAGTCATGAAGGTTTTTGGGTTTGAGTCCTATTATGAACGACTGCGGATTGTATTACAGAAAAAGCGTACAGAGCAGAACTGATTTATTTCTTCGTTGTAAAAGTTTAAAAAAAATTAATATTTTACATCAACAGTTACTGCTGAATTGAACCAATTATGCAGGCGGTTTAAGTAAAACAGAATATAACACCATCAAAGCTAAATCTCATGAATGAAAAAGTACTCGTTACGGGCGCTGCAGGTTTTGTAGGCTCGCATGTATGTGATCACCTTGTTAATGCCGGCTACCAGGTGGTGGCCATTGATGATCTGTCGGGTGGGTTTGAAGATAACGTTAACCCCAAAGCAGCATTTGTTAAGGGCAGCATTAATGATGTGGAACTCATCAATCAATTATTTGCTGAACACCAGTTTACTTATGTGTTTCACCTTGCTGCTTATGCAGCAGAGGGGTTGAGCCATTTTATCCGCCGGTTTAATTATACCAATAACCTCATCGGCAGCATCAACCTCATCAATGCATCTGTGAATACAGGAACGGTGAAATGTTTTGTGTTTACTTCTTCCATTGCTGTGTATGGAAAGAACCAGTTGCCGATGACAGAAGATCTGATGCCGGCTGCGGAAGATCCCTATGGTATTTCAAAATTAGCCGTGGAGCTCGATTTGAAATCAGCACATGAAATGTTTGGATTGAACTCCATCATTTTCCGTCCGCATAATGTATATGGTGAACGTCAGAATATCGGCGATCCTTACAGAAACGTGGTAGGCATTTTTATGAACCAGATCATGCAGGGAAAGAAACTGACGCTTTTTGGCGATGGTATGCAGACAAGAGCTTTCAGTCATATTGATGATGTGGCACCGGTAATTGCCAGGAGTATTGAAATGAAGGAAGCTTATAATGAAACATTTAATATTGGGGCTGATACACCTTATACCGTAAAGGAACTGGCTACACTGGTATGCGAATCATTTGGTGTACCGGAGATGCTGGAATTTTTAGAAGCAAGAAATGAAGTGGTTCATGCTTACAGTGATCACAGCAAAGTGCACAGGTACTTTGGCCACATGATTAAAAATATTTCCCTCAAAGAAGGCATTGAACGGATGGTGGAAGATGCAAAGGCCAAGGGACCAAGACAGGGCAGTAAGTTTAAAAATATTGAGATAGAAAAGAATATGCCCCCGGCATGGAAGAAATTAGTGTAAGGTCTTTTCCCCGCCTGACCGGACGGGCAGGGAAATGACGGTAGCGAGTGTGTTCTTCTTTCAGAACATTGTTACGAAGAAGAACGTGTTTAACAAATGAAATCAATCAACTTTTTATTGATCGGCTGCGGTACAATCGGTGAAAGGCATGCACTCCTTGCACAGGAAAAAGGGAAGCTGATTGCTGTTTGTGATATTGACAGCAGCAGGGCAAAAAAATTTTCAAAGCAATTTGCCTGTTATGGTTATACATCCATAGCAGATATGCTGAAAGCAGAAACAACAGCTGATGTACTGATTGTTTGTACACCGAATGGATTGCATGCAGCACACAGCATCAAAGGCATGCAGGCCGGTTTGCATGTGTTGTGTGAAAAGCCCATGGCCCTGTCTGTTGCGGATGCGAAAAAAATGATTGCCGTATCAAAAAAGAGCAATCAGCATCTGCTGATTGTAAAACAAAACAGGCTGAATCCTCCCGTAGCAGCTGTTAAGCAATTGCTGAATAAAAATAAATTAGGAACTGTTTATACCATACAGATCAATTGCTTCTGGAACCGTGGCATCAAGTATTATCAGCAATCAAACTGGCGGGGTACTAAGAAGATGGATGGCGGTGTTTTGTTCACACAGTTCAGTCATTTTATTGATCTGCTCTATTGGTTTTTTGGCGACATCAAATCAGTAAAAGGATTTACGGCCAACCTTGCGCATCAGCAATTGATTGAAGTGGAAGACACGGGTGTTTTTTCTTTCGTAACAAAAGCAGGTGTTCCCGGAACATTTACCTACAGCACCAATGCAACTGATAAAAATTTTGAAGGCTCTGTTACCATCCTTGCTGAAAAGGCAACGGTTAAAATCGGCGGGGCTTACTTAAATAAGATCGACTACCAGGAACCGCAGCTGATTGATGATCTCCGGTTGAATGCAGGGAATCAGCCCAATCAATACAAAGGTTACCAGGGTTCCATGAACAATCATGCAAAAGTGTATGATGAGTTTCTGCGGGTGATTGCGGGGAAACAGAAACAATATACTTCCGGTGAAGAAGCGATTCACAGTGTAAAAATGATTGAGCAGTTTTATAAAGCTGCTGTGAAGAAGAAATAGTTGATTTTTTTGTGCGTTGCACAACATATCTTTCTTTTGTCTTGACACAAAAGAAACAAAAAGTCAAGACGGGAAATATTACCCCCATTTCCCGTCGGACGCCTTGATTAAACTTAGCACTATTGTGGTGAATTGCAACAGAGTTATCATCAGCATCCTCTGCTCAACAGTTTGATTTTTTACCGGCTGTACTTATGAAGGAATAATTAATTACGGTTAATAGTTTATTATACTTTGAACTACAGATGCCATACAAAAAAAGTAAATCCTTAACGTATGATCGACAATATCAGCACAGGTGAAAACTTCCAGGTGAAGGAACCTGTGAATTTATACGGCTGCAGTTTTGGCGACAATTGTTTTGTTGGTCCGTTTACTGAAATTCAGAAAGGGGCCGTGATCGGTAATAACTGCCGCATCCAGAGCCATACATTTATCTGCGAACTGGTGAGCATCGGCAACGATTGTTTTATCAGTCATGGAGTAATGTTTATCAATGATACATTCAGTGAAGGAAAACCTGCGGGCGACCATAGTAAGTGGAAAAAAACTATTATCGGTAACGGAGTTTCCATTGGCAGTAATGCCACCATCCTGCCTGTTTTTATCTGTGATGGCGTGGTGATTGGTGCAGGTGCTGTGGTAACAAAAGACATCCGTAGTAAAGGTGTGTATGCGGGGAACCCGGCGAAGAAGTTAGGATGAGGAAGAAGGTTGAGGTTAAGGTTGAGGTTGAGGGTGAGGTTAAGGTTGAGGCTAAGAAGGACTGACTATATCATCAAAATCTGAAACGATGTACAAAGACTTTACTGAAATGCCTGTTTGGAATGAAGCAATGAACTTTGCTGTTGATGTGTTCCAGTTAACAGAATCTTTGCCGAGAAAAGAAGATTACGGTCTTACTTCTCAATTACGAAGAGCCTCATTGAGTATATCTAATAATATTGCCGAATCTTTCGGGAGAGAGCATACAAAAGACAAATTGAATTTTTATTTCTTCTCCAGGGGATCCCTGCTTGAATGTAAAAGTGAACTCATCTATGGTCAAAGATTTGGTTATTTTATGAATGATATTGTTGAACAGAAAATCATACAGCTGAACAACATTCATGAGTCACTGAATAAAATTATTAAAACACTGCGAAGCAGATGAACAAGGTAAGAGGTGAGGTTAAGGTTAAGGCTGAGGTTAAGGCTGAGGCTGTATTTTCTTAACCTTAGCAATTATCCTTAACCTTAATTAACAACAATGAATCAACAAACAATACCCGAAGAAAACTGGGACCTGGAAATAAAACCACAGTCGCATTTTCTTGATCTGAACCTGAAAGAAGTGTGGCGGTACCGTGACCTGATGCTGCTGTTTGTAAAAAGGGATTTTGCAGCTCAGTTTAAACAAACCGTACTGGGCCCGGTATGGCATGTGGTGCAACCGGTATTAACCACCATCATGTTCCTGCTCATCTTTGGAAAAATTGCCAATATTCCCACCGATGGAATACAGCCGGTTCTTTTCTATATGAGCGGCATTACTATCTGGAATTATTTCTCCACCTGCTTAACTGCTACATCCAATACGTTTGTGGCCAATGCCGGCATTTTTGGTAAAGTGTATTTTCCCCGGCTGGTGTTACCCTTGTCGGTTGTTATTTCCAATATGGCAAAGTTTGGTATCCAGTTCGGTATCTTATTTCTCTGTATGATCTGGTATGCGCTGTTTAAACAGGTTCCTATCCAGTTTGGATGGAACTGGTTACTGATACCGGTATTGGTATTGATTATGGCAGGGATCGGTTTGGGATTGGGCATTATTATTTCTTCTCTTACCACCAAGTACCGTGACTTTACCGTGCTCATCACTTTTGGTGTGCAGTTACTGATGTATGCAACGCCTGTTGTGTACCCATTGTCTTTTTTAGCAAATAAAAAGTATGCTTATTTAATTGAATGGAACCCGCTGAGCCCGATTGTGGAAGGGTTCCGTTATGCACTGTTCAATGTGGGCACGTTCAGCTTTGCATCATTGCTGTACAGTTTTGTGTTTATGCTGGTTGCGCTGGTAATCGGGGCCATTTATTTCAGTAA
>CAZOLW010000050.1:0-33946 GCA_964580775.1 uncultured Chitinophagaceae bacterium | reverse complement strand
CAGTATATTTTTGCTTGGTAGCAGGGTTATTACCTAGCTTCAGCATATCCTTGCCAAAACGTATAAAAGGTCCCCATCTACCATTTTCAATAGCTATTTTATGTTCAGTCCACTGTTGGATGAAACGATTATTTTCCTTTTCAATCTTCTTGCTGATCAACTCATCAATATCCTTTTGAGAAAGGTTATCAAAGTTATAAGCCTTTGGTACATTGATAAACAACTCATTCCATTTAATAAATGGTCCGAACCTTCCTTTACCTTTTGTAACAGGCTTCGTTTCGAAGTGAGCAACAGGAGCATCAGCCGTCTGTTTTTCTTTGATCAGTTCCAATGCACGTTCCATTGTTATATCCAGTGGCTCTTCGCCCTTTGGAATAGAAATGAACTGTTCACCCAGCTTTACATAAGGTCCAAAGCGGCCAACATTTACACTCACTTCCTGTCCTTCATATTCACCAAGACTTAATGGAAGTTTAAACAGATCCATTGCCTCTTCACAAGTAATTGTTTCAATGCTTTGATTCTTACGCAGGGCTGCAAAACGTGGTTTGTCTTCATCACTCACATCACCAATCTGAACCATCGGCCCAAAGCGTCCCATACGTGCAACAATCTTTTTCCCGCTTGCTTCATCAACACCTAATTCCCGTTCGCCTTTAATACGCTCTGCCGTTTCAATAGTTCTGTCAACATCTTTTTTAAAAGGACTGTAAAACTCTTCAAGCATTACATTCCATTTTAATTTGCCTTCAGCCACATCATCAAACTCACCTTCAATGTAAGCAGTGAAACCATAATCCATAATATTTTCGAAATGCTGTTTCAGAAAATCTGTAACAACAAGTCCGAGATCAGTAGGGAAGAGTTTTGATTTTTCAGCACCGGTATTTTCCTGCTCCATTCCTTTAGTCAATACATCATCCTTCAATTGTAACACACGAAAATCTCTGCGTACTCCTTCTTTATCTCTCTTTTCTACATACGTTCTTTTTTGAATGGTTGATATAGTAGGAGCGTAGGTTGATGGACGGCCAATACCCAGCTCTTCTAATTTTTTTACCAGCGATGCTTCGGTATATCTTGGTGCAGCACGGGTAAATCTTTCAACGGCATTGAGCTCTTTCAATGGCAATTGCTGACCAACTGTTAACGGCGGCAGCATTCCTTCCTGTGTTTCATCTTCTGTTATATCATCATCATCCTTGTCTTCACGGTATACTTTTAAAAAGCCATCAAACTTCAGTACTTCACCTTCAGCTTTTAATTCTTCGTTATTGGTAGAGATCGAAATATTAGCAGTTGTACGTTCCAGTTCTGCGTCCGCCATCTGCGATGCCATTGTTCGTTTCCAGATGAGTTCGTACAAACGTTTGCCATCGGCTTCAGCAATGGTAGAGTTCTCCATATAAGTGGGGCGGATAGCTTCGTGTGCTTCCTGTGCGCTCTCGTTCTTATTCTTGAATTTGCGGAACTGGTGGTAACGGTCGCCATACATTCCTTTGATGGTTCTTGTTAAATCGCCCAAAGCTGTATCACTTAAGCTAACACTGTCAGTACGCATATATGTGATCAAACCGCTTTCATATAAGCGTTGTGCCAACTGCATGGTGCGACTTACAGAATAACCAAGTTTACGGCTTGCTTCCTGTTGTAATGTTGAGGTAGTAAAAGGAGGTGCAGGTGATTTTTTTCCCGGACGAACCTGGATATCTTTTACTTTATAGTTAGCGCCTTTGCAACTGTTGAGAAATTTCTCTGCATCTTCGGCTGTATTCTGTTTCTTTCCTTCTGCTTTAAATATTACGTTGCGCTCGCTGAGGTCTTTTGCTGTAAATAATCCTTCCAGTTTAAAAGACGAAACAGGAGTGAAGGCGTTGATTTCCCTTTCACGTTCGGCAATTAACCGAACCGCCACGCTTTGCACACGGCCTGCACTTAAATTATTCCGCATGCTCATCTTGCGCCAGAGCACAGGGCTCAGCTCAAAACCCACAATCCGGTCAAGAATTCTTCTTGCCTGCTGTGCATTCACCAGGTTCATGTTCACCGTTCTGGGATTTGCAACCGCATTGAGAATAGCCGGTTTGGTGATTTCATGAAACACAATCCGTTTGGTAGTTGCCGGATCGAGACCCAGCACCTCACACAAATGCCAGCTGATAGCTTCCCCTTCACGGTCCTCATCCGTTGCCAGCCATACAGTGTCGCTCTTTTTTGCCAGTGATTTCAGGTCTCTTACTACTCTCTCTTTATCATCGGGAACAATGTACCTGGGCTGGAAATGATTGTTGACATCAATGCCCATTTCATCTTTTTCAAGGTCACGGATATGGCCATAGCAACTCTTTACTTCGAAGTCTTTTCCGAGGATTTTTTCGATGGTTTTAGCTTTCGCTGGACTCTCTACAATGAGTAAATTCTTTGACATATTATATATGTGTGGGCCGGCTTTTTTGAGGACATCGGCGGCACAATATTATAAAATGATTGGTAAATCGAAGAAAAGAATGAATAATGGAAAATGAAAAATGGATAATTGAGGGTTGAAAAACAGGCAGGATGTCTGCTCACAAGAAGGGTGACTGAACATCATTATAGCAGGTTGTCAGACATCTTTCAGATGTACAGACAACGATTAAAAAATGATCAATTACAAAAATTCCATCACCGCTTTCTTTACCTTATTATCCTTGTAAATTTTCCGGTGACCCAATCCTTTGGTGACCATAAACTGAAAGTTAGGATGAGCATCCTGCTGAATTTTTTCGGCATCGGCCCATGGAGTTACGTCATCTTCTTCATCATGCACCCACAATACTTCTGCCTGAATTTGATAAGCTAATTCCCTGATCGAAATTTCATCAATTGTTCTTCCGCTTTTTTCCATGATAATTTTCCGGAGCTCATCCATCACATCCTCATCAATATTCAGAAAGGCTGCAAAACTTTTCAATGCACTTTCTGTTTCGGTAGCCGGAGCAATCAATACCAGTTTTTTATTATCCTGGTACTTCTGTTCTTCCATAAAAAGGCTGAGCGATAATCCGCCAAAAGAATGGGCAATGAACGATTGAACAGGTCCAAATTTATCATACACAGCTTGTATCATATCACGATAAATAAAAGCGTTGATGGTTTTGCCGCTGCTTTCGCCATGAGCAGGCGCATCAAAAGCAATTACTTCGTATCCTTTCTTTAAAAGCGGCGAAACAAAATGATCAAACTTTTTTATGGTAGATGAAAAGCCATGAATGATCAGTGCCTTTTTTGGTTGCGGATGATTCCAGCGGTAACCGACCAGTTGGTATCCATCCATATTTAAATGAAGCTTCTCTGCTTTTTCAAAAATGGCGGGCATCTTTGTTGTATTTGTACCTGGATAAGGTGTACAGAATAATTCAAATGCTTTTTCTGCTGCTTTGCGTTTAGAGAGCTTCGAAAAAATGTTCAGCTTGGCTCTGTAATATCCGATCACTAATTTCTGGGCGAGTTTCATGTGATTCTTTTTTTATTTACCGCCTGTGGCGGTTGATAATTTTGACACATTATTTTTATAGCTCCTGTCATCCCGTCCTGTTATTTCAGGTAAGATGTTTTACTTTGAGTGCAAATTAGTTCATCCGTTTCATTAACAGTTGTACAATCAATGAATATTGTAATCCTCGGTTCGGGTAATACAGCAACAGTACTTGCTAAGATGATGCATGCAGCAGGTCATTCCATTGTGCAGGTATGGAGTCGTAACCAGCAACATGCAGCAGAACTGGCAACACAGGTACAGTCAAAAGCCATTCACTCATTACAGGAAATAACAACTGATGCAGATTTATGTATGATTGCTGTTTCAGATAAAGCCATCAGTGAAGTGGCAGCTGAGCTGCAATTAAAAAAGAAAGTATTGGTTCATACTGCAGGCTCAGTAAGTATTGAAGTTTTGAAGAATGCTTCACCTAATTATGGTGTTTTGTATCCTTTGCAAAGTCTTCGGAAAGAAATGACTGTCTTGCCAACTGTTCCATTTCTGATTGATGGCAACAGTGATGATGTAAAAGCATTGCTGAAAGATTTTGCCCTTTCCCTTTCAGATAAAGTTGAAGTAGCCAATGATGAGCCAAGGTTACAAATGCATCTGGCAGCAGTGATAGCCAGCAATTTCACCAACCACCTGTATGCAGTAACAGAAGAATTTTGTCAGAAACGTCAACTCGATTTTGATTTGTTGTTTCCATTAATACAGGAAGTAGCCAACAGGTTAAACCAGGGACAGGCCATCGACATGCAAACAGGTCCGGCAAGAAGAGGAGATGATGAAACCATTCAAAAACATCTGCACATACTTAAAGCTGATGAGCATTTGCATGATCTCTATCAGGTACTTTCAGAAAGCATCCGTCATTTATACCATAAAAAATAAGAACTTCGGCACATGAACCTGATTGAACAGTTTAAGCAAATCAAGACCTTTGTTTTTGACATGGATGGAGTGTTAACCGATGGATCAGTCATCCTTCTGCCCGGTATTGAGTTTGTCCGCACTATGAATGTTAAAGATGGATATGCTATTCAGTTAGCAGTGAAAAAGGGTTACCAGGTTGTGATCATATCGGGAGCCGTTTCCAAACCTGCTGCCGAGCGGTTAGAATATCTTGGTGTAAGGAACATATTCATGAAAGTGAAGGATAAAGAAGATGTTCTTGCGCAGTTTTTATTAGCCAATAACCTGAAATGGGAAGAAACCCTGTTTATGGGTGATGATATTCCCGACCTGGATGTGATGAAATTAGTTGGACTGTCAGCCTGCCCGCTGGATGCAGTACCCGAAATAAAGGCTGTTTCCAAATTCATTTCCACCTTCAATGGTGGTAAAGGCTGTGCAAGGGAGGTAATTGAAAAAGTGCTGAAGCTGAACGATCACTGGCTTACATCTTCAGATACAATTGCAACTCTTTAAATCACATTTTATTTGAAGGCACTTGCTTCCTATCTTCACAGCTGAAACAGAAAGATGAAGAAACTCTCCGACTTTTTTAAACTGATTCGCTGGCCCAATCTTCTTTTTATAGCGCTTACACAAATCCTGTTTTTCTATTGTGTTGTTCAGCCGGTTTTGTATGGTGGCGGGTTCCATATGCCGAGAGAGTACTATGTTTTATTTTTTATTCTCACCTTATCATCCGTTTTTATTGCAGCAGCCGGTTATGTCATCAATGATTATTTTGATTTGAATATTGACCTGGTAAATAAACCCGGCCGGATGGTGGTTGATAAAAGCATCAGCCGCAGATGGGCCATCTTTTTTCACATGCTGTTTTCTTTTGCCGGTGTACTGATGGGATTTTATATCGGTTTGCAGAATGGCAACTGGATCATTGGTTTTGCCAATACGGGTTGTGTATTCCTTCTCTGGTTTTACAGTACAACCTTTAAAAAGAAATTGCTCAGTGGTAATATCATCATATCACTTTTAACTGCATGGGTTGTATTTGTTGTGTACCTGCTTACCATTCACCATCAGGTTGATCTGATGCACATGATTAATACCGATGCACAGCAAAAGTTATTCAGGCTGGCGATACTCTATGCGTCTTTTGCATTTATTATAACATTGATCCGTGAAGTGGTAAAGGATATAGAGGATATGGAGGGCGATGCAAAATACGGATGCAAAACTATGCCGATTGTGTGGGGTGTAGATTTTTCAAAAGTATTTGCCAGTATCTGGTTAGTAATTCTGCTCGTGCTGCTGATTATTGTTTTGTTTTATGTGTTACAGTTTAAAATGTGGATCGCATCTGCATATTGTTTAATCCTGATTGTTCTTCCAACTGCCTACTGTTTAAAGTTGCTGTTGAAAGCAAAAACAACAGCAGATTTTGCTGCATTAAGCAAATGGATTAAAGCTGTGATTTTTACCGGCATTCTTTCAATGATCCTTTTTAAATTTTTTGCCTGATGGAACGGATTATCCTTGCTTCCAAATCGCCCAGACGAAGACAGCTCTTAGAGTGGGCAGAAATTCCTTTTGATGTGATGGTAAAAGATACTGATGAAATGTATCCTGCATTTTTACCCATTGAAGAAGTACCTGTTTATATTGCTAAGAATAAAGCACTGGCAGTAAAAGCAGAATTAAGTCATGACCGCCTGATACTGGCAGCTGATACTATTGTTGTACTGAAAGATAAAGTGATTGGAAAACCGGCCAGCATTGAAGATGCAGTGAACACATTGAAAGAACTGTCGGGACAAACCCACCTGGTGATTACCGGAGTAGTGATTTTAAAAGATGAATCAGAAATAGCCTTCTCTGATATTACAGAAGTTGAGTTTCATACATTAACTGATCAGCAGATAGAATATTACGTAGAACATTACCAGCCTTTTGATAAAGCCGGCGCCTATGCCATCCAGGAATGGATTGGTGTTGTTGGCATTAAACGTGTACAGGGCGATTTTTACAATGTGATGGGCTTACCGGTGAGCAGGGTAATGAAAGCGCTGAAGAAATTTGAAAATGAATCAATTTGAAAATTCGGAAATGATCGTTTGAGAATATAATTTTCATTTACTATTTTGTAAATGCCTGATTGAGATTCATTTTCAAGTCAACACATTTCCACATTTTCAAATCGTTTTTTCTATGAACGAACGCCTGCTCCAGTTTATCTGGCAACACCTGTACTTCAACAAAGAACAACTCACAACTGTCAGCGGTGATTCAATCAGCATTCTTTCGCAGGGATTGCTGAACAGTAATCAGGGGCCCGACTTTGAGAATGGAAGAATTTGCATCAACAATATTACCTGGTTTGGAAATATTGAATTGCACATTAAAACAAGCGATTGGGACAAGCATGGCCATACAAATGATGAACATTATGGCAATATTATTCTGCATGTGGTTTGGGAACATGATCAAACAACAGAACAAACGATCCCCGTACTGGAATTAAAGAACCGCATCTCAACATCATTGCTTCAACGTTATCATCAGCTGATGGAACAGAACGAATTTATTCCCTGTCAAAACCAGCTTTCGGATATTTCGGATTTAGTTTGGATCAGCTGGAAAGAACGGATGATTGCTGAACGGTTGTTTCAGAAAAATGAAAAGATCAATCAACTCTTACAGGAAACCAATCATCATTGGGAAGAAACCTTCTGGCAATTACTGGCAAGAAATTTCGGCATGACGGTTAATACAGATGCATTTGAATCCATTGCCAAAACAATACCCATTACGGTTTTAGCAAAACACAAAAATCAGATCCATCAGTTAGAAGCTATGTTGCTGGGACAGGCAGGTTTGCTGAATGATGAGTTTACTGAAGATTATCCTGTCATGCTGCAGAAAGAATATCAATTCCTGCAGAAAAAACATCAATTGAAGCCGGTCAACCAACTGCTGCATTTTTTACGGATGCGGCCATCTAATTTCCCTTCAGTCCGTTTGGCACAGCTGGCAATGCTCATTCATCAGTCGAGTCATTTATTCTCAAAAATTATTGAAGCAGATGATCTGAATTCAATCAAACAGTTACTGGCTGTAACGGCCAATGATTACTGGCATTATCATTATCTGCTGAATGAACCGGCTGAATTCAAAAAGAAACAGTTGGGTAAAATGATGATTGAAAATATCCTCATCAATACAATCATACCTGTGCTGTTTGCATATGCTGAGCAGCAGGCAAATAATAAGCTGAAACAAAAAGCCGTACAATGGCTGCAGGAGTTACCAAAGGAAAACAACAGCATTACCCGGCAATGGGAAAACACTGGTGTTACACATACCACTGCATTCGATTCGCAGGCATTGCTTTATCTCAAAAAAAATTACTGTACTGCAAAGCATTGTTTAAGCTGTGCAATCGGCAACAGTATCCTTAAGAAACAGCTTACCAGTTAAACACTACATTCTGTTCAATATCCGTATGAAGACTTTTGGCAACAGGGCAGGTAAGGGCTGCGTTTTGTAAAATCGTCCGTTGTTTTTCATCTAACTGCAAATGAGATGGAAAATGAAAGCTCACATCTACTCCGCCAATTCTTCTTGGGTCGCTTTTCATGTGTTTCTGAATATCGATTTTTACATTCGTTAGATCAACACCCATATCTCTTGCTTTGATGCCCATGATGGTAAGCATACAGCTGCCTAATGCAGTTGCAACCAAATCAGTAGGAGAAAAACGTTCGGCTTTTCCCTGGTTATCGAGAGGTGCATCGGTTTCGATGCTTGTATTACTTTGTAAATGGGTGGCCGAAGTTCTTAACTCACCCCTGTACAGAATAGAAGATGTCATAAACTTGTGAATTATTCTTGAAAGTTTTAGGCAGCAAGATACCACAATGCTGCATCTATCGTTTTAATCTGTAAATTTACTTTGTAACATCAATACCTAAATTGTGAAAAGAATAATCGTCGGTTTTTGTTTAACGATCTCAGCCCTCAGCTTATTTGCGCAGGATCGGCCTAAAAAGAAAAGTGAGCGTGACGAAAAGAAAGAAGCACGGCGTGAAAAAATAAACAACCTGATCCGTCAGCAGGAAGAAGGAGCATTGGTATTTAATAAACAGAGTGTATTCGGCTTCCGGTTAAATACCGATGGCTGGAGTATCCTGTATGAAAAGGGTTACCTGAAGAGTGTCAGCACCACTAACCTGTTTTCTTTAGAGTTTGGTGAAAAGAAACATCCCAAAGAAAAAAAGCTGAATAATATTTTAAGTAACAGCGGCTTCCTCCAAATTGGCAGTCCTTATGTATATGGAAAACAAAACAGCTTTTACCAGTTAAAACCAACATTTGGTCAGCAGCGTTTATTGGGTGGTAAAACCAATAAAAACGGGGTTGCTGTTTCTGCTATCTATGCAGGTGGAATTTCAATTGGCCTTGAGCGCCCATATTATGTAAGAGTACAGGATTCAGGTCCGGATGGTTCAAAAGATATTAAATATTCTGTTGCAGACAGTGCAGCCTTCCTCGCTCCGGGAAATATCATTCAGGGTACCGGTTTACGTTATGGCTGGAACCAGTTAAAAATTGTACCGGGCGTACATGCCAAAGCAGCATTACGGTTTGATTATGGCCGTTTCAATGAAATGGTGTCGGCTATTGAAGTTGGGATGAACCTGGAAGCATATTCCCGTGAAATCAATATCATGCTGCGTAATAAAAACAGCCAGCTATTTTTTAATGGATATATCGCCATCCTTTTTGGTAAACGAAAGTAATTTCATGTTGATAAATATGAAAATTGAGCTGAAAACCAGATTTTAAATCTTTCGCCCGTATAAACTAACTTTGTCCTTCACTTGTTGATCTAATTATGCAGGAAATTGTAGTGACTGAAGCTGCCGCAGAGCAGAAATTAAAAAAACCGGATTGGTTAAGAGTACGTTTACCTATTGGTGATTCTTATCGCCATGTACGTAATCTTGTAGATAAAAATAAACTTCATACCATTTGTGAAAGTGGCAACTGCCCCAATATGGGCGAATGCTGGGGTGAAGGAACCGCCACATTCATGATTCTTGGCAATACCTGTACCAGGAGCTGCGGCTTTTGTGCAGTTGCTACCGGCCGGCCTGATCCTGTTGATTGGGACGAACCCCAGCGGGTTGCTGAAGCAATCCATCTCATGAAAGTGAAGCATGCCGTTGTTACTTCGGTAGACAGGGATGAAATACAGGATGGCGGAAGTATCATCTGGTTCAATACCATCAGGGCCATCAAAACCCTGAACCCCGAAACAACACTGGAAACACTGATCCCTGATTTTAAGGGACAGATGGAAAATGTACAGCGCATTGTTGAGGCTCACCCGGAAATTGTATCGCATAATATTGAAACCGTTGAACGGTTAACAAGGCAGGTGAGGATCCAGGCTAAGTACTGGAGAAGTATGGAAGTACTCCGTTATCTGAAAGAAAAAGGCATGCGTGTAAAAAGCGGCATCATGCTGGGACTGGGTGAAACAAAAGAAGAAGTGATTCAGACGCTGACAGATATGAAAAATAATGGGGTAGATGTGGTTACAATTGGTCAGTACCTGCAACCAACAAAAAAACATTTAGCTGTACAGCGTTTTGTACATCCTGATGAATTTGCTGAGTACAGGGAAATCGGTTATACTATTGGACTGGATTATGTAGAAAGCGGTCCTCTTGTCCGTTCAAGTTACCACAGCGAAAAGCATGTGGTTCCGGGATACGGAAGAGAAAAATGGCTGGAAGAAAAAACTCAACTTATTTCCTAACAGAATGATGAAGAAAATAATTGCAGGAGCAGTGTTGTATTTTACAGCTGCTCCTTTTTGTTTCGGTCAACTCAACTGGCAAAATGCGGATGCACAATATGGTGAACTTCCTGCATCTATACATGTGTACAAAACAACCGGTTCAATTGATGGCAAACCCAACATTGCGTATTATGTAATTGCTGATTTAAAAGACAGGAAACTCGTTTTTACAACCGATACTACCTTTAAAAGAAGATTCACTCCTCAGCAATTTTATGAAAAGAATGAGCAGCCGCTTCTTGTTGTAAACGGAACATTCTTTGATTTTGTTACAAACAGAAACCTGAATACGGTTATAAAAAACGGCAAACTGGTTTCGTTCAATGTTCATTCAACTGCTTTGAAAGGAAAAGATACGCTGACTTATCTCCACACATTTCGTTCAGCCATCGGTATCAGTAAAAAAAGAAAAGCTGATGTTGCTTGGTTGTATACTGATTCTTCAAACCGTTATGCAAAAGCATTTGAAAACAGTCCCGTTGTATTTAAAGATTCCAGTTCTTCCAAAATTGATCAATCAAAAGTGTCGGTTGCAAAACAATGGAAAATGGAGACAGCTATTGGTGGTGGTCCCGCACTGATTCATGATTCAAAGATCAGCATCAGCAATAACGAAGAACGTATGTTCACAGGTAAAGCGATTGATGATAAACATCCAAGAACTGCCATGGGTTACACTGCAGATGGCAAACTGATCATTCTTGTTGTGCAGGGAAGATTCCCTGGTGTGGCCGAAGGAGCTTCCTTAACCCAACTGGCAAAGATGTTGCTTGATCTGGGTTGTGTGGAAGCATTGAACCTTGATGGTGGCGGCAGCAGTTGTATGCTGGTGAATGGAAAGGAAACGATTAAGCCGAGTGATAAAGAAGGACAACGGTCTGTGCCGGGGGTGTTTATCATTCAAAAGAAGAAATAGTTTCTTTGCTGCATACAATTTGAAATACAGGTAAATTTACAAGACAGCCCGAATGTGAAGTTGATGTTATCGAATAAAAAAGTTTTATGAAATGCCCATAGACACTTGTTTGCCAACCGAAGATGACTATGGGCATACTATGTGGCTAAAAACAATAATAATTAACACATGAAACGATTGTTTTTTTTCTGTTGCTTTACAGCAATGATCAGTGAAAGTTTTAGCCAGCAACCCATTTATCAGTCACCTGCTTTCAGCATTTATCCTGACAAGGTTATCCAGGGAAAGAATGAAGCCGTTGCTCTTTCATCCACCCATCTCAAAAGCAATTACAAAAGTCCGGCAAACGAATTTCAATCGGCTGATATTATTTTCAAATTCGCCATCAACGGAAGAGATAATGAAATGCTGTCGGGCAAAGATCACCGCTTTACGGTTGATGCAAAGAATGGAATGGCGGAGACACCCATCATTAAATTCGGTACACAAATCAATCAAACTTCAGCAGGAACAAAGTTTCTCACTCCGAATACATCATTGAAAATCCGTTTGGATTTAAGAGATGTGCTTCAGCAGTTCAGAGAAAAAGGGTTTTACACAACATTCAGCGGCGACAAAATTTATAAAGAAGATTTTAAAGGAGTTTATGTGGCTGGTAGTGCAGCACCATTAATGTGGGATTTTGACAACCTCTATCATCATGATGAATTAAAGTTACAGGATAATGATGGCGATGGTATTTATGAAACGACGCTGGTACTTAATAAACAGTCCGACGAAAAACATACGGATACTGAATGGAAATTATCAAAAGATATTTCTGCTTATCCTCAGTATCAGTCAAATTTTCTTTTATCGAATGCCATTTACAATCTGTCACTTGAAGAAATGCTGAAAGCAATTGAAGCCGACAGTACATTCCGTACGGGGAAGGAGTGGAGCGGAGTGTGGACAAGAGATGTGAGTTACAGTATCATTTTATCGATGGCTTATTTGCAACCAAGAGTTGCCATGAACAGTTTACTGCGGAAAGTAAATAAGAAAAAGAAAGTAATCCAGGATACCGGTACAGGTGGCGCCTGGCCAAATTCAACCGATCGAATGGTTTGGGCAGTAGCTGCATGGGAAGTGTATAAATCAACCGGCAATAAAGACTGGCTGGAGCAGGCATACATCATCATTAAAAATTCAATTGAAGATGATCTGCAGAATGCATATGACCCAGTAACAGGAATGGTAAAAGGTGAATCCTCTTTTCTTGACTGGCGTGAACAAACCTATCCCAAATGGATGCAGCCTGCTGATATTTTTGAAAGTGAATGTCTCGGTACAAATGCTGTGCATTACCAGGCCAATGTTATTCTTTCAAAAATGGCAACAGTATTAAAACAGAAACAGGTTGCCTACAAACACAAACTCGTTGCAGAAAAAATAAAAGCAGGCATCAATAAATATTTATGGATACCGGAGAAAGGTTATTACGCCCATTTTTTATACGGACGTAATTTCAAAATTGTTTCACCAAGAGCAGAAGCTTTAGGTGAAGCTTTGTGTGTGTTGTTTGGAATTGCTGATGCAGCAAGAGCCAAACAGATCATTTCAAGTACACCCGTTACATCATTTGGTATTCCCTGTATCTATCCCGAGATTCCGAATATTCCTCCTTATCATAACAATGCTGTATGGCCATTTGTACAAACCTATTGGTTGTGGGCTGCAGCAGGTGTTGGAAATGAAAAATCAGTGATGGAAAGTATCAATGCTATTTACCGTCCCGCTGCATTGTTCCTTACCAACAAGGAAAATTTTGTTGCTGAAAATGGCGACTTTAACGGAACCCAGATTAACTCCAGTATTATGCTGTGGAGTTTATCAGGGAGTATCAGCATCATTCATAAAGTATTGTTTGGAATCAGGTTTGAAGAAGGGAAACTTGCTTTTAAACCATTTGTTCCAAAAGCTATGCAGGGCAAACGAACTCTGAATAATTTTCATTACCGCAATGCAATACTTGATATTGAACTCAATGGATACGGAAACAAAATTGTTTCATTTGAAATAGATGGAAAGAAAACTTCGTTGTTTGAAATTCCTGAAACACTTGCAGGTAAGCACAGCATTAAAATTGTATTAAACAACCAGGCAGATGTAAATGCTGCAACCAATCAGCGGCCGGTTGTGTTTACATTGCCTGCACCAGTATTGAAATACAACAATCAGACTATATCCTGGGAGCCAATTGAAAAAGCAACAGGTTATATGTTATTGCTGAATGGAAAAAAGTTATTACAAATCTCCAAAACATCAGTAATCGTCAAACCGGGGGTTTATGCCGAATACCAGGTAATTGCCCTGGATAAAAACAATAACGGGTCTTTTGCATCAGAGCCGGTTGTAGTAGTTGCTGATCAATATGTACAGGTGCTGCCTGCTGAAAATATTGCAGAAAAATCCGCCAGAGGTTACAAGGGCTTTACAGGTGATGGCTTTATAGAAATCAGTACAATAGCAAACAAAATTGTTCAGTTTAAAGTAAAGGCAGCTTCTGATGGTTTCTATGCCATTGATTTCCGTTATGCCAACGGTAACGGTCCAACCAATACTGAAAATAAATGTGCCATTCGAACACTCTCAGTTGACGGCAGGAAAATCAATGCAATTGTTTTTCCACAGCGGGGAAAAGAAGAATGGAGCAACTGGGGCTTCAGTAATGCATTGAAAGTGAACCTGGCAAAAGGGGAGCATATTATTACAGTTTCACTGGAAGATTTCAATGAGAATATGAATGGAGAGATCAACCAGGCGATGATTGACTACCTGAGAATTATTCACCTGAAATAGCATTATCACCGGCGGATTCGTGGATATCCCCTTTTTTAACAGGTCACTATATGAGCTGATGAAAATCTGGCTCAATTTTTTCAATATACCCTAGCTAAGGGCTTGTTAAAAGCAAATAAAAGTACAAACGGCCAATAAGCCCTCGTCTTTTCTCGTTAATTTTACGGAATTGTATTATGTCAACCCTAATAAAATATATGTTTAGTAAAAAAAGCCTGATGCTCATTTTGGTACTGCTGTTAGGTGGCAGTATCTTTTATGCAGTCCAATCATCCTCTATCCGTAAAGAACCCGGTAGCCGTTTTGAACGGATCCTTCAGTTAGTAGGTGAATTCCTTGAAGAAGGGCATTTCAATCCCAAAAAGATTGATGATACCTTTTCAAAAGAAGTGTTTGCCAAATACCTGAAAAGCCTTGATCCGGACAAAACATATTTTCTTGAACCGGATGTCATCCAACTCAAAAAATTTGAGACAAAGATTGATGACGAGATACATGGTTCAAAATTAGAATCATTCTATCTCTTCAATAAGCTCTATATACAACGGGTACAGGAAGCATCGATGCTGTACAAAGAAATTCTTCAGAAACCTTTCGATTTCAACACTGATGAATCCTATTCAGATGATGAAGAAAAAACGGTATTTGCAAAAACGGAAGCAGTCCGCAAAGAAGTTTGGCGCAAAAAGCTGAAGTATATGACACTCAGCACCTATGTTGATTTGATTGAGCAACAGGAAAAAAACAAAGGGAAAGAAGGGTTTACAGTTAAAACAAATGTGGAACTGGAAAAAGAAGCAAGAGAAAAAGTAGCCAAGTCACTGGATAAAATGTTTGACCGTTTCCGCAACAGGTTTAAAGATGAAGACCGTTTCAACCTGTTTGTAAACGATATTACTGAATCAATGGATCCGCATACTACCTATTTTCCACCCATTGAAAAGCGTTCGTTTGATGAGCAGATGAGTGGAGAATTTTTTGGTATTGGCGCTTCTTTAACTGAAGAAGAAGGGAATATTAAAGTGGCAACAGTTGTTACAGGAAGCCCGGCCGCCAAATCGGGCCAGATTCAAATTGGTGATATAATTCAAAAAGTTGCCCAGGGTAAAGATGAGCCTCAGGATCTTACGGGATTTGAAGTACCGGATGCTGTTCGTTTAATCAGGGGTAAAAAAGATACTGAAGTAAGGTTAACGATCAAAAAAGCAAGTGGTGAAGTAAAAATTGTTTCGATTATCCGTGAAAAAATTAACCTGGATGAAACTTTTGCGAAGAGCACTATTATCAAAGGACCGGATAATTATAAAATTGGATATATCTATCTTCCCGAATTCTATGCAAACTTCCAGGATCCAAACGGAGCCCGGTGTGCGGCAGATGTGGCAAAAGAAATCGTTAAGTTGAAACAGGAAGGAATCAATGGTATCATCCTCGATTTGCGCTTAAATGGCGGTGGATCATTAATGGACGTTGTACAAATGGTTGGCTTATTTATCGAAGATGGCCCGGTTGTGCAGGTGAAAAGCAGAGATGAAGCTCCTTCAATTCTGCGTGACAGAGATAATAATGTATTATGGAATGGACCTTTGACTGTAATGGTCAATGAGTTCAGTGCTTCAGCTTCCGAAATCTTTGCAGCAGCGATACAGGATTACAAACGTGGACTGGTAATCGGCAGCACTACTACATATGGTAAGGGAACTGTGCAACGCAGTATTCAACTGGAACGCACCAGCTGGACAAGTGGTAATCCTTCTGAATTGGGAGATATTAAATTGACATTACAGAAGTTCTATCGTATCAGCGGAGCAAGTACACAATTAAAAGGGGTTAGCTCTGATATTATTTTACCTGATCAGTATGAATACCTGAAGCTGCGTGAAAAAGATGATCCGGATGCATTGGCATGGGATGAAATCAACAGCACACAATACAAGGTTTGGAAAAGCGATTTTGATCTCAACAATGTCATCAACCGCAGCAATGAAAGAGTAAAACAAAATAAATCTTTCCAGCTGATTAAAGAAAGTACAGACTGGCTTTCAAAATATAATGATAAGGCATATTCACTGAATATTACAAAATACCGTCTGGATAAGAAGACATTAAGCAATACGATCAAGACGATTGATTCTTTAACAAAGATGCAGGTACCTCTTGAAGTGGCAAGCCTGGCTGTTGATTTGCAACGTATCAGTGGTGATAAAGGCAAAGAAGAAAGAAATACAGCCTTCATCAACCGTTTAAAAACTGATCTTCATTTAGGTGAAACAGTGAATGTGATGAATGATATGATTCAGCAGTATTATATCGCACAGAATAAACTTTCTGACAGGAAGAATTAAAAGAAAACGAATAAAAAAGAAGGCCCCGGTTTCGGGGCTTTTTTTTGCAGCACTGAATTACTTATTGATGCGTAAGTTTAAGTACAGAGTGAGTTTGTTTTGAATCAACCTGTAACAAATAAATTCCTTTTGGAAGAACAGGAATATGTAAACGAACAGAACTACCGGACTGCATCACTCCAATAAACTGCTGATACAAGACCTGTCCGTACACACTCAGTAAACGGACAGAAACATTGTTCGTTGTTTTGAATGATTGGATAGTTATTGATTCAGTAAAAGGATTCGGATATACATGAATACTGAATGGTTCTGTATTTACATCCGTTACAGCAGTCAAGACAGAAAGATTGTATTTCGAAAACACAGGATAATGATCGGATACTGTATGAGCCGTTACATAATCAGGAACAACAGTGGTGATATCTGTCCTGATCTGTGCAGAGCCCGGCACATACATCAGCTCCACTTCATTAGAGATAACATGATTATCGACCACATTAGGAAAGTTGATCATACTGGCTTGTCCGGCAGCACCCAATGGAAGCGTAATGGAAGTATAATGATCAGCATCTGTACTGTCCATAATGATGGGATTAAACGATGAAACACTTGCACTTGTATAAATACTGGTGTTAAGTGCATCATTATAATCACCGATAATAAAGCTGGTTGCCGTACTGAAATTTGCATCTAATGAATCTTTTAATTCCTGTGCACCTCCCAACCGCCGCATGTAATCACTTTGTGTAGAACCTGCTTTTCCATGAATCACAATAAAATTCATACCCCTGCTGATGCCATTGATCGTAACTGTTGCAGAAAGCATAAACGGAAACCTTCCCGATGCCCAGTTAGTATAAGCATTAGAACTGCTTCTCAATAACCCTCTTGTTGTTACATTGCTGAAAACAGATTTGCGGTAAATAAAGGCCAGCTTTTGCCCGTTTAACCAGTTACTGCCTGTTGGTAATGTTGCCATTGAACAGAAAGGGGAAACCACAAAATCATATTCATCAGCGCCTATAAAATCAACCACTTTCCTTAAACGCATGGTATCAACAATTTCAACCAGTCCGTACAGATCAGCATTGAGCCACTGAATGATTTTTGATGCATTGGATTCCTGCAAGTTTTTATCAGCAGGGCCGTTGGATGCTGATCCAAACCATTCCATATTCCAGCTGACAATATCGAGAGTGTTGGCACTGCTTTGTGCAGTTACGGTAAAAGCAAAGAATAAACCTGTGAAAAGAAGTATCGGGATACGTTTGATCATTGCCTGTTATTCAACTGTAAAGGTAGGATAGAAATACTGCTGAAGGTATGCCATGCTTCAACCACGATGTTTCATTTCATCAACCTGCTGATAAGTATGGCATACCTGTTATCCTGCCGTTTTTTTGAATTCAATAATAATAAACTGATACTCGCTTATGAGCATTTTATCCAAATCAGTTTATTCCTGATTGAAAGCCGTTAAATTTGAATGCCCGTTAATGAACGATAATATGGAAAAACGATTCGAGCAATTAGATAAAGAATTCCGGGGATTCCTTTTTTACAATCGTACAGCAATACACCAGGCACAACTGCTTGCTTATTCAACCGATGCGTCGGTGTACCAGGAAAAACCCCTGGCTGTTGCCATTCCTGTAACTGTTGCCGATATACAAACACTCATCCGTTTTGCTAATCAAAACAAAATAACACTTATACCAAGAGCAGCCGGTACCTCTCTTGCAGGACAGGTTGTAGGCAGGGGAATCGTCGTTGACATCTCTAAATACTTTACAAAGATTCTTGAAGTAAATCCAACAGAGAAATGGGTTCGTGTACAGCCCGGTGTTATCAGGGATGATCTGAATTATCATTTAAAAGAATACGGGTTGATGTTTGGTCCCGAAACATCTACTGCCAACAGGGCCATGATTGGCGGTATGCTTGGCAATAATTCCTGCGGACTGCACAGTATTGTATGGGGATCGGTAAGAGATCATATACAGGAAGTAACTGCTTTGTTAAGTGATGGATCAGAAGTCATCATTAAAGCAGAAGAACTTCAACCGCATCAGCATGCATCAACACTCAAAGAAACAATCGATCACAGTCTTTATACATTGTTAGCTGATAAATTTAATCAGCAGCTCATCAAAACAAACTTTCCCAAAGCTTCTGTACACAGGAGAAATACCGGCTATGCATTAGACAGTTTACTGGACATGCATCCATTCAATGAAGTAGGTGACCCATTTAATCTCTGTAAACTGATTGCAGGATCAGAAGGTACACTGGCTTTTGTTACTGAAATTAAAGTAGGACTGCTTGATCTGCCTCCAAAAGAAATTGCAGTGGTATGTATTCATTGCAACTCCATTATTGAATCACTGAAAGCAAATATTGCTGCACTGAAGCATAAACCAATGGCTTCTGAATTGGTAGATAAATACATCATGGACTTTACCATCCATCATCCCGAATACAGCAAGAACCGCTTCTTTATTGAAGGCGATCCTGCTGCCTTACTCATGGTTGAATTTATGGATGATGATGCAACAGTGGTGAAACAAAAAGCAGAACAATTAATTGTATCGTTGAAGAATGAAGGATTGGGTTATGCCTATCCTGTTTTATATAATGAGCAAACCAGGTATGCATGGGAAGTACGGAAGGCAGGGCTTGGTTTACTACGTAATCTCAAAGGCAATGCACAACCCGTTAACTTAATTGAAGACTGTGCAGTAAGTACGGATGAATTGCCCGATTATATTGCCGATCTGCAGCAGGTGCTCATCAAACACAAGGTGAATGCATCATACTATGCGCATGCAGGAGCAGGGGAGTTACATGTAGAACCGATGATCAATTTAAAATCAGCAGAAGGATTAAAAACATTCCGGAATATTCTTGCAGATACAGTTGAATTGGTAAAGAAATACAAAGGCTCTTTATCCGGTGAACATGGTGATGGACGTTTACGTGGTGAATATATTTCAAGTGTAGTTGGTAAAGAAACCTATCAATTGTTTCAACAGGTAAAACAGATCTTCGATCCTAATAATATTTTCAATGCAGGAAAGATTACAGCAACGCCTGCAATGGATACCCATTTACGTGTACAGCAAAAGCCGGCAACAAGAAACATTCAAACCTCATTTGATTTCTCTAATGACGGAGGCATCTTACGACTTGCAGAGAAATGTTCCGGCTCCGGTGATTGCAGGAAAATGCCCATCAGTGGCGGAGTGATGTGCCCCAGTTATATGGCAACACGACTGGAAAAAGATACCACAAGAGCAAGAGCCAATCTCCTGCGCCAGTTTTTAAGTAATGAATCAGATGGACAGCCATTCAATCATAAAGAGATCAAAGAGATCATGGATCTCTGTTTAAGTTGTAAGGGATGTAAAACAGAATGTCCGTCCGGTGTTGATGTGGCAAAGATGAAAGCAGAGTTTTTACAGCAATACTATAGTAAAAACGGAGTTCCCTTCAGAGCCAATCTGATTGCCAATTTCAGCAAGCAGATGAAGCTGGTATCAATTGCACCATGGGCCTTTAACTGGTTTTATGGAATCGAGTTCTTCAGGAAGACAGCCAATCGTTTAGTTGGTTTTCATCCTGATCGTACAATGCCCAAAATCGGCAAGCAAACCTTACTCTCATGGTACAAAAATCATACAGGCAGGAAACAATCTTCTAAGGGAGTGGTTTCAAATCCCCCTTCAGGGGTTAGGGGCTTGATTTACCTGTTCTGTGATGAGTTTACCAATTACAATGATGTAGAGATTGGTAAAAAAGCAATCCTGTTATTAGAAGCCTTGGGTTATGAAGTGATCATTCCAACGCATGTGGAAAGCGGAAGAACTTATTTATCCAAAGGATTGGTAAACAAAGCAGCCGTTCTCATCAATAAAAATATTCAGTTGCTGAGTGAAGTGGTAACAAAAGAAACCCCACTCATTGGTATTGAGCCATCAGCTATTCTTACCTACAGGGATGAAGCCGTTGACCTGGCAACTGAAGTCAACAAACAAAAAGCAACAGAACTTGCAGCTTCCTGTTTTACCATTGAAGAGTTTATTGCCAATGAAGCAAAGGCCGGATTCATCGATCATCATTTATTCACAACAGAAACAAAGAGTCTGCTTATTCACGGGCACTGTTACCAGAAATCGTTGAGCTCACAATCCTTTACACAGGCATGTATGGATATTCCTGTCAATTATAAAGCAAAGTTGATTCCTTCCGGTTGCTGTGGTATGGCAGGAGGTTTTGGTTATGAAGAAGAACATTATGATATTTCGCAACAGGTAGGAGAGCTGGTGCTGTTTCCAGCAGTGCGTGATAAAGCTGTTGATGAAATTGTTGTTGCTGCAGGAACATCCTGCCGGCACCAGATTAAAGATGGTACACATGTAAAGGCTTTGCATCCGGTAGAAGTATTGTATGATGCGTTGATGAAGAAGTAAGCTCATGTTGGCGTCTCCGCCACCATGCAGATAGCAAGACGAATGTTGTTGGCGGGGACGCCAACAACAACAGCAAAGTGATGGTTAGTAAGGTTGCGATATAAAATATATGATTCAAATGATCACTTTGCAAAAACTAAACGTTTATAATAAGTATTCAGGTGATATTGATCAATTCGGAAGGGCAGGGATCAGAAAAGATCATAAGATCATCAGTGAAGAGGAGTGGTTTTTTCTTTCAAATATTTTGCAAAGCCTTAATATGGTGAAAAAGAAAGTAACATCTACTGAGTTTTCAAACAAAACTATTGAAGAACTTAAGAATTCATGCGATCCTGAAGTATATCACTTGCTTACAAAAGAAATCATTTAAACTCGCAAGGAGTTTCCGCCAATATGCAAATAATATAAACGCATGTTAGTTGCAGTTGAATGCAGCAATACTATTCTTATAAACTTTTAATTGTTGTATAGTCAACCAATCTGTAATCTTTCCCTATCAATTTTTGTAATAAGGCTGATCCTGTTTTTCCTGTATTTCAAATGTCGGGAACGATTGCGTAAATGAGCGGGAACGTTTGCGTAGATAAATCAACCCGCATATCAAGTGCCCGTTTCTATTTTATCTACTTTTATTTTAACGATTTGTAAACAATTCACTAATAAAAAAATCACGCAGATATAATACAGTCTCAATTGTTTTATTTCACAACCTAATTACTGCCTCTGTTTTTTAACCTTTAAAACTTAAACTATAATGATTGCTATGCTAAGAGTGTCGTCTCTCAGACGGTACACAAGATTGCTATGTCTATTCACAAGAGGAATCCCTCTTAAAACAGCCGCTTTTTTCTTTTCGTTTCTTTTACTCTGTTCAATACAGACTACTGTATTTGCAAATCCTGTAACTGCCGGGGAGGTGATTACAGGAAAAATTACCGGTGGAGCCGGTGAACCTGTTGCAGGAGCAACCATTTCAGAAAAAGGAACAAAGAACAGTGTTATTACAAAAAATGACGGAAGCTTTTCTATTGAGGTTTCCGGTAAACTTGCTGTGCTGGTTGTATCGCATGTTGGTTTTGTAACTAAAGAAGTAGCTCTCAACGGACAGTCTTCAGTATCAGTTGAACTTGAAACTACAAATACAAGCTTAGGAGAAGTGGTGGTTATTGGATATGGTACCACTAAGCGAAAAGATTTAACAGGTGCCGTTGCATCAATCTCCGGTAAACAGATTGCTGCCGTACCGGTTGCAAATGCTGCGCAGGCATTACAGGGAAAACTCCCCGGTGTAAATGTTGTTACACAGGATGGAAGACCCGGTGCCAGTATTTCAATTCGTGTAAGAGGTGGTGGTTCTGTTTCTCAGAGTAATGAACCCTTATTTATAGTTGATGGTTTCCCGGTAGGTTCCATTGCAGATATCCCGCCAAGCCAGATTGAAAGTATTGATGTGTTGAAAGATGCATCTTCTACTGCTATTTATGGTGCAAGAGGTGCAAATGGTGTAATCATGGTTACAACCAAAAATGGAAAGATTGGAAAGTTGACGATCCGCTACGATAACTATCTCCAGTTTAACGAGCCAACCAAGTATCTCGAAACAATGAATGCTTATAATTATATTGATTATAACTGGCGTTATGCAAAAGCAATCAGCGATGGTTATGCCAATGCATGGGGAATGCTCTGGGGTATTGGTGCTTATTCAGCTACTTATAATAATCCTGATGGAATTGATCACTACAAATCAGTGAATGCGCTGAATTATTCAAAACAGGCTTACACTGGTTCATTTTCACACAATCATAATGTCAGTATTTCAAATGGCACCAATAAAACAAAATATATTTTGTCCATGAGTTATACCGATGATGACGGGATGAAGATCAACTCGTGGTTTAAACGTGCAAATGCAGCATTCAAATTAGATCAGAAAATATCCGATAAACTTGGAATTACTTTCGATACACGTTTTACTGATATTCAGAGAATGGGTAATGAAGGAACAACAAACGGTAAGGGTTCCGTTCTTTCAAGTGCTTACCAGTTCCGCCCCATTGTTACTGCTGATGTAAAAGGTGAACTGAATGATTCAAAAAATACGCAGTTGGGTTTATATGATTATGTATTGCAGGATCAGTACAACCCGATTTCAGTGATGTCTGATAACTTACCGTTATCAAAAGAACGTTCACTCCGTTCAAATGTGGCTCTCGACTGGACAATCATCAAAGGATTGACGTACAGATCTGAACTTGGGGTTACTCAATACTGGAATAAAAATAAAACATGGTCTGGCGCCATTGCCAATAACTATATTGATGCTTCGGGTAATAAAACTTTTGCAGGAAATGCCGGTATTTCTTCTGCTGAAGGATGGGGATTACGCTGGGCAAATATTTTAAATTATAAAACAAGATTGTTCAACGATAACCACCAGTTGAATGCAACGTTAGGACAGGAAGTGAGCAATTCAGCTTCTGAAGGATACAGCATTTCAGGAAGCAGGTATCCTGTTTCCTTTTCACCGGAACGTGCATTTGCTATGATGGATCAATACCTGCATACCACAACTGTTTATTATTCTCTTGGTTCAAGTGCAGGAACACCGGGCAGAATGCTTTCTTATTTTGGCCGTGTGAATTATTCATTACTGGACAAGTATTTATTTACAGCTACTTTCCGTGCAGATGGTTCAACACGTTTTGCTCCTAAAAAGAAGTATGGGTATTTTCCCGCTGCAGCCGTTGCTTGGCGCATGAGCGATGAAAATTTCCTGAAAGATGTTAAATGGCTCGATAACCTGAAACTGAGAGCATCTTATGGTGAAGTAGGGAATGATGGTATCAATCCAGGACAATGGAAACCAGTGTGGAATTCTGATGGGTTAAGACAATACTCAATTAACGAAACTCAGCAAAGTTCGTATTCACCACCTTCTATAATGCCCAATCCGGAATTGATATGGGAAACAACCATTACAAGGAATGTTGGTTTTGATTTCTCTGTTTTTGATGCAAGATTAAATGGTACAGTTGAAATGTACAAAAACTCAACAAGAGATTTGCTGTTGTTCACTTCTATTGATGCAAGTCTTGGTTATACCGGTATGTACCAAAATATTGGAAGTACCAGCAACCGTGGTATTGAACTTTCATTAAACGGAGATATCATCAGGAAAAATGATTTTAATTTAAGTGCAAACTTCAACATCAACTTCAACAGAGGCAGTGTTGATGAACTTGCTCCCGGTGTGTCGGGTTTATATAAAACCCAGTGGGGTTCTACCATGACCCAACCTAATACAGGTGATTATATTTTACAGCTTGGAAAGCCTGTTGGACAGGTAAGAGGGTATACCTATGATGGATGGTATTCAGTTGATGATTTTAATTATGCAGGTGGCATTTATACCTTAAAATCAGGTGTGGCTGATATTGCTTCAGGTATTATTGGTACTGTTTATGGAACTACCGCTAACAAACCCGGCAGCCAAACAGCCTACCCAGGTGTAATTAAATTCAAAGACTTAAATAAGGATGGTGTAATTAATGAAAACGATGTCAGTATTATTGGTGACATGAATCCCAAACATACCGGTGGCTTTGGTTTAAGTGGAAATTATAAAGGCTTTGATTTTTCGTTGAACTGTAACTGGAGTTATGGAAACAAAATTTACAACGCCAACTACCTCGCTGCCTTTTACGGAAGCAAGGAAGATGGTTTGTATAAAAACCGTTTCAACTACTTATCCACTTCCTACAGGATTCATGATATCGTAAACGGACAGCTTGTAACTGTAACAGACCCCGCAGCACTGAAAGCGCTGAATGCGAATGCAACAACCTTCCTTGCTTATCATGAAAACCCTGTTGTTTCTACGTTGGGTGTGCAGAATGGATCTTACCTGCGTTTGAATACAGTAACCATTGGTTATAATTTACCAACAGGCTCGTTGAATAGAGCACATATTGCCAAACTCAGGGTGTTCGGTTCAATTTACAATGCTTTGACATTGACAAATTATCCGGGTCTTGATCCTGAAGTAAATGCAAACACAACGCAGGGTAATGCAAGCTACCCAACAACAGGACTTGACTGGGGAGCTTATCCACGTGCACGTTCATTCACGTTTGGTGTAAACGTAGAATTCTAATCAATCAAAACTATTCAAATGAAAAAATATATTTTCTACAGCATTATTTTGGGATCAGTCATACTCTTCTCATCATCCTGCAAGAAATTTCTTGAGGTACAGTCGATGTCATCTGTTGACCAGGACTTTGTATTCTCCGATCCGAGTGAGGCCTACAAAGTAATCGTAGCCAGCTATGAAATATGGAGAGGTTCCGGCAATGGTCTTTTTTATGATTTGGATGTGGTAGGCTCAGATGCAGAAACGCATCCGGAAGGTTATGCCGCACAAACACGTCATATTCCCGAAGGGTTGTATGCAGCTGAAATCTCGATTAACTATACAAATTCAGTAGATACCTACAAGAATATGTACAACATTATTACCCGCTCGAATATCATAATGGAGGCTATTGCTGAAAAGGATGATTATAAGAGTGCGGTTGCTGCTAACAAAATTAACAACTGGACACAGCTTTATGGAGAAGCAGCCGTTTTCCGTGCGTTTGCTTACTTTAACCTGGTGCGCTATTTTGGTGACGTACCTTACCGTACAAAAGCGATTACTGTAAATAATTTATCAGATACATCTAAGTTAACTTCCCGTGATGTGATTTATGACGGAGAAATTGCCAATTTAATTAAGGTTGAACCTTTCATGAACCGTATAGGAGAAGGTGGTATTAATGCTGAACGTTTCTCCCGCACATTTGCACAGGGGCTCATTGGTAAGATGGCCTTGTATGCAGGAGGTTATGGTTTGCGCCGCACTGATTTTGATTACGGCACTGCAACCTTTACACAGATCGGTACAGAAAAATGGAGCGCTAAATATGTACGCAGAACTGATTATAAAAAATATTATGAGATTGCTAAAACATACCTGAAGAGTTGTGTTGATGCACCGGGTTCAGTTATACTCATTACAACTGATTCACGTGGAGCTGCTTTCAATAATCCTTTCCAGATGAACTTCCAGTACAATATGAACCTGGTCGTTAGTCCTGAATCTTTATTTGAAGTGGGTGAAACACAGGGTCAGTTTTCTGAAAGGCCATATGCATTTGGACGCCCTTCAGGTGGTGGTGGATCAAATGCTTATCCCTGCAAATCTTATGGACAAAGCCGCATGCATGTTTCTTTCTACTACGGAGATTTTGACCCGAAAGATTTAAGAAGAGATGTTACAACAGCCGTAACCGCCAACTCAGGTACCTGTTCAGAAAAGATTATTTCTTTTGCCCCCGGTTCAAGAGATGCGGGTGGACTTACCAATAATAAATGGGATGAAAGCCGGATGGCAAAACCATGGACTGCATCACAACGTCAATCAGGAGTTAACTGGCCGCAGATGCGTATGGCTGATGTAATTTTAATGCTGGCAGAAGTGTATGCTGAACTGGGTGATGAAGGATCTGCAAAAACAGAGTTAAGAAAAGTAAGAGCACGTGCATTTTCTGCTGCTGATCAAACAACGATGGTTACAAACTATCTCGGTACTTTATCAGGTGATGCATTGAAAGAAGCCATTCAGCAGGAACGGAAATTAGAATTTGCAGGTGAAGGTTACCGCCGTTATGATTTGATCAGAACAGGTAAAATGCCTGAAAAAATCAAAGCACTCCGTGATCTGCAGATTGCTATGATAGCAGGATTAAAAACAAACGGATATTATACGTTTGCCAACGGCAACCAGATTTCAAGATTCATTTATGTGAAAGCAGTAAATATGTCTGATTTTGGATTAAGTAAAATGCTTACAACACAATGTACCGTTACAGAAGCTGATGCTACTCATCCTGTTAACTTCCCCGGCTGGAGAGGTAACTGTGATTTGTGGAGCAGTGCCAATGCAACATTTATACCCACCACAGGTGCACGTAATCTTGCTATTAAAGGTTTATTCCGTTATATTGATCCGGCAGGTGCTGAAGCAACAGCATTGGTGGCAGCAGGTTATGTAAAAACAAAGTGGGCCGATAATATTGTGGCTAATGAAAGTCAGTATTCAACTGATCTTTTCAAAGGTTATACAGATGGTTATTATGCAGCAGGTGCTCCGCCACGTTACCTGTTACCGTTAAGTTCAGAAACCATTTCAAAATCGTTTGGAAAGATTACCAATGGATATGGATTCGCACAACAGTAAACAGTTTGTATAAATCATAAAAAATGGATATCCCCAAATGAGGATGTCCATTTTTTATTTAAAAGATTTTTATTTAAACGTTCAATGATTTAATATATGAAAACAATTATTTACTCCGTAGCTGCATTCTTTTTTTTGTTGTTGTATAGTGTGTCTGTCAATGCACAGAGTGGCAGAACCGTCACTGATTTATCGGCCAATAACTGGAAACTGGTAATGGATCCTTCTGCAACATGGGTGCAGGATATTCTTTATGCACCACCTGTTGATATTGCTAAACTTCCTGTTCATCAACCTGCGGGCGGATGGAAGTTTTTAAAGGAAGCAAAAGGAATCAGTGTACAGTTACCTGCAACAGTGGAACAGTATTACTGGGGTAAGAATGGAAGCACAACAGGAGTAAATGGTAATTATCTTGGTGTGTCATGGTTTGTAACAAATATCAATATCCCTGTAACAGCAAAAGGTAAACGCATTACACTGCAGTTTGAGGCCGTCCGTTTCAGGGCGGAAATATTTGTCAATGACAAACTTGTTGGCTATGATTTAGTCAACAGTACTCCTTTTACTATTGATATAACAGAAGCTGTCCGTTATGGTGCAGCCAACCAGGTAGCTGTAAGAATCACTGACCCCAATGGCAATTTCGACTGGAGGGATTCACAAAACTTTATGTGGGGCAACTATCGAACAAATCCAACACATGGGTTTGGCGGTATAACAGGTAAAGTGAAATTAGTAATGACTGATAAGGTTTATACCAGTGATGTGTTTATCAAGAATAAACCAGTGATGAACGAAGTGGATGTGGAAGTAAGTATCACAAATACCAATCAACAAACCAGCAATGGTAATTTACAACTGCAGGTTCGTGAAGCTGCGCCGAATGGTAAGATTGTATTTACCAAAAACTATACAGTGTCAGATGTAAAACCCGGTGTGTCAACACAAACATTCAGCATTGCAGTTGATGCTGCTAAATTATGGAGTGTGGATTCTCCCAATCTGTATCAACTTACAGCAGTGTGGAAAGGAAAGGATGGTAGTGCTGATATATACAATCAGCGTTTTGGTTTCCGCTGGTTTGAAGTAAGGACTGTGGATGGAGATAAGCAGTATTATCTCAATGGAAAACGGATTGTGTTACTATCTTCTATCTCATGGGGCTTCTGGCCCGATAATGGAATTGCACCATCAGATGCACTCGCAAAGAAACAAATTGAAGCAGCCAAGAAGCTTGGATTAAACATGCTTAACTTTCACCGCACGATCGGTCAGCAGAATGTACTGGACTATGCGGATGAATTGGGCTTATTATATTTTGAAGAACCCGGAGGAAATCAATACCCGGCAAATATGTTTAATCCAACTGATTCATTGGGTAAAGTACAGGCCGGTTTTTATTTCGCCGTACGCAATGAAAAACTGTTCCGCATGATCAGGCGGGATCGTAACCATCCATCATTGATTATTTATAATCTGCATAATGAACGTGGTGCAGAACCTCAGCAACAGGACAGGGATCAGATGCTTGCTGCCCACCGACTTGATGAAACAAGAATCCTTACCTACAATTCTTCCAATGGTGCAATCAAACAGGGACCTGATCCAAGATTTAAACTGCACCTGTTTCCTTATGATTTTACCTTCTATGATTACGGATGGTTCGATCAGCATCATGCAGGTGGCCCCGGTGTGTACCATGATAACCTGTACCGTCATCCAAAAGAGTATCTGCGTTACAGCGATAAGAAAGATGAAATTATTTATTACGGCGAAGAAGGAGCGATCGGCACGCCGCCAAGGCTTGAACTCATCCGCAATGAAATTTTAAAAACAGGAAAAACAACAGGATGGGAAGCCGCTGATTATTTAAAATGGTATGATGCCTACAATAACTTTTTACAAACACATCCTGCTTTTCATAAAGCATTTCCTACCGTTGATCAGTTAACCCGTTCCATGGGAAATGTGGCCTACTATTACCAGGGACGTACCATTGAAAATATCCGCATCAACAATACCATTGATGGTTATGCCATCAACGGATGGGAGAGTATGAAGCTGGAAAATCATTCAGGTGTGGTTGATAATTACCGTAACCTGAAAGGCGATCCTGCATTGATTGCCCGTTACACCCTTCCGCTTTATGTAGCTGTAAAGCTCAACCGTAAAGTAATGGCAACAGGCGATACATCCATTGCTGATTTTTATATCGTGAACACCGTAAACCTCAAAGGAAGTTTTGATTTGCAGGTTAAGGTGCTGGATGATCATCAGAAGCTAAGCTTTTCAAAAACGATACCTGTTACCGTTAGTGGAGGTGCTGTTTATGGTGAACTGCTGTATGCAGGTTTACCTGTTGCAGTAACTACTGCAGGTTATACAAGGGTTGAAGCACAGTTGGTACAAAATGGTAAGGCTGTTACTAAAGGTGATGACCAGATCTTTGCTGTTGCACATGATGCATCAGGCATACCAACTGAAGGTATGATTGCAGATACAAGCGGCATCCTGAAATCGTTTTTTAAATCGGAAGGACTAACGGTTAAAGAATATAAATCAGGAAGACCAGAAGGAAAGTATTTAGTGATTGGTGCATTCCAGCCACAGCAAACAGGTAACCAGTTAGTAACAGATATTCTTGAATGGGTGAATGAAGGCAATACATTAATTGTTGTACAGAATACCGATGCATGGGCTACTCATCTGGCACAGAAAGAAGTGCTCGACTACCGGGGAACAAAAGAATTACGGACAACCTGGTATGGCGGTAACTTCTTTTCGAAAGAACATGTGTTGCTGAATGGTTTACCACAGGCATCTGTGTTTAACTGGGAGTATCAATGTTTTGCCACTTACAATAAAAGCAGGAGAGGGCTCCGTCTGTTCAATGGTGAAACCATTGTTGCCTGTGTTGCCGATCATGCAAAAGAAGTGTACAGTGCATTGAGTATTGTACCGCATGGCCGTGGTAAGATTATTATCAGTACACTCGATATTTTTTCATGTCTTTCAGAAGGAATGCAAAAAGAAAGGGCAGAGGGTGATGGTGAAAACGCAGCCATGAATACCATCAATGCTTCTTCCAGGAACAGGGCCAATATGGTTGGAAGGCAACTGTTGCTGAACATGCTGAAGTTTTCGAAATAACAGAGATAAGGGCAGAGAAATGAGGCTTCATAAGGAAGATCACTCTCACAAAGCCCCGGTTCGTGAGACACGAACCAAGGCGAAGGTTACCGGCAGCAATAGCAGCAATTAACAACAACGATTCATTTATTTCTGTCCTAACTTCATAACAGCGTTTTTGAAATCTTTCAAACTAATACATCAATTATGACAGTACTTCAAATTGAACACAAGGTTCCCAGTTTCGAAGGATGGAAAAAAGCTTTTGAAAGCGATCCCATCAACCGTAAGAAAGCAGGTGTTCGTCATTACAGAATTTACCGTCCGGCAGATGATCCCAACTATGTCATCATTCACCTGGAATTTGAACAGTTAAAAGAAGCAGAAGATACCTTAGCGTTACTGCAAACCCTGTGGGGAAAAGTAGAGGGACAGGTAATGATGAATGCACAAACAAAGATTCTGCAGTTGTTTGAAAGTGCTGATGTGTAATTCAACATCCATTCTTTTTTACAGTTCCGATTGATAAGGAAATGAAGCTCCGAAAGGGAGATCATCCTCGTTTACGTCATTTCGAATCCTGCCAGAATAATGTTAATCGTTTGGAAAATAAAAGGCAGGATGAGAAATCTTATACTTAGTATTCCGACTCATATTAATGAGATTTCTCAGTCGTGGGTCCGTTATGCTAATGGCGTGACCCCACTTCTTCGAAATGACGATCCTTAAGGAACATCATCCCAACAAATCATTCAATACCTTTACCCCATTCATTATTATTTCAATCAAATTCAGAATGTCTTCTAACCGTATTCTTGTATTCAGCAGTTCAAGAGCAGGGAATGGCGCATACCTAGAAACCGCCGTGCCCATCATCAACACATTCCTGGGCGAAAAAGAACAAACCATTGCCTTTATTCCCTTTGCATCGGTAGACAATGACTATGATGCTTATACCAATATGGTGAAAACAGCCATGCAGGGTTTACCTTATACAATCGAAACAGTAACAGCCGCCAATGCAAAACAGATCATCGACAAAGCAACAGTGATCATGGTAGGAGGTGGCAACACCTTTAAACTGCTGCATGATATTTATGAACTGAAACTGCTCGACCTCATCCGTGATAAAGTAAACAAAGGCGCCTCCTATATCGGCTGGAGTGCAGGATCGAATATTACAGGCCCTACCATTGGCACCACCAATGATATGCCCATCATTGAACCCAAGACATTGAATGCGCTCGGCATATTGCCCTTCCAGATCAACCCGCATTATATCAATACAAAACCGGAAGGACATAACGGTGAAACCCGTGATCAGCGGCTTATAGAATTCAGTAAGCTCAATTACGGTGTGCCCATTGTTGCCTTACCGGAAGGAACAGCTTTGAAGTTAGAGAATGATGTATTGCAGTACATCGGTAAACAGCCGGGAGTGTTGTTTACATCAGACGAAAACGAAAAGCAGGTACTGAAAAAAGAAATTCATGATAGGGATGATCTTTCGTTTTTGATGTGAGCGATGTAACCTGGACGGCACGCTACGAAGGACGATCATTCTCGTTTACGACATTGCGAAGCGAAATCACACTCGCCACCGTCATTTCGAATTCTGCCTGAAGAATGTTTGTCGTTTGAAAAAAGAAAGGCAGGATGAGAAATCTTACTCTTAGCATTCCTACTTGTAACAAGGAGATTTCTCAGTCGTGGGTCCGTCACGCTTGTGGCGTGACCCCACTTCTTCGAAATGACGATCCTTAAGGATGCTCATTCCCGTCAAAGCCCCGGTTCGTGTCTCACGAACCGGAAAGGTTATTAAGCTTGGTTCGTGAGACACGAACCAAGGCGAAGACAAGAAGCATAATCTCCCGCAACCTGCCGAATCTGCCAACAGCAGGCTATTGTATAATCAGGAAATAAAACAGTAAATTGTAGTACACATTCTTTTTTTTTTAAAACCAACCAACATGCCCAAATACGTAATTGAAAGAGAAATCCCCGGTGCCGGTAAATTGAGTGCAGAACAGTTAAAAGGAATTTCACAGGTTTCCTGTGGAGTGCTGAGCAAACTGGGAACATCCATTCAGTGGGTACACAGTTATGTAGCCGAAGACAAAATTTACTGCGTTTACATTGCGCCCAATAAAGAACTGGTACTGGAGCATGCAAAGCTGGGAGGCTTTCCTGCCAATTCAGTAAGTGAAGTGTCGGCCATTATTGATCCGGCTACTTCAGAATAATAAATGAATCTACTTCCGTCATTCCCATGCTTTGCCGAAGGGGCATTGAAATGACGCTTCGTAGCGAAGTACACACTCGCCAATAAAGAGGTTATGTTACAAAGCCCCGGTTCGTGGCTCACGAACCGGAACTTGTTATTTAAAATTGCTTCATGAAACACGAACCAATGCGGAGGCTTTCATCTAAAATATACTGTATATGAAATTGCTTTATTTACTAGTTTTCTTACCCCTTTATGCTGTATCGCAGAACAACAGTGCCAGTTCATCAACAGCAATAACGTTTATTCATTCTTTAGACAGTGTACAAAAGGTGAAAGCTGTTTTTTCCTTTGATGAAATGACCCGTTATGAGTGGCATTATGTTCCTGCTTCCAGTGTTACCAGGCAGGGAATTGCTATAAGAGAATTAGATAGTATGCAAAAACAAAACATATATGCTTTGCTTACTGCTTATTTGAGCAGCAATGGCTATACAAGAGCGCAGGGCATTATGAATTTGGAGTATTTATTGAAACAGTTAGAACCCAATAATCCAGGCCGTATACCTGAAAATTATTTTGTAGCCTTCTATGGCAATCCCGCTAAAGATAAAACATGGGGCTGGAAACTCAGCGGGCATCACCTTACACTTAACTATACAATCGTAAATAACCAATTAGCATTTGCTCCCTTCTTTTTTGGAGCTAATCCTGCTGAAAGATTTGATGCGCAGGGTAAGGGAAGTAAAATAATAAAAGATGAAGAAGAACTTGGATTTAAACTGGTAAATTCATTTACACAGGAACAGAAATTGAAAGCTGTATTTAAATCCGAAGCCTTTGCAGATATTGTAACTACAAATTCCAAAAAGGTCATCCCTCTTGACACTGTGGGCATAATTGCCAAAGACCTTACTTATGAGCAAAAGCTTGTTTTAAATAAATTAATTGTTGCTTATCTCTCTAACATGCCAGGTGAAGTTGCTCAACTGAGAATGAAAAGGATTGTTTCAGAAGAGTTTAATGAAATTAGATTTGGATGGGCCGGTGGCTTACAGTATGGAGAACCTCATTACTACAGAATACAGGGAAAAACATTTTTAATAGAGCTGGACAATACGCAGAACAAAGCCAATCATATTCATACAGTATGGCGTGATTTTGATGGTGACTTTGGTATTGACCTCTTGAAAGAGCACTATAAAAACAGCAACCATCAGCATAAGTAAACGTTTCATACCTCCTTTGAGCAATATCTTCCGCCAGATGATGCAAACCGGTCGGCCGCTCAAGCGGTTTGAACGATTTGTTCAACAGCAATAATCCCTGTTCTTTCTTTCTATCCAAAAGCCCCGGTTCAACAGCCCCGGTTCGTGAGACACGAACCGGAAGTTGTTGTATATAAATTGGTTCGTGAGACACGAACCAA